>NZ_JBFAHK010000025.1:0-126514 GCF_040802095.1 Nonomuraea sp. NPDC050783
AGCCAGTCCGGATAGTAGGAGCCCGACCGGAGTTTCGGGATGGCCAGCTCGATCGTTCCGGTGCGGGTGTCCCACTCGCGGATGCGGTAGCCGTTGCGAGAGTTGGTCCGTTCGCTGCTTCGCTCGCCATAACCGGCTCCGCACAGGCTGTCGGCCTCAGCCGACATCAACGCTTCGGCCATGGTCTCCCGCCATGGATCGCAACAGATCCGGGTCGTCGGTCTCGATCTGCCGCGCCAGCCACTGCCCGGGCGTCACACTGTTGTCTACGGCCATCGCCTGGTTCTCCTTCGATCTTGATCTTGCTACTCGAAGGATCACGCGATGGCCGTCTTCATTTCACGACGCCACGCCTGTGACCAGGTCAAACTCGTACACCACTCCCGTGGACGCAGCCACGGGTCCGAGCACTCGCTGCATCTCGGGTACGGTCGGCAGGGTCTGCCCTGGGCCGCCGAGGTCGGCCACCACGGTGCCGTCGGCGTCCTTGGCCGGAATCCAGGCGAAGGCCACGGAAATGCGTTCAGAGGAGAAGTTCTCCCAATCGAGGGGGACATCGACGCTGCCGTCGCAACGTGTGGTCGCGTTCGCACAGTCATGCAGACTGGTCGAAGAGGCCGGGATGCTGGGCAACACGGCTGCGGCCAGTGCTAATCCGAGGGCTTTTGTGATCATGCCTTAAGTTTCGCTTCGTACGCTCCGGGATTTCCTCGGCCTCGGGAAGGGTTCTCCACCGGAGCCTGCTCCCAGAGCCGTCTGCGACCGTGAGATGCTGGGGTCCAGCCGAGATACGGGTAAAACCGGCCATGAGTCGATCTTGACGCCCGTTTCCGCAGGCAGGCGGGCGGTCAGCGGTCAACCGTGATCAGCTTGAGGGCGTCTTCCTTGTCCTTGTCGGATGGCAAGCTGTACCGGCGAGTCGTCTCCAGGCGAGCGTGGCCAAGGATTTCGGCGACCAGGACAGGTCGGTTTTGCCGCGGACCAGCGTGGTGGCGAGCGTGTTGCGCAGAACGTGCGCCGTGGTGAGATCATCCAGCCCAGCCGTCTGGGCGATCTCGGCGATGATGCCGCCCGCAGCGCGGGCGGTTAGCCGCCCGCCCTTGGCGTTGAGGAACAGGGCTGGGTTGTCGCCGGCGCGGGGCCAGTGGGGGCGTTCATCCAGCCAGAGCCGCAGCTCGCTGCGGAGCTTGGGTGGATGTCGACCTCGCGGAACTTGCCGCCCGTGCCGTACAGGCGCAGCCGGCCCTTGCGGGCCGACAACTGGACATCGCCGACGTCGAGGCGGACGACTTTGCTGATGCGCGCGCCGGCGTAGTACGGGATCAGCGCGATGCACCGGCCCCGGGGCGGCAGATGCGCCCCCACGGCGCGCAGCCAGCGGACGCGGGCGCGCTCCTCCAGGGCGCGGGGTTGCGCTTTTGGGCAGGTCTTCGCGGGCGACGTCGGCCTTGCCCAGGCCTCGGCGGACGTGGAAGTCGTCCAGTGCGGTGAGGGCGAAGTTGACGTAGACGCGGCTGCGCTTGGCGGGGCGTCGCGCAGCAGCCACATGCGGTAGTCGCGCACCGCCCAGTCCCACGCCTGGCGATCGGCGAGGGGATCGGTGGAATAGGTGGCGGCGTGGTCGGCCAGCCAGGACAGGAACATGCGCACGCGCGAGCGGTAGGTGCGCCGGGTCTCGGCCGACAGCGGCGCGCGCTCCAGCGCCGCGGCGTACTCGCCGAGCACCGCGTCGTAAGCGGGCGGCAGCCGAGTGGGGCGAGCACCCTGACGGCGCTTCGTAATCTCGGAAGCGGCTCCCGGCATTTGCGAGGGGTTGGAGCGCGCGATCTCGGAAGTATGGAGAAGACGGCCGGGTTGGTCGGACCACCAGTACCCTCCCGCCCGCGACTGCTGCCTCCCGATGCCTGAGCTCAGCCGTTGTGACTGGTCATCAGAAAACGGGTGTGGATTCCCCTCATCCAGCTCTCGTCCAGCTCTCGCCCTGTCACGCGTCCGACGAGAGTCAGCGCCGAGGTGACGGCAGTGGCCAGTGGCGGACTGTACCCGTTGATGGCAAGTGCCTGCAGATCCCACCACTCCGGCCGCATGTCCTCATAGTCGTCGTCGGACATGTCGCCTTCCCCACGTGCCTCCTCCCAGGCGGTGTATTCCATCCAGCCCTCCGGTAGGGCTGGATCGTTCTCCCAAGAGGAATCCTGGACGTCGAACAGCAGCCCTTCCGCGTACGCGTCGAGCGCGTCGGGCTGGGAGCCGCCACGCCGGTTCGGCCGGGTCACGCTGAAAAAGGTGGCGTAGGCACCGTCGACCGCGTACACGAGATCCCCGACCCCCTCGACGCTCCAGCCCAAGGACAGAGCCTGGCCACGACCAGCGGACAGTTGCGGCAAGGCGTCGGGGACGTCGGCACCTCGGTGGATGACTTGCAGCCATTCGTCGTTGAGGCGGCCGATCCAGACAACGCCCGCCCCGCCACTGACATCCACCCCTTTCAGCAGGTCGGCCCAGGCGCAGTCCCTGCCGGTCGCAGTGTCGGCACCCAATCGGACGGCGGTTTCCTCAATCCCCAAATTTCGCACCCACATGCCCATGAACGATTCGCCCATGCCATAGTCATATGCCAAATGCCACAGCCGCTCTACGTGCCTCATCGCAGTCTCCTGGTGTGCGCGCGGGCGCCGCCGGGGCGGCGCCCGCGCGGGCCTGTTACTTCACCGCAACCCAGAACGGGTTGCCGGACAGCACACGGTATCTCGCGTAGAAGACACCGAGGTCGTTCCCGGCACTCGTGTTCTGGCTGCCCAGAATGCTGAGCACGGAGAAGTTGTTCTTGCCGTAGGTGGGATCCTGGTAAGCGGCTCCCTGCTTCGTGGACGCGAACGGGAACTCATCACACTGTTCCCACTTCGCCTTGTCGGGTTCTCCTGTCACCTGTCGGGGGCGCTGGTCGAAGAACTCGTCGCATACCGCGTCCTTCGCCTTGACGTTCTGTTCGTGTCTGTTCGTGTTGGTGTAGATCCGCTCGAGCGGCTTCCCTTCCGGAGTGGAGTGGCTGGCGTTCCAGTTCCCCGGAATGTGTTTGGCGCCGTCCGTCTTGAAGGGCACGGTGTCCTGTGGTTTTGTAAATGCCAGGTTGATGTGCCTGGCCACGGCTCCGTTGTTCAAGTCGGTGGTGGACATGCGGTAAACACGGCTGGAGCCGTAGAAGACGCAGCCGCCGGCGTAGTTTCCGGCCACGGATCCCATCGGGATGTTGTCGCAGCGCACCCGCGGTGCGCTGTCTCGCAACTGCTGGTTTCCGGTGGTGAGCCAGGTACCCTCGCCCCAGCCCGCGACCACTTGCTGATCGCTGTTTCCCGGTGTCAGCGGGTTGTTGTAGATGAGCCACGGCATGATGGTGCAGCGACTTGGGCTTCCGTTCTCCGAGTGGAAGATGAAGACGTCGTCCCCATCGTCTATCCACTTCTTCATCCTCGCGGTACGGGTGAGCCCGCCGTTGTCCCCGGAGGAGTAGATGGTTGAACAGGCGGTCGACCCGCCGGTGACCTCGAGTTCGAGCTTGAGCGTGTTGTCGAGGTCTTCGGGGTCGGTGTTGTCGAGGCCGAGAAGCGAGTTGAAGAAATCGTCGTCTTCGGTCCAGAAGTTGTCGACTCTGGTCCACACCTTGATGTCCCGGGGACCTCGCCCGCTGCCGGCTCCGCCCACGACCGATAGGCCGCTGCTGTCACCGAGATAACTATGCATGACGACGGTCATGTCAAAGTTCAGGAAGTCATCGACATTTTCCACGGTGACCTTGCAGTTGCACGTCTTGTCGCGTTTCTCCGTCTTCTCGTAGATAACGAACAGCATATGGCGGCTCCAGCAACCTCCATACGGTACGAGCTTGTCCCAGCCTTTGCCGGTGTTCCACGTCCCGCTTTCCCCGACCCGATTGTCGCGTTCGGCCTCGCACTGTTCGAGCGTCATGTGTTCGTAGTCAAAGTCTGCCGCCTGTGCCGTGGAAGCCCGAGCGTCGGCCTTGGCCGGTGTCTCGGTGGGTTGCGGGTTCACCAGTTCGTTCACTTGTGCCGCGGTCAGCGCCTGCTGGTAGACGCGCGTCTCGTCGAGATCTCCGCGCATGGTGGCGCCGAGGCTCATCGCCGAGTCGCTGCTCCAGGCCGCTGAGCTGATCGGCGCTGAACCCACGAGTTGGCCGTTGAGATACAGGGAAGCGACCTTGCTGTCGGCGTCATAGACGCCCGCAAGGTGGAACCAGTCGTTAACCGGCGGTGGAACCTCAGAGAGCACACCTTCGCTCACCGCGTTCGCGGTGTCGCTATTGGTCAGTGTGAAGACCAGACCGTGATCCGGAGTATTGCCGAGGCGGAACGGTGACTGATAGGCACCCCTTTGCTCGATGACGCTGTAGTCCCCGTCGTGATCGGACCACCGTAGCCAGGCCGCGACGGTGAAGCTCTGATCGGTGTGGATCACCGGGCCTTCTGTGATCGCCAGTGCCTCCTCGCCTGGCTCGACGAGGTCAACGGTGACCAACTGCCAGTCGGACCAGGGTGAGGAGGACTCGCCCGCGACGGCGCGTGCACGCCAGCGGACCTTCCACCCGTTGGAGAGCTTCCCCTCGGGAAGAACGATGCTCGCCTGACCACCGTGCGCGACGTCATCGACGCCGCCGGTCCAGATTTGGCCGCTGCCCTGCCCGGCCGCGGCTGGATCGTGCTCGACCTCGAACTCCGCCCGGACGGGCTGGCCGGCCGGATTCGTCACCGTCGTCTTCAGCGTCGGCGTGAGCGTGTCGGTCACCGTCACGCCGTCCACCACCTTGGACGGAGTGATGGTCAGGCCGGTTGCGGTGGGCTTGGGCAAGCTGACGGTGAAGGACTGCCAGTCCGACCAGGCGGAGGCGGCGGTGGATGAGACCGCGCGGGCCCGCCAGCGCACCTTCCACCCGTCGGCCAGTTTGCCCGCCGGGATAGCGATGCTCGCCTGCGTGCCGACGGGTACGTTGTCGGCGCCGCCGGTCCAGATCTGGCCGCTGCCCTGCCCGGCCGCGGCCGGGTCGTGCTCGATCTCAGCCTCGGCCCGTAGTGGCTTGCCTGCCGGGTCGCTTATCTGGGCCAGCAGGGCTGGGGTGAGCGTGGGGGTGACGGTGGTGCCGTCCACCTGCTCGGACGGGGTGACCTGCAGCGCGCCGACGGCCGGTTCGGATACCGGGTCCGGCACGTCGATGGTCAAGGCCTGCCAGTCCGACCACGGCGAGCCGACAGTGGTGGCGGTGTTGATGGCCCGGACCCGCCAGCGCACCTTCCACCCATCGCTCAGCTTCCCGTCGGGAACGGTCGCCGAGGCCTGCGCGCCGGAGGCGACGCCGCCCACGGCGCCGGTCCAGATCTGGCCGCTGCCCTGCCCGGACGTGGCCGGGTCGTGCTCCACCTCGAACTCCGCCCGCACTGGCTGTGCGGCCGGATCGATGACCGTGGCACGCAGGGCCGGGGTCAGGCTGGTGGCTACGGTGATGCCATCCACCACCTGGGAGGGGGTGACCTGGAAGGCGCCGACGGTCGGGTTGGGTACGTCGACGGTGGCCGTCTGCCAGTCCGACCACGCCGAGGTGGTGGCGGCGGCGGCGTTGGCGGCGCGGGCTCGCCAGCGGACCTTCCAGCCGTCGGTCAGCTTCCCTGCGGGAATCGTCACCGTGGCCTGGCCGCCGGACGTGACCGCCAGCGAGGCGCTAGCCCAGATCTGGCCGGTGCCCTGCCCGGTGACTGCCGGGTCGTGCTCGACCTCGAACTCCCCGGTCAGATTGCCGCCGACCGTGTCGGTGACGGTGGCGGCCAGTTGCGGCGTGAGTGAGCTGGTCACGGTGACGCCGCCGACGTTCTGAGCCGGAGTGATGGCCGGGGCGGTGACGGTCGGGGCGGATGCCGGGCCGGAACTGGTGATGGTCAGTTTCGGCGGAATGTTAAAGTCGGGGTCCTCTGAGGCGGTGAACACCCGGTAGTTGTTGACGTTGGTCTCGGATGGGGACTGCAGCACCAGGCCGTGGTTGGCGGCTCCGGCGGCCCAGTCCTGGGCGATCCCGGTGACGTTCCACTCCATGGCGTCCGGCCATGTGGCGCAGTCCTGGTTGATGCCTTTGGTGTTGGTCGAGGCGTCTTCGGTGGTGGAGGCGGGCTTGTTGGCCCAGTAGACGTTGTTCGGGTCCCAGGCCCCGGTCAGGCGGCGCACCTGGATGCCGGCACCGACCGCAGTGCCGCAGGAGGGCGCGTCCAAGGTGTTCATCGATAGCCTGGCGTCGGTCACCGTGCTGCCCGCCAGGCCGGCGGTTTCGAACTTCAGGTGCACCCGATACTTGTAGCCGCCGGTTTGCGTGCCGGCCAGCATGGTCCAGCCGGAGGGGTAGGCGGGCCAGTCGGCGGTGCTGGCGCTGTCCACCCCGACGTCCGCGCTGAGCGGCAAGGTGACCGTCGGATCCACCCTCACCGGATAGATGGTGCCCGGGTCGGTGAGGAACTTGTGGTTGGGCTTGAGCACCAGCTCGGTGCGGCCGTCCTTGGTGACGAGGTCGGTGTCGACCTTGGCGCTCTTGGCCGGCGGAAGGTGACCCTTGGCGCTGCCATCCCACATCAGAGGCTGCGGCGCCGAGGCGACCAGCTTCTTGCCCCGGTCCTTCAGCAGCAGTTGTCCGCCCTTGCCCTCGGTCAGGGTAAGACCGTCGTTTTCTACGCCGATGCGCAGTTCGAGTGGTTTGGAGGGCTGGTGCCGCAGCACCACGTCGTGCCGGAAGCCGGTCGGCAGCACCGTCACCACCAGGTCAGCCCCAACACCGGCGGCGTCGGTGTATGTGGCGACGCTGCCCTTGACGGTCGGCTTGGGCAACGGTGTTGGCCAGCGCAGCGCGTAAGATTTCCCATCGGTGGTCATCTTGACGAAGGGATCCGTCCCCCCGGCCGAGAGCTCCACAACGGCGTCCTCGGCGAGCGCCTTGGGACGCAGCTTTTCGCCCTGCTCGGCAAGAGTGGTGTCGATCGGGACCCAGGTGCTGCCCTGCTTAGTACGCACCGGACCCGCGGCGATCTCCGTCTTGAACGTCTTCCCGTCGGGCTTGGCGAACGTGATGCTGGTCGCGGTCGTCTCCTCGACGACCTCAACGGCCTTTCCTTGGCGTGCCGCCTCGCGCGAGGCGACGGCGAGCGCCTGGGCAGGTGTGTTGGAGATGCCGTTGCTGGTCTTTCCGGCGATCCAGGACGCCGTCTTGTTGAGCGTCGCGGTGTGGCCATTGCCGGAAGAGTCGGCGGCTGAGGTTCCGGTTCCTTCGTCGAACGTCCAACTCGCCAACAGGCCGCCGACGGCGAAAGACCACGCGTGCTCGTCCATGCGGTTGTAGGAGGCGTCTCTTCCGTCGCGGACTTCAGCCCTGTACGTGCCCCCGACCCTCAAAAGCTGGCCGGGAGTGAAGGTCAAGGTCTTGCCGGTGGTGTCCATCTTGGCAGTGCCCTGGACAGGAGCACCGCTCGAGTCCTCGACCGAGATCACCGCGCCGGTGACGGGCTCGTCGAATGTGACCGTCACCTTCGTCGAGGCCGATGCGTCGGTCGCGCCCTCCGCCGGGGTGACAGATACCACCTGAGGCGCCTGCTCGTCCCCGAGCGGATCCGGGTGACTCCAGTCTTCTCCCTCTAGTGGCTGAAGCTGCTCAGGCCCGATCTCGTAGGGACGCCCACGCTCAATTTCCAGCCGGATGGCCTCGTCGTCGCTGATCGCAGGGATACTCGGCACATTCGGGTAGTGGTTCTGCGCGAGCGACAGCGCCTCTTGGGGGGACGGTGCCGAAGTCCGTGGTGGGCCGCTTTCCGACCAGTACAACAGCTCTCTCGTGGTCACGGACGGCGCGAAGTCCACGCTGAGCCTGGGCGCGTGCGCCGGGTACGGGTAGGTGGACTCCCGGGTGCGGTAACGCCGCCAGTTCGTGACGTCGGACTCGCTGCCCGCTGTGAGCTGAATGCCGTAGTTAGGCTCCCCGTCGGCCCATGCCTGCACGATGCCGTTGACCGAATGGATGAGATCCCACTCATAGTTGAACGACCCGGTGCAGTTGGCGCTGTTGTACCCGCCGTACTCGGTGTCCGCGCCCACGCTGGTGACCGACGGCTGGTTGGACCACGTCATCTCCAGTTCGTCCCAGTCGGAGATGACGCGGCGGGCGGTGATGCCTGACCCGACACGGAGCCCGCAGTCGTTGGACAGGTGGTTCCACAGCGTCAGGTCCGCGTTCTGGATCGTCGAGCCCCAGAACGGGTTGCTCTTGGCGGGCAGTGGGAACTGGATGTAGCTGCGCCAGCGCACGCTGCCGCTGTTGGACTTGCCGACCAGGATCCGGTCGAGGTTGAAGTTGGACCAGCTGTCGGGGTAGTCCGCGTTGTTGACGAAGGTGTCCATCGGCTCGCCGTCGTACGGCGAACTCACCCCGCCGGGGCAGTACGTGCTGGACGGCGTGTCGATCTCACACTCATACCAGTCGTCATCAACGGCGGCCATGGTCACCGGGTACGCCGTCGCCGGGTCGGCGAGGAACGCCGGGTCCGGCCTGTACACCAGAGTCGAATCGTCCAGAGCGACGGCCGCCCTGCCGACCTTGGCAGCATCGAGGTCGCCGCTGGGGTCGGCGGCGACCGCGTCCAGCAGCGGCGCCGGCCGGATGTCGAGGAACGGCTTGCCGTCCGCGCTCTTCAGCGTCGGCCGACCGCTGTCGCCCTTGCCGAATGAGAGCCCCTTGGGCAGATCCACAGGGATGCGGAAGGTCACCGGCCCGGCCGGGCGCTCCCGGATGACAATTTGCTGCCGAAACCCAGTCGGGGTGGCGCTGACCACGAGGTCGATGCCCTTGCCGTACGCCGACGGGTACGTGGCGGTGCTGCCCTTGAGAATCGGCTTGGGCAGCTCACGGATCGCATCGACGCGTAAGGTGGCCTTGGAGTCCTTGCTTTTGATCGCCGTCCTGTCGCCGCCTGCCGACAGTGTCAGGTCGCCCTTGGCCGCCTCGGGTTTGATGACGCCACCGGTTTCGACGAGGGTGGTGTCGATTGGGGTGAAGCCGTCGCCGTTGGCGTTCTTGACCCGGACGGGCTCAAGGTTCAGCTCTATGCGGAGCGTCTTACCGTCCGGATTGGCGTACAGAGTGGCGGTTTCGGTGTTACGTTCCGAGATCTCTACCCGCTTGCCCGACTTAGCCGCCTTGGCCTTGGCGGCCTCGAGGACCTTATCGACGGCCCTTTTCTCGCTGCCGGAAGGCTCCGGGGTGGTATCAGCGCTTGAGGACGGCTGGGGGGTCGGGGTGAGCTCCTCCGCCCACGAGGGAATAGCGGCGAGACTGACGACCATGGTGGTCACCACGCCGACGGTCGCGAGGCGGCTGCGTAAGCCGGCGCGTGGTGTGCGCGGCAGGCTAAGGGGTAAGCCTCGCTGCCAAGGATCCGGTGTCACCTAGCGTTTCTCCTTTTTGCAGGCATGGCAAGTAGACCCACACATAAGGTGCGCAGGCTGCAATAGGTGGCATATCGGACAGGAAGGTATCAGTAAAGATCACTTAAAAAAAGAGTAAGTTGAAAAGGTGATCCGACATGTAGTCGCGATCACCTGCATGTCCACGTGGCGCTCCGGGCGGTCGACCACGGCCTGCCGTTCCCGTGGGTGGCTCCAAGGACGAGTTCTGGGATCTGGCGCTTGGAATCAACCGAACCAACCGAGGTCTTCCGGCCCGACATGGGCGTGCACCTCCTTCTCGTCCGCGACGGCACGGTCCTGCTGCTGCTACGCGCCAGCACCCGCTTCGCCGATGGCTTCTGATCGGTGCCCGGCGGCTTGCCTAGACGCCGGCAAACCGGCGGCCCCCGAAGCCCGCAAGGAACTCGGCATCATCATCGACCCCGCCGACCTGGCCGTCGCGCACCTGTGCCACCACGCCGGCCCCGACGGGCAGTCCCGCATCGGCGTCTTCTTCGCCGCCACCCGCTGGACCGGGGAGCCCGTCAACGCCGAGCCCGGCAAAATGCGACAAACTCGATTGGTTCGGCCTCGACAACTTGCCCGACGACGTCGTCACCTACATCCGCACCGGCCTGGACACCTACAGCCACGGTCACGCCTTCAGCCTCGGCGGCTGGCCCGCCGGGCACAACGCCTGATACCAGGGCCGGGGGGCGCGCGGCGGCGCGCAGACAGGCTCGTGTCAGGCAGCCGCCTCCTCCCCGAGATCGAGATGGACCTCCATGCCCTCCAGCGGCGCGTTCAGGTCGTAGATGTAGTCGCCGAAGCGGCGTACGTTGTCTTCCTGGTAGGGCGACATGATGGCGACGTCGGCGCGATGCACCGTCTCGCCCTCGCTGCGCAGCTGGTTGAGCACCAGCGACATGTCCAGCGTGGTCTGATACATGACCAGGTCGGCGACCAGGGTGTTGAACTTGATCGCCTTCTCCTGCTCCTCCGGTTCGTTCTCGGCGATCACTCCGTTGTTGCCGAACCCGATCCACTTGGAGA
Source organism: Nonomuraea sp. NPDC050783 (assembly GCF_040802095.1). Classification (NCBI taxonomy): domain Bacteria; kingdom Bacillati; phylum Actinomycetota; class Actinomycetes; order Streptosporangiales; family Streptosporangiaceae; genus Nonomuraea; species Nonomuraea sp. NPDC050783. The sequence continues at coordinate 10,534 of NZ_JBFAHK010000025.1, forward strand.
AGTTGTTGTAGGACTCGACCATGTTGGTGGCCCGGGTGATGTTCTCCCGCAGCGTGGCGTCGGAGACGTACCGAAGAAGCACCATGGTGCGGATCACGCGGCCCAGCTCGCGGAAGGCGCGGTAGATCTTGTTGCGCTTGGAGTCGTGCCGCAGTCGCCGCAGCAGCGTGATCGACGACAGTTCGCCCTCGCGGATGGAGATGGCCACCTTCATCAGATCCTGCCAGTGGTTCTCGATCAGCTGCCAGTTGATCGGCTCGCCGAACAGCGCGTTGATATGCCGGTAGCGCACGCCCGGCTCGGGCCGGTGGAAGATCAGGTCCCGGAAGTTGCGGATACGCGGCAGCAGCTCGAACCCGAACAGGTGCGCCAGGCCGAAGACCGGGAACGACTGGCCTTGCGTGTCGGCGTGGATCTCCTTGGGGGCTGCCTCGCTCTCCTGCTCCAGCAGCCCTTCAATGATGTAGACCGCCTCCCACACCCCGCACGGCACGAATCTTAAGAACAGCGCGATGTAGTTGTCGGCGATGTGGTGATAGGCGACGCCGCCGTAGCCTCCGTACCGGATGTGGAACTCGGCGATCAGGTTGTCCACGTAGATGTCGTACTTGGTGCCGTCGGCGGCCACCGCGTTGCCCTCCCCCCACACCTTGGGCAGGTCGAGCCGCAGGTAGGCGTGGACCACATCGGCGACCGCCTTGTTCAAACTGGTCAGCGTGACGTGCTTGCGCACGGTGTAGGACAGCTCGTGCGCGCTGACGCGGCCGCCCAGATGCCGGGCGGCTTGAGCGGCGCCCAGGTTGCAGCCGTAGGCGAAGGCGACCAGCAGGTAGCGCTCCAGCGGGTCGGTCAGCTTGGCCTCCGATCCCGACAGCGGCCCAAAGTGCCGGAACCAGCGCAGGTGCCGGGTGGTCCGGGTCAGGATCTCCAGCCGGGAACGTTCCGGCAGCCGGTCTTTGACGGCCGTGGCCAGCTTGAGCGCCTCCGCGCTGTACCCGGCGGACTTGCGGGCCTTGAGCGAGGGCCCGCCCTGCTCGTCGATGAGAAGGTCGGCGTTGTCCGGGTAGCCCGCGTCCACGGTCGCGGCCACGTTCTTCATACGGGTCTTCAATTGCGCCACGAACTCCGAGGCCGTCGTGGGCAGGCCGACCTCGGCGCAGTAGGTGGCCAGGTGCGGCTGGCAGTCCTGCCAGCTCAGCAGTTGGGATTGCCAGTTGGCGTAGGCCTCTGAGCCGACCGCCACCACATCCCCGCGCACCAGCTCGTCCGCCAGGCAGGAGAAGACGCAGATTTCGAAGTGCCGGCGCACCAACTTGCCGGGGCGCCGCTTGTCGGCGATCACCTTCTGCCATGCCTCCGGCGCGAAGGAGACGTCAACGTGCTTGCGCACCGTCACAGTGGAGACCTCGCCGGTCGACTCATCGACGACCTCCTCCTCGGCGGTGTACTCGTCGCCGATGAACTCGCTGGTGCGGGTGGCATTGGCGCGTACGAACTCCAGCCCCTCCAGCAGCCTGCGGTCCGTGCTGGCCAGCTCCAGCACCAGTACGCCTGCCAGGCGCAGCAGCAGCCCGCGGTGTGAGCGGTAGAAGCGGTCCAGCAGCGGCAGGTAGTTGTCGCCGTGGAAGGCGGCCAGCGCCTCGTGCTCGGCCACCAGGCCGGTCAGGCCGCCGTTGATCTCGATCGTCTCCAGCACCGCCCGGCCGGTCTCATGGCGGCGCCGCACCGCCGTCCACGGGTTCGCCGCGTTCCGAGCCGCCAGATCGACCTCCTTGGCCGCGCTCAGCAGGTCACCGAGCACCGCCAGCATCCGCTCGTTGCGCTGACGCTGCCTCGGCCCGGATGGTCTCAAGCAGCTCGCGGGCCTTGTTGTGCATGGTGTTCATCCGCTTGCACAACATGGTCACCAGGTCATCACGGGCCCTCACCCGCGCCTGGTGCAGCAGACACGCCTCCAGCACGATTCGCTTGACCTCGCCGTAATCGCGCATCTCGGCAGCGTCCAGCGCCCGCGCCTCGGCCGCGAAATGCGCGATCTTGAAAGCGGGGACCCCCTTGAGCCACGCGTCGCTGGCCCCAGCCATGCCATCCAGCCAGGCCAGATGGTCCAGCTGCAGGCGCAGCTTGGTCACCGTGGCCCGCGGCGCGCTCTTCTTGGCCCGGTCATGGCCGCTGCGGCCGGTGGTCGGATCCACCTCCAGCATCGCCAGCAGGCGCGCATGGTCATCGAAGCTCATCCGGCCGTAGGCCAGGGTGAAGATGGCGCCGTTGACCTCCGAGCGCACCTGAGAGGCCAGGTCGTCCAGGGTGGAAAACGCCGGGAACTCGCAGCTGTTCTTGGCCAGATCCTCCAGCGCCACGTTGATCAGATCGGCAGGGTGGTCCTTGGTCTTGGCCGCCTGCCGGATCGCCTGCTCGGCCAGCTTGCGCGCAGCGGCCTGATCGCCGTCCAGCCCCAACCGGGCCCGCACCAGCGCCTTGTGGTTGCGTCCCGTCCGATCGGCCACATCCGTCATGACGACCTGCTCCGGCAGACCCAGCTCGCTCCGTACATGCTCGATCACCTGAGCCGGGATCTCGGCCAGCCGCGGGAACCGTCCCAGCCGCTGACAGCACTTCAGCCACACCATCAGCGACAGCCGAGTCTCGTCGCGTCGGTCATCTCCCGCGCCCAGTCCATCTCCGCCAAGCTCGGCGAGTACGCCGCGCGCAGTTCGCGCTCGGAGATGGTCCGCTTGAACCGCGGGTAGGCGGTCTTGTCGATCGAGGCCATCAGGCACAGCCTTCCCCAGCAGCCCCGATCACCACAGAACGGGTCGTACTGTAGCCGACCGAACACAATGCGCGAGACGGAACGCGGAATCTAGAATCGGCATTCCTCTACCGAGAAGCGGCGTCCGAGATTGCGCACCATCCGTCACGGAAGGTTCGCGCCGGTATCGAGCGCCCCAACCCCGGACGCGCAGCAGGCATGCCCTGACGTTCTCAAGATCGGCTCATGGCCGGTTTTACCCGTATCTCGGCTGGATCCGATGATCGGCCTTCGGGGAGGATTAGACCGGGTTTTGGCGCTCCGCGAGAAGGGCCTCATTCGGTACCTAGGTACCGAGGCCAGGGGCAGGGCATGCGCGATAAAGATCTGTTATCACGTACATAGCGCTTATGGTGGCGCGGCGACGCTCGCCGAGTCGTGGGGCGAGAGCGCGCCGGCGACCTGGACCGCAACCGCGCCACCGTGACACCTTCTGGCTGGCCTGGTGCCGCACCAAGAAGCACGGGCCGCCCCCTTGGTCCCGGCTGAGGCCGAACGCCGCGAGGAGAGCGCTGATGAGACCCGCCCGGGTCGCCAAGACCACCATTCCTCGGCTGCTGTCACGCCGCGACATCCCGCTGCGGGGGAAGGCCCTGAGGCGGATGCTGTCCGAAACGGCCCGCCCGGGTCGCGGAGATCCTGGCGCTGAACGTCGAGGACCTCGACCTGGAGCACCGCCGCGTCCCTGTCCGGCCCAAGGCCGGCGCGGCGGCGTTTGACCTGGATGGATTGGCGTCGGCCGCCCGGTGGTCAGCGGCACCACGCCGGCTGGAGCGTCGGAGGTGAGGCGGTCACCTGGAGCGCAGTTCCGCCGCCACCGCCCGCTCCCGTAGCTGTGCCGCCTCCGCGCGGGCGTTCTCCAGCTCCGCTCGCAGGTCCTCCAGGCGTACCCGCTCCAGCCGCAGCTCCGCCCGCGCCTGGTCCAGCTCCTTGGCCGCGGCCTCGGCCCGGGCCTTCTCCCGTGCTGCGGCCTTCCGCTCCCTGGCCAGTGCCGCCGCCCCCTTGGCCTCGGCCTCGGCGAGCTTCCCGGTGAGCAGTTGCACTTCGGCCGCGGCCTTCTCGGCCTCCTGGACCGCCGCGTCCCGGTCGCGGCCGGCCTCCGCCGCCGCCCGCTCGGCCGCGACGGCCCGTTCCAGGGCCCGCTCGCGCTCCTGCGCCGCGGCCTCCTCCCGCGCCCGGGCCGCGATCAGCTCGCGCTCGGCCCGCTCCTGTTCCCGAGCGGCCGCCGCGGCCTCCTGCCGTGCCCGGTCCCGCTCCTCGCGGGCCTGTCCGGCCTCCTCCCGAGCCCGGCCGACCTCGGCCCGTGCCGTCTCCTCGGCCTGCGCGACCTGTACGCGGGCCTCCTCCTTGGCCCGCTCCACCTCGGCCCGGGCGTCCTCCTGGGCCTGGGCCACCTCCGCCCGGGCCTCCGCCGCCAGCCGGTCGGCCAGCTCCACGCGCTCGGCCAGCTCCCGGACGGCCTGGTCGCGGGCCTGCTCGGCCAGCTCGGCCTGCCGCGCCGCCTCCGCGGCCCGCCGCTCGGCGAGCTTCGCCCGCCGCTGCGCGTCCGCGGCCGTCTGCAACGCCTGCCGCTCGGTGCTGGCCGCCTCCCGCAGCGCGGCCAGGGCCTGCTCCCGTGCCCGTTCGGCGTCGCCGAGCGCGGTCTCCTTCTCGCTCTCGGCCTCCTCAAGCCGGACCCGCATCTCGGCCGTCTGCCTGCGGGCGTGCTCGGCCGCCTCGCGTGCCAGTCGTACCTGCTCGAACGCCTGCTCCCGCTCCGTACGCGCGATGGCCACCCGGGTGTGCGCCTCGGCCTGCACCGCGCTGAGCTTCGCCTCCACCCCCGCCGGGCTCAGCTCCTCGGCCAGCGCCCGCGCGAGCGGCTCGATGGCCGCAGCCAGCCCGCTCTCCATGCGGTCGTACAGCTGCTCGGCCCTGGCCAGCGCCCCCTCCAGGCCGGGGGTCGCCCGCCGCAGCTCCCGCTCGCGCTTCGCCGCCGCCTGACAGTCCTTCTCGGGACAGTACGCCTTGGGCCGCCCGCGCCCCCGGCGCTGCTCGATCGGCGCTCCACAGTGCTTACAGGGCGTCACATAACTGGTCTCGGCAGTCACGTGCTCACCCTACCATTTTTGATTTTCCAGAAAATACAAATCAGAAAATCAAGTTCGTTGCGCGGCCGGGAGTGTGAAGTAACTTGCGAGAAGGAAAGATTCCCGCAAGTAGCTGACGAGGCCGGTTCGTTCAAGGGCTCAGGAGCCGAGAGGTGTGACTGGTCATTTCGTTGAACTGGGGTTTTGTCACTGGTGTCAGTCTGTTGGTCACCCGATGTCAGTGCCCAAGATCCGCCTGCGCCCTTCCTGCTGTCGAGCGCCTGGCTCATGTCGACTACATCGGAAGGGTTGAGTATCGATAACCTTCCTTATCGCTAACCAGAGAGTTGATCATGGAAAACCCTATGGACGCCCCCGAACGACTACCGGAACGCACCCCCGCGCCGCCCGCCCCGCAGGAGCACCTTCTGGAGGGCCGCACGGCCCGGCTGGTCGAAGAGGGCCTGGCCGCCAACACCCGCCTCGCCTACGCCCGCGACTTCGGCGCCTACGCCACCTGGTGCGCATCCACCGGCCGCACCCTGCTGCCCGCCACCCCCGCGACCCTGGCCAACTACGTCGCCCACCTGGCCGCCCAGCACTACGCCCCCTCCACCATCGACCGCGCGCTGGCTTGCGTGCTGGCCGCCCACGACCACGCCCAGCTCGCCAAACCCGCCACCACCGCGGCCCGGCTGGCCCTGCGCGCCTACCGCCGCGAGCGCGCCCAGCAGGGCCACCGCCCCCGCAAGTCCCCGCCGATCACCATCGACCGGCTGCGCGCGATGGTCGAGGCCCTGCCCGCCGGCACCCCCACGGGACGGCGTGACCATGCCGTCCTGGTGCTCGGCTTCGCCCTGATGGGCCGCCGCTCGGAGATCACCGACATCGACCTCGACGACCTCACCTTCACCGCCGACGGCCTGGAACTGTACCTCCCGTTCAGCAAGACCGACCAGGACGCCCACGGCGAGAGCGTCGCCATCCCCTACGGCCAGCACCCGCAGACCTGCCCCGTGCGGGTGACCCGCGCCTGGCTCACCGACCTGACCGGCGCCGGCGTGACAGCCGGGCCGCTGTTCCGCCCGATCGACCGCCACGGCCGCATCGCCGCCCGCGCCCATCCGGCCGCCGGGCGCGGCCGCCGCGAACGGCTGACCCCGCAGACCATCAACCTGATCGTCAAACGCGCCGCCGAGGCCGCCGGCCTCGAGGACGCCGCGGCCTACACCGCCCACGGCCTGCGCGCCGGCGGCGCCACCTCCGCCGCCAAGGCGGGCGCGCCGATGTCCGCGATCACCCGCCACGGACGCTGGGCCGACGGCTCGCCCGTCGTCGCCGGCTACATCCGCCAGGCCGACAAGTGGACCGACAACCCCCTGCGCGGCATCGGGCTGTAGAGGCGATGCCGGGAGGGTCACACCATTGCGGTGGTGGGCTCCCGGACCGCTTCTCGTGAATCTGCAGCAGGGGCTGGAGGGGCGAGGAGATCCGCGAAATCTTTGGATGGCGCTGAGGCCCGGCCGCCTCCAACGCCATGGCCATCGGCACCGAACTGGCCGGATCGAACGACGCGCCCTCAGAGGGACCCCATGTCGAGTCGCAGGGTGTGCAGGGAGTTCGGTGACAACAGGTTGGCTTTGGAGGTCTCCACCAGCACCGTTTGTAGGTCAGTGCTGACACCACCCGAACCAGGAGGGCACCCTAGTGTTGGTGGGAGTTGACACGACCCTGGCGGGCGCGCAAGCGGAGCGAGTCCGAGCAGGTTGAGCGAAGGTGGGCGCATGTCGGCGACGAAGCTCCTGGTACTCGGTATCGTGCACCTCTCCGGCGGCGCGCATGGCTACCAGGTGCGGTCCGAACTGCAGAGCTGGCGTGCGGAGATTTGGGCCAAGATCAAGCCCGGCTCGATTTATCACGCGCTGAAGAAGGCGGCGGCTGATGGCCTCCTCACCGAGCACGCCGAGCCGGGCAACTCCGGTCCGGAGCGCGTTCTGTACCGCGCGACAGCTCGGGGACGTGACGAGATAGTCGAACTGGTCCGCGACGGTCTGCGGCGCACCCATGACCCCACCATGCTCGACGCGGCCATCGCCATGTTGCCCATGCTGACCAGGACAGATGCCATCGCGCACGTCAACGAGCGGGTCGCGCGCCTGGAAGCGGAGCTCGTAGAACAGGCCAAGTGGCGGGAGAACCCGAACCCCGACATTCCCGAACACGTCCGCGATCAGGCCGAACTGTGGGCGGGACACGCACGCACCGAACTGGAGTGGGCGAAGAGCCTGAGCAAACGACTGTCTGAGGGCGCCTACACCATGGCCGATGATCCGGGTTCGTGGCGAACGGTCCCCGATCCCCTCAAGATGCGCTTCTAGTCAACCTTTACTAGTCGTTCCTCCTCGTGTACTTTGGCCAAGTAGTCAAACTTGACTAGTTGAATCAATCCGATCGCAACACCGAGAGAAGGAATCGAACCCATGGGAAAGCTCGCGATCGAGACGAGAGGGTTGAAGAAGAGCTTCGGCAAGACCCACGCGGTCGCCGGTGTGGACCTGGCCGTGAGCGCCGGGGGCGTGTACGGCGTGCTCGGTCCGAACGGGGCGGGCAAGACCACGACGATCCGGATGCTGGCCACGCTGTTGCGCCCGGACGCCGGGGAGGCGCGGGTGCTCGGCTACGACGTCGTGCGTGACGCCCGGGCGGTGCGGAGCAGGGTGGGCCTCACCGGGCAGTTCGCGTCGGTCGATGAGGATCTCACCGGTGTGGAGAACCTGTTGCTGCTCGCCAGGCTGCTCGGCTACTCGCGCCGCCGAGGCAGGGAGCGGGCGGCCGACCTGCTCGACGCGTTCGGTCTTGCCGAGGCGGCCGACCGGCAGGTGAAGAAGTACTCCGGCGGGATGCGCCGGCGCATCGACATCGCGGCGAGCCTGGTCGTCCCCCCGGAACTGATCTTCCTCGACGAGCCCACGACCGGGCTCGACCCGCGCAGCAGGAACCAGGTCTGGGAGATCGTCAGGGGCATGGTCGCCGAAGGCACCACCGTGTTGCTGACCACGCAGTACCTCGACGAGGCCGACCAGCTGGCCGACCGCATCGCGGTGATCGACCACGGGAAGGTGATCGCCGAGGGCTCGAGTGGCGAGCTCAAGGCATCGGTCGGTGCCGGCTCGCTGCACGTACGGCTACGTGCGCCCGAGCAGCGGGCCGAGGCCGAGCGGGTCCTCGCCGGCGTCCTCGAGGTGCCGGCCGAGCCGTCCGTTGACCCGGCCGCGCTGTCCGCAAGGATCTCCAACCCCGAGCGGGTCGCCCGGTCCCTGGCCGAGCTGTCCCGCAGCGGCATTGACGTCACCGAGTTCGCGCTCGGTCAGCCGAGCCTGGACGAGGTGTTCCTCGCCCTGACCGGACACGCCGCCGAGGAGACACCCCATGAGGATGCCGCATGAATGCCACGTCCGCCGAGCAGGCGTCGGCGCCGGTCACCGAGGACGCGCTGCGCAGTGTGCTGTTGGCCGGCGAGCGGCCGTCCAGCCCCGGCCCGGTGCTCACCTCGTTGACATTCGGCTGGCGCGCTTTGCTGAAGATCAAACACGTGCCCGAGCAGCTCGTTGACGTGACCATCTTCCCGATCATGTTCACGCTGATGTTCACCTACCTGTTCGGCGGCGCGCTCGCCGGGTCGACACAGGAATACCTGCAGTTCCTGTTGCCCGGCATCCTGGTGCAGGCGAACGTCATGATCACCATGAACACCGGCATAACGCTGAACACCGACATCCAGAAGGGGGTGTTCGACAGGTTCAGGTCACTTCCGGTGTGGCGACCGTCGCCGCTGGTCGGCGCCCTGCTCGGCGATGTGATGCGCTACTCGATCGGGTCGGCGATCGTGATCACGCTCGGACTGGTCCTAGGGTTCCGGCCGGAGGGTGGCGCCGTCGGCGTGGTGCTCTCGGTGGTGCTGCTGCTGGTGTTCTCGTTCTGCCTGTCGTGGCTGTGGACGATGCTCAGCCTGATCCTGCGCACGCCGAACTCGGTGGCGGGGATCAGCATGATGGTGATGTTCCCGCTGACGTTCGTGAGCAACATCTTCGTGGACCCGAAGACGATGCCCGGGTGGATGCAGGCGGTCGTCGAGGTCAACCCGATCACCCACCTGGCGACCGTGGTACGCGGCCTGATGGACGGCTCGGTGCCCGCCGGGGAAATCGGCTGGGTTCTCGTCTCGTCCGTACTTCTCGTCGCGGTCTTCGGTCCCATCACCATGGTCCTCTACCGCAACAAGAAGTAGATGCCGCTACCGCGAGCACTTGGTCGACATCAACTCCGACAACCCGGCCCACTCGGCCAACGCCATCACCGGTACCAGGCCCGGACACGACAAGGAGAGCCGCATGAGCACCATCCCCAAGAACAACTCGGAAACCGTTGCGCACACGCCCGGGCGGGCGAGCAGCATCGGGGTCTGGATTCTGCAAGTCGTGCTGGCGGCGATAATCGGCGGCGGCGGAATCTCGAAGCTCGCCGGCGACCCGGTCATGGTGGACATGTTCGCCGACATCGGGGCTGGCCAGTGGCTCCGGTACCTGGTCGGAGCGCTGGAGGTCGCGGGAGGGGTTGGACTTCTGATCCCGGCTCTGGCGGGCCTGGCCAGTCTCGGGTTGGCGGCATTGCTGACCGGTGCTGTCATCACCGATCAGTTCGTGCTCGAGCAGAGCCCTTGGCTGCCGCTCGCCCTTGTCGTCGTGGCGGCCGTGATCGCAAGGGCGCGGTGGTCGCGCACCGAGGCCGTCGTCGGCACGCTGCTCAGGCGCTGAGACAAACCTCTCGAACGGAGATGTGAGATGAACGAGATGGCCTTTCGCGTGACATCAAACGATGGCACCACCATCGCCTACGACCGGAAGGGAAGCGGCCCGGCTGTCGTCCTGGTAGGCGGCGGACTGGACGACGGAGCCGAGAACGCTCCCTTGGTACCTGCTCTCGCCGAGCACTTCACGGTTTACAACTATGCCCGTCGGGGACGCGGCGCGAGCGGCTTCACCGAGCCCTACGCCGTGGAAAGGGAGATCGAGGACCTGGATGCGTTGATCGCTGAGGCGGGCGGCTCGGCACACCTGTTCGGGGCGTCCTCTGGTGGCGCGCTGGCGCTGGAAGCCGCCGCGGCCGGGTCAGCCATCGACACGATCGCCGTGTGGGAGGTGCCCTATGCGGTCGGGGACGACATACGCCCGCGATTCGAGGAGTACATCGCGGACACCCGACGCGCCTTCGACGCCGGGCGAGACGAGGAGGTTCTCGAACTGTTCATGCGCGTGACCGGCGCCTCCGACGACAACATCGCGGCCAGGAAAGCGGCAGGCAAGCAGACGGCGCATTGGGCGGATTCGGTCGCCCTCGCGCCCACGCTGGTCCACGACAGCGTCTTCCTCAACCGCTACCAATTGCCGGCCGATCGACTGGCAACGGTCACCCAACCGGTCCTGGTCACCACCGGAGGACCGATCACGGTCCCCTACATGGCAGGCCTGCCCTCGGACTTCTTCGACCGCGCGGCCGACGAGCTCGCAGACCTCCTACCCCACGCTCAACGGGAGACCCTTGAGGTGCCGGATCACGTCGTCGACCCACAGACCGTCGGCCCGCTGTTGCTACGGTTCTTCAGCAGCGAACGCTGAGGGGCCCGCGAGGTGTTGCGGGAAGACCGATTAGGCACCGCGCAAGCAGATCTTCGTCGCGCCAGGGACACGGGGCGGACAGGTGGTGTCGAGGTTGATGTCGTCGGCGGCATCACAGGCCTGATCCTGGGCGTGCTCGTCACCAACGTCTTCGTCACGCAAGGTCGGGCCGTCGTACTGACCTGGGCTTCAGTGGGACTCGACCTGGCCTACTCGCGGCTCATCGGCTCCGTCGTCGGTCGTACCCCGCACTCCGGGCCGCCTCAGTACCGCCCACCGAAGCCCTGCGCAGCACATGACCAGGCACCTCGGTAGGGCCAGTGATTCCGGGCTGTGGTCGCATGCGGTCACCGTTCCCGGGCGGTGACCGGCGCTGAGTGCAGGGAGGACGAGAGATGGGCGATGTTCTCGCCGCCGATGAAGCCGGAAACCTTCTGACCAGTTTCCATGCGGTCGCGGAGGAGACGCGCTTCGAGGACGGCCCACGCCACTGGCGCTGGTGGCGGTGTGGAACGACGAGCGGCTGCTGCTGGCCTTCCATCACCTACGCCAGTGCTGGGAACTGCCCGGCGGCATGGTCGACCCAGGCGAGACACCACGCCAAGCGGCCATGCGAGAGCTGCGGGAAGAGACCGGCCTGGATGTCACCAGCCTCGTGTTCGCCGGACATGCACGCTTCGTCCTCGGCCCGGGGCGGCGCGTCGAGTACGCGGCCCTCTACACCGCGCACGTCGGCGCGCACCCGGACTTCACCCCCGACGAGGAGATCAGCGCGATCTGCTGGTGGGACGGCATCCAGCCCCTCACCGCCCGCGTCCAGCCGCTGGACGCCTATCTGGGGAAGCTGTCCAGGGCCAGGCGGCCCTGAACGCGCGGTCCCAGAACGTCAGTGAGGCAGCTTCACCGCGATGGCGGTCTCTCATCCAATGTGAGGCGCCACAGGTCAGGGCGCTCTTTGCCTCGTGATCGATGTGCTGTTCCGCTGCGACGGCGGGCGGCGACCGGACACCAGGGCCGGATCTTCACCGGCGGCCTCGGTCATCAGGCGGTCCGCCTCTTCATAAGGGTGAGACCGGAATACGAACGAAGCGTGCCATCCGGGTCTGAAGCGTCGAGGAAAACGAGAGCCGTCTCCCAGCGACGGTGCACGGCTCTGGTGACGCTGAGTGAAGTGGTGGCGGCGTTCACCCACCAGTGCGGGGCCGGATACAGGCGGATGCGCGGAGGTCGGGGGGTCAGGTGATGGTGATCACGACCTTGCCGAAGGCGCCGCGTTCGAGGTGGTCGAGGGCGGAGGAGAGGTCGTGCAGGGCGTATTCAGCCGCGATCACAGGGTGCAGGGCGATGTGGTCGGCGGCGCGGACGAGGTCCTCCAGCGCCCGCCGGTGGCCGACCTGCAGGCCGTCGATGCGGAGCTTCTTGCGGGCCAGATGGGCGACAGGGCCGGAGATCTCGTATCCCCCGAGAACGCCGATGAGCGAGATGTGGCCGCCGACCGCTGCCGCCTCGATCGAGCGGGCGAGGTGGTGCGCGCCGATGGTCTCCAGGATGTGGTCGGCCCCGCGGTCGTGAGTGGCTGTGTAGACGGCCTCGACCCAGTCCCGGGTCGTCCTGTTGATCTGATGGGTGGCACCCAGGTCCTTGGCGCGGGCGAGTTTGGCGTCGTCGCCGGAGACCACGATGACCTCGGCGCCGTGCGCTGCGGCGATCTGCAGGCCGAACAGGGCGACCCCGCCCGTGCCCAGCACGACCACCGTCTGGCCCGCGTGCACTCGCCCCTGCTCCACCAGGGCGGTCCAGGCCGACAGGCCGGCCATCGGCAGCGTGCTCGCCTCGGCGTCGCTGAGGCCGGCGGGTGCCTGTACGGCCCACTCCTGGTCGAGGGCGACGTACTCGGACAAGACCCCGGGGTAGTAACCGCTCCCGAGAGCCTCCGGGCCGCCCATCCGGGCATTGCCCGGGCCCGGCCCGTCGAGCCAGCCTGGCAGGCAGACGGAGATGACGCGATCCCCGGGCGCGAAGCGGTCGGTTCCTGCCCCCACGGCGACGACCTCGCCCGCCAGGTCGGAGCCGGGCACGAACGGGCCGTTGTCGGGGAAGGTCATGGTCAGGCCCTCGTCGATGGCGAGCCTGTCGCGGTAGTTGAGCGCGACCGACGAAACCCTGACCAGGATCTCGCCGGGCGCGGGATCCGGGATGGGGGCCTCGGTGAGCTCCAGGTCGGCCCGGCCGGTCGTCTTCATCGTCCATTGCTTCATGGCGTCCAGGTTCGCCACCGCGCGCGGTTGCTTCCAGACCCGGGCGTGGGTGGCCAGCGGCTGCCTGGCACCGGCAGGGTCAGGCAGCAGGGTGGCCTGCGGGGCACTATAAGAACATGGCAGACACCACGACGCTCGGGGAGTTTCTGCGCCTCCGGCGCGGCAGGCTCAAACCGCAGGACGTAGGCATCGCCTCATATGGCGAGCGCCGGGTGCCCGGGCTGCGCCGTGAGGAGCTGGCCCAGCTCGCGGGAGTGAGCGTCACCTACTACACACGACTGGAGCAGGGCCAAAGCCACCGCGCATCGGAATCGGTCATCGAGGCGCTCGCCCGGGCGCTGGAGCTCAGCGACGACGAGCGCATCTACCTGCACAATCTCGCCAGACCTAGAACGCCACGCCCGCACACCCCCACACCCGCGACCGTACGCCGCGCCACTCGGCAACTCATCGACTCCCTGCAGTGGCCCGCCGTCATGACCGGACCGCGCACCGAGGTGCTGGCCTGGAATCCTCCGGGCCACCGGCTCCTGGCCGGGCACCTCGACCAGGACGCGCCCGATCGCGTTGAACGGCGCCCCAACCTGACCAGGATGCTGTTCCTGGATGCCCACCATCGCGACCTCTACCCCCACTGGGACACCTCGGCATCCTGTGCCGTCGCATCGCTGAGACTCACCGTCAGCCGGCATCCCGACGACACCGAACTGGCCGCCCTGACCGGAGAACTGATCATCAAGAGCGAGGAGTTCGCCGCGCTGTGGTCCGCACACCCGGTCGCCGAACACGCCTCTGGACCTCGTCACCTTCAGCATCCCGAGATCGGCGAGCTGGATCTGGAGCTGGAGACACTGGTGCCGGCCGACGAGCCCGACCATCGCCTGCTCATCTTCAGCGCCGCGGAGGGAAGCTCATCCCAGGCCGCGCTGCGGCTGCTGTGGGTCTGAACCAAGGACGTGGGCCCGGTGGCCGGTTCCGGCCTTGCACGTGGTGAACACATCAGGGGGCTTCGGCATCTCACCTAACCGAGTGATGTCATCATCAGGAGGAACGTCAGTGGGTGCCCGGCGGGGAAGTCAAGGGTGGCCTGGCCCGGCTCGTAAGGCCGTGGCGCTGCCGACCGCCGTGATCGCCTTGACGACCGTGATCGGTTTGGCCACGCCTGCACACCCGGAGAACCAGACGCCGGCTGCGGCGAGCGTGGCTGTGGGCGCGGCCGTGGGGACGGCCATCCCCAAGGGTTTCCTGCTGTATGAGAGCAGGGCGGCGCGGAAGAGGCTGGAGAAGAAGGTCGTCCGCACACGCATGCGGTGGAAGGCCAGTGACCGCCTGGGGGAGCCGCTGCTGATCGACCCTTGTGCCACGGGGAAGCAGGCCGACAAGAGCCGCCAGGCCGCACGTACCATCACGGGGCGTTCGGTTCTGTGGGACGGTGATTACTCCGAACAGGTGATCGTCTATCGGAACGAGACGGCTGCACGCGCGGCCGTGAAGGGCCTGCGTTCGGATCTGCGTCGATGCGCCAGGCGAAACCGCTACCACTTCACCTACCGGGTGAAGGACACGCGCATCGGGGACGAGGCGTTCATGGTGAATATGGTTGAAGTCGCCTCAATGGATGGAGCAACCGTCATGCGAAAAGGCAGGACCGTGGCCATCTACGCCCTTCCGAACGACGGTGACTTGCCGGACGATCCTCCGGAGTGGCGGGAGGCGGAGTACGGAGGAGCCGAGGCCAGGAAGATGGCGAAGAAGCTCGCTGACACCCCTCTTTGAGTTCATCGCCATCAGGCGGGTGAGGCGCCGAACAGGACGCGCGGTTCCAGGTCCGGTCGGGCGGCGGGCACCTGCACGGCGTGGGTGGCGCCGGTGATGCCACAGGCGTTGGAGCAGATGACGCAGCAGCGTCACCGACGCCACCCGACCTTCCCGGATTGGGACGAACTGGCAAAGTACTGCTAGGCGGACTTCTCGCCCGGCACCTTGGCGAGCGGCACACCGCGCAGGCTGATCAATATCATCGCCACGCATCCGCAGGTGAGTGCGATGTCGGCGACGTTGCCCACGAACAAGCCGTAATCGATGAAGTCCACGACGTGCCCACGGGCGAAGCCGGGCTCGCGGAAGAGCCGATCGCCCAGGTGGGACAGCGCCCCGCCGAGCAGCGCGCCCAGCACGAGCGCCCAGCCGGGTGAGGCCAGCCGGCGCGCGGCGTAGAGGATGCCGGCCACCGCGGCTGCCGCCACCAGGGCGAACACCCAGGTCGCGCCGGCGCCCATCGAGAACGCGGCGCCGGCGTTGTACAGCAGCCGGAAGTGGATCAGAGGGGGGATCACGGCGACGCGCTCGCCGTCGGACAGCGCGGAGACCGCCCAGAGCTTGGTGAGCTGGTCCACGACAAGGACCGCCGCTGCCAGCACGAGCATCATGCCGTACAACCGGCTCAAGCCCCGCTCCGACCGCGCCATTCATGACCTCCGTGCCGCCCGTCCGACCGACCTTTCCCTGAGACTACTAAGGACCGTACGAGGGTGAGGAGGCCACGGTGGCGCGGCAGGCCGATCGCGCGGATGCGGATGCTGCATCCGCAGCTCAGCTTGGGCTGGGGTGACAACGCCTATGCCGGGACGCTGGCGGACTGGGCCCGGCGGTGGATCGTCGAGCGGTCGCTGTCGTGGCTGATGAGCTCCCGCCACAATGTGATCGATCAGGGGAACGTTGCCGTAGGCGACAGCGATGGGCGGCGGCAGTGCCCGCCGCCGGGTTCGGTCGGATGTCGGAAAGAGCCCGGCGCCCCCACTCCACTTCCGGCGGCGGGGATCGTTCGACGTTGAGCCGTACGGTCCCCGCCGTTTCACCCGCGGGCGCCGGTGCTCAGACCGCGCTCACCCAGTGCGCCATGACTCCGGTGCGCCCATCGCCTCCGCTTTCGATGACGGCTTCGCCGGTCCCGTTGCGGTAGGCGTGAAGCGTCACGACGTCTCCGGCGGCGAAGGTCTGCAAGAGCGTCTGCCCGCCGGTGGCGCGCAGTGTTGCATTCACGCCGGCGAGGCCGCTGTGAGCCTCGCTGCCGGGAATGAGCACGCCGTTGATGAACAGTGCTGTGTGGACATACAGATGCGGCGACACCACAGCCAGCGCGTGGAGGGCGTGATAGGAGACCTCCCACACGCCGGGGAAGGGGATCTGCAGGTCCGGGACTTCGGAGACCTTCTCGTGAACGCGGTCGGCGCCCTTGAGGGAATGGGCGAAGGCGAGCGGGCCTGTCTGGAGCCATACTTTCGAGGTTCCCTGCTGGGGGGACGCGGTGTTGGGTGTGGTCATACCTGGCACCTTCCGGATGGGGGGACGTTCCGCCCTGCTGGGACGAGGTCGCCGAACGAGCCGGCACTCGCCTCGACGTGTCTCCACGAGTATCCGTTCAACTACTGGGCGCATTCGAGCGAGAGGTCGCTGTCTCCCTGGCCACATAAGTGCCACCAGCCTCACCACGGCCGGGCTCCTGGACGGTCCGGCGCAGAAGCTGTGAGCGAGCCACCCGCCCGATCTGTGTAGTAGGCGCATGCCCATGCTGGTCGGCGCCATGAAGAATGCCGGCCTGGCGCGGTAAGTACAGGCGACCACATACGCCAGGAAAGGCCCGCACGCATCATGCGCCGCTCCTGCACCGCTACGTGACCAGGCCGATCGCGACGCGCCGGCCATCCCGCCGGGGACCGTCGCCTCGCGACCCGGCCGAGCCCGTCTCCAGATCCGTCAAGCCCTCAGCAGACAAGGAGAATGACCGTGGACGCACTCAAGGCCATGTGGCAGACCGTCCCCCCGGCCACCGCGGACGAACTCGCCGGGGTACGGCAGCGACTACTCGACGGGATGCATCTCCGACGGCGCGTCAGAGATTGACGAGCGTCGGGACGAGAGCCGTCAATCGACAGATCGGCTGGACCTCGATGTCGTTCGCCTCCCCCTTGTTCCTGTGGTTTTTCATGCCGGCCACACTGCTGGCCTACTGGGCGCTCCCGCGGCGTCATCGCAACGCGGTCGTCGCTGCGGCCAGCCTGCTCTTCTACACCTGGGGTGCCGGGCCGCACACCCCGCAGCTGCTGTCGGCCATCGCCGTCAACTACGGGGCGGGCCTTGTTCTGGGCTCGACGCGGCTGCGGGATCGGCCCCGGGCGCGCCGCGGTGTGCTGCTGGCGACCGCAGGGTGGAATCTGGCGATGCTCGCGGTGTGGAAGTACGCCGGCTTCGCCACCGAGCAGATCGACGCCCTGACGGGCGCGCTGGGACTGGGCGACAGCCCGATCGTGAGCCTGGCGCTGCCGATCGGGATATCGTTCTTCACCTTTCACCACCTGTCGTACGTGGTGGACGTCTATCGCGGCAGCACGCCTGCCCAGCGAAGCTTCGTCCGGTTCGTCACCTACATCGCGATGTTCCCCCAGCTCATCGCCGGGCCGATCGTCCGTTACCACGAGATCGCCGGGCAGCTCGGCGACACCCGCCGGGACCGTCTCGGTGACCTCGCCGCGGGCTTCCCCCGCTTCGCCCTGGGCCTGGCCAAGAAGGTGATCGTCGCCGACTCGCTCGCATCCGTCGTGGACGCCGCGTTCGCGCACGCCGGCGGCCCGATCACCACTGCGACGGCGTGGCTGGGGGCGTCGGCCTACGCGTTGCAGATCTACTTCGACTTCTCCGGCTACTCGGACATGGCCGTCGGCCTGGGCCTGATGTTCGGGTTCCGGCTTCCGGAGAACTTCGACCGGCCGTACTCGGCGTACTCCGTCACCGACTTCTGGCGGCGCTGGCACGTGTCGCTGTCTCGTTGGTTCCGTGACTACGTCTACCTCCCGCTCGGTGGCAATCGCGGCGGTGCGGCGAAGACCTACCGCAACCTACTGATCATCTTCGTGCTCTGCGGCTTCTGGCACGGCGCCGACTGGACCTTCCTGGTGTGGGGCCTGTACCACGGCGCCCTGCTGGTGGCCGAACGGCTGCTCGGCTGGGATCGCCCGCCAGGCACCGCCTGGGCCCTGGCGCTGCGTCGCGGGATGACGCTCCTGCTGGTCGTCGTCGGCTGGGTGTTCTTCCGTGCGGAGAGCATGACCGGGGCATGGGGCATGCTGCACGCGATGGTCATCTGGCAGCCGGGCGAACTCGATGAGTTCGCCGCCTTCGCCGCCGGCCACCAACGAATGATCATCTTTGCGCTGGCACTGGTCGTGGTGGCGCTGCCCGCCTCGTCGCCCGCGCTCGGCCCGCTGATCCAAGCGGACCAAGGGCCCGCGGCGGTGCGGCTGGCACGCGCCGCGGTGACGTGGGTGGCCGCCCCCTACGCGGCGGTACTGGTCGCTGCCGGCACGTTCAGTCCGTTCCTGTACTACCAGTTCTGATGAGGACACCGATGACCATCGTGCGGACCGGACCGGCACCACGCGCAGCCGGGGGCCGCCGCTCGCCGGCGCGGCGAGCGATGACCATGCTCGCGGCGGCGCTGTTCTTCTGCGGGCCCGCGTCGGCCTTCGCCGCGGGCGCCCGGGCGGTGGAGATCGAGAACCGCCGGTTGCCGGAGTTCCCGGCACTGTCGCGCGCGGCTGGAAGGTCATACCGGACATAGAGGCGTGGGCATCGGCTCACCTGCCGCTGCGGCAGTACGCCGTCCGCGGCAACGCCGCCCTGTCGGACCTCCTGTTCAAGGAGGCGCCGTCGTACGGCAGGGCGGGCCCCCCGGGCTATCCCCGGGTGATCGAGGGGCGTGCCGGCTGGCTCTACTTCGGTGACGACGTCACCGAGGCGTGCCGGCCGCGCTGGTCCGTCACCGAGACCCTGCGACGCGTACGCCGCCTGGCGGAGATCGTGCGAGGGTCCGGCAGGCGGTTCCTGTTCACCGTGGCCCCCGACAAGACCACGGTCCACCCGGACCGACTGCCGGAACGTTTCCCCGGTCAGACCTGCCTCCGGCAGCGCAAGGAGGAGTTCTGGACCGCGCTGCGGGCGGCGAGTCCGCCCGGCTACATAGATCTTCGGGACCGGCTGGAGCGGGCGCAGCGAGAGTCCGGCACGCCGGCCTACTGGCGGACCGACAGTCACTGGACCGAGCACTCCGCCGGCCTGTACGGCACGGAGCTGGCCCGGGCTCTCCAGCCCGGCCTGTCCCGGGACACCCGGTTGGTCAGGGCCGGGCAGGGGCCGCGAAACGGCGACCTGGGCGGGCTGCTGGGCGTACCCGTCGAGGAGACCATCGACCGGTGGCGACTGGTCCGGGACGGCGTGCGGCTGGTCCGGCAGGACGAACACGAACTGCCCCTGTCCTTCCATACCGCCAACGCCTCCGACCGGGCGCCGCTCTACCGGCCCCAGACCCTGCTCATCGGCGACTCGTTCACGCGCAACTCGCTGCCTTGGGTACTGCCGTATTTCGCCGATGTCACCTACTTACGCAGTGACGCGCCCGCCAAGGCGGGGCCGGACGACATCGCGGAAAGGGTGGCCCGGAGTGAGATGGTGGTCTTCGAGATCGTGGAGCGCTATCTCGTCGGCGGGCACGCCGAGATGCTGGACGACGCCGTGCTCGCCGCCCTCGACCGGGCGCTCTGAAAACGACCGACGTGACCGACGCTCCGCAAGCCTTACCTGTGGTCGCGGAGGAAAGCGGGGATGCCGGTGCGGGTCGGGTAGTCGGGCAGGGGCGACGGCTCGCTCTGGAGGAACGCTGTGATGACGGCGGCGGCGCGCTCGTTGTTGTCGTCGAGGCCGTTCCACATGCGGTGCCCGACGCCGGGCATGTATTGGGTCCGCTCGATGGCGGGGTCGGCGGCGAGGATGCCGGTCTGCCATTGGCGGGTCTGTGAGGAGCATTCGGCGATCATCAGCATGGCGGGGGTCCGGGAGCGGCTCAGCCCGGGGGCGATGGAGGGCGAGTCTTTGATCGTCTGCTGGATCCGCAGGCTGGCGGCGGCGTTGAAGGAGAAGTTCTCCGCGGTGTCCTCGGTGGGGATGCGGCCGGCGTCGCGCGCGCAGTAGGCGGAGGCGGTGTCGCTGCCGAGATCGGCGGCCTTGAAGGCGTTGACGCCTTCGGCCTGCGTGATCAGGCCGGTGTCGGGCGGCAGGAGCCCGAGCTGGATGAGGCCGAGCGCGACGGCGTACCGGGGGACGTGCGTCGCCCGCGCTCCGGTGGGGGCCGGGGCGAGGCCCCGCGCGGACGGTCTGCCCGGTTGCCCGCTGGTGAGGGCGGTGGGGCCGTCCATGGGGCCGGGTTCGGCGATGATCGCCCGATGTACGCGGGCGGCGGTGTCCGGGTCGGCCAGGGTCCGGGTGAGCACGATCGCGCCCGCGGAGAATCCGAGGACGTCGGCCGGGCCCTTGTTCAGGCGGTCGATGAAGGCGGCGAGGTCGCGTACGGACCTGGAAATCGTGTACTGCTCCATGGGCAGCAGGTCACTCCGCCCGCCGCCGGGGTGCTCGTAGGCGTACACGTCGTAGCCCTGTCCGGCCAGGAGCCGCAGGAACCGGTGGTCGAGCACGGAGATGGAGCGGACGGGCCCGCCATGAAGGTAGACGAGCGGCGTGGGACGGCGGGGGGCGCCGGCGGCGGGGGGATAGTGATAGACGGCGACCCGGCTTCCCGTGCTCAGGCTCCACCGTTTCGTCGCGACGAAGGGCAGGTCGGGCGGGTACTGCCGGGTGGTGGGAACGGTGGGGACGCACACCGACGCGGTGAGCGCGGCGGCGGCGACCACCGGGACGAAGGGCCACAGCCGGCCCCGCCAGGCACGGCCCCGGCCTCGCCACAGTGCGGCGATGACGCCGACGGCGAGGGCGCTCAGCCAGGCGGCGAGCCCGGAGCGCGCGCCGTCCGTCAGAACGACCAGGGCGAGGAACAGCCCGGCCAGCCCCACGACGGCGAGCAGGGCCAGGACGAGACGGCCGAGGAGGCGGAGGGGAACGGGAAGAGACATACGAGTTTCCAAACGCTGTTTCAAAACGACGTTTGGAAACGCTACCAGATCGGCTAGGCTGGTCGGCGTGGGAAGGCCGAGAACGAACGACGACAGCGTCAAGGACCGCCTCATCGAGTCCGCGACCGAGATGTTCGCCACCCGCCCACGAGAGTCGATCACCATCCGCGCCCTGGCCGCCGCGGCCGGGGTCGCGACCGCCGCGGTCTACTCGCTGTTCGACGGCAAGGACGGGCTGATCGCCGAAGTACGCAACAGAGCGGTCGCCGGGCTGTCCCGGGAATTGTCGGCGACGCCGACCTCCGATGACCCCCTCGCCGACCTCTGTGCGCTCGCAGTCGCGTACCGGCGATGGGGGCGCGAGCACCGCCACCTCTACACGGTGTTGTTCGGCGGCGTGCAGAGCTTCGACCCGTCCGGCGAAGTGGGCGCCGCGGATCCCGTCAGGCCGCTCATCGAGGCGATAGACCGCGCTCGATCGGCCTCCGCACTCTCGGGCGACACGACCTCGATCGCGCTCTCCCTCTGGGTGACCCTGCACGGTCTGGTGACGCTCGAACTGGCCGGGGCCCTCGACGCCGCCACCGCCGAGGCCACCTTCCGCTCGGCGATCCCCGCCGCGCTGCGCGGCTGGGCAGCCTGACCTCATGCCGGCGCCTCGTCCCGGCCTGATCGGTCACCCACGACCGCCGGCGACCAGGACAACCCTCCGCCGGGACGGCCAGCGGATCCGGGCGGCGAATGCGCGCACCAGTGGCGAGTCGTACATCCCGTCGGGTGCGGATCGGCCCTCCCGGACGCTGCCGATGATCACCGCACGTTCGAGCCGATGATCACCGCAAGGTCGAGACGTTCCGAGTTCATGAGGGATCGTGCCTTCGCGCAGGTGGAGGCGGATGTCCGCTCAACGTCGGGCGGTCGGCTCGGCGCCCGCCCGGCCACGCCTCAGCATGACCGCGACCGTGATGGCCATGCCTGCCACGCTCGCGGCGCTGGCCACAGCGCTCAGCTGAAACCCTGTGGTGAACGCTTCGCGGGCGGTGCTGAGCAGCACGGCCCCGGGCGGGTCGGGAAGGTTGTGACTGGCCGTCACGGCGCCGCCCAGGCTCTTCCTCGCGGCGGACACGGCCTCTGAGGGCAGGCCCGCAACGTCAGCGGAGCCCATTTCGCTTCGGTACACCGCGGTGATGGCGCTGCCGAGGAGCGCGATGCCGAGTGCACCGCCGAGTTGAGGCGCGGTCGAGGAGATCGCCGAGGCGGCGCCGGCCTGCTCGGGGGGTGCGGTACCGACGATCATGTCGGTGGCCAGCGCCATCATCGGGCCGAGTCCCGCGGACACGATGACGGCCCCGGTGACCAGGAGGGCCAGGGTACTTGTCCCGGCGGTCGTGCCCGCCTGGGCGACCACGGCGAAGCCGACGGCGGCCAGGGCCAGTCCGGTCGCGATGACCGGTCCCGGGGCTGTCCAGCGTACGATTCTGGAGGCCAGCGTCGATCCGACGATCACCCCGACAGCCGAAGGCGCCGTCCACAGACCGGCCTCCAGCGGCGAGAGCCCGCGCACCAACTGCAGATATTGGGCGAAGGCGTAGTTGAACCCCCACAACACGAAGATACCGAGCGCCAGCGTGGCCACAGCGGTGCTGAACGCCCGATTCGCAAACAGTCGCAGGTCGATCAGCGGGTGCCGCAACGCGCGCTGCCTGCGCAGGAAGACGACGGCCAGCAGCAGCCCCAGAGCGACGGAGAGCACGGGCAACCCGCCGGGACCGTCGGCGGCGATCTGCTTGAGACCGTAGACCGCCGGCAACACCGCGGCCAGCGACAGCGCGGCGCTGATCGGGTCCAGCCGCCCTGCCCCCGCGTCGCGGTGCTCGGGCAGCAGGACCGGCCCCAGCGCCAGGATCGGCGCCATCACCGGCACGCCGAGCAGGAACACCGACCCCCACCAGAAACGCTCCAGCAACCACCCGCCCACGAGAGGGCCGATCGCGGTGCCGGCGGACACGCTGGCGATGACGGCCCCGACGGCGACGGTGCGTTGCCGCGGATCCCGGAACATGGCGACGGTCAGGGAGAGCACGGACGGCATCAACGTAGCGCCGGAGATTCCGAGTAACGCGCGGACCGCGATGAGCGCGCCCGCGCTGGGAGCGTAGGCCGCGAGCACGGATGCGACGCCGTACGCGGCCGCGCCGATCAGCAGGAGGCGTCGGCGGCCGATCCGATCGCCCAGCGTACCCATGGTGATCAGCGATCCGGCGAGCAGAAAGGCATAAACATCCACGATCCACAGCAGCTCAGCGCTGTCGGCCGCCAGCGCTCTGCCGATGGCGGGCAGCGCCAGGTGAGTCACGGTCAGTTCGAGGGAGGCAAGGAGGGCGGGAAGGGCCAGAACGGCGAGCCCGATCCATTCCCGCCGCCCAGCGCGGCCGGTGGTGGGCGGGGTGGTGCCCGCAGGAGATCTCGTCACCCGGCAAGCATGAAACCTCGACTATGGACGAGGTCAAGCTCTAGCCTGAGAGGCATGACGAAACCCCCTTTTGACGCCAAGGAGCTCACTGTCGGGCAGCTCGCCGCCCGTGCCGGTGTCGCGGTGACCGCCTTGCACTTTTACGAAGAGAAAGGCCTGATCCGCAGCCGCAGGACCGCGGGAAACCAACGACGCTACCCCCGCGACACCCTGCGCAGGGTGGCCTTCATCCGGGTGGCGCAGCGAGTCGGCATTCCGCTGCGCATGGTGGGCGAGGCGCTGGCCGGCCTTCCGGAGGAGCGCACGCCGAACAGGGAGGACTGGGCCCGCCTGTCCGCCTCATGGCGAGCCGAGCTCGACACCCGCATCGAGCAGCTCACCCGCCTGCGCGACAGGTTGTCCGACTGCATCGGCTGCGGATGCCTGTCCATCGATCGGTGCGTGCTGCGCAATCCCGACGATCGTCTCGGAGACGAGGGCACCGGCCCACGCCGCCTGCTGAGCCGTCGGCTGGCAGAGGAAAGCCGCTTCCCGGCGGAACATTGATCGTGACGACTGGTGGGTAATATAGGGGAATTGGTGCGATTCCAAGGTGCGGCGGTGACAGCCCGCCGGTTCCGCTGATCGCGGCGGGACGACTCGGTGTGATTCCGGGCCACGCGGTGACACCCCGCCACCTCTCGGGCCTCGCTCACGGCCCCTGATTCTTCGTGCGGCGAGGACCGTCCTGCCGCTGTCGAGAGGTGGTGTCGGATGTTCACCGGACGCATCCATGAAGTCGGCACAGTGGTGGCCGTCGATCAGACGCGGATCGCGGTCAGAGCGCCCAAGGCCGCCGCGAGCGCGCTGGGTTCGATCTGCCTGAACGGCGTCGGGCTGAGCGTCGTCCGGACCGGGGACGAGACGGACGTACTGGAAGCCAGGCTCACGGCCGAGACCCGCCGCAGGTCGACCCTCGACCAGATCCAGCCCGGCACGCGGGTCAACGTGGAGACGCCGTTGGCGCTGGGCGAGCCGCTGGGTGGTCACCTGGTCCAGGGCGCGGTGGATGCCGTCGGCAAGGTGGTGAGAACCGCCGACGAGGGTGCCGCACGGCGGTTGTGGATCAAGCCGCCTGAGCGTTTCCTCCCGCTGGTGGTGGCGAAGGGGCAGATCGCGGTGGACGGCGTCAGCCTGACCGTCGCCGAGGTGGCCCGCGATCGGTTCTCGGTGGCGCTGATCCCCATGACGTTGCAGGCCACCGCACTGGCGGAGCTGTCGGTCGGCGACCGCGTGAACCTGGAGCCCGACCTGCTCACCCGCCTGGTACAGCGCTGGCCGGCCGACCCGGGGCAGGCGGTGACCGAGGTGGTCGCCGCGCTGCCCTGGGCGGGACGGGTCTCGGGCGGGCAGGGCGTACAGAAGTCGCTGGCGCAGCTCGCGTCCGGCGGAGCGGTGGTGATCTGGGACCCCGACCGGGAGGGCGAGGGCGATGTGGTGTTCGCGGGGGCGCGGTTGCGCCCGGAGGCGTTCACCTTCCTGCTCACTCAGGTCTGCGGTCATCCGACCGTGCCGTGCGCGCCCGAGGTCCTCGAGCGTCTGCAGATCGGGCCCATCCCCGGACCCGGTGACCGGCACGGCACCCGGCCGCACGTCCCGGTGGATCTGGCCGCCGGAAGGGGCACCGGGGTGTCGGCGACCGAACGCGCCGCGACCGTACGCCGCCTGGCCCGTCCCGAGGCCAGGCCGGGCGACTTCCTGCGGCCCGGACACGTCTTCCCGCTCGCCGCGCGGCCTGGAGGTCTCGCCGAGCGCGCCGGTCACACCGAGGCCACCGTGGCCATGTGCACGGCCGCCGGGCTGCCTCCCGTCGGCGTGTGCTGCGAGGTCATGAACCCCGACGGGACCATGGCGAACGCCGCCGAGTTAGAGGTCGTGGCGCTGCGCTGGGGTCTGCCCCTGCTGGATGTGGACGACCTGAGGAAGCACCTGTGATCAGGGCGGGCCGTGACCTCCACGACGATCCGCGTTGCTTCGAGGGCTACCGCCGGCCCGCTCGCCGCTGCCCCGTCGATCCCGCGAAGGACGTTTCATGAACGGCAACCCGTACGAGACGATCGGCCTCGGCTACTCCCACCACCGCCGACCCGACCCCCGCATCGCCGCCCAGATCGAGCAAGCCCTGGGCTCCGCCACAACAGTGATCAATGTAGGTGCCGGAACCGGCTCCTACGAGCCCCGCGATCGGCAGGTCACCGCCGTGGAGCCGGCCACGGTGATGATGCGCCAGCGTCCTCCCGGTTCGGCGCCGGTCATCCAGGGATACGCCGAGTCGCTGCCCTTCCCTGACAAGTCGTTCGACGCCGCGATGGCCATCCTCACCGTCCACCACTGGACCGACCCGGCCGCCGGACTCGCCGAGCTGCGCCGGGTGTCCGCCCGGCAGATCATCCTCACCTGGGACCCCGCCGTCACCGCGCGATTCTGGCTGGTCGAGGAGTACCTCCCGCAGATTTTCGAAGCCGAAGCCGGACTCGCCTCCCTCGACCTGGTCCAGACCTGGTTACGGCACGACGGCGCGCAGGTGAGCGTCGTCCCCGTGCCGGTCGCCGCCGACTGCACCGATGGATTCCTGGGCGCGTACTGGCGACGCCCGCACCGCTACCTCGACCCGCGAGTCCGCGCCGCCATCTCCGCCCTGGCGAACCTCGACCAGCGTCTCGTCGAGCGCGCGATGCGACGCCTTGAGATCGATCTCACCACCGGACACTGGCACGAGCACCACCGCGATCTCCTCGACAACGACACCCTCGACCTCGGCTACCGCCTCGTCACGGCCGCCCCTCCCGCCGGCGCCGATCCGTCGGACGTCCCTGCCGTACGAAGGGCCGCCGAGGCCCCGCACCGCCCGGCCAGGCGACGGACCTGATCCGGCTGCTGACCAGCTTCGACCTGCTGCATACGGGACAGGGCCCAGGATGCCGCCTCCCTACTCGGGGGCTTTCGCTCCAAAAGGTCGTCGGCTGAGCGCATACTGGTAGCAATGAGGCCTACTCAAGCCGCGGCCCGGCGACGACTGTCTACCAGCCCCTTCAACGTTCCCGACGTGCCTCCACCTCCTGTCGAGCAGTTCGTGACAGGAGACCAGGTGAGCCACGACAAATACGGCCTCGGCCGAGTCATCGCCGTCGAGCAGAACGTCACCGTTCTTGTTGACTTCGGCGCGGAGAAGTACCGCATTCCCGCGCCGTACGCCAAGCTCGTGAAGCTGTGACGACCGCCCATCCGGCCCTGGCGGGGAACACCGGCGGAGGTTCGCCGACGACGATGTGACCCGAGGACCAACGTCTGAAACCTCCTCACGCCCCATGAGTTCGGCATGCGCCCCGTGGCCACACTGGAGCCGTTCTGTTCCTTCCGCATGCAGCGGATGCCGAGCCATGGAGAGGGCACACCTGGCGTGATCGCCGGTCACCCGCGCGGCGTGGCGGCGATGACCTCCGCGCTGCCGGCGTGCAGGGCCTGCGCCGCCGTCTGGCCGGTCGCCGCCAGGTAGGCGTCGGCCAGGCCCTCGGCGACGATCTGGTCGCCGACCGTCACGGTCGCCGGGTCCCACACCACCCCGCCCGGGGCGAAGCGCAGGTTGTGGTGGAGCTCGTGCGCGGCGGTGGGCTCCAGCCGCGCCAGGTTCTCCGGGTAGGGCCAGAACGTGATCGTGATGTAGCCGGTGATCCCCCCGAACGCGGTCATTCCCTGACAAGGACCCATGAAGTGCTCGTCCTCCGGGTCGCCGAGCACCAGCGCCACGGTGAGGTCCGGGGCCCGCATCTCCGGCTTGGCCTCCAGCAGGACGCCGAGCGCCCGGTCGAGGGGGCGCTGCAACCGCTCCCAGGCGCCGGCCGCCTCCAGGGTGTCGAGCGCGTCGCGGCCGAGGGGGAACCCGGAGGTCTGCTGGTGCACCAGCAGGATCCGCCGCATGGCGGAGCGGGTGTCAGGAACGGTGATCGACATGGGCCCCGATGCTAGAAGTTGACACAACGTCAACGGCGAACCGGCGATCGTTCACGGGCTTGCAGGCCCTTCCTTTCGGATGGGGTATCGGTAACTTTCGTTACCGCTTGGCGGGGGCGGTGCTCTCGCGGACGACCAGCTCGGTGCCCAGCTCCACGCGGTGCCGCGCGGGGAGCCCGCCTCGCGCCATCCTGAGCAGCAGGTCCGTGGCGGTGGCGGCCATGTCGGTGAGCGGCTGGCGGACGGTGGTCAGGGGCGGGTTCATCCAGCGCGCGGCGGGCAGGTCGTCGAAGCCCACCACGCTGAGGTCGTCCGGGATGCGCAGGCCGAGCCGGTGGGCGGCGAGGTAGACGCCCGTGGCCTGCCCGTCGTCGCAGGTGAAGACGGCCGTCGGCCGATCGGGCAGCCGCAGCAGGCGCTCGGCCTCGGCCAGCCCTCCCTCGATGAGGAAGCCGCCCCGGCCGATCAGCCCGGGGTCGGCGGGGACGCCGGCCATGTCGAGGGCGCTGCGGTAGCCGTCGAGGCGGGCCCGGCTGGGCAGGGCGTGGTCCGGCCCGGCGACGGCGGCGATGCGCCGGTGCCCGAGGCCGAGCAGGTGGCGGGTGGCCACGAGCCCGCCGTTCCAGTTGTTCGCGCCCACCGAGGGCACGCCGGGCGGCGGGTCGTCCACGGGGTCGAGCAGGACGAGGGGGATGCCGCGGGTGGCGAGCTGCCTGCGCTGCGCCTCGGTCGGGGTGGACAGCACGGTGATCACGCCGGTGGGGCGGCGGCTCAGCACGCCCTCGATCCAGCCGCGGCCGGCGGTGTCGGGGCGCGGCGGGCGCGACAGCACCACGGCCAGGCGGTGCTCGCGGGCCACCCGCTCGACGCCTCTGGCGATCTCGGTGGGGTACTCGCCTTCCAGCGCGTGGAAGACCAGCTCCACCAGGGGAGCGGCGGCGGCGCGGCGGCGCGGCCGGTAGCCGTGCTCGCGGATGAGCCCTTCTATCAGGGCGCGGGTCCCCGCGCCCACCTCGGCGCGGCCGTTGACGACCTTCGACACGGTGGCGGTGGAGACCTGGGCCAGCTCGGCGAGCTGAGCGATGGTCAGCGGCCGGGACGCGGGGGCGCCGTCGTCGGAGGAGCCTTCGGCCATGCTCATGGCGGCAGTCTAGTCAGCAACGTTCCGGCGCTGGCTGATGAGGTTTCGACGATCTTCCAGTCAAGTTCTTGACGAGTTTCCAAGTACGCACATATGGTCCGGCATTAACGATCGTAATGATTCCCGAAAGTTTCGGAGCTGCGGGCACCTCTCTAAGGAGCGCAGCATGACGTCGTCCCTGAGCCCCACGTGCCGCCCGCCACGTCATCACCCCCTCTTGAACACCAGGAAGAGACCACCTGTGAAGTTCCGTGCCACTACCTCAGCCGTGCTCGCCGCGGCCCTCACCCTGACCGCCGCCGCCTGCGGAGGCGGCGGCTCGGCCCAGCCGTCAGGCGACGGCAAGTCGTTCGAGTTCTGGTCGTTCACCGGGATCAACCAGAAGCAGTCCGTCGAGGAGTACAAGAAGATCAACCCGAGCATGCAGGTGAAGCTCACCGAGGTGGGCGGCTCGACGGAGACCGCGCAGGCGCTGACCACGGCGCTGGCCGGGGGCAAGGTGCCCGACCTGGTCCTCATCCAGGGCGACGACCTGCCGAAGTTCGTCCAGCAGCCGCAGAACTTCCAGGACCTGCGGCAGTACGGCGCGGACAAGATCAAGGGCGACTACCTGGACTGGGTGATCAGCCAGTCCACGGCCAAGAGCGGCGAGATCATCGGCATCCCCACCGACGTCGGCGGCATGGCCGTGGCCTACCGCACCGACCTGTTCAAGCAGGCCGGGCTGCCCACCGACCGCGAGGAGGTGAGCAAGCTCTGGCCGACCTGGGACGCCTTCATCGAGACCGGCAAGAAGTACACCGCCGCCACCGGCAAGGCGTTCGTCGACAACGCCGCCACCAGCGTCTTCTACCAGGCCGTCAACCAGGGCCCGCAGAAGTACTACGACCCCTCGGGCAACGTCGTCTACGCCACCAGCCCCCAGGTCAAGACGGCGTTCGACCTGGCGCTCAAGGCGGCCCAGGCCGGCATCACCGCCAAGCAGAGCTCCTTCGAGGACGGCTGGAGCGCGGCGATGGGCAAGGGTGACTACGCGGTCATCTCCGCACCGTCGTGGCTGCTCGGCCAGATCCGCGACAACGCCCCGGCCACCAAGGGCAAGTGGGACATCGCCCGGATCCCCGGCGGCGCCGGCAACTGGGGCGGCAGCTACCTGGCCATCCCCAAGGGCGCGGCCAACCCGAAGGCGGCCTGGGACTACATCTCCAAGATGCAGTCGCCGCAGAGCCAGCTCGCGCACTTCCTCAACTCCGGCTCGCTGCCCACCACCCCGTCCGTCTACCAGGACCCGAAGCTCCTCAGCGAGAAGGACCCGTTCTTCTCTGACGCGCCCATCGGGAAGATCTACACCGACTCGCTGCTGGGGCTCAAGCCGTTCCTCATCGGGCCGGACAGCGCCGCCATCGGCCAGGAGTTCCTGAACGCGATCACCAACGTCGAGCAGGGCAAGGGCGATCCGGCCAAGGCATGGGACACGGCGCTGGCCAACATCAAGACCGCGATCGGCAAGTGAGGTGACCGCGACGCTCAGCCCGCCCCGGGCGCTGCCCGAGGCCACGGGGCGGGTGCGGCAGAGCCTGGCCGAGCGGCTGGCCCCGTACGCCTACATCGCCCCGTTCTTCCTGCTCTTCGCGGTCTTCGGGCTCATCCCGCTGCTGTTCACGTTCTACGTCGCGCTGTTCGACTGGAATCCCATCGGCGAGCACGTCTTCATCGGCCTGGACAACTTCACCCGGCTGGTCGGCGACACCCGGTTCTGGAACGCGGTCTGGAACACGATCAGCATCTGGCTGCTGTCCACCGTGCCGCAGCTCCTGGTGGCGCTGGTGCTGGCGCACCTGCTCAACCACGCGCGGCTGCGGCTGGCGGTGTTCTGGCGGATGTCGATGCTGGTGCCGTACATCACCTCGGTGGCGGCCACCACGATCGTCTTCGCCCAGATGTTCGACCGGGACTACGGCCTGCTCAACTGGCTGCTCGGCCTGGTCGGTGTGGGGCCGATCGACTTCATGCAGGCGGGGTGGGGGAGCCACGTCGTGATCGCCGTGATGGTGGCCTGGCGCTGGTTCGGTTACACCACGCTGCTCTACCTGGCCTCGTTGCAGGCCGTGCCCAAGACGATCTACGAGGCCGCGGCGGTGGACGGCGCGGGCGCCTGGAAGCAGTTCCGGCACATCTCCATCCCGTCGCTGCGGCCGGTCATCGTGTTCACGGTCGTCACCTCCACCATCGGCGGCCTGCAGATCTTCACCGAGCCGCTGCTCGTCGCCCGGACCTCCCCGCTCACCTGCGGCCCGGTCCGGCAGTGCCAGACGCTCACGCTCTTCCTGTACGAGCAGGGCTTCGGCCAGTTCGAGTTCGGCTACGGCTCCGCCATCGGCGTGGCCCTGTTCGTCCTGATCATCGCCGTCGCGTCGCTCAACTACGTCCTGTCCACCCGCATCCGCCCGGAGCGCTCATGAAGAAGGCCGACCGGGTCCGGTGGTGGACCTACCTGCTGCTCGGAGCGGCCGCGCTGGCCTGCCTGTTCCCGCTGTACTGGATGTTCGTGGTGGCCACGACGGACACGGCGACCGCCCACAAGCTGCCGCCGGAGATCGTCCCCGGCGGGAACTTCTTCCACCTGGCCGGGCTCGTCTTCTCGACGGTGCCGTTCGTCCGCTCGATCGTCAACAGCCTGGTCGTGGCCGGCTCGATCGGGGTGGGGCACGCCGTGTTGTGCTCGCTGGCCGGGTTCGCCTTCGCCAAGCTGCGCTTTCCCGGCCGCAACGCGTTGTTCCTCGTCGTCGTGCTGACCATGACGGTGCCGACCCAGCTCGCCGTCATCCCGCAGTACATGATCATCTCTTCGCTGGGATGGGTGGACACCCTGCAGGCGCTCATCGTCCCTGGGCTGGCCAGCGCGTTCGGCATCTTCTGGATGCGCCAGCACCTGGCCACCACCATCAGCGACGAGATCCTGCAGGCCGCCCGCATCGACGGGGCCGGCACCTGGCAGATCTTCTGGCGGATCGCGTTCCCGCTGGTGCGGCCGGCCGCGTTCGTGCTCGGGCTGCTCGGGTTCGTCAGCGCGTGGAACGACTTCCTGTGGCCGTTCATCGTGCTGAAGTCGCCCGAGATGTACACCGCGCAGATCGCCATCAAGGCGCTGCAGAACAGCTACTCGATCGATCTCGGCCTGGCCATGTCGGGCTCGTTCCTGGCCACCCTGCCGCTGCTCGTGCTGTTCGTCTTCGTCGGCAGGCGCATGGTCGCCGGGATCATGGACGGTGCTTTCAAGGGCTGAGCCCGCGACGGACGGAGGTGCGGACACCGGGACCCGCGAACCACCCACCACTCGATCAGGCCGGCCGGTCGCCGACCGCGGCCGGCCCGTCAAGGGAGTTCTCGTATGTTCTTGTTACCCCATCACTCCAGCTCGCGCCGCCGCGGCGGGCGCCGGCTCCCCACGGCGGTCGCCGCCGGGATCATGGCGATCGCGGCGGCGATGCTCGCGCCGCTGCCGGCCACGGGAGCGGCCACGGCGGGCACAACGACGGACACAGCAGCGGGCACAACGGCTGACACAACGGCGGACGCGCCGTGGCTGACCGTCTCCGAGGACGGCTTCCTGTCGTTCAGCGTCCCGGCGGCCGCCGTCGAGGCCGCCGTGGGCCAGGTGTCGCAGCTCAACGTGGAGGGCAACTTCGGCCCCTCCTTCGCCTGGGCGGACTACGGCCTGACCCGCCGGGGTGACCTCTGGACGGGGACGATCGGCCCGTTCAAGCCGGGGCTGTACTCGTACCAGATCACCGGCGACGACACCAAGGGACTCAAGGACCCCACCAACAGCACCACCGTGGCCTCCAAGCCGCTCTGGAGCACCTTCGTCGTGCCCGGCGACGCGGCGCGTCCGCTGATGGACGTGCCCCAGGGGCAGGGCGGCAAGGTCGAGACCCTGACCTACCGGACCGGGGGCGAGGAGCGCTCGGCCCGGGTGTGGACGCCACCGGGGTACGCGGCCAAGGGCCCCAAGGGCTATCCGGTGCTGTTCCTGCAGTCCGGCGACGGCTGGAGCGCCACCGACTGGCTCGACCTCGGCCGGGCCGGGCAGATCCTCGACAACCTGTCGCTCCAGAGGGCCGTCGAGCCGATGGTGGTCGTGATCAGCGACGGTGACGGCAAGGACCTGCGGGATCTCCGGAACGCGGTGGCGGCCCGCTACCGCGTCCTGCGCGACCCGGCGCACCAGGCGATCGCCGGTGTGGCGGAGAGCGGGACGCGGGCCGTGCGCGCCGCTCTGTCCCGCCCGGACGAGTTCGGCTACGTCGGCTCGTTCTCGGGCCTCCTGACGGACGGCGCCGCCCGGCCGGATGTGAACGCTATCAACCGTCACCTCAAGCTGCTGCGCCTGTACACGGGGAACGTGACGGACCCGGCGTACAACGCGACCGTCCGCCTGACCAGGGCGCTGGACCGGGCCCGGATCAGGTACGAGTTCGACGGGGTCAACCCCGACGCCGGAGCGAACTGGAACGCCTGGCGGGAGAACCTCATCGACTTCGCGCCGCGGCTGTTCCGCAAGGTGGCGGACCACGGCCCGAGCGCCGGTCACGGGCGGCTGAAGGGCGAGTTCAATCCGCCGGCGCCCGGCACCACCCCGACGCCGTTCGTGTCCAGGGACGGCTTCGTCACCTTCGAGACCACGGCGGACTTCAAGGACGCCCAGCACGTCAAGGTGTGGGCGAACTGGGCGCCCAACGGGAGCTGGCTGCGCATCCCGATGACCCGCGCGGGCGACCGGTGGCGGCTGACCGTGGGCCCGCTCGACCCGTGGTTCTACTACTACCAGTGGATCGTGGACGGGGTCGCGGCCAAGGACGTGTCGAACCCGACGAAGATCACCACGGAGCCGAACTGGAGCAGCTTCCTCATCGCCGGGGCGCGCTCGCGCCTGCTCTCGGACGTCCCGGCCGGCCGGGGCGGCAAGATCGAGAGCCTGACCTACCGGAGCAACGTCGTCAACCAGGACCGGACCGCGCTGGTGTGGACCCCGCCGGGCTACGACCCGGACCGCGCGCAGCCGTACCCGGTCTTCTACCTCCAGCACGGCGGCGGCCAGAGCTACACGGACTGGGTCGAGATGGGACGCGCCAAGCAGATCCTCGACCACCGTTTCCTCGACGGTGACCTGGTGCCGATGGTGGTCGTGATGGGCAACGGCAACGTGCCCGACTTCAACAAGGAACTGCTGGAGAACCTCGACCCGGCCGTCCGCGCCCGCTACCACGTCTCCGACGACCCGGCGCGGCAGGCCCTGGCCGGCCTGTCGATGGGCGGCGGGCAGACGTTCGGGATGCTCAAGGCGCACCCGGGCCGGTTCGCCTACGTGGCGGCGTTCTCCGCCGGGTTCGGC
This sequence comes from Nonomuraea sp. NPDC050783, assembly GCF_040802095.1. Lineage (NCBI taxonomy): Bacteria > Bacillati > Actinomycetota > Actinomycetes > Streptosporangiales > Streptosporangiaceae > Nonomuraea > Nonomuraea sp. NPDC050783. The sequence goes on from NZ_JBFAHK010000025.1 coordinate 44,305, forward strand.
AGCGCCGCGGGGGTCGACGCGGCGGCGATCAACAGCGGGACCAAGCTGCTGCGCCTGTACGTCGGCGACCGGACCGACTTCGTCAACCCGTCGTTCATGGCGTCCCTGGCCACGCTGGACAGCCTCGGGATCCGCTACGAGTTCGACGGGGTCACCCCGGGGCCGCACGGCTGGGACGTGTGGCAGAAGAACCTCATCGACCTGGCGCCCCGCCTGTTCCGGCGCTAGGCGGGCCCTCCGGCCGCGGCGGGCCCCGGGTGCCGGGGCCCGCCGCGCGCACGGTGCAGTACGATCACGCCAGTTCGTGATCTTCTCCGGGAAAGGGACTCCCCTTGACGCTTCGCAGGAAACTGTCCGTCGTGCTGGCGGCGTGCAGCATGGCGATCCCGCTGTCGGCCGTGGCGGCGCAGCCCGCCCTGGCCACCGGCGGCAGTTGCGGGTCCGGGTACACCTTCTTGTCGTCGTACCCGTTGCGCGCCTACGGCACCGTCGGCGGCTACCTGAGCCTCTACTACAACCCGTCGAACGGCTACAACTGCGCCATCACGCGGGTCAAGGCGGCCTGGGACGGCGCGGCGAGCCACATCTCGGCCTTCCTGAGCGACGGCGACTCCCGCATCGTCAGGGACCCGAAGCTCGACAGCGGCGTCAACTACCACTACTACGCGGGCCCGGTCCGGCTGTACCTGAAGGGCCAGTGCGTCTACGCGAGCGGGTCGCTGAAGTACGGCGGCGACACCTACACCACCGGCGACGCCGCGCTCGGAGTCCACTGCGGTTGAGCCGCCCGCGTCAGGGTCCGAGGCCGGTCGCGCCCCTACAGGCCGGCCGGCTCCGTCATGACCGCCGCGACATAACGTCATAGCAATATTGATCTTAGACGGCATAGCTCACGAGCAATAGTCTCGCCCTCGTTCGCACTACGAGAACGCAACGAGGAGGGATCTCCATGCTCGCCGTGGCCGTGCCCCGGACGGCACCCGTGGGATGGGTGCTGCGGGCCGTCGTCAGCGCCCACCTGGTGGCGATCGCCGGGCAACCGGTGTTCGCCGGGGTGTACCTGACCGGTGACTACGCCGGTCTGAGCCTGCACTCGACCGGCGCCGACGTCGTCACCTCCATCGGTTACCTCCAGGTGGCCGTCGCGATCGCGGTGTGGGTCCGGCTGCGCCGCGCCTGGCCGTTCCTCGCCACGGCGGCCGTGGTGGCGGCCGAGACGGCGCAGTACTTCGCCGGGCTGGACGGAGCGCTGTGGCTGCACCTCCCGCTGGGCGTGACGACCGTCGCCGCGGTCGTGGTGCAGTTCATCGACGTGTGGCGGCGGCCGCTGCCGCGCCGGGGAGGCGACGATGCGTGACCACCGCGGCGTGACCAGGCGGCGGGCGCTGGGCATCGGGGGAGTGCTCGGGCTGACGGCGGCCACCGGGATGACGGGCGCGGCCGCGATGGCCCGCCGCCCCTCGGTCACCGGTGCCGAGCTGCGCAGCGCCGTGCCGCTCCCGGCCCCGTTCCAGGTGCCGCTGCCGGTTCCCGCCGTGCTGAAGCCGGTGAGCACCTCCGGCGGCGCCGACCGTTACGAGATCATCCAGCGCGAGGTGGACGCGGAGATCCTGCCCGGGGTCACGACGCCGCTGTGGACGTACGGCGGGACCTTCCCCGGGCCGACGATCGAGTCGCGCCGCGGCCGGCCGGTCACCGTGTCGCACCGCAACGAGCTGCCCGTGCCGACGGTCGTGCACCTGCACGGCGGCCGGACCCCGGCGGCCTCCGACGGGTACCCGACCGACCTGGTGTTGCCCGCGGGTTGGCAGGAGCACGCCACGCACCCGGGGCACGGCACGGGGGACGGCAGCGGGCACGGCGCGGGACACGGCACGGGGCACATGACCGGGCACGGCATGCGCGACCCGAGGGCCGTGGTGACCGAGCTGACGAGGGACTACACCTTCCCGCTGGACCAGCGGCCGGCGTTGTTGTGGTACCACGACCACCGGATGGACTTCACCGCTCCCGCGATCTGGCGCGGCCTGGCCGGGCTGCACATCGTGCGCGACGACGCCGAGGACGCCCTCGGCCTGCCCGCCGGGCCGCGCGAGCTGCCCCTCGTGATCGCCGACCGGGCGTTCGCCGCCGACGGCGCCCTCGCCTACCCCGCGCTCGACCCCGCCCTGCGCGCCCGGCCGGGCGTCCGGGAGCCGTACCTGGCCGGGGTGCTCGGCGACGTCATCCTGGTCAACGGCGCCCCGTGGCCGGTCCACGAGGTCGACGCGGCCCGTTACCGGCTGCGCGTCCTCAACGCCTCCAACGCCCGCCACTACGAGCTGGAGGCGGTCACCGCCGACGGGCGCCGGCTCGACCTCGTCCAGGTCGGCGCCGACCAGGGGCTCCTCGCCGCCCCGGTCGTCCACACCGCGCTGCCGGTCGCGCCCGCCGAGCGCTACGACGTGGTGGCCGACTTCGCCGGCCTCCCGGTCGGCTCTCTGGTCAGGCTCGTCAACAGGCTCGGCACCGGGCGGACCCGCGACGTGATGGCCTTCCGGATCGCCCGCAGGGCCGCCGACGACAGCCGCGTCCCCCGCGCCCTGTCCACCGACCTGCCGGCCTGGCGGCGCCAGGACGCCGTCCGCGAGCGTGACCTCGCCTTCCGCTCCGGGCGCACGCACGCGGGCCACGGCTGGCTCATCGGCGGCCTGCCGTTCGACCCGGCCCGCACCGACGTCACCGTCCGGCTCGGGGACGTCGAGGTCTGGCGGCTGGTCGCCGACCTCCACCATCCCGTCCACCTGCACCTGGCGGCCTTCCGGATCCTCTCCCGCAGGGGCCGGCCGCCGCTGGCCCACGACGCGGGCCTCAAGGACACCGTGTCGCTGCGGCCCGGCGAGGCAGTGGAGATCATCACCCGGTTCGACGGCTACCGCGGCCGGTACCTCTTCCACTGCCACAACGCCGAGCACGAGGACATGGGCATGATGGCCAACCTGGAGGTCGTCTAGTAGTCGATGAACGCGTACAGCGCCCGGTGGTTGGACCTCGTGCCGCTCACCGTGTGATCGACGGCCGACGGGCGCACGGCACCCTTGACGAACAGGTAGTCGATCTTCCTGGTGCCCATCGTCGGCTGCGAGCCGTGGCCGGTCATGCCGAAGCCGCCGAGCGTGGCGGGGGCGATGCCGGTGCGGTTGGCGTCGATGCCGACCAGGCGGATGGTGGAGGCGTTCAGCAGGCTCGTGGCGTCGGCGCCGAGGCGGATGCCGGTGCCGCCGATGCCCCGGTCACCCGCGCCCGCGCAGGCGTTGGCGCCGTTCTGCTCCGGCAGGTGCATGGTGGCGGCGAAGACGGTCGTGCCCGTCGCGCGGATCGTGAACCTGGCCGCGATGGCGCTGGTGCGCTTCCACTTGTACTGGTTGGTGGCGCCCTCGTCGTTGTCCGGCGGCTTGTAGAGGGTGCATCCGGCTCCGCCGCCGTACGGCGTGCCGGGCTTGAGCCAGCCCGCGCTCCAGTACTTGGAGACGTCGCCGGCGGCCAGGCTCAGGGTCCTGGTGTTGTAGACGAGCGCGTTGGTCTGCTTCTTCTTCAGGTCGCCGAGCGCCGGGTCGTCGCAGTGGTGCGTGCCGCCCCACGCCTCGGGGTCGGTCCAGGCCACGATCGCCCGGTACGTGCCCGCGGGGTAGCCGAACTTGGCCGAGAGCTGGTCGGCGTAGGCGCCGGCCTGGCCGGCGCCGCGTACCTGCTGGACGATGAGCAGGTCGGGGGCCGCCACGCCGGAGGTGCCCGGCCGGCCGTCGGCGTCCACCAGGATGGACGCCAGGTGCTGCGGGCCGGTGACGCGGGTGCACGAGCCGTCGGCGTTGTTGGTCACCAGGTTCTCGACGTTGTTGCTGTAGACCCGTAAGACGCGCTCCGCCACGGCCGTGCGGTGTGCCTGCGCGGGGGGCGTGGCGGTCAGGACGGCCGCCGCCGTCACGAGCGCCGCCACGGCGGATGATCGCCGGATGAGAGACATCACCGAAGAGTAGCGATCATCCGGCCGCTCCCGCTCCCCTTCGGCGAGCGGCCGGGCGATCGTGCGGCTCAGTCCGGGTAGGGCCGGTTGAACCGGGGCGGGGTGAACGGGACGTACCGCGGGGCGGGGTCGGCGCCCAGCGCCGCCGCGCGGGCGTTCATCGCCGGGGCGGAGGTCGCGGGCCAGTGGCCGCTCCGCAGCCGGTCGAGCATCGTCACCAGCGCCGCCTGCTGCTCAGTCGGGGAGAAGTCGCAGTGGCCGGCGGTCTCGGTGTACGTCTGGCGCAGCAGGGAGCCGGCTCCCGCGCGGCGCGCCTTCTCCTCGTACGACTGCTGCTGGGCGACGGTGGAGATCTGGTCACCGGTGCCGGACAGGGTCAGCACGGGGATCCGCAGCCGGCCGTCCAGGACGATGCCGCGGGAGAACCGCTCGACGGCGCCCGGGTCGGCCGCGATGCGCGGCGCGGCGGCCAGGCTCCTCAGGTCGGCCGCGAGCTCCAGGCCCGCCGCCGCGTACAGGTCGCCGACGGCCCGCCGGAGCGCCGGGTCGGCCAGGCGCAGGTGCCTGGCGTAGTCCACGCCGGTGTTCCAGGACGGGTTCCCGCCGACCACCGCCATGATCTGGCGCCGGCTGCTCATGGCCTGCCCGACGTAGGGCAGGGGCCCGCCGGCGAGCGCGAGGTAGGCGCCCTGCTCCAGGGCGGCGGCGTCCCCGCGGTCCGGGGGCGGCGGCGTGGTGCCGTCGGGGTTGCGGCCCCAGGCCGGTAGCTGGCCGATCGCGGCGGCCAGGGCGATCCTGGCCCGGCCCTCGGGGGTGCGCTGCGCCGCGGCGAGGGCGTCGAGCCACGCCTTCCTGGCCGACTCGACGTCCTCGGGGATGTCGATGACGGGCAGTCCGGGCGCGATCAGGCGCTCCAGCACGAAGAGCGTGTCGAGCTTCTGGTTCCACTGGGCGACGGACCCGCTCAGCCCGCCGCACATCGGGACGGCCGCGTCGAAGGTGCCGGGGTGGACCTGGGCGACGCCGGCGGCGACGAAGCCTCCCATCGAGGTCCCGGAGGCGATCGCCCGGCGGGCCGGGCCGTAGGCCCGTTCGAAGCGGGCCAGCGCCTCGGCCTGGTTGTCGATGGCGGAGCGGATGTCCCAGCCGGTGACGGCCCGGCTCGTCCCGCCGCGGGCCACGCCGTCGGCCAGCAGCCGCGCGGTCAGGGGCTCGCTCGGGCCGGGGCCGGCGAAGTCGAGGGCGACCACCACGGTGCCGTTCCAGCGGGCCGGGACGACGAACTCGTAGGGCGTGCCGTCGTCGAGGGTGCCGCTGACGCAGGTGGGGCGGGCGGGGGAGCCCGGCAGGCACGGCGTGCCCCCGGGAGGCCCGGCGGAGGCGCCGGCGGTGGCGGTTCCGCCGAGGGCGGTCACCACCGCGACGGCCAGGCACGCGATCGTCTTCCCGCGGGTCACAGCGGCAGTCCCTTCGACTCGACGGTCCAGCCGTCCTGGGAGCACAGCCCGCAGTCGGGGCCGATGAAACGTGCCCCGGCGGCCCGGTCCCCACGCAGGACGTAGTCGAACCAGTCCGCGGCCACCTGCCAGCCCTCGGTCGTCTCCAGGCCCGCGATCAGGCCGACGTGGCCGGCCGCGGCGTCGGAGGCCAGGACGGCGGGGACGTCGAGCAGGGCGTAGTTCTCGACGCTGTTCTGGTACGCCACGTCGTCAGGACCGCCGTTGACCAGCAGCGTCGGCGTGTGCAGGCCGGCCAGCCGGTCGCGCCCGTAGCCGCCGAAGCTCGGCTCCGCGAAGTACCCGGTGTTGAACCCGGCGACCGCGTCGATCATGGGATCGGTCCCGGCGGCCAGGGCCTCGATGCCGCCGCAGCTGTGGCCGAGCACGCCGACCCGCGTCGGGTCCACGCGCCCGTCGAACTGCTTGCGGGCCTGCTTCGACCCGGTGGCCCAGCGGGCGGCCGCGAGGAGCGCCTCGGGGTGCGCCGTCGTCCGGTCGGGGGTGCTGGGGACGGGGAACTCGTCCAGCCCGCCGTTGGCCACGACGACGTATCCCTGGGAGGCCAGGCCGGTGAGGAACGCCATGCCTTCGAGGTTGCTCGTCGCGCAGGCGCCGTTGCCGTGGACGATCACCGGCAGGCTGCCTTTCGGCAGGGCCTTGAGGTCGGCCGGGCGGTAGACGGTGTGGCCGGGCAGCCCGTCGGCGGCCTCCCGGACCGTGGCCAGCACGGCCGGCGCCGGGGCACCGGCGGCGGGAGGCTTCGGGGACGGCGGACTCTGGGCGGGCGACGCGGGCGACGCGGGCGACGTGGGTGACTCGGGCGGCGCGGACGACGCCGCGGCGCCGCCGGAGCCGGCGAGGACGACCGCCGCCACGGTCGCCGCCAGCAGGGAGCGGGCGGTCAGGGAACGGGCGGTCAGGGAACGGGCGAACACGATGCGTTGCCTCCACGGGTGAGAGACGGGCAGGGGGTGTTGGCTGGGGCCCGGCGAGGCGGCCCGGCGGGATGGCCCGGCGGGATGGCCCGGCGGGGTCCGTGCATGGCCGGCGGGGCGCCCGGAAGCCGTCGTGAGGCATATGTCAGTCGCCAACGGAGACGATCGTTCAACTTTATGTCACCGATGTCAATCCCCTGATTACCCTCCCGGTCGCGCGACGGAAGGCGTAGGATGCGCACGACCCACCTCGGCGGGCGATCGGGCCGGCGCCAGAAGCATGACACTTCAGTTACGAGCGCATTCGTAAGCGTTGTCAATATACTCGTGTTGTGAATGATCGTGAGCTGTCCGAGGCAGGGGACGTCGACTTTCCGCGCTTCCAGGTGGGCGCGCCCCCGCAGCACCTGATTACGACGCTTCTCGGCGACTACTGGATCAGCCGCCCCGAGCAACTGCCGTCCGCGGCCCTGGTGCGGCTGACCGAGGAGTTCGGGGTCTCCGCCGTCGCGGCGCGGGCCGCGCTCAGCCGCCTGGCCAAGCGCAACCTGCTGGAGTCGTCCAAGAGCGGCCGGCGCACCTACTACCGGCTGACCGACCGGGCCGCCGCGGTGATGCTGGAGGGCAGGCAGCGGATCATGTCCTTCGGCCTGGAGCGGGGCGCGTGGGACCGGACCTGGGTGATGGCGGCGTTCTCCATCTCCGAGGAGCAGCGCGACCTGCGCCACGCGCTGCGCGCGCGGCTGCGCTGGCTCGGCTTCGCCCCGCTCTACGACGGGCTGTGGGTCTCGCCCACGGCCGACGCCGACAGGGCGGCGGCGGTGCTCACCGAGCTGGGGATCCCCACGTCCACGGTCTTCCGCGCCGAGGCCCTGGACCTGCCGGGCCTGCGCGCCCCGCAGGAGGCGTGGGACTTCGACGAGCTGCGGCGCACCTACGAGGAGTTCGTGACCCGGTACGCGCCCCTCCTGGAGCGGGTCCGCAAGGGCGCGGTCGGCGCGTCGGAGGCGCTGGTGGCGCGTTCGGGGATCATGGACACCTGGCGGACGTTCCCCAACCACGACCCCGACCTGCCGGCCGAGCTGCTGCCCGCCGACTGGCCGCGCGCCGCCGCCCGCGACCTGTTCGTGGAGATCTACGACACCCTCGGGCCGCTCGCGGAGTTCCGGGTCAGGCAGATCGTCGCGGAGTTCGAGCCGGAGCTGGCCGAGCTGGTCGCCCACCACCGGACCGGCTCCATCCTCGCGCTCACCTGACCGCCGGCCCCGCGTCCGCGCTGCACAGCCGCCTCTTGACAGGTGTGCACCCTTAGGTGTGACACTTATCCCAACGACCGCAAGAACAACTGCATCGTTAACCGGTCGCGGAAGGACCACCATGAGATTCCCCAGGACCATTCTCGCGGGTGTGGCGGTTTTAACTCTCGCCGGCGCCGCCGCTTGCGGCGGAGACAGCGGCGAGAGGCAGCGGCCGGCCGGTGCGACGGCTCTGTACGACGCCCTGCCCGATGGCATCAAGGAAACGGGCGTCATCCGATTTGCCGGGGATTCCCACCCGCCCTACCGGATCGTCGCCAACGACGGCAAGACCGTCACCGGCATCGACAAGGAGCTGCAGGACGCCCTCGGCAAGGTGCTGGGAGTCCGCACCGAGATCTCGATCGTCAGCGGCCTGCCCGCGGCGCTGTCCGGCATGCTCGCCTCCAGGTACGACGCCTTCAACGGGCCGGTCAAGGACAGCGCCGAGCGCGAGAAGCAGTTCGACGCGATCGTGTGGATGGTCACCCGCACCTCCTACCTGATCCCCAAGTCCGGCTCCTCGGCCATCAAGAGCTCGGCCGACCTGTGCGGCAAGCGCGTCGCGGGCACCGCGGGCAGCATCGTGGAGGACCAGGCCAAGCGCCTGACCGAGTGGTGCGCCAAGCAGGGCAGGAAGGGCATCGACTTCGTCGGCTTCGCCGACACCAACGGCACCATCCTGGCCGCCAAGTCCGGCCGCGCCGACGCGGCCGGCATGACCGAGAGCGCGGCCCTCGACGTGATGGGCAAGGAGAAGGACGCCTTCACCTACGTGACGCAGACCGACGAGCAGGGCGCCGGCGTCGACCAGCTCGCGATGCTCGTGCCCAAGTCCAGCGGCCTCGGCCCGGTCATGCTCGACGCGTTCGAGGAGATCTTCAAGAACGGCGAGTACAAGAAGATCATGGACAAGTACGGGCTCCAGAACGTGGCGGTGAAGGAGCCCAGGATGAACACCGCGGCGACGCCATGAGCGTGCCGCCCGGCGCCGTGGACGTCGCCTCGGCCCGCCCCCGCGTCCGCCCGCTGCGCTGGGTGGCCGGAGCCGTGCTGCTCGTGCTCCTCGCGCAGTTCGCCTGGTTCCTGCTCACCAACCCGCGGTTCGAGTGGCCGGTGGCCGGCAAATACCTGTTCGACCCGAACATCCTGCGCGGCCTCGGCATGTCGCTGCTGCTCACCGTCATCGGGATGGTGCTGGGCAGCGCGCTGGGGGTGCTCCTCGCGGCGGGCAGGCTGAGCGGCTTCGCGCCGATGGCCTGGGCCTGCGGCGTCTACGTCGCGGTCTTCCGCGGCATCCCGCCCCTGGTGCAGCTCATCTTCTGGTTCAACCTCGGCTACCTGCTGCCGCGGATCTCGCTGGGCGTGCCGTTCGGGCCGACCTTCGTCTCGTGGCCGACCAACTCCGTGATCAGCTCGCTGACCGCCGCCATCATCGGGCTCACCCTTCACGAGGCCGCGTACATGGCCGAGATCGTCCGGGCCGGCATCCTGGCCGTGGACGGCGGGCAGCGCGACGCGGCCCGCGCGATGGGCTTCACGGCCGGGCAGAGCTTCGTCAAGGTCGTGCTCCCGCAGGCGATGCGGGTGATCGTCCCGCCCACCGGCAGCCAGTTCATCAGCCTGCTCAAGGGCACCTCGCTGGTCAGCGTGATCGCGATGGCCGACCTGCTGTACTCGGTGCAGGTGATCTACAACAGGACCTACGAGATCGTGCCGCTGCTGATCGTCGCCTGTGCCTGGTACCTGGCGGTGGTCACCGTGCTGTCGCTCGGCCAGCGGCGCCTGGAGCGGCACTTCGGAAAGGGGCAGCGGTGAGCGACACGCCGGTCCTGCGCGTCCGTGGCGTGCGCAAGCGGTTCGGCGACCACCAGGCCCTCGACGGGGTGGACCTGGACGTGCACGAGGGCGAGGTCGTCACCGTCATCGGCCCGTCCGGGTCGGGCAAGTCCACCCTGGTCCGCTGCGTCCACCAGCTGGAGAGCATCGACGGCGGGGCCATGTACCTTGACGGCGAGCTGCTCGGCTACGAGATGCACCGGGGCCACCTGCGCCCCCTGCCGGACCGCCGCGTGGCCGCCCAGCGCGGCCGCATGGGCATGGTCTTCCAGCAGTTCAACCTGTTCCCGCACTGGAGCGTGCTGCGCAACGTCGTCGAGGCGCAGGTGGCGGTGCACCGTCGCCGGCCGGGGGAGGCGCGCGAGGAGGCGCTGCGGCTGCTGGACCGGGTGGGGCTCGCCGGCAAGGCGGACGCCCACCCCCGGACGCTCTCCGGCGGCCAGCAGCAGCGCGTCGCCATCGCCAGGGCCCTGGCCACCCGTCCGCGGATCATGTTGTTCGACGAGCCCACCAGCGCGCTGGACCCCGAGCTGGTGGACGAGGTGCTGAGCGTCGTGCTCGACCTGGCCCGCGGCGGCATGACCATGATCATCGTGACGCACGAGATGAGCTTCGCCCGCGAGGTGGCCGATCGTTGCGTCTTCATGGAGCAGGGCCGGGTGGCCGAGGTCGGCACCCCCGAGGAGATCTTCGACAACCCGGCCTCGCCCCGCCTGCGCGCCTTCCTGTCGCGCTTCTCCGGGCGCGCCGCGCAGGCCGCCGACGAACGCATGCTTGAGGAGGAGACCACCTCGTGAGTCTCACGGTAATGGCCGTCGGCGACCTCGTCGTCGACGAGCCCGACCCCGCGTCCTTCTTCGCCCCGGCCAGGGAGACGCTGGGCCGGGGCGACGTGGTGATCGGCCACGTCGAGGTGCCCCACAGCACGTCCACGGCCCAGGTCAGCACCGACGTCCCCGCGCCGCCCGCAGATCCGGCCGCGCTCTCCGCGGTCGCCGAGGCCGGCTTCCACGTGGTGACGCTCGCGGGCAACCACGTCTACGACGCCGGCGACCAGGGGGTGGCCGACACGATCACGTACGCCTCCGAGGCCGGGCTGGCCACCGCGGGCGCCGGCCCGAGCCTCGACCAGGCCCGCCGCCCCGCCGTCGTGGAGCGCGACGGGCTGCGCGTCGGCGTGCTCAGCTACAACTGCGTCGGCCCGCGCGAGTCGTGGGCCACCAGCCGCAAGCCCGGCTGCGCGTACGTCAAGGTGCTGACCCACTACGAGCTGGACCACGCCAGCCCCGGCGGGCCGCCCGCCGTCTACACCTTCGCCGACCCCGCCTCCCTGGAGCGGATGGCCGAGGACGTGGCGGCCCTGGCCGCCGAGGCCGACATCGTGCTGGTGTCGCTGCACAAGGGCGTCGGGCACACGCCCGCCGTCCTGGCGATGTACGAGCGGCCCGTGGCCCACGCCGCCGTGGACGCCGGCGCGCACGCGGTGTTCGCCCACCACGCCCACATCATGCGGGGCGTCGAGATGTACCGCGGCAGGCCGATCTACCACGGGCTGGGCAACTTCGTGACCGTCACCCGCGCGCTGACGCCCGCGGCCGGCGACGAGGGCGAGCGGGCCGCGTGGGCGCGCCGCAGGGTCGAGCTGTACGGCTTCGCCCCTGACCCGGACATGCCGTACTACCCCTTCCACCCCGAGAGCCGGAACACCGCGATCGCGCTGTGCCGCTTCGACCGCGACGGCCTGGTCTCGGCCGGGCTGGTGCCCTGCTGGATCGACGACGCCGGCCGGCCGGTGCCGCTCGGGAACGACGAGGAGGGCCGGCGGGTCGTGGCGTACATCGAGGACATCACCCGGCGGGCCGGGCTGCGGACGGAGTTCCGCTGGGAGGGCGAGGAGGTGGTGCTGCGTGGCTGAGCGCCCGCTCGCCGGCCGCACGGTGATCGACCTGACCACCGCGCTGTCCGGGCCGTACGCCACCCTGCTGCTCGCCGGGCTCGGCGCCCGCGTGATCAAGGTGGAGAACCCGCTGACCGGCGGCGACAGCTCCCGCAACAACGCCCCCTACCTCGGCGCCGACGGGCTGACGCTGGCCCGCCGCGAGGACGACGACATGTCCGTGTCGATGCTCCTGCGCGGCCGCGGCAAGCAGAGCGTCACGCTCAACCTGAAGCATCCCAAGGCCCGCGACGTCCTGGCCGAGCTGGTCCGGGTGTCGGACATCATGATCGACAACTACAGCGCGGGGGTCACGGCGCGGCTCGGCATCGGCCACGACTGGGCCAGCACGATCAACCCGCGCATCGTGTGCACCTCGATCAGCGGTTTCGGCGCGCAGGGCGGCCCCGGCTCGGGCAAGGCGATGGACACGATCATCCAGGCGCTCAGCGGCGTGATGATGACCGCGGGCGCGCCCGGCGAGCCGCCGGTCCGCTTCGGGCTGCCGGTGGGCGACCTGGTCGCGCCGCTGTACGCGGTGATCGGCACGCTCGCCGCGGTCCTGCGGGCCGACGCGACCGGCCAGGGCCAGCACGTGGACGTGTCCATGCTGGGGGCGCTCACCTCGCTGGTGGCGTGCGAGCCGTTCGACGCCTACGAGAAGCTGGGCCTGCCCATGCGCACGGGGACGACCGTGCCCAGGCTGGCGCCGTTCGGAACGTTCCCGGCCGCGGACGGCTGGTTCGCGCTGTGCGGCCCCACCGACGCCTTCGCCCGCGGCCTGTTCGCGGCGATGGGACGCGACGACCTGGCCGCCGACCCGCGCTTCGCCTCCCGGGACGCGCGCGTGGCCAACGCCGGGGAGCTGCACGAGCTGGTGGGCTCGTGGGCGGCGCGGCGCCCGCTCGCCTCGGTCCTCGACCTGCTCACCCGGCACGGCGTGCCCGCCGCCGAGGTGCGCGAGCCCGGCGACGCCGTACGCGACCCGCTCGTGCTGGAGCGCGAGGAGGTCGTGCCGCTGGAGCACCCGCGCCACGGCCGCCGCGCGGACCTGTACGGGACCGGCGTGCCGATCCGCTTCTCCGCCTCGGAGGCGGCGCTCGACGGGCCGGCGCCCGGCCTCGGCGAGCACAACGCCGAGGTCTACGGCGGGCTGCTCGGCTACTCCGACGACGAGCTGAAGGCGCTGGCCGGGGAAGGGGTGATCTGACGTGCCCACGGCGCTGGCCGCGCTGGAGGAGGCGTACGCCCGGCGCGGCGCGCCCCCGGCGGAGCGGACCGGCGGGGCCCCGGTCGTCGGCTACGTCGGGGCGGACCTGCCGGTGGAGCTGCTGACCGCCGCCGGAGTCCACGCCCTCCGCCTGACGGGCGACCCGGACTCCGACTCCGCGCCCGGCGACCGGTACCTGGGCCGCGGGGTGGACCCGGCGGCCCGCTCGGTGCTCGCCCGGCTGCTCGACGGGTCCTTCGGCGCGCTGGAGCGCGTCGTGGTCACGCACGACTGCGAGGCGTCCCTGCGCCTGTTCTACGCGCTGCGCGAGCTGGGCCGCGTGGAGCCGGGCGCGGGCGTGCCCCAGGCGTACCTGGTGGACCTGCTGCACCTGCCGCACCGCACGACCGCCCGCTACAACCGCCGCAGGATCGGCGAGTTCGCCGCCCGGCTGGAAGCCTGGACCGGCCGCCCCCTCGACCTGGCCGGCGCGGTGGCGGCGCACGACGAGCGGCGCCGGCTGCTGGCCGCCGCCGCCGAGCTGCGCAGGGCCGTGCCCGCCCGGCTCACCGGGCGGCAGTTCCTCGCGGTGGCCAACGCGGCCCTGCCTGTGGCCGAGCACGTCGCGCTGCTGGAGCGGCTGCTGGCCGAGGCGGGAGAGCTGGCCGAGCACACCGGGCGGCGGGTCTTCCTGAGCGGCAGCGACCACGACACGCCGCACGTGTACGAGGCCGTCGAGTCCGAGGGCCAGGTGATCGTCGGCGAGGACCACTCCTTCGGCGACCTCGCCGTGACCGGGCCGGTCGGCGCGGGCGGCCTCGACGCGCTGGCCGAGCACTACCACCACCACGTCGGCCCGACCGCCCACCGGGCCACGGCGGGCGAGCGGGCCGCGTACGCGGCGGCGGCCGTGCGGCGCTGCCGGGCCGAGCTGTTCGTCGCCTACTGCCGGGCCGGGGACGAGGCCCCGGCCTGGGACTTCCCCGCGCAGCGCGCGGCGCTGGACATCCCCGCCGTGCTGCTGGAGCGCCAGGAGTACGGGCGCGTCGACCTGGCCGCCCTGCGGAAGGAACACCCATGCCCGATGTGAGAACGCGCAGCGTGAAGTCCCTGGCCACGGCGGCCGAGGCCGGCAGGCACCAGCGCGAGTGGTTCGCCGACCTGCGCCGCCGGGTGGCCGGCGGCGAGCCGTTCGCCCTGCTCAACGCGGACGTCCCGCACGAGATCTTTCGCACGATGGACATCCCGTACGCGGTCAGCCAATGGTGGGCGTCGCTGGTGGCCGCCAAGCAGCGCTCCGGGCACTACCTGGAGCTGGTGCGGCGGCGCGGCTACCCCGACTACTCCGAGCAGTACAACTCGGTCACCCTCGGCTCGGCGTTCGACCCGGAGCCGGAGGCCGGCCCGTGGGGCGGCCTGCCCAGGCCGGACATCGTCGTCGGCGACGCCTCCGGCGACGTCACCCGCAAGATCTTCGACCTGTGGGGCCGCGAGCCCGGCGTCACCTTCTATCCCCTGGAGAGCGCGGCCGAGAACGAGCTGCCCGTCAACTGGTGGGAGCTCATGCCGCACCGGTGGGAGGAGGCCGTCGGCCCGGCCAGGCTGGACCTGCTCACCGCGGAGCTGGAGAACCTGGTCAGGTTCCTGGAGACCACCACCGGCAGGCGCTTCAGCGAGTCCCGCTTCCGGGAGGTGATGGCCCTGGTCAACGAGCAGGAGGAGTGGAACAGGAAGGCGCGCGACCTCATCGCCCGTGCCCGGCCCGCGCCGCTCGGCGTCGTGGACAGCATCCCCAGCGTCATGCTCCCGCAGTGGCACCGCGGCACCGAGTGGGCCAGGGACCTCGCCAGGCGCTTCTACGAGGAGGTGCGCGACCGGGTCGAGTCGGGCCAGGCCGCCTGCCCGGGCGAGCGGGCCCGGCTGATGTGGATCGGCCGCGGCCTCTGGTACGACATGGGCTTCTACCAGCGCTTCCAGGAGGAGTACGGCGCGGTGTTCGTCTGGTCGATGTACCTCGCCATCGCCGCCGACGGGTACATCCGCTACGGCGACGACCCCATGAGGGCACTGGCGGCGCGCTTCGCCGCCTTCAGCGACCAGCTCTACACCCCGCCGTGGTCGAGCGAGTGGTACGTCAAGGAGGCCCGCCTGCACGGCATCGACGGCGTGGTCCACCTGGTCTCCGACGACCCCCGGGGCAGCTACTTCACCGCCAGGGCGCTGGAGGCGGCCGGGTTCCCGGTGATCGAGATCCACGCCGACAACGTGGACACCCGCACCTTCGGCGACGACGTGGCCGCGCGGGTCGGTCAGTGGCTGGAGGACGTGGTCCTGACCTGACCGGGATCGCCGGGCCGCCGCCGCAGGCCGGAGGTCTCGACGATCGCCGAGGCCAGCCGCGCGGCGGGCGGCTCGTAGCCGCGGGCGAGCGCGTGGAAGACCTGCTCGGCGCGGATCGCCGGCCAGTCGGGCGGCAGGTGCTCGGCGGGCAGGTGCGGGTCCTGCCGGATGAGCTGCAGCCAGTCGGCGTGCAGCAGGAGCTGGCGGGCGAGGTCGTCGGGCGCGGCCGGCACGGGGCGCGGGGTGTCCCAGCGGTCGAGGAAGTGCCGGTAGCGTCCGGCGATGCGCTCGGTGTCGAACGCCTTGCGGACCAGGTCGGCCGAGTCGGTGGGCCGCAGCGCCCGGGCCTGCAGCACGGTGACGTGGTCGGCCACCCGCAGCCCGGCCGAGGCGACGCGGGCGAGGACGTCGCCGACGTCCTTCGTGCCCGGGGCGGCCCACAGCCCGCTCTGCAGCAGGCCGAACCCGGCCCAGACGAGCTGGGAGCGCAGGTCGTGCCGGATGGCGCGCAGGCTGTCGGGGAGGGAGAACCCGACGAGGGTCCAGGTGCCGTCCCAAGCGCGGTTGACCGCGCCGGTCTCCCAGACGCGGCGGCGCCCGTCCTCCAGCACCTGCTCGGCGCGTTCGGTGAGCCCGAAGTACGTCCTGCGCCCGCGCCGGTGCCGGGCCAGCAGGCCCCGCTTCACCATGCGGGCCAGGGTCGAGCGGACCGCCTCCTCGGAGACGCCCAGGCGGGCGAAGACCTCGATGAGGCTCCCCGAGGAGACGGCGACGCCGCGGCCCAGCACGTAGATGCCCAGGAAGCTGAACAGCAGGGCCTGCGGCCGCGCGGCCGACGCCGCCTGCTCGTTGTCGTCACCCTCGGTGCGCGTCACAGCACGAGCGTAGGGAAACCACAGACGTTGGGCAAATCATTGACGGTCGTCGCAAAAGTGACATATGTTCGCGTCATCGCCGTACAACTCAGGGGAATCTCATGGATCTTTCCGGCAAGGTCGCCGTTGTCACAGGTGCGGGCCGTGGGCTCGGCCGCGCGTACGCCGAGGCGCTGGCCGCGGCCGGGGCGGCGGTGATCGTCAACGACGTGGACGCCGAAGCGGCGGCGCGGGTCGTGGCGGCCATCACCGCCGGCGGCGGCCGGGCGCGCGAGGTCGTCGCCCCGGTCGGATCCGCCGAGGTGGCCGACCGGCTGGTCGCCACCGCGGTCGAGGAGTTCGGCCGGCTGGACGTGATGGTCACCAACGCCGGCATCCTGCGCGACCGGGTCCTGTGGAAGATGTCGGACGACGACTTCGACGCGGTGATCGACGTGCACCTGCGCGGCACGTTCACCTGCGCGCGGGCCGCGGCGGTCCGGATGCGCGAACAGGGGAGCGGCGGCCGGCTGATCCTGATCTCCTCGCCGGCGGGCCAGCGCGGGAACTTCGGCCAGACCAACTACGCGGCCGCCAAGGCCGGCATCGTGGCGATGGCCAGGACCTGGGCGATGGAGCTGGCCAGGGCGGACGTCACGGTCAACGCCGTCGTGCCGGTGGCAGCCACGGAGATGACCAGGACCATCCCCGCGTTCGCGCCGATCATCGAGGAGGCCGAGCGCACCGGCCGGCCGTTCCCCGCCTGGCTGCGCAGGGACGAGGGGCTGGGCACGGTCGAGGACGTGGCGGGGCTCGTCGTCTTCCTCGCCTCCGACGCCTCCGCCGGGGTGACCGGCCAGGCGATCGGGATCGGCGGCGACCGCCTCGCCCTGTGGTCGCACCCCGCCGAGAAGGCCGTCGCGTTCGCCGACGGCGGGTGGACGGCCGAGGCCATCGCCGCCTCCTGGCCGTCGGGCGTCGGCGCCGAGCCGGAGACGTACGGCATCCCCGCGCCCAAGGTCCCCGCCGCCGACGGGCAGGGAGCCTGACATGGCGGCCATGAACGTCGCCGATCTGGTCGCGATCGACGTGCACACCCACGCGGAGGTCTCCAAGGACGGGCACGGCTCGCTGAGCCCGGAGCTGTTCGGCGCCTCCGAGGACTACTTCAAGGCCCACGGGCACCGGCAGCCGACCATCCCGGAGATGGCCGCGTACTACCGGGAGCGGAAGATGGCCGCGGTGGTCTTCACCGTGGACGCCGAGCACGCCACCGGGCACCCCCGCATCTCCAACGAGGAGGTCGCGGAGAGCTGCGCCGAGCACGCCGACGTGCTGATCCCGTTCGCCAGCGTCGATCCGTGGAAGGGCCGGGCGGGCGCGCGCGAGGCGCGGCGGCTGGTCGCCGAGCACGGCGTGCGCGGGTTCAAGTTCCACCCCAGCATCCAGGGCATCGCCCCCAACGACCCGGTGGCCTACCCGCTGTACGAGGCGATCGAGGAGCTGGGCGTCCCGGCGCTGTTCCACACCGGGCAGACCGGCATCGGCGCGGGCGTGCCCGGCGGGGGCGGCATCCGGCTCAAGTACAGCAACCCGATGCTGGTGGACGACGTGGCCGTGGACTTCCCCGAGCTGCGCATCATCCTGGCCCACCCGTCGTTCCCGTGGCAGGACGAGGCGCTGGCGGTGGCCACCCACAAGCCGTACGTCTACATCGACCTGTCGGGCTGGTCGCCGAAGTACTTCCCGCCGCAGCTCGTGCGCTACGCCAACACGCTGCTCAAGGACAAGGTGCTCTTCGGCTCCGACTACCCCGTGATCACCCCGGACCGCTGGCTGGGTGACTTCGACAAGCTCGACATCAAGCCCGAGGTCCGCCCGAGGATTCTGAAGGACAACGCCGTACGCCTGCTCGGGCTCGGCACCCAGGAGAGGACGACAGAGGCATGACCACCACGGCGCACGGACTCGACGGGATCAGGGCGCTGGCCGGCAAGGACCTCGGCCACAGCGGCTGGCTGGAGATCGCCCAGGAACGGGTGAACACCTTCGCCGACGCCACCGACGACCACCAGTGGATCCACGTCGACCCCGCCAGGGCCGCGGACGGGCCGTTCGGCGGCACGATAGCCCACGGCTACCTGACCCTGGCCCTGGTCATCCCGCTGTTCAACGAGCTGCTGGACATCCAGGGCGTGAAGATGAGCATCAACTACGGCCTGGACAAGGTCCGCTTCCCCAGCCCGGTCAAGGTGGGCGCCAGGATCCGCCTGGCCGCCGTCGTCGCCTCGGTCGAGGACGTCCCCGGCGACGGCGTGCAGATGCACCTCGACTTCACCGTCGAGATCGAGGGCGCGGGCAAGCCGGCCTGCGTCGCCCGCGCCATCTACCGGCACTACGCCTGACGCCGCCCGCACGGAGGACCCCACCCCCTCAGCGACAGGAGAGCGAACACCGATGCGCAACGCCGGACTGGGCGGCTGGCCCGCCCGCCGGGCCCGGATGACCCCGGACCGGACCGCGTTCATCCTCGCCGACCGGCCCGTCACCTACGCCGAGGTCCACGAGCGGACCACCCGGCTGGCGTCGCGGCTGCGCGCGTCCGGGGTGGCGGCCGGTGACCGGGTCGCCTACCTCGGCCGCAACCACGTCGCCTTCGCCGAGACGATGTTCGCCGCGCACCTGCTCGGAGCGATCTTCGTACCGCTGAACTTCCGCCTGGCCGCGCCCGAGATCGGCTACATGCTGGACCACTCGGGCGCCAAGGTGCTGGTCTACGCTCCCGAGTGCGCCGGGACGGTCCGGGCCCTGCCGGACCTGGCGGCCCCCCTCCAGGAGGTCGTCGCCCTCGACGCCCCGGCGCCGGGGGAGCGGCACTACGAGACCTGGCTCGCGGAGGGCGACCCCACCCCGATCGACACGCCCGTGCGGCTGGACGACACGGCGCTCATCCTCTACACCTCCGGGACCACCGGGCGGCCCAAGGGCGCGATGCTCACCCACGGCAACCTCGTGTGGAACTGCTTCAACATGCTGCTCGGCGTCGACGTCACCAGCGAGGAGGTGACGCTGATCAGCGCGCCGCTGTTCCACGTCGCGGCCCTGAACCAGACCCTGCTGCCGACCTTCCTCAAGGGCGGCCGCTCGGTGATCATGCCGTCGTGGGACGTGGACGAGTGCTACGACCTCATCGAGAAGCACCGGGTCACCTGGATGTTCGGGGTGACCACGATGTTCGCCGCGTTCGCCCGCTCGCCCCGGTGGGCCGGCGCCGACCTGTCGTCGCTGCGCCACCTCATGGCCGGGGGCGCGGCGGTCCCCTCCGCGCTGATCCGCACGTACCAGGCGCGGGGCCTGGTGTTCTGCCAGGGGTACGGCCTCACCGAGACCGCTCCGGGCGCCACCTTCCTCGAAGCCAGCCAGAGCACGCGCAAGGTGGGCTCGGCGGGCGTGCCGGTGTTCTTCACCAACGTGCGGGTCGTCCAGCCCGACGGCACGGACGCGGCGCCGGGACGGCCGGGCGAGGTCCTCGTCCAGGGGCCGAACGTGACCCCCGGCTACTGGCGCGACCCGCAGGCGAGCGCCGCCGCGTTCGCCGAGGGCGGCTGGTTCCGCTCCGGCGACGTCGCCGTGCTGGACGAGGACGGCCACCTGTACGTCATCGACCGGGTCAAGGACATGTACATCTCGGGCGGCGAGAACGTCTACCCGGCCGAGGTCGAAGCCGCCGTCTTCGAGCACCCGGCCGTCGCCGAGGTCGCCGTGATCGGTGTGCCCGACCCCACCTGGGGCGAGACCGGCCGCGCCTTCGTGGTCCCGCGCCCCGGCGCCGGCGTCACGGCCGACGAGCTGCGCGCCTTCCTCCGCTCCCGCCTGGCCAAGTACAAGATCCCGATGTACGTCGACATCATGGACGACCTCCCGAAGACCGGCTCCGGCAAGATCCAGAAACCCCGCCTGCGCCACCTCCCGCTCCCGGGCTCCGGCCCGTCCGGAGACACCGGTCTCCACGCGCACCCGGCCGATACTTCGACGGACGATATATAGTCGGTTCGTGATCGGCATGACGGAGGCGACGTACTTCATCCTCGTCGCCTTGATGGAAGAACCGCTCCACGGATACGGGATCATCAAACGGGCCCGGGCCAAGTCGCTCGGCGAGGTCGATCTCGCCGTCGGCACCCTGTACAGCGCGCTCGACCGGCTCTCGGAGACCGGCTGGGTACGGCTGGACCGCGAGGAGACCGTCAACGGGCGTCCGCGGCGCTACTACCGCATCACCGACGACGGCGTGCGCGCCGTCCGCGCCCAGGCGGCCCGGTTGCAGCGCGCCGCCGCACTCGTCCTGCGGCCGAGCGGGGCGACGAGCGGATGAGCCACGCCCTCGAACGCCGTTACCGCCGCCTCCTGCGGGCCTACCCCGAGCACTACCGCGCCGAGCACGGTGAGGAGCTGATCGGCACGCTGATGGAGGCGGCCCGGCCCGGCGCCCAGCGGCCGCCGCTCCGCGAGACGGCACACCTCCTCGCCGGCGGGTTCACCGCCCGCGTCCGGGCCGCCCGCGCGCCCGGCGTGCCGCCGTGGGCCGACGGCCTGCACCTCGGCGCGGTGGTCGTGGCGGTGGCCACCTTCGCGCAGTTCCCCGTCCTGCCGTACGTCAACTATCCGGCGTGGACCGTGCTCGGGATCGTCCTGATGGTGGCGCTTGTGCGCGGATGGACGCGTGTCGCGGCCCCTGTCGCGGCGGTGGCGGCGGTGTGGACGAGCTGGCCCATCGTCTGGGGAGGGTTCTACGTCCCGGTGGTCAACCTCGGTCCGCTGTACGGTGACCTCGCGCCGGTCGCGCCCTACTGGGTGGTCGCGGTCGTCTCGGTGGTGCTCGCCGTCCGGCGGGCGGGGGCGGACCGCACGGCCGGGAGGGTCCGGTGGTGGGGCGCGACGATGCCCGCCCGATCGTCGCGGTGGTTGCTCGTCCCGCTGGCCGGATGGGCGCTGCAGCTCACGCAGGTGCCGACGTACGAGCCCACCTGGGTCGTCTCGCGGGCCGGCGTCGAGGTGGCGGCCCTGCTGCTGGTGCTGGCCGCCACGCTGACCGCCAGGGACGGCCGCTGGGCGCTGGCGGCCGCCGTCCACTTGCTTCCCGGCCTGGTCTACCTGGCCGAGAACCTGCTGGTGACCAGCGCTCGCGGCTTCCTGTACTGGGGCGTGGTCACCGCTCTCGTCGTGGCCTCCCTGGTCGCCGCCCGCCGGGTGCACGCCAAGGCGTGACCGCCGGTCGCCGCGCAGGGGCTGTCAGCTGGTGGCGCCCCAGGTGAGGGAGAGGCCGGTGGCGGCGCGTTCGGTGCGGATCTCCATCATGCTGCCGAGGATGGTGGCGTGGTCGGACACCACGGGCGTGGCGTCGAGCGTGTAGGTGATCCGGGTGCTGACCAGCACCGGGCTGCCCTGCGGCTCGTGCAGGTGGCGGGCCGCGGCGGCGTCGAGCAGGCCGGGCCTGACCACCTCGGACGCCCGCGCGACCGCCACTCCCTCGTCGGCGAGCGCCGTGTAGAGGGAGACGGCCGTGAAGTCGCGCTCGCGGATCCGGTCGGCCACCGGCCGGCGGACCCACGACACCTGGTGCACGGCGGGCCGCCCGGCGAACTCGCGGATCCGCTCCAGCCGCAGGGCGCTGTCGCCGGGACGCAGCCGCAGCTCCGCGGCGATCGGGGCGGGGACCCGGCGCACCGCCCGCCCGGCCACCACGGTACGCACGTCGTGCCCCTGCTTGCGCAGGTCGTCGACCAGGCTGCGGAGCGAGTCGAGCTGGTACGCCAGGTGCGGCGGCGCGACGAACGTGCCCTTGCCCGGCCGCTGCACGATCAGCCGCTCGTCGCTGAGCTCCCGCAACGCCTGGCGCAGCGTCATGAGGGTCACCCCGTAGGAGGCGCTCAGCTCCCGTTGCGGCGGCAGGGCCTCGCCGGGGGCGTAGTGCCCCGACCGGATCTTGGCGGCGAGGTCGGCGGCGATGGCGCGGTATCTCGCCTCGTGCCCGGCGTCGGGGGTCATCGTGGTCGGTCACGCTCCTGGTCAGAGGGTCGGTGGGTCAGGTGGTCGGCGGGTCAGAGGGTCGGCGGGTCAGGTGGTCGGCGGGTCGGGGCTCGCGTCCAGCGCCTGCCGCAGGGTCGCGAGGAAGGCCCCCAGGTCGTCCGGCCCGGCCCCGTCGAGCACCCGCCGCATGACCGCGGCGCCGACCACCACGCCGTCGGCGTGCCGGCGGGCCTCGCGGGCCTGGTCCGGGGTGGAAATGCCAAATCCTAGCAAGACCGGCCGGTCGGTGACGCTCCTGACCCGCCGCGCCAGCTCCGCCGCCGAGCCGGCGAGACCGGCCCGCTCGCCGGTGGTGCCCATCAGCGACACCGCGTAGACGAACCCGCGGCTGCGGCGCGCGATCTCCGCCAGCCGCGGCTGCGGCGTCGCCGGGGAGGCCAGCAGGGCCGGCTCGATCCCGGCGGGGCCGGCCGCGTCCGTCAGCTCGCCGGCCTCGTGCACCGGCAGGTCGGGCACGATGAGGCCGCGCACGCCGGCCCGGCGCAGCGCGGCGCAGAACGCCTCGGGTCCGTCGTGCAGGACCAGGTTGTAGTAGGTGCTGACGACCAGCGGCACGCCCAGGTCCGGCAGGGCGGCCAGGTCGGCGAGGACGCGGCGGGTGCTCGCCCCCCGGGCCAGCGCGGCCTCGCTGGCCCGCTGGATGGTGACGCCGTCCAGCGTGGGGTCGGAGAAGGGCAGGCCGACCTCGATCGCGTCCGCCCCGGCGGCGGCGAACGCCCGCAGGTAGCCGGTCCAGCCGGGCGTGATCCCGCCGGTGACGTACGGCATGAGCAGGCCGCGGCCGGCGTCCCTGCGGGCGCGCAGGTGGCGCTCGACCGCGCCCGCGGCCAGGGTCGGGTTGTCGGTCACAGCAGCTCCTTCAGGGTGGAGACGTCCTTGTCGCCCCGGCCGGACAGCGTCATCAGCACCGTCGATCCGGCCGGCAGCTCGCCCCGGCCCGCCGCGCGGACGATCCAGGCGAGGGCGTGCGCCGATTCGAGCGCCGGGACGATGCCCTCGGCGCGCGCCAGCCGTACCGCCGCCGCGACCGCCTCGTCGTCGCTCACCGTGACGTAGCGGGCCCGGCCCAGGTCGCGCAGGTGGGCGTGCTCCGGGCCGACCCCTGGGTAGTCGAGCCCGGCGGCGACGGAGTGCGCCTGCTCGATCTGCCCGTCGCCGTCCTGCAGGAACAGCGAGCGGCAGCCGTGCAGGACGCCGAGCCGGCCCCGGGCCGCCCCGGCGCCGCCCTCCGCCTCGACGCCGACCAGGCTCGCGGGGGTGTCGGCGAACCCGGCGAACGTGCCGGCCGCGTTGGAGCCGCCGCCGACGCACGCGACCACGTGGTCGGGTACGCCGGTCCGCAGCTCGGCGGCGCACTGCGCGCGGGCCTCGTCGCCGATGACCCGCTGGAGCTCCCTGACCATCCACGGGTACGGGTCGGGCCCGATGACCGAGCCGACGCAGTAGTGGGAGTCGCCGGTCGTGCCCACCCAGTGCCGCATGGCCTCGCTGGTGGCGTCCTTGAGGGTGCGGCTGCCGGTGGTCACCGGGACCACCTCGGCGCCCAGCATGCGCATGCGGAAGACGTTCAGCGCCTGCCGCTCGATGTCGCGCTCGCCCATGAACACCGTGGCCTCCAGCCCGAGCAGCGCGGCGGCGGTCGCGGCGGCCACCCCGTGCTGGCCGGCCCCGGTCTCGGCGATGAGCCTGCGCCGCCCCATCCGGGTGGCCAGCAGGGCCTGGCCCAGCACGTTGTTGATCTTGTGGGAGCCGGTGTGGGTGAGGTCCTCACGCTTGAGGTACAGCCGCACGCCCAGCTCCTCCGACAGCCGGTGGGCCGGGGTGAGCGGGGTCGGCCGCCCGGCGTGCACGGCCAGCAGCCGCGCCAGCGCGCCGCGGAACCCCGGGTCCGCCCACGCCTCCCGGAACGCCTGCTCCACCTCCCGGCACGCCTCCACCAGGGACTCCGGGGCGTACCGGCCGCCGTACCTGCCGAACCGCCCCCACGCGCCGGGCTCGCCCATCGTCCCGGCCGGGGGTGACACGTCTCGCATGCCGTACTCCGATCGTTCTATAACTCTTGGATGAGTTCTATAACAGTCAGTATGGCACGGGCAGCGCGGGACGGGAGCGGGCGACGGCCAGGGGCGACGGCCAGGGTGAGCGCGGTGACGTGCCCGGCCGGCGCCTCGGCCAGCGCGGGCGGATCGCGGACGGTGAAGGGCCAGGGCGGGCCGACGAGGATGCGCGCCATCGCGGACAGGTCCTCCGTGCCCAGGCCGGCGCCGGCGACGAGCGGGCCGCGCTCGCGGCGATCGGGGCCCGGCTGCCGCGCACCGCCGGTGCCGAGCCGGCCCGGCTGCACCCCGGCTGGCCGCCGGCGTGCACGGCCGGGGTCACCACCTTGGTCGTCGCCGCGATCGGGCTCGCGCTGCATCACATGATCGACGACGAGCTTCCCGTGGACGAGGCGCCGGCCGCGGCCGAGCACCTGCTGCCGGGGGAGGGGACGTGAAGGTCCCTCGCCGCCGCCTCCGGGTGCGGGCCCAAGGCCGGCTGGTACCGCAACGTCCTGGCCGCTCCCGAGGTGACCCTCCAGATCGGCGGCCACGTCGTACGGGCGGCCGCCGCGCCGGTCGCGACGGAGGAGGGAGCGGAGATCATGGCCAGGTACGCGCCCCGCCACCCCGTCGCCGCCCGCCGGCTCTGCGCGATCATGGGGTTCGCGGTGGACGGCAGCCAGGAGGACTACCGCGAAGTGGGGAGGAACATACCGTTCGTCCGTTTCATTCCGCGCCACGCCCCCTCGTCATGACGGGGCGGGCCGGTCGAGGAGGCCGTCCTGGTCGATGAGGCCGTCCTGGTGGTCGGCGGCCCACTGCGCGAGGTGCGCCAGAGGGCCGTTCGCGAAGGATTCGCCCAGCGCGGAGAGCCGGTAGACCGCGCCTGCGGGCGCTGACGTACGGCCGGCGCCGCCGCCTCTCACGACGAGCCCGCGCGCCTGCAGCCGTCGCAGCGCCTGGGTCAGGACCTTGTCGCTGACTCCCGCGATCCTCGTGAGCAGTTCCCTGCGTCGCGTCGGCCCCAGGCGGAGGGCCGAGAGCACGACAGGATCCCAAGCGTGGCTGATGAGCTCGGCCGCCGCGCGCACCTGGCAGTCGGAGACGAATGTCTGGCAGGACCCGTCGAGCACGGAACCAGTATCGCACCGGCGCCCTACCGAACGGTAGGAACCTCGTTCGTAGCGTCAGGAACACAGCTTCGAGACAGAGGAGATCGTTGTGAACGTAGGGATCCTGGGGACCGGGAACCTCGCCGTGACGCTCGGCCGAGCTTGGGCCCAGGCCGGCCACTCACTGGTGGTGGCGGGGCGCGACCCCGTGCACGCCGCGCGGGCCGCCGACCGGATCGGTCCCGCCGCGGAGGCGGTCGAGGCCGCGGACCTCCCCGGCCGGGCCGACGTGCTCGTGATCGCGGTGGCGTGGGAAGGGCTGGAGGCGGCGCTGCATCTCGTCGGCGCCTCCGAGGGATCGCTGGCCGGCACGACCGTGATCGACTGCACCAACCCGGTCGACTACACGACCTATGAGCTGAAGCCGGCGAACGGCTCGGCGGCGGCGCTGGTGGCTGGCACGGCTCCCGGTGCGCACGTGGTCAAGGCGCTCCACCTGTTCGCGGGAGCCTCGTGGCCGTACGCGGGCCCGCAGGAGTCGGCACCGGTCGTGGCGATCTGCGGCGACGATGCGGATGCCCTCGATCGCGCCGCGGCCCTCGTCCGGGACCTCGGTGGACGGCCCGCCGCGGTCGGCGGGCTCGCCAGCGCCCGGCAGCTGGAGGAGGCCGCCGGATTCGTCATGAGGGTCGTCGCGTCGGGCCACAACCCGAGGCTCGCCGTTCCCGATGTGGATCCGGCGCTGCTTCGAGCAGCACAGACGACGGCCGGGTAAGCCGGCAGGCGCCTGGAGAGGGACGCCTCCCTCAGATCTGACCCCATCGGTGGTACACATTGGACGAGTTGCAGGAGGCCATGAAGACGCCTCCACCCGTCGTCGCCCCTACCAGGCAGACGCCCAGACCGGCGTTCTGGACCAGGCCGAGACCGGCGTGGATCCACACCTGGTTGGGTTGTCCGTTGCACGGGGCCGTCCAGGCGCTGGTGGTGCCGGCGGTCAGGCAGCGCCCCGTTCCCCTGTTGACGATGCGGCCGCCCCCGATGTCCTCGACTCCGTACCAGTAGCGGTTGACCCCTGTCGAGCAGCTACCGGTGAAGGTGCCGCTGACGGAGCCTCCGCTGTTGATGAGGCAGCGGCCACTACCGCTGTTGTAGAGGCGGAAGTCCGCGGCCCGGGCCTCGACGTCGCGGGCTTCGCTCCTGCCGGCGGTCCCCGCTGCGGATGCGGGGGCAGCCGCCGCCACGGCGGAGCCGAGCAGGCACAGTCCCGAGAGGATCGCTGCTGTCGTTCCGGCGAGTTTGCTCATTGCGTTTCCTTTGCTCGGACTCTTCCGGG
Organism: Nonomuraea sp. NPDC050783; assembly: GCF_040802095.1. NCBI lineage: Bacteria > Bacillati > Actinomycetota > Actinomycetes > Streptosporangiales > Streptosporangiaceae > Nonomuraea > Nonomuraea sp. NPDC050783. The sequence goes on from NZ_JBFAHK010000025.1 coordinate 70,793, forward strand.
TAGCGCGGTCCCATGCTCGTGCCTGCTCATGGGCCGGACCAGGACACCAGAAGGGCATCTGCCGGGCATTGCCCGTCAGAGGTGCCTCCGATCCAGCCGTGAAGGCGCTCGGGCGGTCACTCGCCGCCCGGCTGGCGGGCGGCCTGCTCGGTGACGCGTTCGACGGCCTTGACGGCGATGTCGGGCTGCTCGACGTAGATGTAGTGGCCGCTGTCCTTGGCCGTGGTCAGCTTGCTGTCGCTGGACAGCGCGAGCCACTTGCGCTGGCCCGCGGCCCACGCCCGCTCCAGGCGCGGCCCGTACGTGGGGATGGCCGCCAGGTACGGCTTGCCGTGCTGGATGACCTCCACCGGGATGTCCCCGGCCGAACGCACCTCGCCGTCGGCGACGACGAGCTTCTCCGGGTTCTCGCCCTGGAACACCGCCAGGTTCTGGGCGCGCAGCTCGGCCGCCGGGCCGGTGGCCGACTTGGGGATCGCCTTCTTGATGTCGGCCAGCATGGTGGACGGGGTGGCGTCCATCAGGACCACGCCCTTGACGCGGTCCTGGTGCTCGGGGGCGTACCTGGCGGCGATCAGCCCGCCCAGCGAGTGCCCGGCCAGGACGACCGGGGCGTCACCGGCGAGGCGGTCGAGCACCCCGGTCAGGACCTCGCCGGTGCTGGAGAAGTCCTGCTCGCCGGCCGGCTGGTCGCTCGCGCCCGAGCCGAGCCGGTCGTAGGAGCAGACCCGGTTCCGCGCGCTCAGCGTCTTCTGGAAGGCGGCCAGCTTGTCCAGCCCGTCGCCGGCGCCGTGCATCAGGACGATGACCGGCCGGCCCTTCTTCGGCTCGCCCGAGCAGGACACGTTCACCGACCGGCCCCCGACGTCGATCTTCTGGGTCCCGGAGATCGGGGCGGCTTCGGACGCCCGCGTGGCCGGGGCCATGGGGTCCCAGTTCTCCAGGGAGTCACCGTCGCAGCCGGCGACCGCCGTGCCGAGCACGGCGCAGCACAGCGCGGCCACGACGGATGTCCTGGTCTGACGGGGCATGAAGTCCTCCAGAGGGAAGTCGGCACAAGGTGATGCGCACGGCGGTGCGGCTCGCACGCGTACGGAGCGCCGTGGCTGCGTCGCAACGCTACGGACCGGGCGGTCCGGGAGCGTCACCGCACGGTGGACATTCACCGGTAGCTCGTACGGGGGACAAACCCGGCCGGAGACCTGACCCGCCCGCCCCGGGAGGGGCCGCGTCACGCGGAGGCGGCGGCGGCGAAGCGGCGGGCCAGGCGCGCGAAGGCTTCCTTGAGCTCGGCCGGGCCGACGACCTCGATGTCGGCGTCGAACCTGCCGAAGGCGGCGGCCAGCCCGGCCCATGACCACGAGCCGAGGACGAGCCGGCAACGGTCCGGGCCGAGCTCCTCGACGATCCCGTCGTGGACGTAGGGGGACACCTCGGCGGCGGGCAGGCCGAGGATCACCTCGCCGCGGCAGAGCCAGCCGCCGGAGCCGCTCGAGCCTCCGGAGTCGCCAGGGTCGCCCGTGCCCAGGAACCGGCTGGTGATGAAGGCGGCCACCGTTCCTCCCGGCAGCTCGCGCGGGGTGAAGCGGGGCCCGGACGGGACGCGCGGCACGATCCGGTCGGCGCGGAACGTGCGCCAGTCCTCGCGGTCGAGGTCCCAGGCCACCAGGTACCAGCGCCCGCCCCACGTGACCAGGTGGTGGGGCTCCGCCCGCCGCGGCGCGGACCGCGGCCCGTAGCCGAAGCGCAGCACCTCGCGGGCGTGGACGGCGGCGCTGAGCGCCATGATCACGTCGCTGCCGGCCTGCGGGGCGGGGTGGAGCGCGGGCCGCTCGACGGCGGTGACCTGGAGGGTGTCGATCCGGTGGCGCAGCCGCGCGGGCATGACCTGCCGGACGGTGCTCAGCGCGCGGGCCGCGGCCTCCTCGATGCCGGCGCCGCTGGTGGTGGCGACCTGGAGCGCGATGGCCAGGGCGACGGCCTGCTCGTCGTCGAACAGCAGCGGGGGCAACCGCGCGCCGGCGCCCAGCCGGTAGCCGCCGTCGGGCCCCTTGAAGGTCACGATGGGGTAGCCCAGCTCGCGCAGCCGGTCCACGTCGCGGCGGACGGTGCGGGGGCTGACCTCCAGCCGCTCGGCCAGCAGCGCCCCCGGCCAGTCCCGGCGCGTCTGGAGCAGGGACAGCAGTGCCAGCAGGCGGGCGGAGGTCTTCGGCATGCCGTCCATCCTGCCCGCAGTAGCGGCCACTCCCTGACCGCTACCCCTGCGACGGTGGTCGCGTAGCGGGCGCTGCGCAGCGTCCGGAACCAATAGGAGCCGACATGTCCGTCAAGTCTGTGACCCATCTGAACTTCCGCGGCGACGCCCGCGCGGCCCTGGAGTTCTACCAGGCCGTCTTCGGCGGCCGGCTCACCGTCGTCACCTACCAGGACGCCGGGGCCGTGCAGGACCCGGCCGAGGCGGACCAGGTGATGTGGGGCCAGGTGGTCGCGGGTGACGGGTTCCACGTGATGGCCTACGACGTGCCCTCCCGGCTGCCGTGGGACCGGGGCGAGAACTCGTTCTTCCTCTCCCTGCGCGGCCAGAGCGTCGAGGAGGTCACCGCGTACTGGGAGAAGCTCTCCGACGGGGCGACGGTCGCGCAGCCGCTGGCGCCCGCGCGGTGGGCCCCGCTCTACGGCATGCTGACCGACCGCTTCGGCGTCGTCTGGGTCGTGGACGTCGCCGCCGAGTACCAGGGCTGAGCAGCGCGATGGCCGTTCTCGGCGCCCGGGCGCTCAACCGCGCGACGCTCGCCCGCCAGCTCCTGCTCGACCGCGCCGGCCTGCCGGTCCTCGGCGCCGTCGCGCACCTGTGCGGCCTGCAGGCGCAGGAACCGCAGGAGCCGTTCGTCGGGCTCTGGTCACGGCTGCGCGGGTTCGACCCGGCGGTGCTGTCGGGCCTGCTGGTACGGCGCGAGGTGGTGCGTATCCACCTCATGCGCCGCACCGTCCACCTCCTCACCGCCGGGGACGCCCTGGCCTGGCGGGCCCGCCACGCCCCCATGCTGCGGCAGCGGGTGCTCGGGACCTACCGCCGCGAGCTCGCCGGGGTGGACCTCGACGAGCTCGCGGCGGCGGGCCGGGCGGTGATGGCCGACGGCGAGCCGCGCTCGATGGGCGAGCTGGCGCGGGCGCTGGCCGGCCGCTGGCCGGAGCCGGGGCCGCGGGCGCTGGGCGAGATGCTGGTCGCCGCCCTCGTCCCGATGGCGCAGCTGCCGCCGCGCGGGTTGTGGCGGACGAGGGCGGGGGTGCGCTACGTCCCGCTCTCCTCGTGGCTGGGGCGGGAGATCGACCCGCCGGCGGCGGACGGCACCGACCCGGTGGGGGAGGCGCTGGCGCGGCGCTACCTCGCCGCGTTCGGGCCCGCCGCCGTGGCCGACCTGCGTGCCTGGTCCGGCCTGGCCGGGCTGCCTGCCGCGGTGGCGGCGATCCGCGGGGAGCTGGTCTCCTTCCGCGACGAGCGGGGCCGGGAGCTGCTGGACCTGCCCGGCGCGCCGCGCCCCGACCCGGACACGCCCGCCCCGGTACGGTTCCTGCCGGCCTTCGACAACACGATCCTCGGCTACCACGACCGCGGCCGGATCATCGACGACGCCGACCGCGGCCTGTCGGTCGCCGGTGCCCGGATGGTCCTGGTGGACGGCAGGGTCGCCGCGACCTGGACCGTCGAGGACGGCACCGTGGCCGTCGCCCCGCTGCGCCCGTTCTCCCGCGCCGAGCGCGACGCGGTGGCCGAGGAGGGCCAGGCGCTGGCGTCGTTCCTGTCCGACGGCGACAGCGACCGCGTACGGCTGGCGTGAGGACGGGGCCGTCCGGGTCGTCAGTCGTCGTGGGCGATGAGCATGAGCTGCCGCCACAGCAGCACCACGAACACCGCCGAGCCGGCGAAGGCGAACCAGAAGGGCGCCGTGACGCCGAAGCGGGTGGCCAGCACGCCGCCGATCAGCGAGCCGACCACCAGGCCGCCGTAGACGCAGATGGTGTTGACGCTGCCCACCCGCCCCTGGAGCTCGCTCGGCACCGCGCGCTGGCGGACGGTGACCGAGGTGGTGCCCCAGATGAACGCGTGCGCGCCGAAGACCAGGAAGATGCCGCCGGCGACCCACGGCGAGCGGGTCAGGGCCAGGCCCAGATGGGTGAGCGTCTCGATGACGAGCCCGATGCGCATCAGCGCGCCCAGGCTGACCCTGCGGGTGATGACCCCGTACAGCCCGGTGCCGATCAGGCCGCCGATGCCCTGGATGGTGGCCACCACGCCGAAGCCGATCGCGCCGAGGCCGAGCCGTTCCCGGGTGTAGAGGACGAGGACCGCCCAGGCGGCGCCGAAGGTGAAGTTGAAGATCAGGATGGTCAGGACGAGCGTGCGTACCGCCGTGTGCCGGAAGGTCCAGCGGAACCCGGCGAGCAGCTCCCGCACGGTGTCGGGCCGGGGATCGCCGGCCCGCCGGCCGTGCGGCGGCAGCGTGACCCGGGAGACCAGGACGATCCCCGCCAGCACCAGGAGCAGCTGCCCCGCGAACGGCCAGGTCATGCCCAGGCCGAACAGGGCCGCGCCGACCGGCGGCCCCGCGAGCTGGTTGAGCGTGATGAAGCCCGTGCCCAGGCGGGCGTTGGCCACGACGAGATCGTCCTTGTCGACCATCATGGGGGTCAGCGTGGCCGTCGCGTTGTCGGCGAACACCTCGGCGACCGACCGCAGTGTGAGCGCGATCAGCGCCGTCACGACGGTCACGGCGCCGGTCGCCATGAGCACGACCAGCGCCGCCAGCACCGCGACCCGCACCGCGTTGGCGACGAGCACGATCGTGCGCCGGTCGTGCCGGTCGGACAGGACGCCCGCGTACAGGCCGAACAGCAGCGGCGGCGCCCAGCTCACCAGGGCCGCCAGCGAGATCATCAGCGGGTCGCGGGTCAGCGTCGCGATGAGCAGCGGGCCGGCGGCGGCCGCGATGCCGTCGCCGAGGTTCGTCAGCCAGCTGGAGGCCAGCAACCAGCGGAACGCCGTCCCCAGCCGGGCCGGCAGCACTCGCTCCACCACGGTAGTCACGAGCGCAGAACCATACGATTGGCGGGGATTCGCGGCAACAGGTTTTCGCGCCGCCCGGCGGTCAGCAGCAGGACGGCGTCCGGGCCGGGGCGTCGGCGTCGCCCTTGACCACGTAGACCTCCCAGGGCTCGTTGCCGGGGCCGTGGACCCACACCTTGTCCTGGAGGGCGTAGCAGCAGGAGGTGTCGCTCTCCTCGAAGGTGGCCAGGCCGGCGTCCTTGAGCCGCCGGGTGGCGGCCTCGACCTGGGCGCTCTCCTCGACCTCGACGCCGAGGTGGTCCAGGCGGGTGCCCCGGTCCTCCTCGCCTGCCTCGCCCTCGATGAGCACCAGCTTGAGCGGGGGCTCGGCGATGGCGAAGTTGGCGTAGCCGGGGCGGCGCTTGGCCGGCTCGACGCCGAACAGCTTGGAGTAGAAGGTGATCGAGCCTTCCAGGTCGGCGACGCGGAGGGCGAGCTGGACGCGGGACATGGCGGTCTCCCATCGGGCTGTTTCGACGAATGTCTAAGCAAGCCCGAGTTTGCGCTTCTGCTTAGGCATCTGTCAAATTAGAGACATGTCGAATCAGCAGTTGCCGGTGCTCGCCTCCGGATGTTGCGCGCCGCTGGTCGCCGAGCCCGTCGGCGCGGAGGCGGCGGGCGAGCTGGCGCGCGTGTTCAAGGCGCTCGGCGACCCGATCCGGGTACGGCTGCTGTCGCTGATCGGCGCGCACGCCGGCGGCCGCGAGGAGGGCGAGGGGGTGTGCGTGTGCGAGCTGACCGGCGCCTTCACGGTCACCGCGCCGACGATCTCGCACCACCTGAGGGTGCTGCGCGAGGCCGGCCTGATCGACGGGCAGCGGCGCGGCACCTGGGTCTACTACTGGATCGTCCCGGCCACGCTCAAGCAGCTCACCGGCGTGCTCGCCCTGCCGGGAGAGGCCCAGTGAGCCACGGAAGGCACGACGTCCCGGGAAACCACGACATCCCGGGGAACCACGACGTCCTGATGAGCCGCGACGTCCCGGTGAGCCGCGGCGTCCCGGCGAGCCGCGACGCCGCCGTGCTCGACGACCCGGTGGGCGCGTCGCTGAGCGGCCACCACGCCCACCTCGCCCGGCGGCTCGGCGGGGCCGCCACCTACCAGCCGGAGGTCGCGTCCTTCTCCACGGTGGCCGCCGGCCGGGACGGGCGGGAGTGGGCCGACCTGGCCCGGCTGCTCGGCCGGGGCGCGCTCGCCGACCTGTTCAGCTCCCCGGCGACGCCGCCGCCGGACTGGGAGCCGGTCTTCGTCCTCGAAGGCCGCCAGATGATCTGGACCGGCCGCCCGCCCGCCGGGGCCGGCGCCGGCGTGGTCGAGCTGGGCGCGGACGACGTACCCGAGATGCTGGACCTCGTCGCGCGGGCCCGGCCGGGGCCGTTCCGGCCGCGTACCCGCGAGCTCGGCACCTACCTCGGCGTCCGCGACGGCGGCGGCAGGCTGGTGGCGATGGCGGGCGAGCGGCTCAGGCCGCCGGGCTGGACCGAGATCAGCGCCGTCTGCACCGCCCCCGAGGCGCGCGGGCGAGGGCACGCCGCCCGCCTGGTCCGCACGCTCGTCGCGCGGGTCGCGGCGCGCGGCGAACGTGCCTTCCTGCACGTGGCCGAGTCGAACGCCGGCGCGATCGCCCTGTACGAGCGGCTGGGCTTCCAGACCCGCGGGCCCGTCACCTTCCGGGGGTTCCGCACGCCCTGACCTGCCCGGCGCGTCCCGCGCCCCTGACCCGTCCCCGCTCGCCCGCCGGCCCGGTCGCCGGCGCGGTACTCGTTCTTCAGCAGGTCGTAGAGCTCGCCCATGTGGAAGGACTCCCACTTGCGCGGCGGCAGGGCCGGGTCCTTCCAGTCCATGTAACCCGAGCAGGGGCCGGTGTGGCGAGGGTCAGCAGCAGGGCGAGCGCCACCAGCGGGCGCCCGCTTCCTGACGGGCGGCGCGGCGGCGGCCGGTTCCTGTCGGAGCCGGTCGCCAGGCTCGCCGAGCTGGCCGCCGTCGAGGTCTACCGGCGCTTGCAGGACGTGGCCGTTCCCGGGCTCTCGCTCAACGCGTTATGGGCGATGGAAGGCGCGCTCACCGACACCGACTGGCGCCACCTGCCGCCGCAGCGGAAGGCGGAGCCGCCGGCCGAGCTCGCCGATCACTAGCGGGCCCCGCCCGCGGACGGGCGGATCGGGCCTACGGCGACCGACTGGTTCAGCGGGCGTTCGCCGCCGGTGGGGAAGGGCGAGCCCGGCGCCTCCGTCAGCTCGCCGCCCGCGCCGATCGCGAACGAGGCGAGCTGGTTGGTGTCCCTGACGGCGGCGAAGACGTCCCGGCCGTCCGGGGTGACGGCGACCGCCGCGACCTCGGCGCCGTCGGGCGTGCGGGCGGGGGAGCCGGCGATCGGCCTCAGCCCGCCGCCGGCCAGGATCGTGTAGCCGAGCAGGCCGCCGCGCTGCTGATCGTTGTCGGGGTCGTTGCCGGCGACGTACAGGTGCTGCCCGTCGGGGGTGACCTTCAGCCCGACCGGGCCGTCGGGCGCGGGGAACGGCGAGCCGGGCACCGGGGTCAGCGAGCCGTCCGCGCCGCGCCTGAACGCCCAGACGTTCTGCCCGACCAGCGACGTCACGTAGACGAGGCCGCCGTCCGGGCTGATCGCGATGCCGAAGTTCGCCTGCGCGACCTTCGCCACGTCCTGGCCGGGCCCGAGCGTGCCGTCGGGGCGCACGGCGAACCTGGTGATGGCCCGTGGCGGGCTGTCGCCGGTCTCGTCCACGTCGGCGTACGACAGGTAGAGGAACCGGCCGTCGGGCGACAGGACGGTCTGCTTGGGGTTGTCGGAGGTGGCGGGGAAGTCGCCGAGCCTGACGGGCGTGCCGCCGGGGCCGATCCGGTACGCGGAGATCGCCGCGGCGGCGGTGTCGGTGACGTACAGGGTGCGCCCGTCGGGGGAGACGGTGGCGCCCCACGGCTCGTCGCCGGTCCTGACGAGCCGCGGCCCCGGCTGGAGCGCGCCCCGCGCGCCGACGCGGAAGACCGAGAGGAGGTCCGAGTCGCTGTTGACGACGTAGGCGGTGGCGCCGTCCGGGGTGAGGGCGATGCCCCGGGGGAAGGCGCCGCCGGTGCTCACGGGTGCGCCGAGCGGCGTCAGGACGCCCTTGGGGCCGATCGCGAGGGAGGAGACGTCGCCGGTGGCCGCGTTGGTGACGTAGACGACGCCGGACGGCGGCGGCACCGGTCCGGGGGCGGCCTGGGCGGGGGCGGACACGGCGAGCAGCGCGGCGGCGGCCAGGAGGGCGCCGCCCGCGCGGGCGGACAACGGGATGGACACGGGGACTCCTTGTCGGAAGTGCGGATTCACCCGGGGGGCGTGCCATCCCGTTCCATGGGCCGCTGGGCGCCGCGGCAGATGAGCGGGCATGCCAGGATGCTTGTAAAGTGCGCAACCATGACAATCCGGGCGGGAGATCACCTGCCGGGTGGCGTGCGGCGGACCCCTGAGTGCGAGGATGGCGAGATGGATATCCTGTCGAGGAACAACGTCACGGTCACCGGCAACCCGGCCGGGCCGGCGGTGGTCCTGGCGCACGGGTTCGGCTGTGACCAGAACATGTGGCGGCTGACGGTGCCGGCCCTGGCCGACACCTACCGGGTGGTCCTGTTCGACTATGTCGGGTCCGGCCGTTCCGACCTGTCGTCGTTCCGCGAGGATCGTTACAGCAGCCTGGAGGGCTACGCGCAGGACGTGGTGGAGGTCTGCGAGGCGCTCGACCTGCGCGGGGCGGCGTTCGTGGGCCACTCGGTCAGCGCCATGATCGGCGTGCTGGCCGCCCGGCAGGCGCCCGACCGGATCGGCGCGCTGGTGATGGTGGCCCCCTCGCCCTGCTACATCGACGACGAGGGCTACCGGGGCGGGTTCAGCGCCGCGGACATCGACGAGCTGCTGGCCTCGCTGGAGGCCAACTACCTGGGCTGGTCGTCCGCGATGGCCCCGGTGATCATGGGGAACCCCGGCCGGCCCGAGCTGGGCGAGGAGCTGGCCAACAGCTTCTGCGCCACCGACCCGGAGATGGCCAGGGTCTTCGCCCGCACCACGTTCCTGTCCGACTCCCGCGACGACCTGAAGACGGTGACCGTGCCCACGCTGGTGCTGGAGTGCGAGCAGGACGTCATCGCCCCGCGCGAGGTCGGCGCCTTCGTGCACGCGCGGATCCCCGGCTCGACGCTGGTCACCCTTCCGGCCACCGGGCACTGCCCGCACCTGTCCGCGCCTGAGGCCACCAACCGGGCCATCACCGCCTTCCTGGCGGAGCTGGGATGATGTCTCCCGTGGGGTGCGGCACCGGTGCTCATGGAGCCGACGACGGAGGGGCCGGCGGCGAGGCCACGGACGCGGTGTTCGTGGGCCTGCTGGAGGACAGCGCCGAGGAGCTCTACGACACCGCCCCCTGCGGCTACCTGTCCACCCTGATGGACGGCACCATCGCCAAGATCAACGCGACGCTGCTCACCTGGCTCGGCCGGGAGCGGCAGGAGGTGGTCGGCCGCCTCCGCTTCACCGACCTGCTCACCGTGGGCGGCAAGCTCTACCACGAGACGCACTACGCGCCGCTGCTGCGCATGCGCGGCGAGGTCAGCGGCATCGCCCTGGAGCTCAAGGCCGCCGACGGCACCCGCATACCGGTCCTGGTCTCCTCGGCCCTGCGCTACAGCGGCGAGGGCGAGCCGATGCTGATCCGCACCACCGTGTTCGACGCCCGCGACCGCCGCGCCTACGAGGAGGAGCTGCTGCACCGCCGCAAGGCGGCCGAGGCGGCCGCGCGGCAGGCCGAGGCCGACCGCGCCCGGTTGCAGGACGCCCTGGCGGTGCTGCAGCAGAGCCTGCTGCCCAGCACGCTGCCCGTCATGCCGGGGCTGCGGGCGGCCGCCCACTACCACACCGCCTCTCCCGACCAGCTCGGCGGCGACTTCTACGACGTGTTCCCGGTGGACGCCAAACGCTGGGGCTTCTTCCTGGGCGACGTGTGCGGCAAGGGGCCGCAGGCCGCCGCGCTGACCTCGCTGACCCGCTACACCCTGCGCGCCGCCGCCCTGCACGACCCCGACCCCGTCTCCGCCCTGCACACCCTGAACACGGTGCTGCACGAGCGCTACGCCAAGGGCGACTCGCGCTACTGCACCGCGATCTTCGGCGTCATGGAGCCCGACCCGGAAAGCGGCCACGTCGCCGTGCACCTGGCCTCGGGCGGGCACCCCCCGGCGCTGGTGCTGCGCGCCGGCGGCGGGTGCGACTTCCTGCCCACCCCCGGCGGGCTGCTGGTCGGCGTCCTGCCCAGCCCGTACTTCGCGCCCGCCACCACGAGCCTCGGGCCCGGCGACGCGCTGGTGCTCTACACCGACGGGCTCACCGAGGCCCGCACCGGCTCCGACCACGCGGCCCTGTTCGGCGACGAGGCCCTGCGGGACTTCCTCGCCGGGCACGCCGGGGAGCCCCCGGAGACCCTGATCGAGGCGCTGGCCGGGCTGCTGAAGAGCTTCGGCGACGGCCTCGACGACGACACCGCGCTGCTCGCCCTCGGCGTCCCTGCCGAGTAGACCGGCCCCGCGGGCCGCCGCCCGGCGGTCAGCCCTTCTCGCCGGTCAGCCCTTCTCTCCGGTCCGGGCATCGGACGAGCGCAGGCGCTCGCTGTCCTCCTGGAGCTCGTCGATCATCCTGGACGCCTCGGCCTTGCTCAGCCCGTCAGGCACCTCCCTGCCCGCCTCCCTGGCCAGCGTGTTCAGGTAGGACTCCTGCGGGGCGGTCATGGGCTCGTCGCCGGTCGTCCACTCGTCCGGGTCCTTCTCCACCGGTCCGTTGCTCATGTCATCTCTCCTCGAACGCACGTTCCCTTACGGGGAGGGCGTCTGCCCCCGGGAACGCGGCGCAAACCCGGCGGCGGGCGGCCGGCCCGGCAGGAACCGGCCGAGCAGGGCCCCGCCCGCGATCACGACGACGCAGGCCGCGAGCACCGGCGTGACCAGGTACAGCGGGGACGGAGCGGTGAGCCCGATGAGGGCGGCCGTGGCGGCCGCCGGCGGGTGCGCGGCGCGGAGCAACAGCATCGGGGCGGTGGACAGGGCGGCCGCGACCGCCGCCGTCCACACCGATGGGCCGGTCACGGAGGTGACGGCCAGGGCCAGCGCGGAGGCGCTGAGGTGGCCGAGCAGGACGCTGCGCGGTCGCGCGAAGGCGACGCCGGGGGCTGTTGCCACCAGCACCGCCGAGGCGACGAACGGCAGCGCGAACAGCCCCAGCCCGGTCAGGGCGGCGACGGCGGCCAGCGACAGCAGGCCCGCGAGTGCCGCGGCGGTGGTGAGCAGCACCTCCTTGAGCGGGGTGCGGCCGGGTGGCCGGCGGGCGTGAGTGGTCATCCGAGCTCCTCGGGATCAATCCTGCAGGCGGCGGAGGAAGTCGCGGACCAGGGACGCGATCTGCGCGCCACGCGTCTCCAGGGCGAAGTGACCGGCGTCCAGGAGCTGGACGTGGGCGTTCTTCACGTCACGGGTGAAGGTCAGCGCCCCGTCCGGCCCGAAGATCTCGTCGTGACGGCCCCAGACGGCCAGCACCGGCGGCTGGTGGGTGCGCAGGTACTCCTGCCACCGCGGGTACTGCGGCGGGTTGGTGGCGTAGTCGAGGAAGAGGGCGAGCTGGACGGCGTGGCTGCCGGGCCGGTCGAGCACGGCCTGGTCCAGGGCCGCCTTGTCCGGGTTGACGAGCGTGGTGTCGCGCACGCCGTGCGTGTACTGCCAGCGGGTGGCCTCCTCGGTGTAGTAGCCGAGCAGGGCGGCGGTGTTGGCCTCCGACGGGTCGGCCCACGCCTTCTTGAACGGCTCCCAGAACGCGGTCAGCCCCTCTTCGTAGGCGTTGCCGTTCTGGGTGACGATGCCGGTGATGCGCTCGGGGTGGCGCAGCGCGAGGCGGAAGCCGACCGGTGCGCCGTAGTCGTGGACGTAGATCGCGTACTTGGTGACGCCGATGGCGTCGAGCAGCCGGTCCACCACGTCGGCGAGGTGGTCGAAGGTGTACTGCCACGCGTCGGCGCGGGGGGCGGAGCTGTGGCCGAAGCCGGGGTAGTCGGGCGCGATGAGGTGGAACTCGCCGGACAGCTCGGCCATCAGCTCCTGGTAGGCCACCGATGAGGTGGGAAAGCCGTGCAGGAGCACGAGGGCGGGGGCGGACGGGTCGCCGGCCTCGCGGTAGAAGACGTCGAGTCCGTCGATCGTCATGGTGCGGTAGTGCATGCTCACGACCAGGTCCTAACCATCTAAATCCAATTTGGTGGTTAAGTGGTAGCATGGCTGTCGTTAACCTGTCAAACAGTCTTTGGGGGTTAAAGTGAGGGTGCGGCCACTGAAGGGCGAGCCGGTCGCGCTGGACCTGGTCGACACCGTCTGGGTGGAGCACGGGACACTGCTCGACCAGTTCGACGCCCTGGAAGGAGTCCGGGCGTGGCTCGCCGACCACGGCTGGGACGGCGACGGCGAGGTGGAGCCGGTACGCGACCGGCTGCTGGAGGCTCGTGCCGCGCTGCGCGACGCGCTGGAGGGCCGCGGATCCGGCAGGCTCAACGCCGTCCTCGATCACGGCGCCTGGCGGCCCCGGATGCGGGACGGGGAGCCGTACGAGGAGGTGGTCGTGGACGAGACGGCCTGGCGGCCCGCGTGGGTGGCGGCGGCCGGCTTCGTCCGGCTGATGGGCGAGCGCTCGGAGCGGGTGCGCAAGTGCGCCAACCCGCAGTGCGTGCTGTGGTTCCTGGACGTCAGCAAGAACGCCAGCCGCCGCTGGTGCTCGATGGAGGTCTGTGGCAACCGGGCCAAGGTGGGCCGGTTCCACCAGCGCGCCAGGAGCACCGGCCGGCCGGGCGCGTGACCGGCCCGCGCGGTGACGAGGCCGTTCCGGCCCCGCTGTCGTTTTCGTTCAAGACGGCGGCCACGGCGGTGGCCTAACGTGGACGCGGCAGTCCGCTCGCGCATAAGGAGACAGCACAGTGCGTACCTTGGTCTACACCGGTTTCATGTCGCTCGACGGTGTCGTGGACTCGCCTGGCGGCGGGCCGGGAGAGGAGCACCGTAGCGCCGGGTGGGTGTTCAAGGACCTCGAATTCGTCCCCGAGGTCTGGTCGCTGAAGGGTGAGGAGCTCGCCGACACGACGGCGTTGATGTTCGGCCGCCGCAGCTATGAGGCGTTCGCGGCGACCTGGCCCGACTCGCAGGACCACACCGACTACAAGGAGTTGCCCAAGTACGTGGTGTCGACCACGCTGTCCGAGGATGCCGTCGTCGACGGATGGGGGCCGACCACGATCCTGCGCTCGATCGAGGACGTCGCGGCGCTCAAGGAGAGCGAGGGCGGTGGGATCTTCATCCACGGGAGCGCGGAGCTGGCTCGGCGGCTGTCGGACGCGGGGCTGATCGACCAGTACAACCTGCTCGTCTTCCCCCTCCTGCTCGGTGCGGGGAAGAGCCTGTTCGACCGGGCCGACCGGGACAAGTACATGCTGACGCTGCGGGAGTCGGAGAGCTACGCGAACGGCATCCTGAAGCTGGTCTACGACGTCAAGCGCTGATCCGGATCGAGGGCGATCGCGCCGCCGGCGCCCTCGCGCAACTGTCCGGCGGTGCGTCCGACGTAGGAGCGTAACGCGCGGGCCAGGTGCGGCTCGTCGGAGTAACCGAGCTCGGCGACGACGTCGGCGGCCGGGGTCCGGGCGACCAGCAGCCGCGCCGCCGTGCGGGCGCGCTCGATCTGCCGGACGGCGCCCCGCGTCAGCCCGGTCGCGGACCGGAACCGGCGTTCGACCGTGCGCCCCGAGACGGCTGGACGGTGACCCCGCAGCACCTCGACGAGGAGCGGGTCACGGACCACGATCCCGGCCTGGACCAGACGTCCGACCAGAGCCTCGGCGTCGTCGGGGCCGGGCGTCTCCCAGCGCGCGCCGTCCAGCCGGAACGTCCGGCGCGTGGTGTCGGGGAGCTGGATGCCGCTGTCGACCAGCGCCGGCGCGGGTACCGCCCGCAACGAGGTGCCCACGGCGAACTCGATGCCGGTGAAGGTCGCGCCCTCCGGCACCGGCGCCGTCCCGGTCCGGGTCTCGGGACCGGTGACGCCCGCGAACGCCCGGCCGGCGTGCTCCCAGAACACCAGGCCCCAACGCACCCCCGCGACGGACGTCATCGCGGTGACCTGCTCGCTCGTGCACGTCCACACACTGTCGACCCACGCCGAGTCCGACGCGCGCGTCCTGAACCGCAATCCCACGGGGGGAAGGATACGTCGCTGCGCGAACCCGGCGGGCCCTACCGGCAGACGGTCCCGGCGGCGGGCAGCCGGCCCGAGGCCAGGTAGTCGTCGATGCGGGCCGTGGCGCAGGACGACCTGAGGTAGGAGCTGTGGCCGTCCCCGCCGTTCTCGTCGTTGACCAGGAGGCCGGAGCCCTCGATGCGGGAGGAGAGGCTGCGCGCCCACGACAGCGGGGTGGCGGGGTCGTGGGTGTTGCCCACCACGAGCACCGGCGGGACGCCGCGGACGCGCAGCGGGCGCTGCGGGTTCGTCGGCGGGACCGGCCAGCCGAGGCAGCCCGCCGTCATGTCCCAGAACTCCGAGGTGCCCTTCATGTGGGGGGCGAGGTTCATGACGCGGTCGATCCTGGCACGCAGGTCGCGGTGGCCGTCGATGCCGTGCGCGATGTCGAGGCACAGGATCGACCGGTAGGCCGCGGTGCTCGCGGGGTCCTCCAGGGCCGAGGCGCGCACGGAGGCGAGGATCCCGGCGTCGCCGTTCTCCGCCTGGACGATGCCGTTGGCCAGGCCGTTGCCGTACTCGGGAAGCTGGTTGAGCAGGACGTAGGCGACGTAACGCAGCTCCTCGGCGGTCAGCGGGCGGCCGCCCGTGACGGGGACGGGCTCGCGTTCGGCCCTGGCCACCAGGTCGTCCCACACCCGGGTGACGTCGCGGCCGTGCAGCGCGCACGCCGGCGTGTCCGCGCACCAGCGCGCGAAGCGCCCGAAGGAGTCCTCGACGGCGGCCGCGGCATCGGTGACCAGCCGCTCGGCGCCGAGGCTGTGATCGACCGCGCCGTCGAGCGCCATCGTGCGGACCCTGCCGGGGAACAGCCGCGCGTACTCGGCGCCCAGCATGGTGCCGTAGGACTTGCCGAGGAAGCTGATCCTCGACTCGCCCAGGGCGGCCCTGACCGTGTCGAAGTCGCGGGCGACGCTCGTGGTGTCGATCTCGCGCAGCAGGGGGCCGGTGCCCGAAAGGCAGCTCAGGCCGACGGCCCGGTTGTGCGCCGCCAGCGCGCGGTAGCCGGCGAGGGTCCGGGGGAACTGCGTCACGGCCGGGTCGTGGACCGGACGCCCGCAGGTCACGGCCGCGCTCCCGCCCACGCCGCGCGGATCGACGCCGACCACGTCGAAGCGGCGCAGCAGCTCGTCGCTGACGGCGTACTGGGGATAGTCGCGCAGCAGCATCGCGGCCTGGCCGCCGGGGCCGCCGGGGTTGAAGAGCAGCGTGCCGAGGCGTTCGCCGGTGGCCCTGCGGCGGACGACGGACAGCTTGATCGTGGGGCCCGCCGGGGCGTCCCAGTCGAGCGGGACCTCGACGGAGCCGCACTCGGCGTGCCGCGTGCCGCAGGGGCTCCAGTCGATGGGGGCCGGGGGAGCGGCGGGCGTGGGGGGCAGGGCCAGGACGAGCGCCAGAAGTGCGTGGTTCACGGGGAACCATGCTGCTCGCGTACGGGATCGCGGGCCTCGTCCGAAAGGCCGGTCCGGCTCGGCCGTCCGGCCGACCACGGCGCGGTCTCGCCGACGGTGCCGGTCAGCGCCGCCGCCCTGAGCGGGCGGGACGGCCCGCCGATCGAGGTCTTGCCGACCGGGCGAGAACCGGTTCTACTGGGCAGGGACCGGTTCTCCTGGGCAGGGAAAAGTGAGGCTGTCGGCAACGAGGGTGAGCATGGGCCGCGTCCTGGCCCTCGGCGTGTCGGCCGTGGGCGTCGCGCTGATCGTCGTGAACGTGTCGTTCCGGGACGGGTTCGCCGTGACGCGTCCCGCGTGGGCGGCGGTGGGGGCGCTCCTGATCGTGCTGGCCGCCCGCCCGCTGCTGCGGCGCCGCTCCGGGCTGGCCGCGCAGGATCGCCTCATCGCGGACATGTGGGCCGCCCTGCGGGGACGGCCGCACGGCTGGCACGCCACCGATCCGGTGACCGGCCGGGTGGTGGCCATCGACCGCACCAGGAGCAGGGTGACGCTCATCGTCCGCGACGGCGCGGCGCGGGAGCCCGCCGGCGAGCAGGCCGGCACCATGACGCTCTATCTGCTGGGCCTGCTCGGCACCCGCCGGCCGGCCCCTCTGCTGCGGGAGCTCCAGCCGTTGCGGCAGGAGCCGGAGCCGATCACCTGGCGCCGCCTCAGGCAGGCGAACGCGGCGGCCCGCCGGGCCGGGACGACCGCCACGGCCTCGCCCGACGAGCTGGCCGCGCTGCACGCCCAGGTCATGCGCACGGCCGGGCCCCCCGGAAGCCGATGAGGCCGGGCAGCGGCGCTCGCCGCCGCCTCAGCGTACGGGCGTGCCCGTGGGGAACTCCTCGGTGCCGAGCACCCGCAGCAGCTCCAGCCGCTCGCGGGTCTCGTCGTCCGCCGGCGTGAACACCAGCAGCTCCTGCCCCTGGTCGGGCGTGATCAGGGTCTCGCAGTCCATCACCAGGCGGCCCACCCGCGGGTGCAGCAGCGTCTTGCGGTTGGCGCGCCGGACCGCCACCTCGTGCTCGTCCCACAGCCGCCGGAAGTCGGCGCTGGCGGCCCGCAGCCGCTCGACCAGCCCGGTCACCACGGGGTCGCCGGACCGGCGGCCGGCGACCGCGCGCAGGTCGGCGACGAGCTGGCGGGCCTGGTGCTCCTGCTCCTCGGACGGGTGGGCGGCCCGCGCGGCGGGCTCGGTGAACCAGCGGTACACGACGTAGCGGCGGTCGCCCGCCAGGCGGGTGTAGTCGCCCATCACCAGCAGGGCCGCGCGGTTCTGGGCCAGGACCTCGCCCAGGTCGGACAGCACCGCGGCCGGGGTGTCGCCGAGCAGGTCGAGCATGCGCATCAGGCCGGCGCGGGCCAGACGGGCGGTCCCGTCGGCGGGCGGGGGCCGGTGACCGGCCAGGTGGAACAGGTGGTCACGCTCGTCGTCGGACAGGCGCAACGCCCGCGCCAGCGCGCCGAGCAGCTGCGTGGACGGCTGGCTGCTGCGGCCCTGTTCGAGGCGTACGACGTAGTCCACCGACATGCCGGCGAGCATCGCCACCTCCTCCCTGCGCAGCCCCGCGGTGCGGCGGCGGGGGCTGTCGGCCAGGCCCACCTCGGCCGGGCGGATCGCCTGGCGGCGGCGGCGCAGGAAGTCGGCGAGCTGGTCACGTTCCATGACTCCATCCTGCCGCCCGCCCGGCGGGCCGAGCCAGGGAGCGCCTCTCCCAGGATGAACGCTCCGCTCCCGCCCGCCCCGATCCGGGGCCAGGCTGGGCGGCATGACATCGACGACGAGGGAGAACGTGATGAGGCTTCGGACCCTGGGCAGCACCGGACCGGCCGTCTCGGCGCTGGGGCTGGGCGCGATGGGCATGTCGGGCGCCTACGGCGCGAGCGACCGCGCGGAGAGCGTCGCCACCGTGCACGCCGCGCTGGAGGCCGGCGTCACGCTGATCGACACCGGCGACTTCTACGGCATGGGCCACAACGAGCTGCTGCTCGCCGAGGCGCTGCGCGGCCGGGACCGCGACAGCTACCGGCTGAGCGTCAAGTTCGGTCAGCTACGGGGGCCGGGCGCCGAGTTCGGCGGGCAGGACGGCCGTCCCGAGGCGGTGAAGAACTTCCTGGCGTACTCGCTGACCCGGCTGGGCACCGACCACGTGGACATCTACCGCCCCGCCCGGCTGGACCCGGCGGTGCCGATCGAGGAGACGGTGGGGGCCATCAAGGAGCTGGTGGAGGCCGGGTACGTGCGGCACGTCGGGCTCTCGGAGGTCGACGCGGCGACGATCCGCCGGGCGCACGCCGTGCACCCGATCGCCGACCTGCAGATCGAGTACTCGCTGCTCTCGCGCGGGGTGGAGGCGGAGATCCTGCCCACCCTGCGGGAGCTCGGCATCGGCCTGACCGCGTACGGGGTGCTCGGCCGCGGCCTGCTGTCCGGGCACTGGACGGCGGGCCACGCCGCCGGGCCCGGCGACATGCGCGGCATCAGCCCGCGCTTCTCCAGCGGGAACGTGGAGCACAACCTCGCCCTCGCGGACGCGCTGCGCCGGGTCGCCGAGGCGAAGGGCCACACCGTCGCCCAGCTCGCCATCGCCTGGGTGGCCGCGCAGGGCGAGGACATCGTGCCGCTGGTCGGCGCCCGCACCCGTGAGCGGCTGGCCGAGGCGCTGCCGGCGGCGGACCTGCGGCTCGGCGCGGACGACCTGGCCGAGATCGAGAAGGCGGTGCCCGCGGGGTCGGCGCGGGGCGACCGGTATCCGTCCATGTTCATGTCCCATCTCGGGGTGGGCAACTGAGACGGCGGGTGAAGCCGGTGCCCGCCTGTGCGGTGATCGGGGAAGGCGGGTAGCCGGGACGTCATGAGCACTTCGGAGCGGAACGTCCCGGCGACCGGCGACGCGGCCGTGCACGGGTGGCCGCTTCGACGGCGCCGATCCACATCTCGCCGAAGCCCTGGGCGTCCAGGCCGGTCAGCACCCGCGTCCGCCGCCCGTCCCGGCCGGGCTCGAAGCGCAGCACCCCCTCCTCGACGACGGCCCGCAGGCGCTGTTCCCGGACGACGGCGCCGGGCCAGCCGAGCGCCACGGCGCAGGCGACGGGATCCCAGTGGACGTTGAGCAGGTCGTCGGGCAGCCCGGCATGGGCGCGGCCCAGCTCCGCCATGCCGCTGTCGATGGCGTAGGCCTCGCACTGGCGGGCGATCAGCTCCCCCAGAGGCCCCGACGCGGCCAGGCGGGGCAGGTGCGCGGCCCGCAGGTGCGCCTCGAAGGCGACCGGGAGGGTGACCAGGGTCAGCCGGGCGCGCTCGGCCGTCAGCCGGGCGGCCAGGATGTCGCACTGGGTGTTCCAGTCCAGGTCCGGGCCCCACGGGGGCAGGCCGGGGGCGGGCGGCCGTATCCAGCCGCCCATGGCGACCACGGGCACTCCGTCCAGGCGGCCGGGGCGGGCCTCGTGCAGCAGGGCCAGGTTGGTGAAGGGCCCGATGGCCACGATGGTCGCGCCCTGGTCGATGCCGCGTTCCAGCAGGTCGAGCGCGGCCTCGGGCGGCCCGGGGCGGGGGGCGACGGGGACGCCCCAGTACCGCTCGTGGTCGGGCAGGTCGCCCATGGGCCGGCCGGTGGTGAGCGACCTGCCGGCGCCGGCGGCGACCGGGATGTCCTGGCGCCCGGCCAGCCGGAGGCAGTGCTCGACGTAACCGGCCCGCCGGCCGTCGGGATCGGCGGTCGTGGTGATGCCGACGACCTCCACGCCGGGCCGGCCGAGCACCATCGCCAGGGCGCAGAGGTCGTCGGGGTCGCTGCCCAGGTCGGTGTCGAGGTGCAGGCGCACGCGGTCCTTCCGAAGGGCCGGGGATCGGCGGTCAGGTGCCCGGGTGACCGGCGACGCGGCCCTGGGCGGGCGCAGGATGCGGGTGGGTCCCGCATCCTGCGCGACGGTCACGTGAAGGCGCGGTGGAGCTGGGTCATCGTCTGCTGGACGCGGCTCTTGTCGCCGACGACCACGTACGTCTCGTAGGTCACCTTGTCGCCCTTGTCCAGGGCGCCGCTGGGCGTGGTGACCTGGATCGTGTTCTCGCCGAACTGGCCGTTGTAGTCGCTGGGCCGGCGGGTCATCGTGTAGTAGTAGGCCCTGTCGCCGAGGACCTCGGGCTTGACGTACATGCCGAGGCAGTAGTCGCCGTCGCCCGTGCACCGCACCATCGGGTCCTTGCTCGCGTGCGAGTCCGCCGGCTTGGCCGACAGCCGGCCGGTCGCGAGGTCGTAGGCGTAGACCTTAGTGAAGTCCGGCTGCAGGTACGCGACCAGGACGCCGTCGAACTGGTCGTGCCGCTCGTCCTCGGACTTGATGGTGGCCGTCGCCCGGAAGACGTTCTCCAGCTCGGGCGCGTCGTGGTCGGGCGCCAGCTCGACCCTGGTCTCCAGCCAGTACGGCGACAGACCCAAGGTGAACGGCGAGCGCCTGGGCTGGTGGTCGGCGGTGCGGCAGCCGCCCCAGCCCGGCTTCGTGTCGGCCAGGGTCACGAACATCGCGGGCCGCCCCGCCGTGCGGATGGAGCTGCCCGAGCCCGCCATCGTGTAGAGCGCGCTCGTGCTGGGACCGTGGTAGGGAGGCGGCTGGCCGTCGTCGTCCGAGCGCGCGCCCGCCTGGGTCGGGTTGTAGCACTCGCTCGCCTCCTCGCCCTTCTGCCAGGCGTGGAAGGCGTACTGGAAGGCGGCGCCGTGGCCCCCGCTGGAGATGAACTCCTTGTCGTTCACCTTCACCGACGCGATCGCGCCGGCCAGCGCCGTCGAGGTGGTGACCGACAACCTGTTGCGCTTGTCGACCAGGACGGACGCCGTGACGTCCTGGAACGTCCTGTCCCAGTTCTTCTTCGAGGCGCAGGCGGACTTGTAGGTGAGCACGAAGTCGTCGTAGCCCGCGCTGCCGCGTGCCGGCGCCTGGCACGAGACGGGCGCGGCCGTCGCCGCCACCGGCGCGGCCACCGCGGTCACCACGGTGGCCGCCGCCAGTAAGGCCCCCTGTCGGATGGATCTCATGCCCTGATTCAACCAGGTTCCGGCGCCGCCGTTATCCGGTTTCGGCCCGGTAGACCAGCACCAGGCCCAGGCCGAGCAGGGCCCGCCGGTCGCCGTCCAGGACCAGCTCCCACTCCCGCCCGCCGACGGTGAGCCCCGGCGTCCGCAGGGTCGTGCCCTGGTCGAGGGCCAGCCGCCGGTCGCCGCCGAGCAGGAAGCGCGCGGCGCCGCCGTCGGCCAGCGCGTACGTCGCGTGCACCGCGCTGATCTGCCGGCTGCGCATGCCGGGGAACTGCTCCGGCGCGAACGGCAGCCGCAGGACGTCGTCCGCGCCGCCCGTGAACAGCTCCCACTCCTTGGGGAAGGCCGCGGCCACGTCGAAGTACCGGGCGGTCTGATACGGCTTGAGCAGCCCCCGCACCGCGTTGGCGAAGACCTCCCCGCCCTGCTCGGCGGTGTACTTCACCACGATCGTGACGTCGGTCAGCCCCTCCGTCCGCCGCCCCGGCAGCTCCAGCCGCCACCGGGAGACCGCGCCGGTGCCCTCGAACGGCAGGTACCGGTCGTCGTCGAAGCGCAGCTCGAACAGGCCGTTGTTGTCCTTGTACTGCTCCAGGTCGGACAGCGCGATCTGCTGGCCGGGCCGCCACTCGCCGCGCAGGGTGTCGGGCGGCGAGCCCTTCGGGTCGAGCAGGTGCTTGACCGCGCGCACGTCAGGGGCGAGCACGGTCTTGCCGTCGAGCTGGGTGAGCGTGGCGTTCATCCCCACCGGGCCCTGCTCGCCCTCGAACGTCACCGACACCGTCTTGATCCGCCGCCGGTAGTGCCCGGGGAAGTCGCGGTCGAACAGCGCCTCGGTGAGCGCGAACTCGCAGCGGCCCTCGTCGAGGAAGGTCAGCAGGGCCAGCGGGTCGAGCCGCAGCAGCGACACCCGCTTGATGATCTCCAGGCCGCGGCCATCGCGGTCGAGGTAGGCCCGGCCCAGCCGGTCGAGGTCCAGGGCGAGGGCGTCGCCGGCCAGCAGGCCGTTGCGGCGGCTCTCCCAGTACGCCGGCCGGATGATCTCCTCGGCGGCCCCCTTCTCGTAGTGGTAGGCGCGCTGCGCCGACCTGGCCAGCTCGTAGGCGAGGGTGTAGCTCTGGTAGTACAGGCCGGAGATCCGCCCGGCCATCCAGCCGTACAGCTCGGAGCCGGTGAACTTCTCCTTCATGAAGGTCGTGACCGCGTCCAGGTGCGCGATCTGCCGGTCGGCGAGGGCCAGCTCGCGCCGGGCGTTGGCCAGCTGGATCTCGCCGGTCTTCACCTGGTGGTCGAGCACGGCCATGTCGTTGCGGGCGGTGGCGAGCTGGAACCGCCAGTCCTCCTCCATGCGCTCCTGCTCGGCGCGCACGCCCAGCAGCTCGCCGAGCAGGCTGTAGCCCTCGCCGCCGAGCGAGGCGACCTCGGCGCCCCGGTCGAGGGCCTCGCTCACCTCGATGCCGCCGTGCTCGGTGCCGATGATGAACGGGCCCACGGTGACCTGCGGCAGGGCCAGCGCGATCCCGGAGCCGATCTTGAGCGCGGCGCCGATGAACTGCGCGTCGGCGCCCCGCTCCATCGCCTCCAGCTGGGCCGCCTGGAGCGGCGTCACGCCCTGGTCGATGAGCCGCTGGAAGTGCTCGGCCCGCTCGGCGGCGCCCTCGCGGCCGGCCTGCAGCTCGGCCAGCTGCTCGGCCGCGATCGTGACCTCCGCCTCCCTGATGGCCCTGGTCAGCCCGAGGATGACGCCCTCCTGCCGGTTCTGCAGCAGGGCCAGCTCCTCGGAGTCGTGCCGCTCCAGGACGCCCAGCAGGTCGTTGCCGAGCTGCCGCAGCCGGTCGGCCAGCTCCTGCGCGCGCCGGAACAGGAAGGAGAAGCGGTGCTGGGGCGTGACGGCCGGCCCGGTGGCGGCCACGCGGTCGAGCGAGGCGCCGCCGGCGACGTCGGCGACCAGCGCGTCGACGTCGAGCGGCGGCTCGAACAGCGGCAGCGGCCGGGCGACGCCCATGATGTCGAGCGACTGCCTGATCTTGCGCAGCCGGTCCTCCACCCGCGTCCAGTAGTCGAGGAACACGCCGTTGGCGGGCACGTGGAAGTAGGTGCTCTCCACGCCGGAGTGGACCTGGCCGCCGCCCCGCAGCAGCGCGCCGCCGGCGGTCAGCTCGGCCTGCGCGCCCTCGCCGCCGGCGGTCAGCTCGCGGTAGCTCAGCGCGGCCGGCAGCGCGCGCGGGCCGAGCGGCTCGGGCCGCTCGCCGAGCAGGTCGTGGGCGAAGACGTACAACATCCTGGCCTCGTCCACGCTCTCGGCCGTGTACTGGCGGAAGAGCAGGTCACCCCAGTCGAGCAGGTTGTCGACATAGGCCATGACGACCGCGCGGCGGTAGGCGGCCGGGCGCAGCGCGGCGATCGCGTGCGGGTGGAACGGATCCTCCTGGTACGCCCTGAGCAGCGCGTCCCGGTCGCTCATCAGCTCGTACTGGCGGCGCAGCCCGGCCATCATCGCGACCCGCTCGCGCAGGCCGTCGGCGAGGGCGGGCAGCCCGGCGAGCGCCTGGAGGGCGCCGGCGAGCCCGCCGCCCTCCAGGTCGGCCAGGAAGTCCTCGTCGCCGTCGTCCAGCTCGCGGGCGTGCAGGAAGGCGGGCGCCAGCCGGTCGAGCCCGGCCAGCTTCTCGTCGAGCGCGGCGCGCACCGCCGTGACGTCCACGCCGGCCGCTTCGAGCCGGCGCAGGTCGGTCCGGCAGCTCTCGGTCAGGGCGCTCAGGTCACCGGCCAGGAACGGCAGGAAACGCCAGTACCTGACCGGCTGGGTGGGGTCGAAGACGTACTCGTGCCAGCGGCGGGCCTCGTCGAAGCGCTGGGCCTGGTTGAGCGCCCCGGCGATGAGCATGGGCGCGTGGAAGAAGATCTCCCAGTTGTAGAGGCCGTTGGCGCTCTGGAAGTCCAGGTGGGAGCTGGTGGGGCGGGACCGTTCCGGCACCTGCGCGGTGACCTTGATGGTGGTCGGGCCGGACTCCTCGCCGCTGAAGCGGGGCAGCTCGTCGGTCTCCTGCGTCTCCGGCGCGAGCAGGCCCGCGACTCCGGCGGTCAGCAGCTCGCGGTTGAGCTTGTACGCGGTGCTGGAGGTCAGGCGGACGATCTGGTGGAGCAGCGTGGCGTAGGCGTAGGGCCGCTCGGCCGAGGCGGTGTACCAGCCCTCCGGCTTGGCCCCGCCGGTGCCGCCGCCGACCGTGAGGAACAGGAACAACCGCCCGCCGTCGTCCATCGCGCCCGTGAACGACGTGCCGAAGCCGGCGGGCAGGCCGCCCCAGTCGCCGGCGATGGGGGTGAGGGCCAGCGACAGGTCCGGCTCCGCCGTCGCGGACGGCAGCGTGGCGTAGGTGCCCTCGCCGAACACGTGGCGCGTCCCGCCGCGCGCGAAGACGGCCTTGACCGGCGCCGGGAGCGGCTTGGGGTAGCCCTCGTCGATGGTGCCGGGCCCGGTCCAGCCGCTCGTCACGGTGTAGCGGACCAGCTCCTCGCCCCGGGTGAGGTAGAGCAGGTGCGTGCCGTCGGCGCCGGGCACCGCCCAGGCCGCGTCCACGGCCCCGTCGGCGGTGATGGCGGTGCCGATCCTGGCCAGGTCCTTGATGTCGCCGCCGGCCCGCTCCGCGCCGCCGAGGTAGGTGTAGGTCTTCGCGGCGGTGAAGAAGTAGGCGCCGTCGCCGTAGGGCAGGCAGGCCCGGACGGTGCCCGAGGTGGGCAGGCCCTCCTGGTTCTCCGACAGCTTCCTCGGGTACTCCCCGTCGGGGCGCTGGGGGGACCTGCCGTCGTGGTCGCCGGTGAAGCGCGTGTACCGCTCGCCGAAGATCATGTACAGGTGGCCGTTCAGGGTGAAGGCCGTGTCCACGGTGCGCACGTCGTCCGGCAGCGACCACCGCTCGCGGATCGGCCGCGGCGAGCCGAAGGACGGCCCGCGGACGTACTGCGTCCCGTCCTTCTGGTGGGAGAAGAAGTACTCCCTGCCGTCGGGGCCGGTGAAGGCGGCGTCCACGCGCTCCCATGCCGAGGGCAGGGTGTCGGCGTTGCCGGCCAGCGGCTTCGGGCGGGGCGCGGGCCCGAACGGGTCGCCGGTGTGGACGTAGTAGCTGCCGTCGCAGAAGAGCAGGTTCTCCCCGGGGCGGGCCAGGGCGGCGTCCACCCGCTCCCGGTCGTACATCGGGTGGGACACCAGGCCCCAGTGGTCGCTGATGCGCCGGCCGCGCTGGCCGGTGCTCTCCGCGCCCGCCGGGGTGCTGATGAAGCGGTGCTCGGTGTTGTCGAAGAAGTACCGCGCGCCGCCGGGCAGCGTGACGGCCGCGTCGATCCGGCTCCACGTGGTGGGCAGCCGGTCCCGGTTGCCGCGCAGCGTCATGAGGCCGTTCTCGTCGACCGCCGGGACGATCGGCCGGCACAGGAAGCTGCCGCCCTTGTGGTCCACGCTCATCCAGGGGGCGTCCTGGGTCTCGGCCGGCATGTTGAAGGGCACCACGCCCGCCTCGGCGACCGGCTCGTCGAAGATGCGGGTCACGTAGGAGGGGTCGGGCGGCACGGGCGGCTCGGCCAGGCGGACGGCGTACAGCTCGGGGGTGAGCACGAACGCGTAGCGGTGGTCGGCGCCGCCGGAGCGGTAGGAGCAGGTGACGACGATCGAGTCGTGGTCGCCGCCGCCGGGGACCGAGGCGGCCGCCTGCACGTAGAGGCTGACGTTCGAGATCGGCTGGTTGTGCCGGTCGCCCGCGGGGAGCTGCTGGGCCGGCACCCAGTCCTGGTTCAGGTTGAGGAAGGAGAAGGAGATCTTGACCTGGTAGACCGGCTCGGGGTTGGTGCCGGCGGGGGCGTGCGCCGGGTCCTCGGGCGCGACGGACTCGGCGACGGCCCAGAAGGCGAAGACGCGGGCGAAGGCGTGCACCGGGTAGACCCGGTCGGCCTCGATCTGCACGCCGACCTCGCGCCACGGCCGCCAGGTGGTGGACAGCCGCTCGCCGTCGCGGAACTCCGCCTGCCGGTAGTAGTGGCGCCTCGGCTCGGTGCGGGTGCGGCCGAACAGCACCAGCCGCCGCAGGTCCGGCTCGCCGGGGTCCGGGACGTACACGTAGCCGCCCGCGACGGCCAGGCGGGAGACCTCGGTGTACTCGTCGAGGTAACGCTTGTACGCCCGCAGCGCGCCCTCCTCGGTGATCTCGTTCCGCAGCAGGTCGTCCTCCAGCGCCTCGAACGCCGGGGTCTTGTCCTGGCGCAGCTCGGGGCGCACGTAGTTCTCCGGGTAGAGGAAGACCTTCCTGTTGGCCTCCCACAGGCGGTAGTTCCGCAGCCAGGCCCAGCGGGCCCTCACCCGCTCGCGCACCCCGGCCGGGTCCTCGCCCGCCCGGACGCGCACGTCCTCCAGGTCGAGCAGGTAGCGGTGCAGGTAGAGCTGCGTGGCGGCGATGGCCTCGCGGACGGGCGAGGTGCGGCCCTCGGCGCCCATGTCCACGTCGATGAGGAAGCGCTCGTACAGGTCCCGCGAGGTGAGCGCGCCGGCCCGCCTGAGGCAGAGGGCGACGAGCGCGTCCCGCTTGAGCACCTCCAGCTCGCCGTCCACGCGCTCCGACAGCGCCGCCCACTCCTCCTCGGTACGCGGGCGCTCCAGCAGCGCGTGGAGGTGGTCGGCCGCCTGCGCCGCGGGGCGGGAGACGATCTCGGCGTGCACCGCGGACGGCGTGGAGCCCATCCGGCGGGTCACGGCGAACGCCTCGGCCAGCCGCAGCAGGAACTCGATCTCGAAGCGGTCCTCCTCGGCGGTCCTGATGGTCAGCAGGTGCGCGTTGCGCCTGGCCCAGGCCACCTCGCCGGGGTCCCAGCCGAACAGCTCCGCCAGCCGCAGGTACGGGTCCTCGACCGGGCCGGTGAGGAAGGCGGCCAGCCCGTCGCGGCGCGAGCGGGCCAGGTCGGTGAACCTGACGATGGTGTGCACGTCGCTCAGCCGGTAGTCGGCCGACTCCGACCAGCGGTTGCGGAACGGCTGCGGGAACGTGCGGTCCGGCGTCCCGCAGGAGGGGTCGGAGTAGCGCACGTAGGCGTCGCCCTTGACCAGGTAGGTGCGCCCGCGCAGCACGAACGCGGCGTCCGGCCCCTCCTCGAAGGTGCCGGGCAGGTCGCCCCAGTCGTCCTGGACCGTGCGCGGGTAGCCCTCGGCCACCTCCTCCAGCCGGCCCGGCAGGTAGCGGACGTACTGGCCGGTGCGGAAGGCGTACAGGTCGCCGGTGGGCGCGACGAAGGCGGCGTCGATGGCCTGCGGCGTCGCGTCGAAGGCGTTGTCCACCGTGCCCCAGGTGCCGGCGATCGGCGCGAGCGTGCCCTCCCGCAGGCTCTGCTCGCCCTTGAACAGGTACGTGTGGTCGCCGGGGCCGTGGAAGGCGGCGTCGAGCCCGGCTGCGAACGCGGGCGGCAGCGGCGGCAGGCCCAGCTCGCCCGCGAGGCCGCCGTCCGGGTCGCCCGTCCCGTCGCCGATGGCGCGCGGGTAGCCGTCGTCGACGTAGTCGTAGGCGGTGCCGGTGTAGCGGACGTACTGGTCGGCGGCGAACAGGTACGTGTGCTCGCCCCTGACCAGCGTCGCGTCCACCCTGCGCCGCGCGGCCAGCTCGTTGCGGACCCGGCCGCACCCGTCGAGGTCGGAGGCGGCGGCCCTGGCCCGGGAGACGGCGTGCACGGCCCCGCCGGTGAACACGTACGCGGTGCGCCGGTTGCCGACCACCGCGTCGATCACCTTGCGCGCGCCGCCGGCGATCCGGTCGGCCACGGCGTCGTCGAACGCCTCCGGCAGGTTGGCGAACGCCTCCTCGCGCCGCAGGTTGCCGACGATCTTCTTCGGGTAGCCGGGGTCGATGTAGCGGTACTCGGAGCCGGTGTAGCGGACGTACCGGTCGCCGGAGAACAGGAACGTGCGCTCCCCGGCGTTCGTGGACGCCGTGTCCACGAACGCCGCGTCCACCTGGGCGGTGCCGTCGCCGGCCACGAACGGGTTGCGCGACCGGCCCCACGTGTCCCTGATCATGGTGAGGGGGGAGCAGGAGCCGCCGGCGTAGCGGGTCCAGCGGTGCTGGAAGAAGAAGCAGACCGAGCCGTCGGCCGCGGTGAAGGCGGTCCTGAGCCGGTCGCCGGGCTCCACGGTCAGGCCGGCCCAGATCCGGGCGGCGGGCCGCGGGTAGGACCACTCCCCGGTGGTCTCGTCCAGGCGCACGCACCGCTCGCCGTCCAGCAGGAACAGGTTCTCGCCCTCGGCGAGCACCGCGTCCGGCAGCAGCGCGCCCGCGGGCCGGTAGCCGGCCGGGACGTCCCAGAAGCTCGCGTCCGTGACCATGAGGGTTCCGGGCAGCCGGTAGTCGTCGCCGGTGTGCAGCAGGTAGCGCACCGTCCCGTCGGCCGAGGGGCGCTCGAACAGGTAGGTCTCCTCGCCCCGCACGTACGCCAGGGCCACGCCGCTCAGGCCGCCCCAGTGCTCCGCGACGGGCAGCGGGTCGCCCTCGATCGTGTCCTGGTCGCCGGGGGAGTAGACGACGAACTGGTCGCCGCTGAACAGGTACGTGCGGCCGTCCCTGCCGGTGAAGGCCGCGTCCACGGTGTTGTCCTGCTGGACGGTGTTGCGCGGCAGGCCCCACTCGGCGGCCAGCGGGTACTCGCGGTTGAGCCTGGTGCTCAGGCACATCGGGCCCTTGAACAGGTACGTGTTGCCGTCGGCCCCCTCCAGGACCGCGTCGAGCCCGTCCCGCCAGGTGGCGGGGGCCGCGTGCAGCGTGCGCGGCCGGGCCGGGGCGGAGGTCGCCTCGGTGGCCTCGACGGCCGAGTGCCGGTGCCAGCCGCCCCGCCGCTCGACCATCAGGGAGCCGTCCTCCAGGAACGCGCAGCCCAGGCCGGGCAGGTCGAGGTGGTCGTACCTGCGGTAGAGCGTGTCGGAGACCACGTAGCAGTCGCCGCCGCGGAACAGGTAGACGTTGCGCCGGTCGGCGTAGGCCGCGTCCACGCCGTCGAGCGTGACCGGCAGCGCGCCGAAGCGCGGCTCCTCGGCCAGGTCGGCCAGGGCGCGCGGGTAGCCGGGCTGCGGCGTGCCCGGGGCGGTGCCCTCGAAGCGCAGGAACTGGTCGCCGGAGAAGACGTAGGTGCAGGCGCGGGTCGTCTCGGCGCCGTTGACGGTCTCGGTCACGTCCATGACGAGCACGGCGTCCACCCGGCCGGTCCGCGCCACGTTGCTGACCACGTTGCCCCAGTAGGCCGGCACGTCGGCCGGGAAGCGGTCGTCCACGCGGCTGTAGTCGGCGCCGGAGTACCGGACGTACTGGTCGCCGCTGAAGACGTACGTCCTGCCGTCCTTGCCGACGAACGCGGCGTCCACCGTGGTGAACGGCAGGCTGTCCCACTGCTCGGCCAGCGGGCGCGGCTCCGACCACCAGCGGTTCCTCTGGTCGAAGACGACGTACTGGCCGCCGAGGAACAGGTAGGTGCGGCCGTCGCGGCCGGTCAGCACGGCGTCCACCCTGGCGGGCCCGCCGGGCAGGTTCCACCAGTCGTCCGGCAGCGGGCGGGGGAAGCCGGCGTCGGGCACGGTGTAGTCACGGCCGGAGTAGCGCACGTGGAAGGCGCTGTCGTCGGAGTGGACCTTGACGCTCGCCGGATCGGGCGCGAGCCGGACCGTGACGCCCTGCTCCGTCGGGACCGTCCAGCCCCCGGACGCGGCGGCGGCCGGGGCCGCGTCCTCGGCGAGGGACAGGCCGTGCTCCTGGAAGCGGCGGCGCAGCGCCGGCGACAGCCGGCCGGCCTCCAGCTCGGGCACCTGGTCCAGGGGCAGCTCGAACAGCAGCCCGCCGGTCCCGAACAGGTACGTCCTGCCGTCCATGACGAACGAGGCGGCCACCCGCCGCAGCCCGCCCCAGTCGCCGGCGATGACCCGCGGGTAGCCGAGGTCCACCACCGAGTAGTCCGCGCCGGAGTAACGCAGGTAGGTCTCGCCGCTGAACAGGTACGTGTTGCCGTCCAGGCCGGTGAACGCCGCGTCCACGCGCCCGCCCGGCAGCGCCGGGGCCAGCGCGCCCCACCGCTCGGCCGTCGGCTCCGGCGCGCCGGAGCCCGCCACCGTCCTGCCGTCCTTGAAGACGTGCAGGACGCCGGAGCGGTCCACGAAGGCGGCGTCCACGTCGCTGGTGAAGCCGGGCGGGAACAGCGCCGACAGCAGGCGCGGGTAACCGTCGTCCACGCACACGCCGTCGTTCTCGACGCTGTCGGTGTAGCGGACGAGCTGGTCGCGGGCGAGCAGGCACACGCGGCCCTCGGCGTCCACGTACGCGGCGTCCAGGCGCGGGGCGCGCTCGAAGGCGTTGCGTACCCGGCCCCACTTCTCCTCGACCGGCTGCGGGTCCTTGCCCGCGGTCAGGTAGCCGTGGCCGGCGAACAGGTGGACCCGGCCGTCGGTGTCCTGGAAGACCGCGTCCAGCGACCTGCGGAACGGGGCCGGCAGCGGGGTGCCGTGGCCCTCGCGCTCCCACCACTCGTGGATGCCGCGCGGGTAGCCCTCGTCCACGGCCGCGTACCGGCTGGAGGAGTAGCGGACGTACTGGTCGCCGCAGAACAGGTAGGTGCGGCCGTCCTCGTCCACGAAGGCGGCGTCGATGCGCTTGGGGTCGTCGAAGGTGTTGCGCACCCTGCCCCAGACCTGCTCGCGCTCGGCCCAGCGGGTGCCGCCCGGCTCCCTGGCGAACACCTTGGAGGCGCCGGCGGCGGTGCGGCCGACGATCCACTCGGCGCCGTCCGGCAGCGCGAACGCCGCGTCCACGCCGTCGAGGCCGGCGAGGCGGGGCGACAGCTCGGCGAGCGGCCGCGCGCGGGGGCTTTCCAGCGCCTGCGTGGCGGCCGAGTAGACCAGGTAGCGGCGGCCCGTGAAGGCGTAGATGGAGCCGTCCGCGCTCTCCAGCAGGGCGTCGAAGCGGTCCACGCCGGGCGGCAGGGCCAGCGGCTCCGGGTACTTGCCGGTCAGGTCCTGGTCGTGGAAGACGGCGGTGACCTCGGTGGCGTCCAGGCCGAGCCGGGCGGCCAGCAGGGCGAACGAGCGGATCCTGCGGTAGGTCTGGCGCAGCCGCGGGTCGGCGTCCTCGCGGGCTCCCGCCAGGGCCGGTGCCACCAGCGCGTCCAGGGTCTCCTGCGCGCTGCCCGTCACGGCGGCGCAGACGGCCTCGGCGGTGGCGGCGGGCACGCCGAAGGCGTCGGCGAGCGCGTCGTAGAGGGTCTGCCGCTGCGCCCGCGCCCGCTGCTCCAGCGTCGCGGCGATCTCGGAGATCGCGGTCGCGGTCTCCGCGGCGACGGCGTGCAGCAGGAAGAACAGGTCCCGCTCGTAGTCCTCCAGCGCGGGCAGGGTGAACTCCAGCGCGTTGGTGACGGTGCGGAAGTAGCCGAGCAGCTCACGCGGCACGGCCAGGCGCCCGTCGAGGTGGCCGGCCGTGACCAACCGGCCGACCAGCAGCGGGAGCTCGTCCTCGGTGAAGCCCAGCTCGGCCAGCGCCCGGCGGTCGATCCGGTACGGCCGGCCGTCCTCGGCGATCTCCGCCAGCCGGGCGGTCACCGCGCCGGCCTCCTCCGGCGAGAACACGGCGGGCAGCACCGGCTCCCCGCCCGGCCCGGCCTCGGCGACCGCCTCGGCCGCCAGCCCGGCCATGACGTCGTCGGCCAGCGGCACGAAGTCCGCGGGCGCGAACGTGTACAGCTCGGCCCGGAACGCGGCGATCTGCTCCTGCATCGCCTCCAGCACGGCCTTGCGGTACGGGTGGAACTCCAGGGCCAGGCCGAACCCGGCGAGCGGCTGCCCGGCCAGCGCCGCCACGTCGGTGTAGCGGCCGTCGGCGTCCACGTAGCCGTTGAAGCGCAGGCTGTCCACCAGCTCGTCCGGGTCCGGCCGCAGGCCGGCGAAGATGCCCCGGTCCAGCTCGGGGCGGGCCGCGCGGAAGCGCTCGACCCGCTCGGCCAGCACCGCCAGCACGCGCGGGGCGACGTCGCCGAAGTCGGCGTCCACGGTGAAGAACGCCAGGTTGGTCTCGTCGGCGAAGAAGGCGGGGTCGCGGACCTCGCCGCCGGGCTCCAGGTAACCGTGGTAGACGAGGTTGTCGTACAGCTCGGCCAGCTCCGCCTCGGTCAGGTCGCCGCCCACGGCGGCCAGGTCGGACGGGTAGACGGCGGTGGAGCCGTCGAGCAGGGTGCCGATCAGGCTGAACAGCGGGCCGGCCAGGGCGTCGTGGCGCGTGGCGGGGCGCAGGCTCCCGGGCAGCGGGGTGACCAGGGCTCCGCCGGGCTCCAGGTGACCGGCGAGGACGAGGTTGGCGAAGATCTTCCCGGCCGGGCGCTCGCCGAGGCCGATGCCGAGGAAGTCGTCCTTGACCGGCGTGGCCAGCGCGGTCACCGCGTCGTAGGCGGCCGCGGCCACGCGGTCGGCGTCGAGGCGGAGCAGCCGGCCGTCGCGGGCCGACACGACGCCGTCGCCGGGCCCGTTCCCGCCCTCGCAGCCGTTCCCGTTCTCAGCCCCGTCCCCGTGCCCGTGCCCCGTCAGCACGTCGTGGATCACCCGGGAGGCGCGCGGGCCGAACCGCTGCCCGGCGAACAGACCGGGCGCCATCGCGACCGGCGCGAACCGCCGGCCCAGCCCGTCGAGCACCTGCGCCATCCCGCCGTGGCCGGCCGCCTCGCCGCCCAGCACGTCCTTCAGGTCGGTGACGGCGAGCCCGGCGCCGGCCGCCCAGCGCGTCACCGCGTGCAGGGTCTGGGCCAGCCACAGGCCGTCGGCGGGCGCCGCGCCCTCGACGATGCGGTAGCAGTCCTGGACACCCGCCCTGACCATCACCGCGTACGCGGTGTGCCGCCACAACGAGGGATCGCTCTCCAGCACCTCCAGCAGGTCGAACAGCTCGCCGGCGGACAGGCCGAGGGCCGCCGTGTACAGCCCGACCCGGCGCAGCAGCGCGACCACCGGCTCGCGCGGCCCGCCGCGGTCGAAGGGGCTCGGCTCCAGCTCGGCGTAGCGGGCGCGGTAGCGCAGCACGGTGTCGGTGATGTCCCGCTCGGAGACGTCGATGGCGCGGGACAGCAGGCGCAGCGCGTCCCTGCTCTGCGGCGCCAGCAGGTCGCCGGTGAAGGGAGGGAACGCGACGGCGGCGGCGGGCGCGGCCAGGGCGCACACGTCGGCGACCGGCAGGCCGTAGTCGTGCTGGAGGCGCAGGACCACAGCGATCACGCGCAGCGCCGGGCGGTCCAGGCGCCCTTCGCAGCAGGAGGTGACGATCCCGGCGACGTCGGCGGGCGCGACCCCGGCCTTGCGGGCCAGCCGGACGACCCGGTTGACCAGCTCGAACCAGGCGGTGGGGACGTGCTCGCGCCGGGCGCCCCACACGAGGGCACGGCCGTCCTCGGACAGGTCCGCCTCGCCGGCGTCCACCAGGTCGCGCAGCTCCGGCCCGGTCAGGCCGGTGGCGGCCAGGAAACGCTCGACGTCCTCCAGCGCGGCCGGGCCCTCCTTGTCGCCGAGCCCGTAGCGCGCGGCGAACCCGGGCCCGTCGGCGGCCGGGGTGGTGATCAGGCGGGCCTCCTGCCCGGTCAGGCCGAGGCACACCCGGGCCAGCACGTCCGGGTCCGGCTCCGGCGTGAACAGCCGGTACAGCTCCTCGGGGGTGACGCCGAGCCGGCGCAGGTAGGCGGCGACGCGGGTCTCGTGCAGCGCGAACGGCAGGGTGAGGGGGTGCTCGGCGCGTTCCAGCTCCCCGTAGGGGTCGGGGCCGGCCAGCCGCTCCAGGACCTTGTTGACGATGCCGAGGTACGAGGTGGGGGTGAAGGTGTGCTCGGCGTCGAACGGGATCTCCGCCAGGTCCGGCCGGCGGTCCGTGTCCAGCAGGGACGCCTGCTGGAACAGCTCGTCCAGCAGGTCCAGCAGCTCGGTCAGGTACGCGCCCGGCGAGTACACGGACCTGGCCTCGTCCTCCTGCCAGACGGGCGAACCGTGCTCCTGGAAGAGCAGCTCGTAGTCGGGCAGGGATCTGTCTGCGAACACGGGGGGCTCCCTCGCGTGGTGGTTGCCGGGCTGCCCCATGTTGAGTTCGCGAACGGGTGGCTGATACGGACCGGCGGGCCGCTGTCCAAAAAGGGCGCGGCGGTATTTCGATCAATGGCCGGCGGCTCCGGATGGGCCCGCCTTTTTCGGACCGGCGGCCCGGCGCGTTCTTGTGTCCAA
Organism: Nonomuraea sp. NPDC050783; assembly: GCF_040802095.1. Classification (NCBI taxonomy): domain Bacteria; kingdom Bacillati; phylum Actinomycetota; class Actinomycetes; order Streptosporangiales; family Streptosporangiaceae; genus Nonomuraea; species Nonomuraea sp. NPDC050783. The sequence goes on from NZ_JBFAHK010000025.1 coordinate 104,926, forward strand.
AACGTTAGTTCTCAGCGGGGCGGGTGTGGTGAAACATGGGGGGCCGGCTCACGCAACCGACACGGAAGGCTCCGCGATGTTCGGAAAAGGCAAGCGACCGCCGGGGACCGGCCCCGCCACTCCTGTTGTCCCGGGCACGCCGCAGACACCGGGGTCCGGCGGGACGACGAACCCCGGGCAGCAGGGCGGCACCCCCGCGACCTTCCGGAAGCCGTCCCCCAAGCGGAACGCCATCCAGATGAAGAAGTCGATATTCGAGAACAAACTCGTGGCCGACATGCTCTACATCACCACCGAGTACGCGAAGTTCTACGACTCCGCGGGCGGCGCCAGAAAGGCCGACTACGCGCAGAAACTGACCGAGCATTACGCGGACATGAGCACCTTCGACACCCGCTACCTGAACACCCCGACCCCGCCCACGGCGATGGTGAAATACCTCCAGGGCATGAAGGACGGGAAATACAAGTTCTCCCCCCAGGAGGGCACGCTGAAGGACGCGCTCACCAAGCCCGACGCGATGGACTATTTCCATTTCCAGAACTACGACCACGCCCGGGGGCAGGCGCCGGAGGCGTCCCGGCGCATCGTCGTCGGGTTGTGGTCCCAGAGTGACGCGCTGCCGCTCGCCGACGCCATGCTGGAATTGTTCAAGGATCCGGACATCGGCCCGCGCATGGCCTCGTTCAAGGTGTTCCTCAGCTTCAACCCCTCCACGACCAGGACGGACCCGGTGCAGATGAAGGGCGACAAGGCCGTCATCTACTACTCCGCGGACCTCGACGACCTGGACACCGACAGGGTGGGGAGCACGATCGCCCGCGCCGTCGACGCGGCCGTCCCGGCGAACCGGAGGGACGCCAGGCTGGCCCCCTTCTACGAGGAGATCGCGCAGGGCATCGCCTGGGCCGACGAGACCGGCAAGGCCAGCTTCACGCAGGTGCGCGACGACCTGATCACCCGGGTCGTGCGGGCCAACCCGAACGTCACCGACCAGCGGGCGTTCTACGACCTCGTGCTGGCCCAGATGCGGCAGGACAACGTGGACCCGTCCGCCACCCACCGCTACTTCGCCGACGTCGAGACACCGCCCGCCCCGAAGCTCGGCTGACGTCCGCGGGAGCATCCCGCCGGCCCGGCACGGCGGGTCACCCGGCGTGGGCGGCGATGGCCCGCGCGCACTCCATCGGCTCGGCGTGCGTGCTGTCCACCACCAGGTCGTAGGTCACGCCCTGGTGGACCACCTCCGCCTGCGACCGGGCCATCCCGGCGACCCGGTCGCCCCGGGCGGCCTCGCGGGCCGCGGCGACCGCGCCGTCGCACCGCACGCCGACCCAGAGCACCTCCAGCCCGGCGAGGGCGCGCTGCCAGCGCCGCTGGGACGCCGCCCCGCCGAGGAACACGTCGTCCACGACGATCCGGGCGCCCGCGCGCGCCATGGCGGCGATCCCCGCCGTCCACGCCGCGTCCAGGGCGTCGAAGTCCGGTCCGACGCTCACCCGCCCGTCGGGGGCGAAGTCGATCCCCGCGTCCGAGCCGTGCAGGGCGGCGGGCATCGCGTCCACCAGGTCGTCGATGGAGAAGGCGAGCCACGGCTCGGGCAGGACGGCCTGCAGGCACCGGGCGATGCCCGTCTTGCCCGAGCTGGACCCACCGTTGAGAACGATCACCTGAGTCGTCACCGCGTCATGATAGAGGCCCGCCCCTGAGCCCCGACCCCGCGGACTCCTGGGCTCAGGCGCCGTCCGGGGAGGCGTCCTCGACGGTGGTGACCTCGGCCAGGCCCGAGATGGTCAGGACGGGTTCGAGCAGCGGGTTGGCGACCAGGCTGATGCGCGAGGCGTGGGAGAACAGCACGGTCAGGCCGGCGCTGTCGAGGTAGTCCACCGCGCTCAGGTCCACCAGCACCCGCGCCCCGCCGGTCGTCCTGACCAGCGCGTCGTCCAGGGAGCCGGCGTTGCTCATGTCGATCTCGCCGGTGACGGCCAGGACCGGGGTGCCGTCGGGACGCTGCGAGACGGACAGGGTCAGAGGGGTGGTCATCCGGTGATCCTCGCATGCATGTCGACGGTGGTCCCGGTGTCGCCCGGGTGGATGGTGACCTCGCTCATCAGGGCGCGCATGAGGGCGACGCCGCGGCCGCGGTGGGCGTTGGCCTCCGGCTGGGGCGGTTTCCAGCGGCCGGAGTCGGCGACCGTCAGGTGCAGGTCGCTGCCGGTGGCGATGGCCCTCAGGTGGATCGTCCGGTCGGGGGCGTTGCGGTGCCCGTGCTCGATCGCGTTGGCGCAGGCCTCACCGGCCGCGACGAGCACGTTCTGGATCATCGAGGGGGTGAGCTGGCAGCGGCTCAGCCAGTCGCGCAGGGCGGTGCGCACGGGCGCGAGCTGGCTGGACTCGGCGGGGAAGGCAACCTCCAGCGGGGCGGGCTGGCGGTAGAGCAGCAGGGCGACGTCGTCGTTGAAGCCGCCGTCCGGCATGAGGCTGACCATGACGTCGGTCGCCAGGTCGTCGATCGGGGCCGCCCGGCCGGCCTGGACGGCGGCGCTGGCCTGGTCGATGCCCGCGGTCAGCGGCCGCCGGCGGCGTTCCACCAGTCCGTCGGTATACAGCAGCAGGGTGGACCGGGCCGGCATGGTGCAGCGCGCCTCGGGCCGCGGCTTGCTCGTCGCCACGGCCAGCGGCACGGACCGCCCGCCCTCCAGGAGCTGGGTCGTCCCGTCGGCGTGGGCGAGGATGCCGGGCGGGTGGCCCGCGCTGGAGTAGACCAGCTCGCCCGTGGTGGTGTCCAGGACGCCGCAGAAGACGGTGGTGCACTTGGCGCCTGGGACGAACGCGGCGAACCGGTCGAGCGTGGTGAACACCTGCGCGGGGCTCGCGTCCTGCAGCAGCAGGGCCCGGCAGGCGCTGCGCAGTTGCCCCATCACGGCCGCCGCCTCCAGCCCCCGCCCCACGCAGTCGCCGACCACGATGCCGATGCGGTCGTCGGCCAGCGGCACGATGTCGTACCAGTCGCCGCCCACCTCCAGGGGCCGCCCGGCCGGCTCGTAGCGGACGGCGAAGCCCGAGGGCAGCTGGGACGGGCCGAGGATGGCGCGCTGGAGGGCCACCGCGGCCTCCCGCTGCTGGTCGAGCTGGTGGACCCGGTGCAGGCCCTGGCCGAGGTGGCCGGCCAGCAGCGCCAGCAGGGTCTGGTCCTCGGCGGTGAAGGGCCGGTCCTGGCCGAGATCGACCCAGACGGCCAGCAGGCCCTCGGGGTGCTCCAGGGTGACGCCCGCGCCGCCCAGGTCGGGGGCGACCGGGCGCAGCGGCGGCTGCTCCCGCAGTACCGCCAGCTTCTTCAGCAGCGGCTCGGGCAGGTCCGGCGTGCCGTCGGCCGGCGGCGCGCAGAGCAGGTCCGGCGGGGCGTCGCCGGCCCAGACCGCGGACAGGACCTGCCGGGCGTTCCAGACCTCCCGCAGCGCCTCCAGCGCGCCCGACAGCGCGTCGGCCACGGTGTCGGCGCGCGACAGGCGCATGCTGAGCGCGGCCAGCGCGCTCTCCCGCTGCACCATGTAGTGCTCGGCGGTGACGTCGCGCATGGTGCCCACGACGTGGCGGCGGCCGGTGTCGGGGTCGGTGACCCCGTTGAAGGTGACCGCTATCCAGACCTGGTGCCCGTCGCGGTGGGTGACGGGGATGACGGAGCTGCCCCTGCCCTCGTGGACGAGCCGGCCGAAGGCGGCGGCGACCATCGCGTGGCCCTGCGGGTCGGCGTGCTCGTCCGGCCACCAGGGGTGGATGGGGGTGTAGGGCAGCCCTTCGGGGCCGTAGCCGAGGATGTCGGTGAACGCCGAGTTGATCTCGATGACGCTGCCGCCCTCGTCGGTGACGAAGAACGCCTCCTGCAACGAGTCGATCATGGCCTTGCGCCACCGGTTGTGGTGGTTGCGCAGGCGGGCCAGCTCCACGTTGGCCCGCGCCCGCGCCAGCAGCTCTGCCGCCGAGAACGGCTTGACCAGGTAGTCGTCGGCGCCCGCCGCCAGGCCCTCGATGGCGGCCTCCTGGCCGGCGCGGGCCGACAGCAGCAGCACCGGCACGCCGGCGGTCCGCGGGTCGGACCGCAGCGCCGACACCAGGGCCAGGCCGTCCAGGCGGGGCATCATCACGTCGCTGACCACGAGGTCCGGCGCGTCGGCGCGGACGGCGTCCAGGGCGTCGAGCCCGTCGTTGACGGCGGTGACCCGGTATCCGGCGCCCTTGAGCAGCCGGACGAGGTATTCACGCATGTCGCTGTTGTCGTCGGCGATCAGCACCCGGGGCGGCGGGCCGCCCGTCGCCGAGGGGCCGGCGCCGGTGGAGACGTCGCCGGCCGCCCCCGTGGCGCTGTCGCCCTCGGGCAGCCAGCGCAGGGCCTCCTGGACGAACGGGTCGGCGGTGGCCGAGACCGCCTCCGTCGCGCCGGCCGGGACCAGGCTGTCGGCCGGCAGGTGGGCGGAGCCGAAGGGCAGCCGGATGGTGAAGGTCGTGCCGGCGCCCTCGGTGCTCTCGGCGGTGATCGTGCCGCCGTGCAGGCCGACCAGCTCCTGGACGAGGGCCAGCCCGATGCCGCTGCCCTCGTTGGAGCGGGAGCGGGCGCTCTCGATGCGGTGGAACCGCTCGAACAGCCGCGGCAGCTCCGCGGCCGGGATGCCGATGCCCGTGTCGGCGATGGACACCACCGCGTGCCCGTCCTGCTCGCGCACGCTGACGCTGATCGAGCCCTCGAAGGTGAACTTCAGCGCGTTGCTCAGCAGGTTGAGGACGACCTTCTCCCACATGCTCCGGTCGATGTGGACCGGCTCGGCCAGCGGGGGGCAGCTCACCTCGAAGCTCAGCCCGGCCCGGTCGATCGCCGAGCGGAAGACGCTGGCCAGCTCCGCGGTCACCGCCGCCAGGTCCACCGGCTCGTAGCGGGCCTGCATGCGGCCGGCCTCGATGCGGGAGAAGTCGAGCAGCGTGTTGACGAGCTTGCCCAGGCGCAGCGCGTTGCGGTGGACGACCTCCAGGTCCTGGCCCACCTGCGGGCCGGCGTCGGCCAGCGTGTTGCGCAGCTCCTGCACCGGGCCCATGATCAGGGTGAGCGGGGTGCGGAACTCGTGGCTGATGTTGGAGAAGAAGACGGTCTTGGCCCGGTCCAGCTCGGCCAGCTCCTCGGCCCGCCGCTGCTGGGCCTGGTAGCTGCGGGCCGAGGAGATGCCCGTCGCGACGTGCCCCGCGGCCAGCTCGATGAACCCGCGGTAACCGTCGTCCAGCGGCCGGTACCGGTTGAGCGCGGCCACCAGGAACCCGTACGGCGTGCCGCCCTGTTGCAGCAGCGGCACCACCAGCGCCTGCTCGGGCGGCTCGGTCCAGCTCCCGGACGGCAGCGCGGCGAACGGCGCGCCGTCGAGCGCCACGAGCACGGACTCGCCGTGGGCCGGCGCCTCCACCGGCCACACCGCGTCCGGGTCGCCGGGCGCGAGGGTGGCGGGGGCGGCCGGGTGGCCGGCGGCGAGCCCCGTCGTCTCGGCCAGCCGGGCGCCGCCCTTGCCGTCCTCGTCGAACAGGTAGGTCAGGGTGAAGGGCAGGTCCTGCGGGTTCTGGCCGAGCTGGCGGCAGGCGAAGGCCAGCATCTCCTGCTCGGTGCGGACCACGCTGGGGTCGGAGCCGAGGTCGCGCAGGGTGGCCATGCGCCGCTCGCCGATGACCCGCTCGGTCTCCTCGCTGACCACGCAGAGCATGCCGACCACCGAGCCGCTGTCGTCGCGCAGCGGGCTGTAGGAGAAGGTGTGGTAGGTCTCCTCCGGATAGCCGGCCCGCTCCAGGAACAGCAGCAGCGCCTCGTCCCAGGTCGCCTTGCCCGTGGACAGCACGGCGTCGATGCGCGGGCCGATGTCGCCCCAGATCTCCGCCCACACCTCGCTGGCCGGCCGGCCCAGCGCCCACGGGTACTTGCGGCCCAGGGTGTCGCGGCGGTAGGCGGCGTTGCAGAAGAACGTGAGCTCCGGGCCCCACGCCATCCACATCGAGAAGCGGGAGGACAGCAGGATGCTCACCGCGGTCTGGAGGCTCTGCGGCCACTCCCCGGGCGGCCCCAGCGGGGTGGCCCGCCAGTCGACGGCGGCCAGGTCGCGGCCCACCTCGTCGTCCACGGTGAAGATCTCAGCCCCGGCCGCCACGGCCGGTCCACGCTCCACGTCGTCGTCGCGTGCCATCCGAGACCCTTTCGTCCGCTTCCGAGCACAGTCCTTCCCTCCGGTGTCCGTGACGGTCCCGGCCGCTCTGACCTGGCAGGTCAGAGGGAAGTCCTGGCGTACGTACAATAGGGCAAATCACGCCGAGGGCTGTGCTCAGGTACGGAGCGTGCCCGGGCGACGAGGGGGAAGGAGCCGGAGGTCAGCACCGCCGACGACGCGCGCCGCCTGGCGGCTGTGCACCGCCACCGGCTCCCGGACGCCCCCAGCCAGGACGTGCTGGACCGGGTGGCCACGCTGGCCGCACGGATCTTCCGTGCGCCGATGGCCAGCGTGACGTTCGCCGACGACGAGGAGATCCGCTGCTGGGCCGCGCACGGCATGCCGGTGGAGGCCCACCACGGCAGGCGCGCGGCCGGCCTGTGCGCGACGGCCCTCGCGCGGGGCGAGGTCTGCGTGATCCCCGACGCCCCGGCCGACCCGCGGGTGGCCGCCGACCCGCTCGTCACCGGCGAGCCCGGCGTGCGTTTCTACGCGGCGGCCCCGATCGTCACGCCCGGCGGCCACCGCGTGGGCAGCGTCAACGTCATGGACACCCGCCCCCGGCAGGCCGACCCCGACGACCTCGACGCCCTGCGGGACCTGGCCGCCCTGGTGACCGGCGAGCTGGAGCTGCGGCTGGCGGCCGCGCACACCGTCGCCGTCGAGCGCGGGCTGCGCGCCGACGCCGAGCGCCTGGCGCGCACCCTCCAGCGCACGCTCCTGCCGCCGGCGCTGCCGCAGGTGCCGGGCCTGTCCGCGGCCGCGGCCTACCACCCGGTCTCCGTGGACGAGGTCGGCGGCGACTTCTACGACCTGTTCCCCCTCGACGGCAACCGCTGGGGGTTCTTCCTGGGGGACGTGTGCGGCAAGGGCACCGACGCCGCCGTCCTGACCTCCCTCGTCCGCTACACCCTGCGCGCGGCGGCCGTCTACGACCCCGACCCGTGCGCGGTGCTGGCCAACCTGGACGCGGTCCTGCAGCAGGAGCACGACGGCCGCGCCGCGCCGCCGCCGTACTGCACCGCCCTGTTCGGCGTCCTGGAGCCCGACGCCGGAGGGTTCGCCGTCACGCTGGCCGGCGGCGGGCACCCGCCCGCCCTGGTGGTGCGCGCGGGGGGCGGTGTCGAGGCCGTCCACCCCGAGGGCGGGCAGCTCATCGGCATCCTGCGCAACCCCCGCTTCGCGCAGGTGACCACCCGCCTGGAAGCCGGCGACTCGCTGCTCCTCTACACCGACGGCCTGACCGAGGCGCGCGTCGGGACCGGAGCCAGGCTGGACGAGGAGGGCCTGGCCGCCTATCTGGCCGCCGCCGCCCCGACCGGCGCCGACGATCTGCTCGCCACGGTGCATAAACTGATCGCGACCCTCGGCGAGGGAGTGTCGGACGACACCGCGGTGCTCGCCCTGTCCGTCCCCGTCCGAGCGACGACCGTCCCATCTCAGGAGCCTAGGTGCAGCACGACCACGGTCTGACCGTCACCTACCAGCCGCATTCGGCGCGCGTCCACGTCCTGGTCGTGACCGGCGATCTCGACCATCACACCTCCCCCCTGCTGCAGGGGGCGCTGGACGAGCTGACGCTCGCCCCCGGCGACGGGCTGGTGATCGACCTGTCGGCCCTGCCGTTCTGCGACTCGACCGGCATCTCCATCCTGGTGACCGCGCACCAGCGCGCCCAGGACGCCGGGGCCCGGCTGGCGCTGGCCGGGCTCGACCCCGACATCGCCCACGTCTTCAAGATCATGGGCCTGGACCGGCTGCTGTCGTTCTACGAGACCACCGACAAGGCCATCGCCGCCCTGCGGTGACCCGCCCGGGCGCCGCCCCGGGGCGATCCGCCAGGGCACCCGCCCCAGGGTGACCCGCCAGGGCACCCGCCCCGCGGTGACCCCGCCCGGGCGCCGGCGCGCGGGTCAGCGCGGCGGTCCCGCGGCGATGGTGGCGCGGGCGTCCGCGGCCCCGCCGCGCCACCAGCCCATCGCCTCCACCCACCAGGTCATGCCCGCCGCCGCGTAGTCCTCGACGAGGCCGTCCGCGGCGCGCCCTTCCAGCGCGATGTCGAACCCGTCGAGCGAGCCCCGCTCGGCTTCCAGGAACTCGACCACCTGGGCGAACTCCGCCACGGGCACCGGGCGGTCCTGCCCGTAACCGTGGAAGGTGGGCATCGCCCCGTCCCAGCGGGCCGCCCGCCGGAAGCCCGCCCTGGTCGGCCACCGCCCGGGGCACCAGATCGGGATGCGCGGCTGCTGCACCGGCGCCGGCGGCAGCTGCTTCCACAGCCGCGTCAGGTCCTCCAGCGCGCCGTCCAGCCTGGCGGCGCGCGTCCGCAGGTCGGGGTCCTCGCCGAACTCCGCGTACTCGGCGTCGATCGACCCGAGGCCCGCGCCGAACACCAGCCGCCCGCCGGACAGCAGGTCCAGCGTCGCGGTCTCCTTGGCCACGATCTGGGTGCGCCGCCGCGGCAGGGCCGTCATCAGCACGCCGAGCCGGATCCGGCTGGTGCGCGCCGCGATCGCCGACAGCACGACCGTGGGGTTGACCACGGGCCATGCGGGGTCGTGGTAGAGCAGGTGGTCCCACAGGTAGACCGCGTCCCAGCCGCGTTCCTCGGCCGCGACGGCCAGCTCGACCAGCAGTGAGGGATCCCCGAACTCGCCGACGTTCGGCAGCCCTACGGCGAAGCGCACCATGGGCCCAGGCTATTGAGCAGGGACCCAAAAGATCAAGAGATGTCCGATCTGAGTTATGTGTTGCCATTAACCGAGTCGTTCAGTCGTGCTCGGTAATTACCGTGGCCGCGATATCCTCGCCTCCTAGGGGTCCGCGGCGCACGAGAAAGAATCATTCGAGATGACGACCCCGCCATCACCGCCGGCGGAGAGCGCCGAGCGTGAAGCCAGCGCCGGCGTGAGCATTGGAGCACACTGGCCACGACGACCCGGCGCCGTGACCGGGTACCTCGACTACACCGTTCCCGACGGAGCCACCAGGTTTTCCGCGAGGATCGGCATCGATCGCCAATCGCCCAATACATCGGCGCGCGTCGAATTCTCCGTCCTCGACGTGGACGGGCGCGTCCTGAAAAAGGAATCCGTCACCTACCAGAAACCGGGCACTATTGATGTCCCGGTTTCCGGGCTGCCGCGCGTCAGGCTGAAAATCGCCCTTCTCAAGAGCGACGGGGAGCTCTCGTACACGCATCACCTCCGCGTCGCCTGGATCACGCCGGCTTTTCTCTAGCTGCCGCAGGCGCGCGCGCCGGGGTGCTACTTCCCCCGTCGTACGCGGGCGGGCCGGTACGTCCGCGGCGGTAAGCGGGAGAGTCTCTGCCGGGTCGATGACGGCGGGCGGGCCGGATCGGCACCATCGTCACCGTCCCCCTGTCCGCATCCCCTTGTCCGCATCCCCTTGTCCGGATCCCCCTGCCCGCACCGGCCCGTCAGGAAGGTCGTCCTGGTATGACCGTCACTCCGCTCGACCTCTTCGACTCCTCCATCCACCTGCGCCAGGACGGCGAGATCCGCGCGGGGAGCAGGCGCGCGGACGCCGGCCGGGACGGCTGGCAGCTCCTGGCCTTCCACGCCAGGACCGACGCCGACGTGCACGCCGACCACTGGGAGGTCCATCCCGAGGCCGAGGAGATCGTGTCCTGCCTGATCGGGAAGATCCGCCTGTTCCTGCGCCCGGAGCGGCCGGGGCAGCCGGAGGAGGAGATCAGGCTGACGGCCGGCACCGCCGCCATCGTGCCGCGCGGGCGCTGGCACCGCATCGCGCTGGACATCCCCAGCACCATCATGGCCGTCACCCTGCCGCGCGGCAGCCGGCTGGAGAGGCGCGCCCGCACTCAGGAAGGGGCCCGATGAGCACGACCGAGCTGGTCCGGGACGGCCGGGCGGCGGACAGCCCGGCGCGGGACGGCCGGGCGGCGGCCGAGCCGGGGGTGGGACGGCTGCTGCGCCCCTACGCCTGGGTCCTCGCCGCCGTGGTGGCGTCGCAGGCCGTCGGCGCCGTCGCCGGCCTGGCGCCGCTGCTGGCGGTCGTCGAGCTGGGCCGCACCCTGCTGGCGCCCGGCCCGGCCGATCCCGGCCACGTCCGGGCCGTCGTGCTCGCGGGCGCGGCCGGGCTGCTCGTCCGGCTGCTGTTCACGGGCGCCTCGTCCGGGATCGGGCACCTCCTCGACGACCGGGTGCAGCTGGCGTTGCGGCGGCGGCTGGCCGAGCGGCTCGGGCGGGTGCCGATCGGCTGGTTCTCCCGGCGCCGCAGCGGCGAGCTGGCCACGGTGGTGGGGGAGGACGTGAGCGCCGTCCACCCGTTCATCGCCCACGCTCCCGGCGAGCTGGTCGCCGCGTTCGTGGTCCCGCTGGTGTCGCTGGTCTACCTGTTCACCGTGGACTGGCGGCTCACGCTGATCACGCTGATCCCGGTGGTGCTGGCCGTGGCGCTGGTCCCGCTGATGATGACCCCGGCCCGGCTGGGCGAGCAGAAGGAGTTCGACGCCGCCATGGGGCGGATCGCGAACGCCGCCGTGGAGTTCGTGCAGGGCATCGCGGTGGTCAAGGCGTTCGGCGGGGCCGGGCGCGCCCACCGCGAGTTCCGCGCGGCCGCCGACGGCTTCGCCGACAGCTTCCTGCGCTGGGTGCGCGGCGTCTCGGCGGTCGCCGCGGGCATACAGCTCGCGCTGTCGCCGCCGTTCGTGTTGCTGGTCGTGCTGGTGGGCGGCGCGGCGCTGATCGGGTCCGGCGGCCTGGCCCCGGCAGACCTGTTGCCGTTCCTGCTGCTCGGGCTGGGGCTGACCGCCCCGGTGGCGGCCCTCGGCCACGGCTTCGACGACCTGCAGGCCGCCCGGCGCGCGGTGGGCCGCATCGGGGACGTGCTGGCGGTCGAGCCGCTGCCGGAGCCCGCGCGCCCGGTCGCGCCCCGGGGGCACCGCATCGAGCTGCGCGGCGTACGCTTCGGCTACGAGCCGGGTCACGAGGTGCTGCGCGGGATCGACCTGGTGCTGGAGCCGGGCACCGTCACCGCCGTCGTCGGCCCGTCGGGCAGCGGGAAGTCCACGCTGGTGCGGCTGCTGCCGCGCTTCTTCGACCCCACGCACGGCTCGGTCGTGCTGGGCGGGGCCGACCTCCGGGAGATCGGCGGCCGGGAGCTGTACCGGACGGTCTCCTTCGTCTTCCAGGACGTACGCCTGCTGCGCGCCTCGGTCGCGGACAACATCGCGCTGGCGGTGCCGCGGGCCGGCCTCGACGAGGTCATGCGCGCCGCCCGGCTGGCGAACGTCCACGACCGCATCCTCCGGCTGCCGCGCGGCTACGCCTCGGTGATCGGCGAGGACGCCGGGCTGTCCGGCGGCGAGGCCCAGCGGATCGCGCTGGCCCGCGCCCTGCTCGCCCGCACCCCCGTGCTGGTGCTCGACGAGGCGACCTCCTTCGCCGACCCGCAGACCGAGCAGGCGGTGCGCCGGGCCCTGGCCACGCTGGGCGGCGACCGGACGATCCTGGTCATCGCCCACCGCCTGGAGACGGTCGCCGACGCCGACACCGTCGTGGTGCTGGAGGACGGCGCGATCGTCGAGCGCGGCAGCCCCGCCGAGCTGCTGGCCCGCGACGGACGGTTCGCCGCGTTCTGGCGATCCCATCGACCGGCGGCCACGGGCCGCGAAGGAGACGAGCCCCGATGATCCGCATGCTGCTGCGCGTGCTGGGACCCGAACACTCCCGCCCGGTGCGCCGCACCCTGGCCCTGATGACGGTGACCGCGCTGGTCGAGGGCCTGTCCTACGCGCTGCTGACGCCGGTGCTGCGGGCGCTGCTGGGCGGCGCTCCCGGCCGGGCGTGGCCGTGGCTGGCCGCGTCGGGGGCCGCGTTCGCGCTCTACGCGGTGCTGCGTTACCGCGGCGACCTGGCCGGGTTCCGGGCCGGGACGACGCTGCTGCGCGGCATGTACCACCGGCTCGGCGACCACCTGGCCCGGCTGCCGGTCGGCTGGTACGGCGCCGCCCGCGTCGGCGAGGTGTCCGCCCTGGCCAGCCGCGGCGTCCTGCAGGCGATGAGCGTGCTGGCGCACCTGCTGGGGCCGTTGGTCTCGGCCTGCGTGACGCCGCTGACGATCGTCGCGGTGATGCTCGTCCTCGACTGGCGCATGGGGCTGGCCGCGGCGGCCGCCGCCCCGCTGGTGGTGGCGGTCCAGGTCTGGACGGGACGCTCGATGGCCGCCGCGGACGCCGAGCGCGCCGAGCGCGACCACGAGGCCACCGGCCGGGTCATCGAGTACCTGCAGGCCCAGCCGGTGCTGCGGGCCGGGGGCCGGACCACCGAGCGGTTCCGGCTGCTCGACGACGCGCTGCGGGAGCTGCGGCGCGCCTCCCGCCGCACGGTGCTGTCGGCGCTGCCCGGCGTGGTGGGGCTGACGCTCGTGGTGCAGGCGGCGTTCACCGCGCTGCTGGTGCTGGGCGCCTACCTCGCGCTCGGCGGCGCGGCCGGCGCGGCCGAGCTGCTGGCGATCCTGGTGCTGGCCGCCCGCTGCGCCGACCCGCTGCTGTCGCTGTCGGAGCTCGGCGGCAAGCTGCGCGGCGCGCGTTCGGAGCTGGCCAGGCTGGACGCGGTGCTGCGCGCCGAGCCGCTGCCCGAGCCCCGGGAGCCGGTCCGCCCGGCCGGGCACGGCCTGCGGCTGGAGTCCGTCACCTTCCGGCACGGCGGGCGCACGGTGATCGACGGGGTGTCGCTGTCGGTGCCCGAGGGGCGGCGGCTGGCGGTCGTCGGTCCTTCGGGCGCGGGCAAGAGCACGCTGTTGCAGCTCCTGGCCCGCTTCCACGACGTGGACGCGGGCGCGGTCCGCATGGGCGGCGTGGACGTGCGCGCGATCAGCACCGAGGACCTGATGGCCAGGATCGCCATCGTTTTCCAGGACGTCTACCTCTTCGACGGCACGATCGAGGAGAACGTGCGGCTCGGCCGCCCCGGCGCGAGCGAGGCCGAGGTCCGGGCGGCGGCGAGCGCGGCCCGGCTGGACGAGGTGGTCGAGCGGCTGCCCGGCGGATGGGCGGCCAAGGTCGGCGAGGGCGGCACGCTGCTGTCGGGCGGCGAGCGCCAGCGCGTGTCGATCGCGCGGGCGCTGCTGAAGGACGCCCCCGTCGTCCTGCTGGACGAGGTGACCTCCGCGCTGGACCCGGTCAACGAGGCGGCCGTCCACGAGGGCATCGAGCGGCTGATGGCGGGCCGCACGGTAGTGCTGGTGGCCCACCGGATGCGGACCGTCCGCGGCGCCGACCGCGTGGTCTTCCTCGACGGCGGCCGGGTCGTGGAGGAGGGCGGCCACGACGAGCTGCTGCGCCGCGGCGGCCGGTACGCCGAGTTCTGGAACCTCTCGACGGCGCCCGCGACCTCAGGGAGCTGACGGGGCCGGCGGGCCGGGCGTGCTGGCCCGCAGCACGACGCGCGCGGGGACCAGCGCCCGCGCCGCCGCGCCGTCGCCCGACAGCGCGAGCCGCATGGCCTGCGCCCCCGCCTCCACCAGGGGAACGGCGACCGAGGTGAGCGGGGGCACCACGTCGATCGCCGAGCCGATGTCGTCGAAGCCCGCGACGGCGAGTTCCCGGCCGGGGACGACCCCGGCGCCGCGCAACGCGGTCATGGCGCCGATCGCCATGACGTCGTTGACCGCGAAGATCGCCTGCACGTCGCCGTGGCCGCGGCGCAGCAGCGCGCCGGCGGCCGCGTGGCCGCCGGCGCGGGTGAAGTCGGCTTCGATGACCACGGGCCGCCCGACGTCGAGGCCGGACTCGCGCAGCCCGGCCAGGAACCCCGAGCACCGCTCGGCCGAGGTGCGCACCCGCTCGGGCGCGCGGAGGACGGCGAAGCGCCGGTAGCCGAGGCCGAGCAGCGCGTGGGCGAGCCGCCGGGCGCCGCCGTGGTTGTCGAGGCTGACGGTGGGGAACGGCAGGTCAGGCTGGCTGATCAGGGCGACCCGCCCGCCGGCCGTGCGGTGCTCCGACAGCTCCGCCACGAGCAGGTCGCGGGTGCGCGTGCCGGCGATGCGGCTGCCGGCGACCACGATGACGCGGGGCCGCTGCCCGCGCAGCCTCCTGACCAGCTCCAGCTCGCGTTCCGGCGAGCGGTCGGCGACGGCCATCGTGACGATGAGCCCCGCCTGCTCGGCCTCCCGGGTGACCCCGGCGGCGAGGGCGGCGAAGTAGGGGTCGTCCACGTCGCCCACCACCAGGGCGACGGTCCTGGTGGTGCCCCTGGCGATCGCCTGTGCCGACAGGTGGGGCCGGTAGCCGAGCCTGGCCGCCGCCGCGCGGACCCGGGCGGCGTTCTCCGAGCGCACGTTGCGCGTGCTGCCGTTGAGCGCCCGCGACGCCGTGGCGACGGAGACGCCGGCCTCCCTGGCGACGTCGTGCAGGGTGGGCCCCGACGGCGCCGCTCCACTGGGCCCGCTGTCCATGGCGGTCATTGTGTCACCGGACGTGTCACCGGACGTGTCACCGGGCGGGAGCCGCGGGCGGGCTCAGCCCGTGTGCACGATCGGGTGGGCGACGTCGTGGGCGCGCAGGTGGCCGCACATGCCCCAGCGCTCCTGGGGCGGGCTCTCCATGAGCGCGGACTCCTCCAGGTGCGCGGCGTCGCCGCGTTCCAGGGCGTCGAGGATCGCGGCGGTACGGCGGGCCTGCTCGGCCACCGTGGACTCCCAGATCTCCCGCCAGCCCGCGACCCTGGGCCGGACCAGGGCGGCGGCGCTGCGGTAGAAGGCGCGCAGCGCCCGCGGCCCGCCGTCGGCCAGCCGCAGGAAGCCCGCCACGGCCAGGTCCCGCCGCCGCCCGACCGCCTCCTCGACGTCCACGGCGGGCAGGGTGGCGGCCTCGCGGTAGCGCGCGGCGTCGGCGACGACCTCCGGCGGGAACGTCATGACCGCGTCGCCGGCCTCGGGCAGCCCGGCGTTGGACATGACGACCACCACCTCCAGGCCGCCCCGGTTGACCGCCCGGTGGATGGTGCCCGGCGTGAACCAGACGGTCGAGCCGGGCGCCAGCGCGGTCTCCCGCAGGCCGTTGAGGTCGAGGGTCTGCAGCGTGCCGCGCCCGCCGACCACCACGTACGCCTCGGTGGAGGCGGTGTGCAGGTGCGGCGTGCCGCCTTCGAGGCCGTCGGCGCAGGCCCCGGTGTAGACGGTCAGCCGGCTGACCGACGTGCCGCCGGGGAACGTCATCGCAGCGCGTCCCGTCCGTGCCCGGCCAGCAGCGCGGTGCCGTCCTCACCGCGGTCGCCGTCGGCGACGACGACCGCGTACCGGAAGGCGATGGTCCCGCCGTCGGGCAGCGGCATCTCCTCGCTGAAGAACGGCGCCGGGTTGAGGCAGGCGAACTGCTCGGTGCGGGCGAACCACTGCGGCGGGTGCCGCGGGTTGGCGGCGTCGTCCACGATGACGATCGTCGAGTGGTCGCCGGTCCCGTCGTGCCGGCCGCGGAAGCCGAACCACGCGGCGCGCCGGCCGCGCAGCTCGTCGCCGCCCGCGCCCTCCGGCGACTGGACGAGCCCGCCGGTGAACGAGCGGGGGCCGCGCCAGAACAGCCCGCCGTAGCCGGCGTTCTCGCGGCCCTTGGTGGTGGGGGAGCCGAAGTCGAGGGTGGCGCCGGACACGTTCGTCATCTCGGTCTCGAACACCAGCGCCCAGGTGGCGTCGTCCACCAGCGTGGCGGCCAGGCCGCGCTTCTCCTCGATGACCGGCGCGCCGGCCTGGGAGGTCCAGCCGAGGGTGTGGCGCAGCTCGGCCCGGTCGCCGGTGGCGCTCAGCGCGGTCAGCTCGCGGTGCGTGGCGCTGCCGTTGTTGTCGAGCTGCACGTAGGACCTGCCGGGCACGTACGTCGGGCCGCCCCAGAAGTTGTGCTCGCCGACGTGCGGCAGCGACCAGGCGATGCCCTTGTGCCAGAGGTGGTCGTGCGGCCGGTACAGCGACACCAGCCGCCCGCCGAGGGTGCGGACGGGGTGCAGGTACGGCTTGGGCGACTCCAGCACCGGCGTGTCGGGCGCGTAGACGTAGGTGAACAGCTCGGCGTCGCCGGCGGCGACGGTGACCGACCGGCCGAGCGCGTGGGTGGCCCGCAGGGTCACTGGTTCCTCCAGGGGGCGCCGGTGCCGTCCATGCGGCCGGCGAAGGGGTGGTCCGGGGTGATCTGTCCCTGGCGTACGCGCTCGCCGGTGAAGGCGGAGGCGTACAGGGCGGCGATGAACTCCATCGTCCGCCGGGTGTCGCCGGCGGTCACCGGGGGCGCCTGGCCCCGGTCTAGGGCGTCGAGCACGGCGGCGAACCAGCCCTCGTGGCCGCTCGGCACCGAGCTGCGCTCGCGTCCCCACAGCTCGGCGACGGCGTCGTGGCCGGGGGCGGGGGTGACGGTCCAGTCGTCGTCGGTGTAGCCGTACAGGTGCTCGACCTCGACCGTGGCGCGCTCGTAGTCGAAGCGCAGCTCGGAGGTCTGCCGGGGGGACAGCACCGAGTTGACGACGGTGGCCAGCGCGCCGCTGTCGAACCTCACCAGCGCCATCGACACGTCCTCGGTGGCGACCGGGCGGGCCTGGCGGGCGGCCATCGCGGTGACCTCGGACCACGGCCCGAGCACCGACAGCAGCAGGTCGAACTGGTGGATGCCGTGCCCCATCGTGGGGCCGCCGCCCTCGGACTCCCAGGTGCCGCGCCACGGCACCGCGTAGTACGCCTCGTCGCGGTACCACTGCGTGACGCAGGTCGCCAGCAGCGGGCGGCCCAGCTCGCCGGCCTCCTGGAGGCGGCGCAGCCGGATCGCGCCCGCCCCGAAGCGGTGCTGCAGCACGGTCGCGACGTGCGCGCCGGTGCGCCGCTCGGCCTCGGCCAGCGTGTCGAGCTCGGCCAGGGACAGGGTGGGCGGCTTCTCGACGAGCGCCGTCGCGCCGGCCTCCAGGCACTCCAGGGCCTGGGGGGCGTGCAGTCGCGGCGGCGTGCACAGGTGGACGAGGTCCACCCGCTCCTCGCGCAGCAGCTCGGTCAGGCTCGCGTGGGCCCGGGGGACCCGCCAGGTCGCCGCGAACTCCGTGGCCCGGCCCAGGTCCACGTCGGCGACGGCGACCAGCGTGGCCCGCGCGCCGGAGGCGGCGACGGCGCGGGCGTGGGCGGCGGCGATCGCGCCGGTGCCGACGATCGCCGTCCGGTAGGTGCGTGGGGACATGTCTTCCTCAGGAGTGGGACGGCGTGCGGGCCTGGGTCCGGGGCGTGGTGGGGATGGGGTGATCGGGCCGGGAAAACGTATTCCAGAGTGTGCCGGGCGGGTCAGGGGAGCGTCAAGAGCACTCCTGTGACGTCCGGGTGCCGAGCGACGAGACTGAAACGAACATCGTCGTCCAGGCTGACGGGGTGCGGCCCGTTCTGGCTGTGAAGCAGGCCGCCGTCCTTCCGGACATTGTCGGCCGGCGCGTCGTCCCAGCGCTGCGGCAGGAACAGCCGCCAGTTCAACGCGGCCGAGCAGGTGTCGGTGACCGCGTGCACGCTGATGGCGATCCGGCGGTCGGTCACCTTCCCGGCAGTCCCGGTGTACTGCCGGGCCACCCCGGTGAGGCATCGCCGTACCGCCACGTAATCCCGGGTCGAGGAGGTGATGAACTGCTACCGGCCGTAGGATCGCTGCTCGTGCCGGGCGAGGGAGGCGAGCACCTCGCCCGCGAAGTCCTCAAGACGGTCGCGCGCAGTAGCCAGCTCCGCCGGAGTCATGCCCAGAACGTCCCACAAAATACCGAACTAGTACTACTAGGGCGTCTTGTCGGTGCTGTCCGCGGCGCGCAAGGTCTGGCTGGGCAGGACGCCGTAGCGGTCCCGGTAGAAGGCGGTGAAGCGTCCCTCGGGGGAGAAGCCCCAGCGGGCCGCGATGAGGGCGACCGTGGCCCCGTCGGCGGGGTCGGCGGCCTGCAGGTCGCGATGCACGCGCTCCAGCCGGATCCGGCGCAGATACCCCATCGGTGTCGTGTCGTGGTGGCGGCGGAAAGCGTACTGCACGGCCCGGGCCGTGGTGCCGGCCGCCGCGGCGATGTCGGCCGTCGTGATCGGCTGGTCGGCGTGGGTCTCGATGTAGGCTATGGCCCGGCGCATGGCTGCCGTGCCCACGGCGCCGGGACCGGACACGTAGTCAGTGGTCATCGTCGTGTTCGGAAAAGCGGCCACGATGGCGATCGCCAGCGCGTTGAGCATGCTGGTGGCCACCAGTGGATGGCACAGGGCGGGGTCGGGCCGGGCCAGATCCTTGTGGATCATGGCCAGCACGTTGGTGAAGTGACGCCCCAGCGCCGGTGACACCGGAGTCATCGAGGTGAAGCGCAGCTCACGGGGGTCGATGCCGGCGTACTGCGCCGCCACCGCCTGCACCGTCTCCACGGGGAGGCGCAGCACGGCCACATCGAAGTTCCCGCTCTCCAGGAACAGGTCCGCGGAGATCGGGTACATGTAGGCCTCGCCCGGGCGCAGCCGTACCTCTTGGCTCGCGGTGCGCATCAGCAGCGCCCCACGCACGATCTGGCCGCACATCACGTAATCGAACGGGTCCATGTTGATCTGGAAGGTGAACGGAGTGGTGGCCGCCCGATCGGCCGTGATCGGCCCGGCCGTCACCGACCCCACCGTGATCCGGCTGCGAGCGTTCACCCTGCGAAAGACGGTGCGGTTGCCGGTATACATCTGCCGGATGCACTCGGTGGTCTCCTCGGCGTCGGCGGAGGTGAACCCGTAGCGGTGAACCGGCTCCGGCGCCGGTGCCGCGGTGTCGTCGGCTGCCATGGGCTCGCCTTCCCAAGAGGGGGTTCCACCGTAACCGTAAACCCTCAGACGGTGCCGGCACAGCGCAACCGAAGACCGGGACCGACAAAAGCGAAACGACATTGACTGGCGACCCGCCCGTTCGCGCTCCTAAGAGCATGGCCAACACCCGCGTACGCGAACGCCTGCAAGAACTCCAAGCGGCCCTGGCCGAAGCGAAAGCGCGCGCCGACCGTCGCCGCCAGGACGCCGAGCGCGCCTACCGCAACGCTCTTAGCGCCTGCCAGGACGCAGAACAGGCGCGGGAGCGGAGCGTGCGCCTGATGGCAGCAAACGACGAGCGACGTGGCCGCAATTCGAGCCGACCGTGCCGAGGCGCTGCCGCCGGGATGAAAGGCACCCGCAGTGCCGCGTCGGGCGCCGGCCGGCGCACCCCGGACAAGCGCGCCTGACACCGTCACCGCGCCACGAGGGCGGCCCACGCTGGTTTCGGCCCCGTTGAGGGAAGGAGTTCCACGGCCTTGACGCGGCGACCGGCCCGCCTGCGACCACCCTGGTGCAGGTGACGTTCGTGCACGGCTCGACCGGGTGCGCTTCGTTTCGCGGACGGCGGCGGGGCGATGCCTCGTCTATGGTGCCATCGGCGGACCGGTCCAGGCTGAAGGCCGGGAGCACGGCCAGCGAGGTAGGTAGAGCGGCATGCGCACCGATGGACACCCACCGCGCTCAAAGAGCAGGTGCTGGCGATTCAGTCCGACAGCCGGCTCTCCACCGCCCCGATCGGCGCTCGCCGGCGGCGTGCGTGCCTGACCACGGTGCCGGCGCCGAGAACGCTGCCGGCACCGACATCCCGATCCTGTGATGACGGCCCGTGAACACCCCGAACATGCACTCGTCAATCGCCCCTGGCCCAAGCCGAGCGCGACCGGCGGCCCCGCGCTCGACGAGGTGGTCAGGTGCCGCGCAGCGTGTCGCCGGGCAGGACGCCGTAGGTGCTGCGGTACAGGGCAGTGAAGCGGCTGTGGCGGGCGAAGCCGAAGCGGGCGGCGATCGCGGACACGGTGGTGCTGCCCGGGTCGGCCTCGCGCAGGGCATGATGGGCGTGGTCCAGGCGGGCCCGGCGCAGGTAGCCGGTCGGGGTGGTGCCCAGGTGGCGGCGGAAGGCCAGCTGCACGGCGCGGATGCTGACGCGGCCGGCGGCGGCGATGTCGGCGGCGCTGATGTCCTGGCCGGCGTGCTCGTCGATGAAGGCCACCGCGCGGCGCAGCGTCGCGGGGGAGGCGTCGTGGCGGTCCTCGATGGTGGGGTCGGTCAGCGCCGTGTTCGGGAACGTCGTGAGGGTGGCCGCCGCGAGCAGTTGCGCCATGCCCGCCAGCACCAGTGGCGCGGTGGCGGCCCCGGCGTTGCCGAGCAGGTCGGCGGCGTAGGACTGGACCTGCCACCACTGCGCCGCCGCGGCCGGTGAGACGGGGTCGAGGCTGGTGAACCGGATCGGCTCCGGTCGCCGGCCGGGCGCGGTGGCCGCGACCTTGTCGAGTTCGGCGGGGTCGATGACGCAGTTGCTGAACTCGCCGGGGTGCAGGCGGGCGGTGTAGGGCAGGCCGGGATACGCGCCGATGAAGAGGTCGCCGCCGGCGTAGCGCTGGTCGCAGTCGCCGCAGGTCCGGTGGGTGCGCGCACTGGCCATCCGGGCGACGACCACTGTGTTCAGCGGCTCGATGCGGAAATCCAGGACCGCGGACTGCTGGAGGGTGGCGAGGAAGAACGCTCCGGCATCGGCGACGCTGAAGCGCAGGAACGGGTCCTCACGTTCGCTCCGGATGCGCATGTCGCTGCCGTAGGTGTCGCTGAGGAAGGTCTCGATGGCGTCCTTATCGGTGATCTCGGTCGTCGTGGTTCGCAGGCGTGGCGCTTCCATGGTCACTGGGGCTCCTTCAGGTACGCGGAATGCGGCCCGGAGGACTGGCCGAAGGCTTTGCGGTACTCCAACGGCGAACCGGCCAGGAGCGGTGAAACCCACGTGCCGACGATCACGGCGACGGTGTCACCGCACGTGCCGTCATCGGCCGCGATCGGCGCGGCCCAGGCGGACCCGGCGCAGGTAGCCGGTGGTGCTGATGTCGAGGTGGCGGGCGTGCGCGGCCTGCACCCCGCGCACGCCGACCCCGGGTGCGCGACCCACGGTCATGGTGGTCTCGGGGAACACGCTCCTTACGCATCGCGGTGTCTCCTGGATCTCGATACCTCCATCTGGTACCAGTGAACGCCTTGCCGCGACTCCGGTCCACCTGGAACTCGACATCGCCGGCCGGGCCCAAGGCGTCTGCGGGCGGTCAGAGACGGCGAGTTGCTGGATCGCGGTGCGCAGGCCAGTAATGGTCAAGATGCGCTCCAGATGGGCCGGGAGGGCCGACAAGACCAGGTTGTTCTGCTGCTCCCGGCTCTGACGCAGCAGCACCGGCCGCCACGGGGCCCGCCTCACGGATGCCGGCTGCCGTCGATACTTAGCGCCCGAGGATCGGGGTAGAGGACATCGCTGAAGTGGCTGCGGCGGCGGGCCCGGCGCTCGATCGCCGTAGCACGGGACA
>NZ_JBFAHK010000026.1:0-111129 GCF_040802095.1 Nonomuraea sp. NPDC050783
GAGGGCAAGCTGTATCTGGCCACGGTCGAGGACCTGTTCTCGCGCCGGCTGCTCGGCTACGCCATGTCCGAGCATCACGATGCCGCGTTGACCTGCGCCTCACTGCAGATGGCGGTGGCCACCCGCGGCGGCGACGTGGACGGGGTGATCTTCCATTCGGACCGCGGCTCGGAGGGCGGATTCAACCGGTCGTCGCAACACCTCGATTTGGGAGGCGTTGATGGGTCGGCCAGAGCGCATCGGCGGGAGATCGAGCGGGCGTTCTGGCGAGAGATCGCCAAAGGGCTTCTTGCTGAGGAGGCGGCTGCTGCGGTCGGGGTGTCGCAGGCTGTGGGTGGTCGGTGGTTCCGGCATGGTGGTGGCATGCCACCGATGGATCTTGCCCCGCTCTCCGGCCGCTACCTGTGCTTTCAGGAGCGGGAGGAGATCGCGATCTGGAAGGCGCAGGATGTCGGGGTTCGGGAGATAGCCCGGCGGCTCGGCCGCCACCCGTCGACGATCTCCCGGGAGCTACGGCGCAACGCCGCGACCCGCGGCGGCCGGCTGGACTACCGCGCGTCTGTCGCGCAGTGGAAGGCCGACCTGGTGGCCCAGCGTCCAAAAGTGGTGAAGCTGGCCACCAACGACCGGCTGCGCCACTACGTGCAGGAACGGCTCTCCGGTCAGATCCACGGGCCAGACGGGACGGTACTCGGGCCGGAGGCTGGGCCGTGGAAAGGGCGGAACAAGCCGCACCGAGGAGATCGCCGATGGGTGACCGCCTGGAGCCCGGAACAGATAGCCAACCGGCTGAAGGCCGATTTCCCTGATGATGAGTCCATGAGGATCAGCCACGAGGATCAGCCACGAGGCGATCTACCAGGCCCTCTACGTCGAGTCCCGGGGCGCGCTCAAGCGCGAGCTTGTCGCCTGCCTGCGCACAGGTCGTGCGCTGCGGGCTCCCCGAGCCCGCTCCAAGCGCAAGGCGTGGGCGCACGTCACACCCGAGGTGATGATCAGCGAGCGGCCGGCCGAGGTTGATGACCGCGCTGTGCCAGGACATTGGGAGGGTGACCGGGTCATCGGGTTGGAGCGGTCGGCGATCGGCACGCTGGTTGAGCGCACGACTCGCTTCACGATGCTGGTCCACCTACCTCGCCAAGAGGGATACGGCATCATCCCACGGACCAAGAACGGGCCGCCGCTGGCCGGGTATGGCGCCGAGACGATGAAGAACGCCCTCGCCGCCACCATCGGTGCCCTGCCCGAGCACTTGCGCCGGTCACTGACCTGGGACCGAGGCAAGGAACTGTCAGCACACGCTCAGTTCACGATCGAGACGGGCGTCCCGGTCTTCTTCGCCGATCCTCACAGCCCTTGGCAGCGCGCCACGAACGAGAACACGAACGGCCTACTGCGCCAGTACTTCCCGAAGGGCACCGACTTGTCCCGCTGGAGCGCCGACGACATCGCTGCAGTCGCAGCGGCGCTCAACGCCCGCCCCCGCAAGAGCCTCGGCTGGAGGACCCCTGCCGAGGCCTTCAACGATCACCTAGACTCGCTGCTGAGCAGCAGTGTTGCGACGACCCCTTGAACCTAAGCAGTGTCCTCCGAGGACGCGACCAACCGTTTCGCCCCATGCACGGACTGTTGTCATAACCTGTCAAGGAAGGGGTCCTGATCTGAATGCGCCTGCCTTGGCGACCCCTGGATCTGCGCGTTGCCGCTATGGTACGCATCGAGCACCGCTCCGCGTGTAAAACTCTCCGGTGTCAGGGCTGGGCGCGTACAGCGGCGATGGCGATCTCACCGCCGGCTGCGTAGGCCGCGACCACGGGCGCCATCACGCCGTCGACGATGACCGTGGCCTGGCCGGCCGATCCGGACGTGTAGCTCACGCCGTCCACCACCGCCTCCTCCGCGACCAGAGCCGGCGCTCCGGAGTCGTGTCCGCCTCCAGGCACGTGAATGAGCTGAACTCGTTCCCCTCGTTGCAGGTCGTACGGCGCCTGGCCGGGTTTGAGCGCCAGCCCCAGCCTGACCGCCCTTCCGGCGACCGCTGTGCCGTCACCGCCCGCGACCATCGGTCGGGTGAGCAGTGTCCCCGGCAGCACCGTGACGGTGGCCACGGTTGCCGCCACCTGATCACGCTGGGACCAGGACCAGTACGAGGCCCCGTCATCAGCGATCCGCGCCTCCTGCAACACTTTCCGATCGAAGGGCTGACCGGCGCTGATCCGCCCGGTGACACGGATGACGGACGTACGCTCATCGGCGCGCATCACCAGCAGAGTCGTGGCCAGGGCGCCACCGAGCACCAGCAGGCGAGCGCGGCAAGCCCCGGGCTGCGTTGGCGGGACGGCTGCGGCAGCCCGGGGGAAGCGATTCCAGTCAGCACATCCGCTCCTTCAGTCCTGCGCGGAAGTTGGGTTCGGCCTCAGAAGTCGCGTGCCGGATTGCACCGGCGCCACGAGTCACCCTCAGGGTCGACGTCGGGGCCGTAGCAGAATCTGGCCCGCTTGATGGAGCCGAAGAACACCGAATCCAGGACACATCCGCGCTTCGGGCCGGCCTGCAGGAGGATCGTCCGGCCTATCGTCGTCTGGTACTCCACGGCCACCTTGTCCTTGTCATCAAGGGCATCACGCAGTGTGACGTTTTTACGGTCGGCACTGATCTCCACCTGCCCGAGTCGGCCGTACCCGTCATTCCACGGTCGCCCGGATGCCCACATGGGCCCGGATACCATCAGTGAAGCAGCCAGCATTCCGGTTGCTGTCGGCCCCAGCGTGGCATCGACTCTCCCCCTCCCGTCACGACGTCACATCATGTCTCCGCCAGTGATTGGCTGCGATCAAATCGTAGCGAACAGGCAAAGAACATGATCCCTGCCCTTGACCTGGATGGCACCCCACCTGACCGCAGGAGAAGCCGGGAGGACGACCACCTGTGCGCAGGCTCTGTACGGCTCCCGGCATTGCCGGGCCGCCGAGGAGCGCACCGGCGTCAGGCGAAGATGGCCCTCACGGCCTGGCTCACCTCCGCAAGGGGAACCTTCTCGCGTTGACGTTCGAAAGCGATCCACTCCTTGCCCTCCGCGGCGACCCCCTCCAGGACGTGCAGTGCGTTACCGAGCCCGGCCGTGCCGAGAGTCAGCTGTGAGGCGTTCTGCGGATCCGTGTCCTCGGTCTCGGTGACCTCCGTGGGCGGATCCGTCACCTTGACCTTGATCGGATCGCCGTTGGTCAAGGTCAGCTCGAAGATGTTCTCCCCGTTGTCGGTCTCGGCCACCTGGACGGAGGTGAACGCGTCGTAGCGGTAATTGGTGCGTGCCCGGCTGCGGGTGGTCGCCTTGCGGAAGTCGAGGTGCTGGGTCAACTGCCGCACGCCGTCCTTGGTGAGCAGGAAGAGCAGGATCTTGTACTTCGAATAGCGCCACGGCCCGTTCTCGATGCGTGCCCTGTCGTAGGAGGGCGTGGCGGGCGCCTCGATGAAGGCGTGGGCGAGGACGCCCTGCCGTTTCAACCGGTAGATATCCATCGCCTGCTCCATCAGCACCTTGCGGTCGCACTCCAGCCAGCGGGCCATTTCGAGGTCGTCCGGTCTGTCGTCGAGCTTGCGCTTCCACCTCTCGAAAGCCGCCCGGCGGCCGGCCAGCAGGCGCTCCTTCTCCCTCTTGTCGGCCAAGTGGCGCCTGTACTCGGCGGCGATGCGCAGCCAGAGGCGGGCCATCGACCAGACCGAGGCCAGAGCGACGATCGCGGCCGGCGACACGAGCAGCGGTCTGACATGCGCGGCGCTCCAGACCAGGAAGCCGCCGGCCACGACCGCCGCGATCGAGGTGAGCACGCACCTGATTCTCAGGAGCACGCGGACGCGCAGCTCCTCGCGGTAGTCCCACAGCTTTCCCGCCTTCCAGCGCCGCGCGACGTCGGCGACCAGATATCTGGTGAGCCAGGCGACGCGCTTGGCGTTGACCGTGCTCTCCCGGTAGAGAGTGACCACCTCGTCGCGCAGGGCACGCCGGATTCCCGCCGTCTCCGACAGCCAGAGACCCGGGTCCGCGTCGGGTGGAGTGTAGAGCGCGAAATAGTGGCGGAACTGCCGATCGATCTTGCTCGCGAAGCCGTCGCGGCGCGTGGTGACGGTCGGCCTGTGCAGGTACTCGCGGTCCTTCGCCTGGCGTCGCTCCTTCTTCCACCTCCACTCCACACCGCTGCGCACGCTCACGTAGCAGCCGGCCGCGAGAGTCAGCAGGGCGGACAGCGCCACCATCTCGTTGTGCTGCCAGGCCGTGGTGCCGACGAAGCCGACGGTCGCCAGGGCCAGCGCGGTGGTCGCCGTGGCCGCGGTCCAGGTGCCGGGTCCGACGAGGACGGGGTCCGCCGGCCGTACTCGTGGGCCGATGGGCTCGGGTTGGAAGAACTTCCAGGCCCGGCCCAGCCGGTTCTGCGCGCAGCGGTCGTCCTTGGCCGCCTCGAAGGCGCGCGCCCAGAGGGCGTCCTCGGCGGAGCTGTCCAGGAACATCTCCATGTGCTGGAGGAGGTCGTTACGCTGCTCGTCGGTCAGCTTCTGGAACTCCTGCTCCAGGCCGACAGCCCGGCTCTCCTGCGGCCGGGACGCCAGGAGGCGGTCGACCAGTTTGATCGCGTCGGCCCAGGCGTCGTCGTCCTTGACGGCACCGCGTACGCAGCGCAACATGTCGATCTCGTGCGGCGGCAGCTGCTGCAGGGTTCGCCCGCTGAGCAGGGCCAGCAGCAGGTAGAAGCAGGAGCGGCCGTTGACGTAGTTGCACTCGACCACGGCCTCGCGGAGGCGATCGCGTGCCTCCGGAGCCATTCCCGCGCGAAGGCAGTTCAGCCCCGCCTGGAAGATCTCCTCGGCCGAACGGGCCGCCGCGACCTGGTAGACGTTGACCGGCCCGTGGATGGTCTCGGCCTGGACGGCGACGTTCGCCGAGTCCTGGGCGACGTTGGCGGGGCCGGAGGCGGAATCGTTCACAGGACGCTCCGGATGGCCGCGATCACGGCCGACACGTGCGCGGCCAGCTCCGCCACGTCCGCCAGGAGCCCGCGGAGTCTCTTGAGCGCGATCATCGCCTTGCTCCTGCCCGCCTCGGTGCTCTCGGCCAGCGATTCGGAGGCGACGGCGATCTCCTCCTCCGCCGCGGTGAAGGTGTCCTCGTCGACTTCCCGGGCCTTGTGTGCCCTGGCAAGCCGGTCGCGCAGCTCGGCGAGCTGGGTGATCGGGTCGGCCGACTGGCTCTGAGGAGGGTGTCCGACCGTGACGTTGCCGTGGATGTGCCCCGCCTGTACGCCCACCCGTGCGTTGTCGCGGGCGACGTTCTTCACACTGTCGGACATGTCGCTTGCCTCTCTCGCCTTGCCCGCGGGCCGGTTGTCGTGCTCCACGGCCAGCTCCTGGGCGAGGGCCACGGCGAAGGCGGCGGCGTTGGCCACCGCCTTCGGCTGCCAGTTCAGGCCGTCAGTCTCGATCTTGGTGCCGTCCGCGCGGTCGCTGATGCCGCGTACCACGGCCATGGGCAGCGACCTGTTGTGGTGGGCGGCCTGCGCCACGCCGGCTGCCTCCATCTCGATCGCGAGCGCGTCGTTGTAGGTGTGGCGCACCCATTGGGCGTGGGCGGAGATCGCGGAGTCCTGGACCACCTCGCCGGCCGCGATCGGGCCGAAACGCACTTCGGGGACAGCCGCTCCCGCAGGCAGGTGGCGGGCCCAGGCCCCGGTGCGGTAGAGGTGACGGGCGATCTGGTCGGTCTCGTGGTCGATCTCCCAGACCCGCGGACGAGCTTTGAGGCCGTCGTCCTCGCTGGTGCCGCCGTGGTAGGCGTAGACGTGCGTGGCCACCACCACGTCGCCCAGGCCGACACCGGGCCACAGCGCCCCGGCGACCCCTACGAACAGCAGCGCCGACGGCGAGAACTCGGCGATCGCCCGTTCGGTGATCACCGCGGACGGATGGTTGCCCTTGCCGACCAGGCCCAGAGCCACCCGGCGCCCGTCGCCGGCGAGGCGGCCGACCTCGAAGCGGGTACCGGCGGTGTGACGGTGCACGCGCGGGTCGCTCAGGTGCCCGCGGACGGCCTGATACTCCAGATCCAGCGCGGTGAGGATCACGATCATGACCATCGACCTCCTAAGGCCGAGTCATCGGGGGATTGAGGACATGGACCGGGCCCGCCTTGAAGAGCCGGGCGGGCCGCCCGTTCGGGGTCCTGCGCATCGGGCCGTCGGCGACGATGAAGCCGCGGGCGCCCTGTACCTTGCGGTAGAAGTTGCGGGGATCGAGGCGGACACCCCAGACCGCCTCGTACACCTGCTGGAGCTCCGAGATAGTGAAGGACTCGGCGCAGAAAGCGGTGGCCAGGGCGGTGTGCTCCAGCTTGACCCGCGCGCGCTCGACTCCGTCGATGACGATGCGGCGATGGTCGAACGCCAGCTTCGCGCCCGGAGCCAGGGCGTCGTCCACCGGGGTCCAGGAGGCGGCGGCGGCATCGGTGCCGGCGACCGGCTCCGGCAGCCGGGGCGCGATGGCCAGGTAGGCGACGGACACGACGCGGCCGCGCGGGTCGCGGCCCGGCTCGCCGTACACGGCCAGGGGCTCCAGGTGCACGTCGGACAGGCCCGCCTCCTCCAGCAGTTCGCGCCGCGCCGCCGCCTCGAGGTCCTCGTGCTCGTCGTGCAGGAAACCACCTGGGAGGGCGAGGGCTCCGCGGAACGGGTCGACGCCACGTTCCACAAGCAGGACGTGCAGGCGCGCGTCACGCAAGGTCAGGATCACCAGGTCGACCGCGAGCAGGATGCGCGGCGGTTGCCATGGGTCGTCGGGCATGAGCACACCCTAGGTTTTTGTCAGATCGACAGGAACCTCTTTTCCAGCACGGACAGTAATGTCTGGCGCTCAGGTAGCGTGCCGGCACGCGTCAGGGGCCTCAGGCGCCGGCAGATGTCCCGGTACGCACGGCAGGTCCGGCCAGCACCGGATAGTCGGTGTATCCGAGCTCCCCGCCCCCGTACCAGTACTCCGAACGCACCGGATTGAGCGGCGCCCCACGGCGGAACCGTTCGACGAGATCGGGGTTGGCCAGGAACGCCCGCCCCAGCGAGACCAGATCGGCCCCCGCCGCGAGCAACCGCTCCCCCGCGTACCGCCCGCCGTCAGCGGGCATCGGAGTCGGCCACGGCAGCGCCGGATTGGCGATCAACACAGCAGGCCAGTCACCGCGAATGCGATGGAACAAGGGCTGACCGGGGTCGGCGAACACGACGTGCAGGTAAGCCAGCCCCTTGTCCGCCAGCGCCTCGACAAGCGCCGGATAGACCCGCTCGATGTCGTGCTCCCGCATGGCATTGGCCGTGACGCCGGGCGCGATACGCAACCCCACCCTCTCGGGACCGATCGCGTCGGCCACGGCCTCGACCACCTCCACCGCGAAGCGGATGCGTCCGGCCACCGGACCGCCATAGGCGTCGGTGCGGTGATTGGTGGTGTCCGACAGGAACTGGTGGATGAGGTAACCGTTGCCGCCGTGCACCTCCACCCCCTCGAACCCGGCGTCGATGGCACGCCGGGCCGCGGCGGCGAAGTCGTCCGCGGTGGACCGGATCTCCTCGATGGTCATCTCGCGAGGCACGACACCCGGTCTGGGCCCGCCAGGAGTGTGGATCGGGTCGGGGAACGCCACCGGCGAGGGCGCGATCGGTGTCAGGCCGGTGGTCTCCGGGTGGCCGATTCGTCCGCCGTGCTGCAGTTGCAGGAACATCGTGCCGCCCGCGGCGCGCACCGCGCCGGTGACGCGACGCCAGCCGGCCACATGCGCGTCGCGGTAGATGGCAGGAATATCGGGATAGGTCTGTCCGACCGCGTTCGGCGTGGTCGCCTCGGCGATGATCAGCCCGGCGGACGCGCGCTGGGCGTAGTACGTCGCCATGATCGGCTCAGGCACGCCGTCGGCCGACGCCCGGTTGCGCGTCAGCGGCGCCATCACCAGCCGGTTGGGCAGGTGCAGAGCACCGAGCCGGGCGGGTTCGAACAGGCGGGAGGTCAACGTTGCGCTTGACATGGTCATGTCGGCGACTGTGCTCCTGAGCGCTTCGGATGGCCTGACGGTCCGCTGATGGTCCGCCACCAGGCCCTGTGTACGGTGGCCTGTGTACGGTGGCCCCTGTGTGGTTCGGAGTGCTGGGTCCGCTGATGGTGCGGGACGACGAGGGCCGGCCGGTCAAGGTCCTCGAAGTCAAGGTCAGGGCGCTGCTCGCCGATCTGCTCGTGCACGAGGGACATCCGGTCGCCGCCGACCGGCTCATCGACGATCTGTGGGGGACGAAGCCACCGGGCAATCCCGCCAACGCCTTGCAGGCCAAGGTCTCCCAACTGCGCCGCGCTCTCGGCCGCGACCGCGTGGCCTACCAGGCGTCCGGCTACCTGCTGCGCCTCGGCCCGTCCGACGAGGTGGACGCGGACCGGTTCCGGACCCTGGCCGCCGAAGCCCGCTCCGCCGACCCGACGACGCGAGCCGCGTTACTCGCCGAAGCGCTTGAGCTGTGGCGCGGGCCCGCGTACGCCGACTTCGCCGACGAGGAGTTCGTCCGCGCGGCGGCGCACCGCCTGACCGAACAGCGCCTCGCCGTCGTGGAGGAGCAGGCCGAGACCCGCCTGGCCGCGGGCGACCATGTCCTGCTCGCCGGGGAGCTCGCCGAGCTGGTGGCCCGCCATCCCCTGCGTGAACGGCTGCGCGCCGTCCAGCTCCGGGCCCTCTACCTGGCCGGCCGCCAGAGCGAGGCGCTGGCCTCGTACGAGGAGCTGCGCCACCGGCTGGCGGACGAGCTCGGCGTCGACCCCGGCCCGGAGCTGGCCGCGCTCCACCAGGCGATCCTGCGCCAGGACGCCTCGCTCGGCCCGCCTCCCGGAGCCCCCGACCGTCCAAGGACGAATCTTCCCGCCCAGCTCACCGCCCTGATCGGACGCCGGCAGCCCCTGGAGGAGATCGACAAGCTCCTCGATGACGCCCGTCTTGTCACGCTGGTCGGGCCGGGCGGGGTGGGCAAGACGCGAGTCGCGGTGGAGGCGGCGACGCGAGCGCAGGACCTGCGGTTCTCCGACGGGGTGTGGCTGATCGAGTTGGCCGACCAGCGCGGGGACGTGACCGACCTCGCCCAGGCGGTCGCGACCACCCTCGGCCTGAGCAGCGACCTCCCGACCCCCGGTATGCCCCGTCGCCCCACCGACCGCCTCGCCACCGCCCTGCGCGGGCGCCGGACCCTCCTCGTGCTCGACAACTGCGAACACCTCATCGAACCGGTCGCCGAACTCACCGGCCTGCTGTTACGCGCCGCACCCGGAGCACGCATCCTGGCCACCAGCCGCGAACCGCTCGGCCTGACCGGCGAGATCGTCCATCTGGTCGAGCCGCTCCAGCCCGCCGACGCGATCCAGCTGTTCACCGAGCGCGCCGGCGCGTCCGCCCCCGGCTTCACCCTCGACGACGAGACCCGCGACGCGGTCGCCGAGATCTGCCGCCGCCTCGACGGCATCCCTCTCGCCCTCGAACTGGCGGCCACCCGGGTACGCGGCTTGGGCACGCGGGAGCTGGCGGCGCGTCTCAAGGACCGCTTCCGGGTGCTCGCCGCCGGACAACGAGGCGTCCCGGCACGCCAGCGAACCCTGCGGGCGATGATCGACTGGAGCTGGGACCTGCTCAGCGAACCGGAGCAGGTGGTGCTGCGCCGCCTGTCCGTCCCCGCCGGCGGCTGCACCCTGGACGCGGCCGAAACCGTCTGCGCAGGAGACGGAGTCCCCCGCGAGGACGTGCTCGACCTGGTCACCCGCCTGGTGGACCGCTCCTTGGTCGTCATGGCCGACGGCCCGGCCGGCCCACGCTACCGGTTGCTCGAATCGGTGGCCGCCTACGCCACGGAACGCCTGCACGAAGCGGAAGAACTTACCAGCGTCCGCACGCGCCACCTGCACTATTACCTCGACCTCGCCGAGCGAGCCGAACCCCACCTCCGCGGTCCCCAGCAGCAGGCGTGGCTCGACCGCCTCGACGCCGAAGCCGCCAACTTCCGCTCAGCCCTCCAGGACGCACCTCTCCCGGACGCCGCCGCCCGGCTGGCCACCGCCCTGTGCTGGTGGTGGCTGCTACGCGGCAGGCTGAACGAGGGCCGCCGCGCCCTGTCGGCGGTACTCGCCCTCGCCCCCGAATCCCCCGAACTACGCCTGCTGGAAGGCGCGTTCGCCCTGCTGACCGGCGACCGCTCGCGGGCCTCCCGAACCGATCACCCGGTACGGCGAGGCCGCGCGCTGTGGCTGCACGCCTACGCCCTCTTCCACGCCGGCCTCCCGGACGCCAGCCAGAAGCTCAACGCCCAAGCCTTCGACCTTCTGAGCACCGACGACTGGGGCACCGCGGCCGTCCTCGCGCTGCGAGCCATGAACGCGCTGGCCCGCGGCGACCTCGGCACCGTCGCCCGCGACGGCCTGCGCAGCGCCGCGCTCTTCCGCCGGCTCGGCGACCGCTGGGGCGAGTTGCAGACCGTCTCGCCTCTCTCCACCCTCGCCGAGATCAAGGGCGACTACTCCGAGGCCGCCCGCCTCCAGACCGAGGGGCTGCGCATCGCTCAAGAGCTGGGCCTGGCAGCGGAGGTCGCCGCCCGCCACTCCGGGCTCGGCCGGCTGGCGTTGCTCTCCCACGCCTGGGACCGCGCCCACGACCTGCACGAACAGGCTCGGCGGCTGGCCGCCGAGCAGGGTTACGTCTACGGCGAGGTGCACGCGGTCATGGGTCTCGCCCTCGGCGCCCGCCGCTCCGGCGACCTCGACACGGCAGAGACGTACCTGACCCGCCTCCGCGACGATCTCGTGTCCTCACCGGCCGGCGAACACCTGCTGCTCGTCGAGCTGGGCTTCACCGCCGAGCTACGCGGTGACGCGGCCCGCGCCGCCGATCATCAGCTGCGCGGTCTGGACGTCGCCCGTTCGATCGGGGAACCGCGGGCCATGGCCCTGTCCTTCGAAGGGCTGGCGGGCGCGGCGGCACTGTCGTCCTCCCGGGACGCGGACCGAGCCGAGACCGCAACGTTGCTGCTCGGCGCGGCGGACGCAGCCCGTCGAAGCGTGGGCGCGCCCCTGCCGCCCGCCGAACGCGGAGACGTGGACCGGATCATGGCGGCGACGAGAGCCGTCCTGGGCGAGGCCGCGCACGCGGAGGCATTCCTGCGCGGGACGAAACTGACCTCGCAGGAGGCCGCACACCTCGCCCGGACTTCGCTGTCCGACACCTGATCACTCCCTCGTGCCCTGCCTTGCCCCGTCCCGTCCGACGACGACGACGACCTGGAGACCTACCCGTGCATCGGCGATCCTGGGACCCGTGCAGTACGTGTCCCTGGTGCCGCGACCACCCCTCAACAGCCTGATCGACGACCTCTACTACCTGGAGGGCACCCCACCGTACCCCCGGCTGAGGGTGCCGCCCGTGCCGTCGGCGCTGCTCATTCTCAACCTCGGACCACCGTTCGCCATCCACGCCGCCACCACCGGCACCGAGACGGCGAGCTACGCCGACGGGTGCGTGATCACCACGCCCACCCGCGCCCTCGAGGTCGGCTACCCGCTGGACACCAGATCAGTAGGCGTGCACTTCAAGCCATGGGGCCTGGCGCCGTTCCTGGGACTGCCTGCCGCCGAGCTGCGCGAGCGGTTGGCCACGGCACCCGGGCCGCACGAGATGCTGAGGCTGCTGGAGGAGGAGCTGATGCGCCGGCTCACCGAGACCACTGGGCTGGAGTTGGTCCGCCACACGAGCACCGTCATCGCCGCGGCTGCGGGCGCCGTGACGATCGGCGACCTGAGCACGGCCGCCGGCGTCAGCAACACCCACCTGGCCCAACGGTTCAAGGCCCTCATCGGCATCACGCCGAAGCGGCCGGCCCGCACCTACCGCTTCGCCTCCATCGTGCTCACGATCGACCCCACCAGGCCGATCGACTGGATCGAACTCGCCGGCCGCGCCGGCTACTTCGACCAGGCCCACTTCGGGAACGAGTTCCGGACGTTCACCGGCCTCACCCCCACCCAATACGTCCAGGCCCGGCGCCGCTTCCTGCGCTAGCACGAAGCCCTCGATCGCGCCCGCGATCTCCACCTCGGTCACTGACCCCGAAGGACCCACGGGCAGGGCCGCTCAGCGAGGTGCCGCAAGGACATCCCCGAGCACGTCCTCCAGCGTGACGCGGGCCAGCTCGCTCCGGAGGGTCTTCTCGATGCCGTCGTAGACGCGCCGCATCGCCGGCTGGATGCCGTGCCCCACCACGCATCCCGGGTCCGGGGCCGCGCGGTGCAACGCGAACAGCGGGCCGGGTTCCACCGCCTCGTACACGTCGAGCAGCGTCATCGCCTCCAGGTCGCGCGCCAGCGTCCAGCCCGCGCCCACCCCGCGCCGGGACTCCACGAGCCCCGCCCTGCGCAGGTCGCCGAGCAGCCGCCGGATCACCACGGGATTGGTGTTCACGCTGGACGCGATCTGCTCGGAGGTGGCGACCTCGTGGCCCTGGCGCTGGTAGAGGCCGATCCAGGCCAGCGCGTGGATCTCGGCCAAGCGAGGGATCATCTCTGCGATCTCCTTTTCACTGACCTCCCTCCTCCTGATGCTGGCCCGTAGCCGGCCCTCTGCCTTCAGCCGTTCAGCCCGCGGCGGAGCTCCGCGCCACCGGGATGACGCGGGCCGGCCGGGGCAAGGCAGGTGAGGCCCTCACACCGCAGGAGCTGCAGGTCGCCAGGCTGGCGGCAACGGGGCTGTCGAACCCGCGGATCGCACAGCTACCGGTCGGGTCTCAGCACTGCCACGGTGCTGACGTAAGCGAGCCGCCGGCCGGATGTCAGTCAGCTGACGGAGGCTGTCGGCACGGCCGCCGAGCCATTCTCGTGGAGACATCGAAACCGCCCGCTACCCGGGCGAGACCACGAGGAGCGGAACCATGGACACCATCGCGCAGCACTGGATCAACGGACAGTGGACCGGCTCCGGCTCGGTTCTGGAATCGATCAGCCCGGCCGACGGCACCGTCGTCGGCTCGTTCTACGACGGTGGCGAAGCAGAGGCCTCGGCCGCCGTGGACGCCGCCGCCGCCGCGTTCGCGACCACCGAATGGGCGCGCACTCCCTCGCTCCGGGCGACCGCACTCAGCCGGCTGGCCGACGCCCTCGAGGCCCGGGTACCCGAGATCGCGGCCATGTTGTCCCGGGAGAACGGCAAGCTGCTGGGTGAGACCACGTGGGAGGTCAGCGGTGCAGTCGGATGGCTGCGGTATGCGGCGGCCTCTGTGCGCACCCAGACCGCCGGGCGCGCCGCCGAGACGGCACCCGGCCAGTACACCCACTCGGTGCCCGAGCCGCTCGGTGTCGCCGGGATCATCTCTCCCTGGAACTCTCCCATCATGCTGACCGTGCGGGCACTGGGCCCGGCGCTGGCCGCCGGCTGCACCGTCGTGGTCAAGCTTCCGGCTCAGACGGCGCTGACCAATGAGCTTTTCGCGCAGGTCCTGGCCTCGGTCCCGGAGATCCCGGCGGGTGTGGTCAGCGTGTTCACCGAGTCCGGCAACACCGGGGCCCCGTTCCTGGTCTCCTCGGACAAGGTCGACGTGATCAACTACACCGGCAGTACGCCGGTCGGGCGCCGTATCGCGGCCGCGGCCTCCACCACGCTCAAGCGGCTCGGTCTGGAACTGGGCGGCAAGGCGCCGATGGTGATCTTTCCCGACGCCGATCTGGACATGGTGATCCCCACCGTGGTGCAGTCGCTGGTGCTGATGAACGGGCAGTTCTGCTGCACCGGCTCCCGCGTACTGGTTCACCGGGACATCGCCGACCAGGTGCGCACTCGCCTCACCGCCGCGCTCGCGCAGGTGCGGCTCGGGTCGGGCGACGACGAGAAGGCCCAGCTCGGCCCGGTGATCGACCGGGCGTCCGCCCAGCGGGTGGACGCGATCGTCGAGGAAGCCGCCTCGTACGGCACGGTGCTGCTGCGCGGCGGTGTGGTCACCGACGGCCCGCTGGCCGCCGGCGCGTTCTACCGGCCGAGCCTGATCGAGGTGGACCGCACCGACGTCCGAATCGTGCAGGAAGAAGTCTTCGGTCCGGTCCAGACGTTCGAGGTCTTCGACGACGAGGACGACGCCGTGGCCAAGGCGAACGCCACCGTCTACGGCCTGGCCGCCTCGGTGTTCAGCTCGGACTCGATGAAGGCCCGCCGGGTCGCCCGGCGCATCCGCACCGGCACGGTATGGATCAACACCTGGGGAGCCATCAGCGAGGACTTCGAAGAGGGCGGCGTCAAGGGCAGCGGTTACGGCTACCTGTGCGGCCCGCGCGCAATCGAGGAGTTCCAGGCCCTCAAGGTGTACGTGGAGCAGGACCACACCCAGTCCGCTCACTGATCAGATACGGTCTTGGTCTCGCTCTGGCCGAGGAACTCGCGCAAGCCGGGCACCAGTTGCTTCTGCACGGTCGTAACCCGCAGCGACTGGCGCTGATCGCGAAGCGTTCCGGGGCCGAGCAATACATCGCCGACCTGTCCGCTCCGGCCAAGACCCAGCGACGCGCGGCCGAAGCGGCGGCACGGCACCAGCAGCGGCTGGCGGTGAACCATCTGGGCCCTGTGCCGCTCACCCGGCAACTGCTGCCGCTGTTGCGCGCGGGCAGCCCATCACGCAGCACCGACATCGCCTCGGTCGCGCAGGAACCGATGGAATCAAAACGATACGCAGCATTTCGATGTGGAGTGGTCCATGAACGAGAGAACTGTCACCCACGCCTACGGTGCCGACGATCCTGGACTGCCAAGCCCACCGGCAGCGACAGACATCCGGCATACGCTCCGGGAGCGGAGCCGGAACGCGTCCGCGAACGCCGAACCCCGGCTCGGCCCCACCGTTCCGCCCGCCGTCCGGCGTTGGAAGCTGTGGCTCCTCACCGTGTGCGGTATCTACCCCACCATCGTCCTGCTCGGCCTGGCCACGGACCCCGTTCTGGAGGATCTGTACCTGCCGGTGCGACTCGCTGTGCTGGTCCCGGCGGCGGCAGCAGCGATGGTCTGGCAGATCAATCCCCGGCTGCAGCGGCATTTCGGAGCTTGGCTCACCAGATGACAAGCAGCCCGGCTCCGCCGCCGGCGTGCTCCGCGGCGCCCGCACACCACAGACCACTGCGTCAGCTCACGGCGCGAGGCCGCGACGAGACCCACCGCGTCGTCTCCTCACTGGAGCTCTTCTTCGACCTGTGCTTCATCGTGGCCATAGCCCAGGCATGCGCCCAGTTGGTGCACGCCATAGTCGAGGGACACACGGGCGAGGGGATCCTCAACTACTTGATGATCTTCTTCGCCATCTGGTGGGCGTGGATGAACTTCACGTGGTTCGCCTCGGCTTACGACAACGACGACGTGCTGTACCGGATCGTCACGCTGATCCAGATAGCCGGCGTGCTCGTCCTGACGGCAGGCGTCTCCCAGGCATTCGAGGAACACGCGTACCTGGTCGTCATCCTGGGCTATGTGATCATGCGGCTCGCCATGACGGCGCAGTGGCTGCGCGTGGCGCGGTCGAGCCAGGGCCCCGAGCGGACGATGGCGCTGCGGTACGCCATCGGGCTGTGCCAGATCGGCTGGCTGGGACTACTGGCCCTGCCGGAGGCCGGCCGCCCGTGGCTCTTCCTGGTGATGACGCTGCTGGAGATGGCCGTACCGCTGTACGCGGAGCGGGCCCACCCCACGCCGTGGCACCCCCACCACATCGCCGAACGGTACGGGCTGCTCACGCTCATCGTGCTCGGCGAGACCATCGCGGCGGCCACCGTCGCCGTGAAGTCGGGGATCGACGAGCACGAGGCCCTGGGTGAGTTGCTGCCCATCGCCGCCGGCGGACTGCTGATCATCTTCGCCGCCTGGTGGGTGTACTTCGCGGTCCCCATCCACGGGCACCTCCGGTCCAACCGGCAGTCCTTCCTCTGGGGTTACGGCCATTACCTGATCTTCGTCTCGGGTGCCGCGATCGGAGCAGGCCTGGAGGTGGCGGTGGAGCAGGCGGTGGGCAAGGCGCACCTTTCGGCGCTGTCGGCGTCGGCTGCGGTGACGCTGCCGACAGCGCTGTTCCTGCTCACGGTGTGGGCGCTGCACTCGCGCTTCTACAAGGTGGGGATCGCCCAGCAGTCGGTGCTGCCGGTCACGGCGCTGCTGGTGGTCGTCTGTACGTTCCTGGGTCACTGGGCGGTGCTCGCGGCGGGGCTGGTGGCGGCGCTGGCGGTGGCAGCCGGGGTGACGCTGACGGCGCTCGGGGTGAGCCCGGAGCGCGGGAGGGGCGAGGAAGGCGTCGCGGTGCCAGTTCTGTGAGGGAACCCTCGCCGCCGCGGGATCCTGGCCGGCACGGCGTACGACGCGCCCGTGCCGTGCGCCCGGTGCACCTGCTCAACGACGGTGACACGTGGTTCACGCCGGCGACGCCGGGCGCACCCGCTCGGCACCGCGAACCCGCTGGCTCTGGACGATGTCCTCACGGCGGAACGCGGACGCGGTGACCCACGCGACCGTACGCCTTGCTCGGGCCCCTTCGCCGCACGCGGTGCCGCCGGAGCGCCGAACGGAGCCTCAGCGGGCTTGATCGAGTTGCTTCGCGCGTTCCGCGGCCCGCTCGGGGCGTTCCCGAGGCCGCCCTTGGCGGACGTTGGCCAAGTGTCGCTCGATGGGCACCACCGCTTCGCCCTCGCCCCACTGCGTCCTGACACGGTGCGAGGTGCCCTGTAGCCCGCCGGTAGGACCGTAGTGCGGCGAGCTTGGCCTCCCGGGCCTCTTCGCCCGGTTCCCAGACCGTCCCGGCCTCGCGTGCGGCGAGCAGTTCTTTGCGCCGCGGTTCCAGCTCGCCCGCCCGCAGCGCCTTTTCTCCGCTGGTGAAGCCACCTCCCAAGCGGAGAAGCCTTCGTCGCGCCAACCCCGGTCCCGTGTCGTACGGGACCGGGGTAGAGGCCGGTGATCTCGTTCCCGGCCTGCCGGCGCCGCAGGGCTTGTCAGCTCTGTGGCCAGATCAGGGATCCGGGTCGGTAGACCCGGGTGCGCAGTAAGCCCGGGTGCGCAGTAAGGCCGCGATGGTCGCTGGGTCGCGCGGGGTGGAGAAGTGGAGCAGGACGGACTCGGCAGCGGCGTCGGCGTCATCGTGTTCCTGGTCTTCGGGTGTCGGCGAAGCAGACGGCTTCAGGCTCCATTTGCCGGTGGGTGCAATACTTGCTGGTCAGGTGCGTGGCTAGTGTTTCGACTGCTTCGCGAGGCAGGACGAGGGACACGGCGGATGTGGGCGAAGTCAAGGACAGACATGGGCGTCGGCCCGACCGGACTGGTCGGCCGGGAGGACGAGCTCGCCGAGCTTGCGGCGTTCCTGGACATGGCCGGGATGAACGGAGCCGCCCTGCTGCTCACCGGTGATCCGGGTGTGGGCAAGACGGCACTTCTGGACGCGACCGCCGAGCTGGCGGTGGCGAAGGGGATGCGGGTCGTCCACGGGAGCGGCGACGAGTACGAGACGGACATCAGCTTCGCGGGGCTCCATCAGCTCGTCGGCTCGCTGCCGGACGAGCTCGGTCGTCTGCCGCGTTCCACGCGGGAGGCCCTCGAGGTCGCCCTCGGTCTCGGTGCCGGCCCCGCGCCGAGCCGGATCGCCGTCCTGAACGCGGCACTGTCCCTGTTCGACGAGGCCGCGAAGGAGCGGCCGTTGCTCCTCGTGGTCGATGACCTTCATGCCGTCGACCAGGCGAGCCGGGCCGCGGTGGGTTTCGTCGCCAGGAGACTGGGCGGTCGCCGCATCGGGCTGCTCGGAGCACAGCGAGAGGAGTCCGGCGATTCCTTCCGGTCCACCGGTCTGCCGGAGCTCGAGATCGCGCCGCTGGACGACGCGGACGCCCTGCGACTGCTGTCCCGGCGCTTCGCCCACCTCCCCCGCCGGGTCCTTTCGACCTTGACGCACGAGGCACAGGGAAACCCCCTGGCCCTGCTCGAGTTCGCCGGGTCCACCGGGGCGTCCGGCGGCCGACACGGCCAAGGGGCGGGGTGGGCGAGCGGCCAGGGACGGGACGTGCGCGCTCTATACAGCGCCCGCGTCGGACGGCTACCGCGCAGAACGCGCGAGGTACTGCTGCTCGCGGCTCTCGAGGGCTCCGGCGACATCGGCGTCCTCGAGGCGGCCGGCGGGCCGGGCAGCCTTGAGGAACTCGCTCCCGCGGAGCGCGACCACCTGGTCATGGTCGCGGAGAACGGCCGCACGGTGCGCTTCAGGCACCCGCTGGTCAGGTCCGCGGTGGTCGACGGTTCCACCGGCGAGCAGCGGCGCACCGCCCACCGCCGGCTGGCCGACGCGCTGGGCGACCAGCCCGAGCGGCGCGGTGACCACCTCGCGAGAGCCACGACGGCGCCCGACGAGGCGGTCGCCGCCGCCGTGGAGTCGGCGGCCCGCAGCAGCCTGCGACGCGGTGACGCCGACGGCGCGATCGCGAGGCTGCGGCGCGCGGCCGAACTGAGCCCCGACCGGGCAGTCCGCAGACGCCGCCTGTCGCAGGCCGCCTACGTCGCCGCCTGGGTCGC
Source organism: Nonomuraea sp. NPDC050783 (assembly GCF_040802095.1). Taxonomy (NCBI): domain Bacteria; kingdom Bacillati; phylum Actinomycetota; class Actinomycetes; order Streptosporangiales; family Streptosporangiaceae; genus Nonomuraea; species Nonomuraea sp. NPDC050783. The sequence goes on from NZ_JBFAHK010000026.1 coordinate 18,617, forward strand.
GGGTCATCTGGAGGTCAGCCACGAGATCATGCGTGAGGTCGAGGGCGATCCGGCGGCCCAGTCGCTCTCGGCGGCCGCGACGGCCGGCTTCCTCGCGCTCGTCACGGAAGGGGACGCCGACACCGCCCACACGCTGCTGATGGCGGCGATCGAGCAGGCGCCTATGTCGCCCGGTCCGCCGTCCGGCGAGCTGGAGACCGCGCTCTTCACCCTCACGCTCGCCAGCCAGTACTCGGGCCGGCCCGAGCACTGGCAGCCTCTGTCCAAGGTCCTCGCACAGCTTCCCGCGGCGGCGCCCGCCGCCGCGGCGTACCTGGGGCGCGTCCACCACGACCTCGGCTCCGTCACCGACGGCATGCTGCGCCGCCTGGACGAGGAGATCGCGCGGCTGAGGGACCAGAGTAACGCCGACGTGGTCATCCGCACCGCTCTGACCGCCTCCTACCTCGACCGGCTTCCGGGCTGTCGCGAGGCCGTGTCCCGGGTCATACGCGACGGCGGCGCGGTGGGGTCGAGCATGCCGGCCCTGATGTTCGTCGCCCTGGACGACCTCTACACCGGCCGGTGGCAGGCGTCGGCCGACGCCGCGGACGAACTCATCGCCCTGTCCGAGGAGATGGGATACTACTTGTTCGCCCAGGTGGGGCACTACATCGCCGCGATGGTCGCGGCCCAGCGCGGCGACCTCGACGCGTGCCGGGAGCACTGCGAGGACATCTGGGGATGGTCAGGACCCAGGGGACTGCGGCGGCTGGAGAACTGCGCCCACCAGGCGGCGGCCCGGGCGGCCCTCGGCGCCGCCGACTTCGAGACCGCCTTCCGGCACGCCACAGCGATCTGCGCCCCGGGTGTGCTGCCGCCGTTCAACCCCGAGGCCGTGTGGTCCGCGCCGGACCTCGTCGAGGCCGCCGTGCGCACCGGGCGGCACGCGGAGGCGCGACGGCACGCGGACGCGCTGCGCGACGCCGGTGTCGGCCACCTCTCGTCGCGGCTCGCGCTGAGCTCGGCCACGGTCACGGCGATGACATCAACTGCCGAGGACATGGTCCGGTGCTTCGAGGAGGCACTCGCGCTGCCGGGCGTCGAGCAGTGGCCCTTCGAGGTCGGCCATGCTCATCTGGCGTACGGCGAAGCGCTTCGCCGGCAAGGGCTCAACCGTGACGCCCGGGTGCAGCTGGCCGCCGCCCGCGACCGCTTCGAGGAACTCGGGGCCCGTTCGTGGGAGGCCCGGGCCGCTGCGGAGCTCCGTGCCACCGGCATGACGCGGACCGGCCGGAACAAGGCCGGTGAGGCCCTCACCCCGCAGGAGCTGCAGGTCGCCAGGCTGGCGGCGACGGGCCTGTCGAACCCGCAGATCGCGTCGCATCTGTTCCTTTCGCCGCGGACCGTGTCGTCGCATCTCTACCATGTGTTCCCGAAGCTGGGAATCACATCGCGGGCCGAGCTCCGCGACGCACTGGAGGCGCTGCCTCCCGAGCCTCCGGCCACCCGGCCGTGACAGCTACCGGCCGGGTCTCAGCACTGCCCCGGTACTGACGTAAGCGAGCCGCCCGTACTGACGTAAGCGAGCCGCCGGCCGGATGTCAGTCAGCTGACGGAGGCTGTCGGCACGGCCGCCGAGCCATTCTCGTGGAGACATCGAAACCGCCCGGTACCCGGGCGAGACCACGAGGAGCAGACCATGCCGTTCGTCATCGCCGGCGACGGAACCGAAATCTTCTACAAGGACTGGGGCTCGGGCCGGCCGATCATGTTCCACCACGGCTGGCCGCTGAGCTCGGACGACTGGGACGCCCAACTGCTGTTCCTCGTCCAGCACGGCTACCGTGTCATCGCCCACGACCGCCGCGGGCACGGGCGCTCCGCCCAGGTCGGCCACGGGCACGACATGGACCACTACGCGGCGGACGCCGCCGCCGTGGTGGCGCACCTCGGCCTGCGCGACGTCGTCCACGTCGGCCACTCCACCGGTGGTGGAGAGGTCGCCCGCTACGTCGCCAGGCACGGTGCCGGGCGGGTCGCCAAGGCCGTCCTCATCGGAGCGGTCCCGCCGCGCATGGTCCAGACCGAATCGAACCCGGGAGGGCTGCCGGTCGAGGTCTTCGACGGCTTCCGCGAGGCCGTGGCCACCAACCGCTCCCAGTTCTACCTCGACCTCGCCTCCGGGCCGTTCTACGGGTTCAACCGCCCGGGCGCGGACATCTCCCAGGGCGTCATCCAGAACTGGTGGCGCCAGGGAATGACCGGCAGCGCGCAGGCGCACCACGAGGGGATCAAGGCGTTCTCGGAGACCGACTTCACCGACGACCTCCGGGCGATCGGCGTGCCCACGCTCATCATGCACGGCGACGACGACCAGATCGTCCCGATCGCCAACTCCGCCGAGATGGCGGTCACGTTGGTCAAGAACGCGCGCCTGAAGGTCTACCCGGGGCTGTCCCACGGCATGTGCACCGTCAACGCCGACACCGTCAACGCCGATCTCCTCGATTTCATCAGGAGCTGACCCGGCTCGGTACCGGGACACAGCCCGTCAGCACGGAACACGACACGGAACAGAAAAGGAATCACCATGACCGCAACGCCCACCGGCTACGTGACCGTCGTCTGGGACGCGAAGGCGAAGGCGGGCAGGGAGGCCGACCTCAAGGCGTTCATCACCGCCGCCGTCACCCCCTCGCGCAACGACCCCGGCAACATCGACTACGAGGCCCACGAAGTCGAGGGCCGACCCGGCGAGTTCGTCATCTACGAACGCTGGGAGACCCGCGCCCACCTCGACGCCCACCTCGCCGCGCCCCGGATGCGGGAACTCGTCCCGCAGATGCTCGAACTGATCGACGGCTCCATCGAGGACGGCATCCGCCTGCTGCGCCCGTTCCGCCCCGCCCACTGAAGCAGGACGCTCGCCCGGCGCCGACGCCGACGGGACGCACCGCAGCGAACCCAATCCCGCGAGTGCTCCCGGTAGCCGCTTTCCGGAGGCACCCGCTCCGACGACACACAGGAGAGACACGACATGACCACCACATTGATCACCGGCGGCAACAGGGGCCTCGGCCACGAGATCGCGCGCCGACTCATCCAGGCGGGCCAGACGGTCTGGATCGGGGACCGGGACGCCGCGAAGGGACGCAAGGCCGCCGACCAGCTCGGCGCCGGCTTCGTCCAGATGGACGTGACCGACGACGCGTCGGTCGGCGCGGCGGTCGAGACGCTGCGCGCGCGGGCCGGCCACCTGGACATTCTCGTCAACAACGCCGGCGTCCTCGGCGAAGTGACCGCACCCGAGGACATGACGGCCGACCAGATCCGCCACGTCTACGAAACCAACGTCTTCGGCCTGGTGCGCGTCACGCACGCTTTCCTACCCCTGCTGCGGAAGGCAGCCGCCCCGTCGGTCGTCAACGTCACCAGCGGTATGGGGTCGTTCACGCTGATCCACGACCCGGGGCGGGTCGAGTCGCAGTACCCGCTCGCCGCCTACGGCTCGTCGAAGACCGCGGTCACCATGCTGACCATGCAGTACGCCAGGACGATCCCCGACGTCCGCTTCAACGCGGTGGACCCCGGCCAGACCGCCACCGAGTTCACCGGCTACATCGGGCAGAGCGTCGAGGAGGGCGCGGAGGCGGCGGTGCGTATCGCCACCCTGGGGCCCGACACGCCCACCGGCACGGTGACCGACCGCGCCGGCGTACTCCCCTGGTGACGGCGGCAGGCCCGACCCCGCGACAGTCCCGGCAACCACACCCGACCCGGCGCAGCGGTGAGGGCCGACGGGCCGCCGCCCTCACCCTGATGGCCAAGCAACGCGGCGACGTGTCCCTGGTCCAGCAGGTCCTCTTCCACCCGGTCACCGACACCGCCTTCGACACCGGTTCCCACCACCAGTTCGCAGAAGGCTACTTCCTGCGCTGCGACAGCATGCAGTGGTTCTGGGACCAGTACACGACGGACCAGACCGGGCGGGCGCAGATCACCGCCTCACCGCTGTGCGCCACCACCGAACAGCCCACCGGACTGCCCGCTCACGCTCCTGCGGCGCTGAAGGAGCCGGGCAGGTGAACCACGCACCCCCATCTGAAGAGCGGGAGCGCCTTGTGATCTCCTGCTCTCAACATGACCCTGACCTGCTTGAACACCCGGGAGTGTCACCTTAACGGCTCTGGCCCACTTTCGGTGATGACGGGACGTGACAGCCCGTGTCGGTTCATGGCTCTCTTGCCGTGCCGGCCCACCGCCGGAAGATTGGATCGCGATGCCGCCACGGTGGCGTTGCCCACCGGGGCGGGGGACACGCGGGCGAAGCGGCCGATGAACCGCAGCGTGATGCCGAGGCTCTTGTGCGGGTCGTGGAGTGCCGCGACGTTGAGCTGCGGCAGGTCGGAGCCTTCTTTCCACATCCCCACGCAGGTGATCACGCGGGAATGGCGTTGATCGAGCGGGTCGAGGGTGGTCTTGGGGTTTTCCGCTGCTGAGCTTGCTGTGGGTGACCATGGGGTTGAGCTCCGGGCCATGAGTCCGGGCCATGAGGAGGTGATCGCGGCCGTTGTCGAGGTCGGTCCGTAGGCACGACAGAGCGCGTTCGGCGATGTCTCTGTCCCGGATCGTCGAAGCTCAGCACCGACATGTGTATCCCTGAGCCTGCGCTTGGCGAAGCGGGAAGGCGTAACCAGCCCGCCGCCGAGTGGACGCCCATCCGTTCTGAAGGGGTGGCGTCAGCCGGCGGGGCGCGTGTCAACGCGTCCGCGCCTCGCCGGCTTCCCAGTCGAGGGCCGGGGCGCAGCGAACATTGGCGCCGATCCGCAGGGCCTCGGCTCGGATGACCTCGCCCCACTGCGGCCACAGCCGTGACAACCGGGAAGTGATCACGACACGGTCGAAGGCGTTATCGGGCCAGGGTGTCCGCAGGCCGATTCCGTGACGCGTGATGAAGCGGCAGTCGACGGATGCCCTAGTGAGGAGCTTGTCGTCGAAGTCCACCAACGCGCCGCGCAGCCCACGACCAGGCACGCTCGCGCCGCTGCCGAAGACCGCCACGCGGGCCCCGGGCGGCAGGTCCGCGGTGCCGTGGTCCACTTCTGGCTGCACGTCCAGGTCGGCGACCCGCTCCTCCCAGTCCACAAGATCACGGTAGGCGTCCTCGGCGGGGAACATGATGTAGTCGCGCGTCAGCAGTGCCCAGAAGAACTCGACAGCAGGGTCGGCGTGCGCCATGAGAATGCGCAGCGCGTTGTTCTTGTTGCTCGCGATACTGGCCTCGTGGTCGCGCTCGTGCGGTATTTCCATCGCCCAGGGACGGATGTCGCAGGCGAACGGCACACCGTGCCGGTGCAGGCGGTACCCGAGTTCCAGGTCCTCCCCTCCCCAGCTCTGGAAGCGCTCGTCAAAGCCGGACACCGCCGTGTAGTCGTCGGCATGCACCGACACGTTCAGCGTCCAGAAGAACAGCCACGGCATCCTCAGCCCGGCCAAGCTGAAGTCGATCTTGTCCAGCTCTTCATGACGCGAGTCGCGGAACAGCGGATCGGAGAGATAGCGCTGGTACACCTGCCGCGGGCTGAGCAAGGTGAACGCCTCGGCAAGCCCCGGGGTGTGGTCATAGGGCCGGTACCCGTAGGTGTAGCCGATGACGGCCGCCCCGCGGGCCGGCGATCGGGGACCCGGACGGTGCTCGGCCTGGCCGCGCAGGTGGCCGGCGAGCAGGTCAGGCCCCGCTAGCGTGCCGCTGTCCAGGAACACCAGGATCGGCGCTCTGGCGATGGCCGCGCCCATGTTCCGCGCCTTGGCTACCCGGTACCCTTGGTCCTCCTGATAGCGGTAGCGGATCGCCAGGCGGTCGCTGAACTCCTCAGCGACCTGCTCGCTGTCGTCGGCGGACCCGTCATCGGCCACGATGACCTCGAACGGCGGCGGGTTGCGCTGATCGGCGAGCGACGCGAGCGTCTTGCGCAACAATGGCGCCCGGTTGTAGGTGGGGACCACCACGGACAATTGCGGCTGGTCAGGCATGCGATCACCTCGGGCGCTTTCTGCAGGAGACGTCTGCCGTTGGCTGCTCTGGGACGTGGTAACGGTCCCCGACGGGGCCTGAAGCCACGTTGCCGAACGCCGCCCTTACGCCACTACCGGCACGGTGTCTGTGCGCTGCTGTCGCGTGGACGCGAGAGGGGTCCGACAAGAGCGCCGTGAGAGCGAAGAAGGACCGCTGCCTTCCATGGTCGGAGGTGTGAGCCAGATGGCCGAAAGGCCGGCCGCCGGACTTCGTGCAGCGATGGACTGGGCGAGCGGACGAAAGTGGGCGGGTCTTGAGCTCGCAAGAACTTTCACCACCGTGCCGGCGACTCCCGCTGACTGCACCATGTTCAGGAGGATGGGGTAATGGAAGCTGAGTCAGGAGTGCCTTCGCAGTTCTCGTCCCTGCCCGCAGGTCATATCGCAGCCGGTGTCACCGTTCTGCCCTCGACAGGACTGCGCCTTGACAGCAGAATACCATTTGATAATTGGCTTGGAATCGGCCAGGGATTGGCCGAGGCCGCGACCAGCTCGGCATGGTGCCTGGGCGACTGGCTGATTTACGGTGAAACTCGCTTCACCGGACGTTATCGCAGTGCCATCGAGCAGACCTCGCTTGATTACAAGACGCTTCGCAATTATGCGTGGGTCGCCAGGAAGTTCGAGCACGCAAGGCGGCGGGCGGGATTGAGCTTCGAGCATCACGCCGCGGTCGCCGGTCTCCCCGAGCCGGAGCAGGACTACTGGCTTCGGAAGGCGGAGTTGTTCGGCTGGTCGAGGAACGCCCTGCGGCGCGAGGTGCGCGCCAGCCTCGCCGCGCGCGGCGAGGACCCGGCTGACCGAGGTATCGCGGCCGGGGTAACCGCTGACGATCACGACAGGCATGAAGGTGCCAGTATCGGCGACAGCGCCATGGCCTTGAAACTGCACCTGGATGTCACCGACGATCAGCTTGCCATGATCACGGAGGCGGCCAGCAAGTCCCGGCTCTCCGTTGGAACGTGGGCGCAGCTGATGCTTGAGCAGGCCGCTCGCGCGACCCTGGCATCCGCTTCGCGGGACCTGAAGCCGGCGACGCGAGCCATCGAGGTCAGCTGACACATAGTGGACCCGCCCGTAAGTTCGTCGGGGGTCAGTAGTCGAGGTGGAGATCGCAGGCGCAGTCGAGTCGTCGCTACGACGAGACCGCCCGGCCCTTCGAACGGCAGCTCACCCCGGCCGGCCTCGACACGGTGCCTGCCGGCGGCTCGGCCTGGTGAACAACGAGTGAGGTCGCCCTGCTCCCCCTCACCGATCAAGCTGCGCGAACCGCTGAACGGCGTCGCGGTACGCCGCGGTCGCATCGGCGCGCGTGTGTGAGGAGCCCTCGGAGTAGAGCAGAATGCGGATCTGCTCGCCTGTCTCTTCGCTTCGATTGAAGCTGGCCTCGAACGGGAAGTCCGTGTGGGACCAGTCCTCGACCGCCTCCAGTGTGTCTATGCCGAGCCGTACCGCGGCGCCGGCGATGCTGTGGAAGCTGTTGAAACCAAACAGGGAAGTCGGTACCGCTACCCTCCCGACGGTGCGGGCCAATTGGGCCAGCGGGGTCCGGCCGCGCATGGTGACCTTCATCAGCTCCCGATGCGCCCGGGCAACGGCCTCCATACCCGGTGCCGCGACGTCGATGCGCAGTGGGACGACGTTGAGGAACATCCCCCGCGCGTCCACGCCGTTCGGTACCGCGAGCCGGGTGTTGACAGGGACGCCAGTGAGGATGCTGCGCCCGCCGGCCAGTCGCGCCTGCGCCTCGAGGTGGATCGCGAGAAGCACGGACTTCAACCCGGAGGAGGAACTCGCCGCAAGTCGGCTCAGCATACGGTTCTCCTGGCCCGCGATCTCCACCGAGTCCTGCCAGGTGTGGCAGTCGCGAGGGGTCTCGGCACTCGGCTGCGTTTCCAGCCCGTCCAGGTACCGGCTCCACCACTGTGAGTCGGCGAGCGTGAGCGACTGGAAGAGCTGCTGCGCGCTGTGCTCGCGGAGCCTGAAGCGGGGCGAGGCGTTCGAGGCGGATGACGCCGGCTGCTCGGGTGGCCGCCCGGCGAGCTCCGCGACGTAGCGCTCCAGGAATTCCACCAGGTTCAGGTGGGTGCTCCACCCGTCGGCAATCGCATGCGGCTCAGTAAGGGTCAAGGCGATCGCCGTCTCGCTCAGGAGGTGGACTGTGATCGTGACGAGGGGCGGATCTTTCAGGTCGATGGTCCGCGTGTTCTCGGCGTCAGCGAACTCGGCCAACCGTTGTTGCTGTTCACGGTCGTGGAGCCCCCGCAAGTCGCAGACTTTCACCAATGGCCGGTCGACATGGTCCAGTACGACCTGCATCGGGCGCGAGTAGCGGTCCAAGTCCAGCAGCGAGCGGAACATTTCGTGCTCCCGCACCAAGCCGAGCCCGGCCGCCTCGAAGGCCGCGGGCTCCACGCGAGGTACGGTCAGACGCGAGGTCGCGACGTTGTGATAGGCCGGGACACCGATGGCGCCGCGGTCTCGGAGGGCAACGGCCATGAGCATCCGGGTGGCCATCGCGGCCTGTTGCTCGCTCATCGGGAAGGCATCCACGGCACCGGCCGGCAGCCGTCGGCGATCATCTGGCGAGACCAGGCCCAGCGCGGGTATCCGCGCCCAGCGGTCGTCCGGAACCTCGAATGCCTCCACCTCGCCGGCTCCGGCTGCCGCGTAGAGCGTCGCGCGGACGGACTCGGAGATGGCGTCGCGGCCCCGGCCTGTCACGATCGCTCCCCCGTTGAACGTGCTCGGGCCGCGAGGGACTCGATCTCGTCATCTTCCAGGACGTCGCGGATGGTGAGTTCGACACCCCGGGTGCGCGCGATGGCGATGAAGCGCACACACAGGATCGAGTCGCCGCCGACGGCGAAGAAGCGCGCCGAGCGGTCAGGCGGTGCATCAAGGCCGAGAAGCTCAACCCAGATGCTTCCAATCAGCTCTTGAGTTTCATCGATAGTTCTCACGGCTGCCTCCTGGGGTCCGAGAACGTGCCTTGGTTACGGGGATCCACGGATCCACGGATCCGCCGGCTCCTTCTATCGCGACACCAGATGGTCTTCCATGATCATCGCGTCGATGTCCGTCCGGGAGAACGTCGCCACCGCGTCCTCGGGTGAGCAGACGATCGGCTCCCCGCGCGAGTTGAACGAGGTGTTGAGCAGCACCGGAACGCCGGTGATCGCCCGGAAGGCATCGATCAACCGCCAGTAGAGCTCGTTGTCCTTGCGTCGCACCACCTGGATCCGGGCGGTGCCGTCGACGTGCGTCACCGCCCCGAGCCTCGAACGCCAAGCCTCACGGACATCGACGGTTTCGATCATCCACAGGTACTCGTCGGGATCATCGATCTCGAAGCACTGCTCTGCGTACTCGGCCAGGACCGCCGGCGCGAGCGGCCGGAACTCCTCCCGCTGCTTGACCATCGCGTTGATCCGGTCCCTCATCTCGACGGATCGCGGATCGGCGAGAATGCTGCGATTCCCCAGCGCTCGCGGGCCGTATTCCATCCGCCCCTGGAAGAGCGCGACGACCTTTCCGTCACCCAGAAGCTGGGCAGCCTCAGCGACGAGGTCGTCGAGTTCGTATCGCCGCCATCGCAGGTCGGTGCGCTCCAGCGTGGCCTGGATGCGCTCGGAGGTGAACGCCGGACCGAGGTAGGGCGGCCCGATGCGCGGGCGAACCCGCTTCCTGGGCGCCTCGGCGCCCTCCTCCTCCAGCACCATCAGCGCCGCGCCCAGCGCCGTTCCGTCGTCGCCGGCCGCCGGCTGGACGAACTGTCGCCGGTACATCCCGCTCTTGCGGATGGCCTGGTTGACGACGCAGTTCAGGGCCACGCCGCCGGCCAGGCACAGATTCTCGCTGGACTGCTCATCCCGGTGCGCCGCCAGGAAGCCGGTGATGGTCTCCTCGGTCACGGCCTGCAGCGCCGCGGCGATGTCGAGGTGACGCTGCTCAAGGCTCGCACCCGGTTCCCTGGGCGGGCCGAGAACCGCGGCGAGATGTTCCAGTGACTTCTGGTAAGTGGCGCGTTCCTGCGCTGTTTCGTTCAAGTAGGTGAGAGGTGTGGTGTAACGGCCGTCGTTCTGGCGGACGACAAGGGTGTCGAACGCCGGACGAAGTCGCTGCGGGTCCCCGTAGGGCGCCAGTCCCATGACCTTGTACTCGTCGAAGTTCATCCAAAATCCCAGGTGCATGGTAACCAGCCCGTAGACGAGCCCCACGGAGTGCAGTCCGCGCACCTGGCCGCGTAACCGCAGTCCCTGTGATCCGCCTGCGTAAAGCGATGTGCTCTCGAACTCTCCCATCCCGTCGGCGACCAGGACATCGGCGGAGCCGAAGCCGGAGCAGTGCAACGCGCTGGCGGCGTGGGCCTGGTGGTGCAATATCGGGACGACCTTCAGGTCCTCGCTCCAGAGCGCCCTCGGAAATGCCGCGAACAGATCGCGATGTACGACCTCCGGCGCGTACACGTGCTTGTACTCCTCGATCGCCCCTTCGGACTCGAAGTACGTCTGGTACCGGCCGAAGTCAAAATTGTGCGCGACCGCGCTCACGTCACGCGGAGTGATGCCGGCCGCTCCGAGCACATACTCGATCGCGGCCCGCGGGAATTCTCCGGTGCCCTTGTGCCGCACGAAACGCTCCTCGGCCGCGGCGGCCACGATGCCATCCTCGGTGACGAGAGCCGCTGCCGAGTCCGCCCCCTGGGCGAGCCGATACACACGCTCGTCCAGTCCCGGAAACGACCGCCGCATGTATGGCTGGCTCTGGCCCAGCCCACTGATGCCCAGGACATACCGCACGATTGCTGCTCCTCTTTTGTCGACACTGCTGGTTCGCATCGGTTCGGCGGCTCCAGCCGGGCCGGGCCGGGTCAGGTCGGGTCAAGCCAGGTCAAGTCAGGTCATCGCCACCGCGATCTGTCGCTCCCCCTCGTACGGTTCGCGTCCGTGGGCCGTCAGCATGTTGTCGATCATCAGCAGGTCGCCTTGCTGGTAGTCGAACCGTGTCGCTGCCTCACGATATTTCTCGCGGATGTGCGCGCATACCTCCGCCGGTATTTCCGCCCCGTCGCCGTAGACGGTGTTATTGGGAAGGCCGGACCTACCGAAAAGCTCCTCGAGGACTCCGATGACACGCTCGGGAAGGGTTGACCAGTGGAAAAAGGCTATGTGGTTGAACCACAGCTCGTCGCCGTTTTCCGGATGGCGGTGAAGAGCCACTCGGTCGGCTACCGTGCGGAGAGTCCCGTCGCTGTTCCAGTGCGTCTGTATGCCGTTGTTCCCGCAGTAGAGATCCACGGCCTCGCGGCTCGTGGTCCCGAACACCTCGCTCCACGGCAGGCCGATCTGTGGATGGTAGTTTCGGATGTGCCGCCAGCCGCGCCTGCGGAACTCCTCGACGACGCCGACGTCGAGCGACGCGGTGACCTGACGCACGTCGGCCAGTGGCGTTGCCCCACCCGAAGCGGGCGGCCGCCGGCAGAAGAAGAAAAGCCTGGCCGGCCAGGTCGCCTGGTAGGAGTTTTCATTGTGGAAGAATATTTCCTCCTCCCGGGTGTACTCGGTCGACGTGTAGATCCCGGACTCGAGTTGCTTCCGCGGCGTGGAGCGCTCCGTATAGGGCAACGGGTCGCCGCCCAGTGCCTGAACCGCCTTCGCGAAGTCGGCTGTGCTCTGGAGGGGAAATCCCCGGAACAGGACGCGGCCCGCTGACATCAGCAGCTCGTCGATGTGCCGGGACTGCTCGTCGTTCAGCCTGGTGGTCAGGTCACCGTTCAGGTCGGATGGGGTGATCGTGGTGTCCGGTAGCTTTTCTGTTACTCCCATGACGCGCTCGACTTTCCACGTTCTGTGATGTTCACCTGGGTGTTGATCCGAATAAAACGCGGCAGCGCATAGGACGGAAATGTCTGGCGCAGATGCGCAAGAAGGTCGCTCTGGGTCGTCCTGCCGTCCCGAGTCACCACGGCCGAGCGGAGGCCGTGCACCTCGTCCGCCTGGACGGTGGCGCTCACCACCCCGGGAAAGGCATTGAGGCAAGACTCAAGAGCGGCCAGGTTGATCCGGAAGCCGGCGACCTTCGCCTCCCGTCCCAGCCGGCCGACATAGGTGTAGGTTCCGTCGCGGTCGCGCCGCACGCGATCGCCGCTGCGGTAGCTGCGCCTGCCGGCGGAACCGGGGAAAGGTCGCAACTGCCCGCGGCCGTCCGCGGCGTCGTCCGGGTTCGAGGCGGTGAGGTAACCGGTCGCCACCTGCACCCCGGCAATGACCAGCTCGCCCTCCTCATGCTCGTCTCCGGCCTGGGGCGGCTGTCCCTCGATGCTCAGCTCCACGCCTGGCGGGGCAGTCCCGATCGGAATCTCGTTACTGGTGCAGCCGGCCGGCACGAAGTAGCGGCAGCAGCCCACGGTCGCCTCGGAAGGGCCGTACTCGTTGACCACCAGCGTGTCGGGGAGGCTGTGTCGCCAGCGGGCGACACTTTGCCCGTACAGGGCTTCACCGCCGACCACCAGGACTGGCATCGAGCACCGGGCCCCACGCGCCTCCAGCAGCTCACACAGCATGTTGGCCTGGCTCGGCGTCATCTTGACGAAACTGGAGCCTTGGAGGATGCCGGGGTCGGTGGCGACCTGAAGCGGCCAACGCAGGGGATCGAGAACCTGTACTCGTCTGCCGTTCAGGAGCGGTCCGAGGAGGCTGGTGATCGTCAGGTCGAAGCCCAGCGAGGTGAACAGCGGTGCCCCCCATCCTCGGGCGCAGTTGTACTCGCGCATCGACCAGCCGAGGTAGGCCCGCACGGCGGGCTCGGGTACGACGACTCCCTTCGGATCGCCGCTGGTGCCTGAGGTGAAGATCACATACACGGTGTCCTGCGGGACGGTCGGTACGAGGGGGTCGGCGCCTGGATCGTTGGCCACGTCTTCGGGGCTGAGCCAGACGACGCCGTCGGTCGTCCCGCCGGCGGCCCCGAGGATGAAGGCGGCACCGCACATACGGGCCATCCTGGCGGCAGTGCGTGGCGGCATGCGGAGATCGATGGGAGCAAAGGCGGCTCCGGTCATCAGGATGGCCACGATCTGGATGAGGGCGGTCGTGCTCGGCGCCGCCTGGATGGGCACGACTGCCCCGGGTCCGGCCCCGCGCCGGCGCAAATGCATGGCGACCTCGCGTGCGTGCGACAGTAGCTGTGCATAAGTGGTGACCGCGCCCTGCTCGATGACCGCGGTGGCGGTGGAGCTGGTCAGTTCGCCGACGAGGCCGTGCGCGCGCGTGGTCACGGCTTTGCCAATCCCGCGCAGTCGACGAGGTCGCCGACAGCGACCAGCAGACGACGCGCGCCCGTATAGGGATTACGAGCGTGGCTGCGGCGCAGGTTGTCAACGACTATCGCGCGGTCCGGCTTCCAGGGCACGACTTCCTCCAGGTCGGAGCAGATTTCTACAAGTTCGTCGATGACGGCGTCGGGGATCGGCCCGCCGTCCCCGCGTCGGCACCCTTTGGGAAACTCGTGAGGCTCGTACAGCAGACGGAGCGAATCGTAAATGTCTTCGTCCAGTGCCCGAGGATGCCAATGCAGGATTTGTGCTGTCAGCGAGGGCCGGCCCGTGGCCGGGTCGAGGATGACAGCCGGCCGCCGCTGCTCGGTGGTGAGGATGCCGCCGCGCTCATCCCACCTCCAGGTGGTGCCCTCCCGTTCGCAGGCGCGCTCGACAGCGGCCGGATCAGTGGTGCGGTAGACCTGGCGCCAGTCGAGCCCGAGGTCCATCCCCATGCGGCGGACGTAGGTGACGCCGGTGGCGAGGACGTCTTTGGCCGAGCGGCTGAGCCGCTCGTAGACGGCCGTCATGTCCGCGGTCGGTGTCTGCCCGCCGTCCCCGATCTCCTGGCAGCCGAAGATGATGCGCCTGGGCCACATGCGCGCGAACGTGTTCTCGTTGTGCCACAGAAGCTTTCTGGTCCTGGAGAAGGGGGTCGGGCTGTTGATCGTGCCCGTGGGGTCGTCGTCGATGCTGTTGTGCTCCGGATTGTCCTTGGCGAGCGGCCCGCAGGCCGCGGCGGCGAGTCGCTGAAAAGTTGCGACGTCCTGGCACAACCCGTCGCCGTCGATGACGACCGCACCGTCACGGCGAAGGTGCTCCGCAACCGCCGTGGAGTTGGCGGGCCACCACGCTTCCGGTGGGCCGTCGAGCCTAAGGTGCTGCATCGGAGGCCGCCCTTTTGTCATATGCCGCTGCCGAGATCAGGTACTGGCGTGCCAGCTGCGCCAAACGGGTGATACCGGTGCTGTCGGCGGTGCCGCGTCGTGCGGTCACCGTCACTCCAAGGCCGGCATCAGTGACCGTCACGCCTACGGACAGCTGGTTACGTGCCACTGGCAAGCGGATGTCGACGGGCCGCAGGTGACGCAGACGACGCCGATACCGGATGTCGCGGAAATAGAACTTGCAGGGGTGACCGCCGTGGCCGGCGGCTTCGCCGCCCGGGCGGATCTCCTGCCGCACGGCGGCGGCCAGCCGGCGCATCACGGCCGTGTGGACGGCGCTGGCCGCGGCCGGACCGGACGTACCGCGGTCGACGGCGGCGATTTCCAGTTGGGACAGGTGAAATCCCATCGTGTCCGGGGACGTGCCGGCCAGCGGGCGGAGGTCCACGTCGATGTACGCCCTGACCGTCGCCGGCTCCGACCAAGCCGCCGCGGCAGCCGCCAGGTGCCCGACCGTCCAGGCGAACGGGGTGACTCCGGCCTGCCGCGCCGCGGCCGTGAGCCGCTCCCAGACACGGTCGCCGTTCGGGATCACCAGGTGCCGCTGCACGTCGGTCACGAGCGGGGCATGGTCTCGCGTGGCGATGCGGCGCACGCAGGGGCCGAAGCCGGGACGGCGATGTCCCGCGTCGCCTGCCCCGGGTCCGGTCAGCCGGCGGTCGACCTCGGTCCAGAAGATCTCCTCGGAATGTGCGTCCCAGACGATGTGGTGGGCCAGCACGAACAGCCGCGTGGCGTTCCCCTGGTGGTCGGCCTGTGCGGCCAGATGGACCAGCGGCCCGGTCGCGAGGGGGGTCGGCAGCCCTGCCAGGTGGGAGACGACGTCCGCGCGCCGCCATTCCGCCGGGAACGCCAGGACCTCTGCGGGCGGCGAAGCCGCAGGCGACTCGAGGAACTTGTGAAGGATGCCTTGCTCGTCGACCGCGAACCGTGCCAGCGCCTCGGGATGACGGGCCCGGACAGCGGTCATGGCGCCGGCCGCGTCGCAGAGGCTCACCTGCGACCCGGGGCATGGCTCCGCGGCCGCCAGGCACAGGTAGCGCCCCCGCAGCTCGGCCGCCTGCTCCTGGTACCACAGGCCGAACTCGGCCGCGGTGGCAGGCAGGATCATCGCCACCTCAGCGTCGCCTCGCTTCGATGACGCAGCGCGTTATGGTAGCCAGCTGCGGAGTCTCGAAGACCTCGAGCAGCGGCAGCGTGACATCGCACGCGGCTTCGACCGATCGCAGCAGCCGGATGAAGGTGAAGGAGTCGGCGCCGCCTTCGAAGAGGTTGTCGTGCGGTGCCAGCTTCATCGCGGACTCCGGCGCGATATCACGCCAGCAGGCTTCGACCTCTTCCAGGACCCGCGGGTAATCCGTTGGCCTCATCGACCCGCCTCTTCCCGGGCACCGGTTGCGGCGGTCTGTTCCGCGACAAGGTCGCCGGCCAGGTCGTGCCGGAGGAACTGGCGGGTTTGCTCGATGTCGCCGGCCAGGACGCGGTCGTCCTTGAGCCGGGGCACTCGGGTGCGGTAACGCTCCTGTACGCCGCGGACCGCGGGGGAAAGGACCAGTCCGGCGTTGAGATCGGCGGCCTGGCATGCGGTCATCAACTCGATGGCCAGCACGTTCTCCAGGTTGTCCACGATCTGCCGCAGCTTCAGCACGGAGGTGCCACCCATGCTCACGTGATCTTCCTGCAGTTGGCAGGTGGGAATCGAGTCGACGCTGCCGGGGTGCGCCAGGGTCTTGGCTTCGCTCACCAGCGCCGCAGCGGAGTACTGGCTGATCATGAGCCCAGAGTTGACGCCTGGGTCCTGGGTGAGAAAGTCCGGGAGACCGCGGCGTCCGGACAGTAGCTGGTAGGTCCGGCGCTCGGAGATGGCGGCGAGCTCGGTGGCGGCGATGCCGAGCATGTCCGCGGCCATGGCGACCGACTCGCCGTGCAGGTTGCCGCCCAGGAGCGCAAGGTCGTCATCCACGAAGAACAGCGGGTTGTCGGCGGTGGTGTTGATCTCGTTGAGGATCGAGTTCCGGGCGTAGGCGATGTGCTCGCGCACGGCCCCGTGGACCTGAGGAATGCACCGGAACGAGTACGGGTCCTGCATCGACGGCACAGCGGAGTCCAAGGCCGCGTGGTTTCCGCCGCGGGTGTAGTGAGAGAGGTTCTTGGCGACCACCGCCCGCCACCGGTTCCCCGAATCGCGGTGGTATCGCTCGTGGAAGAACCTGTCGGCGCAACTGAACGCCTGGGTGCTGATCGCGGCGATCAGGTCGGCTGAGCGGGCGAGCTCAAGGAGTCGCTGCAGTTCGATCACCGCGACGGACGAGATGTACTGGGTCCCGTTGGTCAGCGCCAGACCGTCCTTGGGACCGAGCTCCACCCGGCCGAGGCCCAGCTGCTCCTCGACATCCCTGGTGTCGCGCACCTGGCCGTCCACGGTGATCTGGCCGAGGCCCAGCAGGGGAAGCGCCAGGTGGGACAGGGGTGCGAGGTCTCCGCTCGCACCGACGGTGCCGCGCTCGGGTACCACGGGGTGGATGCCGTTGTTGAGCATCCTCACCAGGCTCTCGGCGACCTCCAGGGACACGCCGGTGTAGCCGCCGCGGAAGGTCAGCAGCTTGACCAGAAGCATCATCCGAACGACTTCGACGGGCGCACCGGGCCCGATGCCGCATGCGTGGGAAAGGATGTGGCGACGCTGGACTTCTGCCTCATCGCCGGGCCGGACGCGGACGTTGGCCAGCGCGCCGAAACCGGAGTTGACGCCGTACAACAACTCGGACCTCACGGCGAGCGAATCGACCCACTTGGACGAACGTCTGATCGCCTCGGCGGCCTCATCCGCCAGGACCACCGTGTTGCCGGGATCGATCCCGGCCACCAGGTGCTCGAGCTCCCAGCGTTCACCAGGCCGGATCACGACGTCGGCCATCGCCGAACCTCCTCATTGAGAACTGCTCTGTCATGGTGGTGAGAGTGGCGCCGGCCTCGGCGAGCAGCGCACGTGCCATCCCGCCGTCGGAGCGGCCCGTGACGACGCAGGTGATGTCCTCGGCCAGTGCGCTGGTCCGGAAGTAGCACGCGAGGGCATGGCGCGGGGGCGAGCCGATGAGCTGTGTGGCCGAGCTCGCCACGCCGTCGATCTCGACAGCCGGCGCAGGCACGTGATCCTCCAGGACGACGACGACGTCGCCGACGGGTGCCCACCCTTGTCCCGGCCGTACGCCGCCGAATCCCGGGACCAGCGCCGCGAAGTCGACAGCCGCCAGCAGGTCGCGGTTGACCGCTTCGATGACGCGGGCGGTGTCCTGGCCGGCGAGCTGGACCAGCAGGGGCACGTCAACCACGTAATTGCCGATCGAGCGGACCTCATCGGGAGTCCGCGTCGAGACCGGTGTCTCGACGACGACCTGGTCCCGGTCCAGCACCCGGCCGACCGCCTTGGCGATCAGCGTGATGAGGACAGCCGCCCGGCTCACCGACAGGCAGTCCGCGAGCTCCCTGATCGGCTGCGTCGGCAGCCGCCAATCGACCACCGGCGCTCCTGTGGCAGCCCCGTTCGGGCGCAGCCGCTCGTCGTAAGGCTGAGCCTTCAGCCCCCGCCTGACCGTGGACCAGTGCTCTGCCGCAGGCTGGACGAGACGGGCATCCGGTCTTGCCGGGGGGAGCGCGCACAGCGAAGACAGCGATGTTCGGCGTTCCGGTGTGCTGAGGCGGTGCTGCAGCTCCGCGACGAGCAGCCCCATGCTCACTCCGTCGCACACCAGGTGGTGGGCGATCAGATAGACGCCCACCAGTGCGGGCTCCGTACGCGAGCGGACCAGTATGGCCCGGACCAGCTGATCCGTCCCGACGTCGAACGGCTGGTATGCGCTGCTGGCCACCTCCGGCTGGGGGAAGGTGCCGGCGGACGCGGAGATCTGGAGGACGTCGACCCGCGCAACACCCGCTCCGCGCAGGACCCGTCGCGGGCGATCGCGGCCCAGGACGTACCGGACTCTCAGCTGGGCCACGTCGTTGACCAGGTCCGACAGCGCCTGCCGGAGGCGCTGCTCGGTGATGGCCGCACGCGTGGTGAATCCCCCGACGACGTTCAGCGCACCGTCGCCGGGAAACATCTGGCTCCACACCCAGATCGGCCGTTCAGTGGAGGTCAGCTCCTCACCGAGGGTTACGGGGGCGGCGGTCGACGCGGATCGCGGAGTCTGACGGCGCCTGCGGTCCACCACGCCGGCGAGCCCGGCGACCGTGGGGTGGGCCAGGTAGTCACGGATCGTCAGCCTGACTCCTAGGTCGCGCTCCAGGTGAGCGCTCAGCTCAAGTGCCAGGAGGGAGTGTCCGCCGCTGGCGAAGAAGTCGGTCGAGCTTGTTATGGCCACGCCGGGCAGCACCCGCTCGAACGCCGCGGCGACCGCCTTCAGCGTCGTCTCATCCGCCGTCTCATCCGCCGTCTCCTCCACCTGTTCGTCGCCCGGGTCGGCTACCTCGAGCGACCGGTAGTCGACCTTCCCCGAATGCAGGCGCGGCAGGTACGGACGGATCACCACCCGGTCGGGCAGAAGGCGGACCTCCACCGTCTCGGCGATTTGCGTCAGAACCGCGGCACGGTCGAGGCGGCTGTCGGACGGCACGATCCAGACGTGGATCACCACCTGCCCGTCTGCCTCGTCGGCTCGGGCGGCCGCCTGCCCCACGGCCGGGAGCGCGTGGAGCACCGCCTCCACCTCGTCGAGATTGATCCGTACACCGCGTCGTTTCACGGTGCGATCGCGCCGTCCCGACAACCGCAGACGACCGCGGTGGTCCAGATAGCCGAGATCCCCTGTCCGGAAGACCGGGACGCCATGAGGTGCCGGGAAGGCCACGAGCGAGCCGGCCTGCTCCGATCCGTAGCCGCGGCACAGGTACTCGGACTCCACCACGATCTCGCCGGGGTGTCGCGCTGAGGATCCGGATTCGCCGTCCAACGGCTCGATGGACAGCGTCCGTCCCGCGATCGCTTCACCAACCGGAATGTCGTCCGAGCCGGCGTCCTCCGAGGTGATCCGGTGCCAGGTCAGCAGAATGCACTCCGAAGGGCCGTATTCATTGTGCAGTTCGACCTCGGCCCCGCAGCGCTCCGCGGCGTCGAAGACCTGCCTTGCCACTTGGGGGTCGAACCGCTCGCCGCTGCACATCACCTTCGTCAGGTGCGGCGGCCACGACGCCCCGGGCCGCACCGCGGCGGACGCCACCCGCCTCAGGATCGACGGAGTGGTCTCGAAATGGGTGATGCGCGCCTCCCTCAGCCACTGGAGCACCGCGTCCCCGTCATTGCGCATGGACATCGGCGCGGAAACACCTGCCGCGCCACTGGCCAGGGCCGAGATCAGTTGGCAGTAGTGGGCGTCGTAGGTGGGGGCCGCCCACAGCGCCAGGCGGTGGCCCGGCGCGAGGCCGTATCTGCCGATGAACTCCGCGCAGTAGTGTTCGATCGCCGCACGACTCATCTCGATCAGCTTCGGGTCCGCTGTCGTGCCAGAGGTCCGAACGGAGTACGCCGCTGCCTGCGGTGTCCGCACCGCCATGCGTTCGCTGTGTTCGAGCACCGCATGGTCGTCCCATTGCCGGGCGGCTTCACTCAGGTCCCGCCCGGTGGCGGTGACCCGTTCATCCGTCAGGTTCGCAGGCGTGGTCTCGGTGGATGGGCCGGCCAGGAGGACCGCGTCGGCGGCGAACTGGTCGATGAGCTGCCGCCGCACGGCGCTGCTTTCCTGGTCGTCGATGACCATGAAGGTACGTCCCGCCCAGAAAAACGCCGCGATCAATGCGCTGACCTCGATCGACGCCGCGCCGATGATGGCGACCCGTTCCGCGTGCCGTTGACCGAAGAACTCATCGCATGCGCAGGCGAGGGCACCGAGGCCGGCGTACGTCAAGACATCGCCGGTGCTGTCCACCAGGGCTGTCTCGGCGGCTCCACGACGGATCCGCTCGTCCAGGATCGTGGCTAACGCTGCCCGTCCGTCCGGACCAGAGCTGATCATGATGGCTTCCCCTTGGTCACTCGGCGTTCGCCATCGTCGCCACGAATTCCTTCATGCTGGCCGCGGACAGCAGGTCGTCCAGGGAAACGTTGTATCCGGCCTCCCGCAGCCCTCCCAGCAGGGAAAGAATTCCCAGCGAGTCGAGACCGAGCTCGAATACGTCTGCCGACATGTCCGTCAGCTCGCGACCGGTCACCGCGTGGAACTCCTGTTCAAGAACCTTGCGCGCCTGCATCGTCGGCCTCCTTTGTCGCGTAACGCCGATTAGTCATATCGCCGCGATCACGGCCCATCGGCTCCTTCCTGCGCTCCGCGTCCCTGAAGCCGGCGAGTCGACAGTCCAGCGCGTCCGTTACCGTACTTATCTGTTGCCTGATGACCTCAGGAAAGTCGGCCATCAGCCGGTGCAGCGCCGAACGGTCATTGTTCTGCTTTGCACTGAATACCGCCACGGGCAGAGCAGAATAGAATCGGAGCACCCTGCTGTACCGTTCGCTGACATAGCGTCGCCAGAGATCATCGCCGAGCAGCGTCTGCAACCTCTCGGACATCAAATTGCTGTGCTCGAACAGCGCCCGCGGGGCATGGAGATCGAGCCCCGTATCTTGGGGCGGTGTGTCCAGGAGCTCGTCCCGGTACGCTTCAAGCGCCGCTACGCCGTACAGGCGACCGTCCGGCATGACCAGACCCTGAGTGGCTCGACCCGGATTCCCGGAAGCGAGGAAAAGCTCGAGCTCGGCGACCACGAACCGCGGGTCGAACCGGTAGGACGCCGTCGGATTGAATTTGTAGAAAATGAATGATCGCGTCCACGGGTGGTCCGCGTTCGCGCAGGATTCGTAAGCAGCGTCGAGCTCCGCCCATGAGACCCGGGTGGTCTCGAACCGAATCGACTCGTCGTATCCCAGCAGGTGCGCGATCCCCGCATCACCGTCAGATCCGTGGACGAGAACGTCATGATGACGAGAACTCTTCCCGTACGTCGGTCGTCTCGGGACGAAGAACTCATCGACGAACGCGTAGACATACCAGCCGTCGAGAAGCTGCGCGTGCACGAACTCGGCGAAGCTGCGGCCGATCCATCTTTGCATCCACTCGCGGTCCGCCTTGATGGTGTGCAGATACGGATTGGCCGCGAAATCATAGGAGTAGAAGCACAGCGATGGGGACTCCACCGGGTGTTCATCATAGGCCAGGTGTATGAAGTTCGAGAGGATCCAGTCACGGTTCTGGGGAGCGTGCGCCTCGATGATGGAGACCGGGTACGCATACGGCTGGTAGGCCCGGATACTGGGATTCGTGGTCACCGGCAAAATCGTGCGGCGACGCCGCAGCTCCCCCACGCGTTCCGCCGCTACCCTGTTCACCGGTATTGTCCGACTGCCCATGCGCGCTCGGCCGGTCCCTGAATGCGGTCGACGGCAAGCGCGTCGGACATGTACTCGAGCGGGGTGACGATCTCGTCGCGGACCGCTTCTTCCCATGCGGCCGCCGGGCCGATTCCCCACTTGAACCAGGGAGTCAGGTCGTCGACCACGAGCGTGGCGCCCGGCTTGGCCAGCCGCCGAGCGTTCGCGATGTCCGCCTTCACACACGAGTACTCGTGGCCTCCGTCGATGAAGACGAGATCGAAACCATCCGTTGGCCGGGGCGCCTGAAAGGCTGGAACCGTCTGCGTGGAGTCCCCGTAGATCAGGTGATGGCGATCCGGGTAACGAGAGTCGATGAACTCCTTCGCCGACTTGACGGGAGCCTCGGTGTTGATCTCGAAGGAGGTGACCTTCGCCTGGGGAGAGCTCTCCAGGAAGGCGATGCTCGAGTAGCCGATGTTGAAACCTATCTCGGCTATGGAACGGGCTTTCCGCGCACGCGCCAGATACATGAGATAAAGGACCTGAGCCAGGCAGCTGATTCCGTCGTCCAACGCGGTTCCGTGCTCCTGTGCATGCCGGAATATGTCCTCCATGAGCGATTGAATACGTGTTGAATCGCTGATCCCCGAGTCGGGAAAAAGGGCGGACCTGAGTCCCGTGGAAGGCATCGACATGTCCATATGGCAATGTTGGTTTTGAGGGCTTCCGCTGTCAACACTTCGGTGCTGCCGGCGCTGGGCGACTTCAGAAGAGCCGTCATAAAAAATTCCCTACCGAGGTACCCCCGGTAGGGAAGCTTGCCGGTTCTCAGCTCACCGGTATTGTCCGACTGCCCACGCGCGCTCGGCCGGTCCCTGAATGCGGTCGACGGCAAGCGCGTCGGACACGTACTCGAGCGGGGTGACGATCTCGTCGCGGACCGCTTCTTCCCATGCGGCCGCCGGGCCGATTCCCCACTTGAACCAGGGAGTCAGGCTGTCGACCACGAGCGTGGCGCCCGGCTTGGCCAGCCGCCGAGCGTTCGCGATGTCCGCCTTCACGCACGAGTACTCGTGGCCTCCGTCGATGAAGACGAGATCGAAACCATCCGTTGGCCGGGGTGCCTGAAAGGCCGGAACCGTCTGCGTGGAATCCCCGTGGACCAGGTGATGGCGATCCGGGTAACGAGAGTCGATGAACTCCTTCGCCGCCTTGACATGAGCCTCGTTGTGAATTTCGAAGGAGGTGACCTTCACGGAGGGCGAGCTCTCCAGGAAGGCGATGCTCGAGTAGCCGATGCTGAAACCTATCTCGGCTACGGAACGGGCCTTCCGCGCACGCGCCAGATACATGAGATAAAGGACCTGGGACAGGCAGCTGACCCGGTCGTCCAATGTGCTTGCATGATCTTCCGCATGCCGGAATACGTCCTCCATGAGCGATTGGATACGTGACCGATCGCTGACTCCTGAATCGGAGAACAGGGCAGACTTGAGTCCTGCCGGAGGCATCGACATGTCCATGCCGCAATGGTGGCTTTCGAAATCTACCGCCGTCAACGCTTTGGTGACGCCGGCGCCGATGCAGCCTCGAAAGAGCCTTCCCGCGTGGCACGCGGTCGGTTTCCGAGGTAGCGGAACGTCGCGGCGGTTTTGTTGTCCTGCCTGGCAGGACAACAAAACTGCGGTGTCCGGTTGACAGCTCTCCGGCTGACTCCGCGGCCGCTGATGAGCGCGTGCGGAAACACGCAGAGGCGGGGCGTCGTGGTCACCCCGCGGGTTCAGCCTGTGCCGTCCGGCTGGTGCCGGCCGGCTGCCCGCGTTCGTTGAGCAAGGCGGTGACGGCGATCAGGCCTGCTAGCGCGATGAAGGATCCCAGGCCGATGACCCAGCGCGGGCCGAACCATTCCGCCAGCACGCCGCTGGCGAGCATGGCGACGAGCGACACTCCGGCGTAGAGGGCGGCGGTCGTGCCGACGATCCGGCCGCGCAGCGAAAGCGGCGTGCTGAGCAGCAGCCAGGTCTGCCCGCCCACCCAGGAGATGGTGAAGGGCAGCCCGGACACGACGAAGGCGATCAGCGCCAGCGGCAGCGACGGCCAGATCGCCAGCGCCACGATCGCGCCGTTGGAGATGGCGGCGCCGAGCAGGACGGGAAGACGGTACCCCAGCCGGCGGACCACCGTGCCGATCACCGGGCCCGCGATCAGGGCCGAGACGGCGAACGCGCTGTTGACCAGGCCCATCTCCCCGGATGTGGCGCCGATCACGCCCAGCATCAGCACGGGGAACAGGGAGGACAGCGGCCCCTCCTTGACCGCGTCAAGGAGTTGCAGGAGTACCAGGCCCCGGACGCGGCGACTGCGTCGGAGCATCGCCAGGTACCCGTCGCCGCCGCCTTCCTCGCCTTCCTCGACCGGGCCGCCGGCGGCCGGCGTCTCCCGCCCGGAGCCCCGCAGGAGCAGGCTGAGCAGTGCGGACAGCAGCATCAGCGTCGTCACCGCGATGGCTGTCCAGCGGAATCCGGCCCATCCCATCATGAACCCGCCGAGTACCGGCCCAACCAGCCTGGTGGCATTGGAGGCGAACGAGTTCAGGCCGTTGGCTTCGGCCAGGTCCTCGGCGGTGACGTAGTCGGCGACGAGGACCTGCTCGGCCGGGGTGTAGAGCTGCTGCACGACCGCCTGGGCGAACACCGCGCAGATGAGGCCGAGCGGCGAGTCGGCGAGGGCGAAGAGGGCCATCAGTATCGCCACCCGCAGGAAGAGCGCGATCCGTATGATCCGCAGGGGGGCGCTCCAGCGGTCCGTGACAGTCCCGGCCAGGTGCCCGAAGGCTACCCCGGCCACGGTCGGGGCCGCCGCGAGCACGGCGGTCCAGACCGGCGAGTGGGTGAGCTGGTAGAGATGCACGCTCAGGGCGATGCCCACACCCGATCCCACCAGCGACGAGACCAGGTTGACGACCAACAACGTCCCGAAGCGTGGATTCCTCATCAAGAACCCGATCGGTTTGACCCCGTTGTCGGCGCTCACCTGGCCGCTCCTCTCGGAAGGATGACCACATCAGCCATACGCGAAGACGTAATCGTGTGTCAGTCATGATGGCAAGGTATGTCTCTTGCTTGTTGACGGTTACAGATGCCTGCGTTAGAACTAGCCGGAGTCGATGGACAAACCATCATTGTTTGCACTCCGTGAGCGGCGTGGAGAGGTGGTATGTCGGCCATCAAACTTACACCGCAGGCTTCAGTGCCCGTACATTTCTCGGCCGGGACCGCTCGGCAGGGTCCACTGACCATAGGCCAGCTCAACATCTTGAAGTGGATTGATGACTTCAGTTCGAGAGAAGGGCAGCCGTATCCCACGGTAACGTGTGCTGTCAGTCTGAGTGGAACGGCGAGCGTGGAGGATTTCACTGAAAGCCTTGCCCTCCTGATCGCCCGCCATGAAGTGCTGCGGACGTCCTTCGTCACCGGACCGCAGCCATATCAGCGTGTTTCCTCCGCTGGCACATTGATGGTTGATGTCTATGCGCTGGAAGGCGGCCGAGCCGATCGCGTTGACGTTGAAGCCGAGCTCGCCAAGTATCTGGAGAGCACAGCCCCGACACAGCCTGCCGGCCGGCGGCTGGCCGGCCAGCAGTTGCGAGTCGCCCTGGCCACGAGCGCCGACGTGGTATGCGCGTGCCTCCTTGAGTTCTCCCACATGGCTGTGGACAGGACGGCTGCGCAAATCCTTGAGCATGAGCTGGCTGAACTGATAAGCGATTCCGCTGCTCGGGTCATAGGGCCGCCTCGTCATCAGCCTTTGGACCAGGCGGAGCTGGAGCGCTCGGAGCGTGAATGTCAGAAACGTCGTAGAACGCTGGAGTACTGGAGCAGCAAGCTCGCCGTGATGCCCTCGCCTCTCTACCTGACGCCTTCTGCGGGGTCCGGGCTCACGGAGGCGAACGCTGACGACACGGTGGGCGTGTACATGTCGTCACCAGCCACCGCACTGGCCGTGCAGTGCGTGGGCGCACGCACGCGGACCAGCCGGTCCAGCTGCCTGCTTGCCGCGTTGTGCGCCGTGCTCTCCCTGCGTACCGGCTATCGCGAGATAGTCTTTCCCGTGATGCCCTCGAACCGCTTCGAGCGCCACCTCTACGACTACGTCGGTACGCTTGCTCAAACAGGCATCGCCGCCATCGATGTCGGCTCCGCGAGCTTCGATGAACTGGTGAGGCAGGCATGGCGTGGCATGCTGGAAGGCTGCATGCACGGCGTTTACGATGCCTATGAGCTCGCGAGAATAGGTGATCGCATATCGCATGACCGCGGCGTCTATTTCTGCTTCGATGCCATCTACAACTGTAGTGTCATCGAAAGCGGTGTGCCCGCGGAGGAACGTGCGCCATCGGCCGAGTACATGACCGCCATGATGGGCCGGACCCAACTGCGCCGTTACCCGATGCCGTACCGGCTGGCGACACCCGTCCGATTCGATGTTTCCAGGCTGGAAGGCGAGGTGGAACTGTGTGGCTGGAGTTCCGACGTCGGCCGGGTGCCGGCGGAACACCTGACGTCGTTGCTGCAGGCCATTGAGCGTCTCCTGGTAGCGGCGGCCGACGGCAACCTCGATCACGAGGGCATGATCGATGTCCTTGAGCTGGAGCCGGTCCACCGGGACTCGAACTGGGTAAAGACCGATGTCCAGTGGGTCGAGCTGTCGGAGATCCAGAGACTCCTCGATGACGCGTTCGCACCGGCCAAGGCGCGGATTTTTTCACAGGTAGCCGGCGAACCGCTCGTGGCGTATGTCGAGGCTTCCGATTCCGTCCGTACGCCGGAACAAGCCCACGCACGGTGCATGGCTACGATACCCGCACATCCGTCAGCGATGACGCCGCGCTATTATGTCATATGCGAAGCAATTCCGGTTGGCACTGACGACCTCATCGGCTGGCCGGCCGGGACAAGCGCAGGGACGGGAAGGAGCGCGGGCGTCTGAATATTCGATGCCGGTCCAATGAGGCGCTGCGAAATCGATCGCCGCGGTGAATATCCGACGCCATGCAGGATCCGCATTCCTGGTGATATCAAGAGCCTCGCGACGGGCTGCGTCCGCGGCCCTCGGGTTTCCCGAATGCGCATCGACGTGGGCCTTGAACTCAAGGAACCTGGCACGAAGCACCGGAACGGGGCCGGTCTCGCTGAAGGTCACCAGCGCCTCGCTGATCAGGGTGGCGGCGCGCTCCCAGTCCCCGACAACGACGCAAAACTCAACGAACGACAGCAGCACCCGGCCACTGGCAAGGCTGCCGGCCATGCCACGCGACAGCTTGAGCGCGGCACAAAGGGCGGCCTGCGCGGACTCGTAATGTCCCTGGCGCGTCCTGAGTGAGCCGAGAGCGGCCAACGCGTGCGCCTCGCCCACCATGTCACCGCATTCCCGCAGCCGGGCCAGTACCCTGGTGAACGACTGCTCGGCTTGCCGCCAGTCGCCCGTGCGGAGGTAGAAGTCACCGAGCCGGTGCTCGACTTGGGTGGCTACGCGCAGCGCCTGCGTGGCGCTCTTGGCAACCGCCTGGTCCAGGAGCATTCTGGCGTCGTCCCAGAGTTCCCTGTCCATGTGGATCTGCGCCATGTTGCTCAGCGCGTCCACCTCGCCTGCCTGGTCACCGGCGAACCGGCACTCGGCCAGCGCCCGCCGGTAGCCCAGCAGTGCCTGGTCGAACCGACCGGCCATTCGGTCAGCGAACGCGAGTGCACCGAGAGCCTGTGCCCGGCCGGGCACCTCGCCGAGTTCCTCGAAGAGGCGAAGGGCGGACTGGAGGTAAGAAGGGGCGTCCTTGAAGCTACTGTTGAGCATCATCGTCCCCAGCGAGCAGAGCAACGCGGCCTCACCGCGCTTATTGCCTGTCCGCCTGACGGCTTCAAGCGCTGTCTCGTGCGTTCGCCGCCAGTCCTCGATCCGGTGATCGGATTCAAACAATGGGGCCAGGCCGACAGCCAGCCCCCAGCACACCTCGTCCAGTCCGAGTCGAGCTGCTTGGGTGACGGCGAGAACCAGTCCCGGGCTCTCCAGCCGGAGCCAACCGAACGGGTCTTCCACGAGTTGATCGCGCACCTCGGCCGGCAGCGTCCACAACGGCGCGGCACAGCGCAGCCCGTAACTGCCGTAGACCCGGCGGTGAGCGTCAATGGCTATGGAAAGCCAGCAGGACAGCAGCCGGGACAGTGCGGCAATGCGCTCGCTCGTCACCTCGTCCGCGACCAGCCGCTCCAGGGAGAAGATGCGAACCAGAGCATGCAGCCGGAACCGGTGCCGGCCGGTGTCGTCAACCCTCACCTCGACGAGGCGAGCCGCGACGAGTTCGTCAAGCACATCGGCTGCGGAATCAATGTCGGCATCGAGCAGCGGAGCGCTGACCCAGGATGCGAAGTCCACCGGGCCAAGGAGTCCGAGCCTGGTGAACAACTGCCGCGCACCCGGGCCAAGGCCGGCGTATGAGGTGGCGATCGTCGCCCTGACGCTCATGTCACCGAGGGTCAGCTCGTCAAGTCGCCGAGTTTCATCTCTGAGGCGGGAGACCATCTGCCCGATGCTCCAGTGCGGCCATTTCACGAGCTTGGCGGCCACGATCCGGACGGCGAGTGGCAGGCACTCGCACAGCCTGACGAGTTCGAGTGCCATATCGGACTCGACAGTCACGCGCTCAGCGCGAACTATCTTGCTGAGCAGCTCGACGCAGGCCGCCTCGTCCAGATTGTCGACATGAAAGTGCAGGGCGCCGGGCAGGCTGGTGAGTGGATAGCGGCTTGTGACGATCATGCAGCAATTCGGGTTCCCCGGCATCAGCGTCTTGACGCTTGCCGCGCTGTCGGCATCATCGAGCAGGATCAAGACCTTGCGTTCGCCCAGCCAGCTCCGGTAGACGGCCATCCGGCTCTCCAGCTGCTCCGGAAGTGCTGCCGGGGGGAAGCCGAGCGTGCCGAGCAGCTTGGCCAGCAAATCCAGTGGGTCGCTGCGATGGCCGTCGCTGCCCTGGAGCTGAACGAAGATCTGGCCTTCGTCATACAGGTGCTGGACGGCGTGCGCCACGTGGAGGGCCAGGGTCGTCTTGCCGACTCCTCCATTGCCGTTGAGGCACACGACAGGCATGTATCGCCGGCCTTCCGCCGAACTCGATTGGGAAAGCTTCGCGATAATGATGTCGACCATTTCCGCTCGACCGGTGAAGTCGGCGATGGTCGGCGGAAGCTGTCGGGGGACAATGGTGTCGATCTTGCCTGTGAATCCCGATCCGAGGCCAGCTCGGGGCGTGATCGTAGGCGAGTTCTCCCGTTTCAGTATGGACTTGTGCAGCCTGTCGAGCTGGTCGGACGGCTCCAGACCGAGTTCCTCTCTGAGGATAACCCGGATCTCCTGGAATGATTCGAGGGCGTCCGCTTGCCGGGCCGACCTGTACAGGGCGGTCATGTGCAACGCTCTCAGCGACTCGCGCAGTGGGTAAGCTCTGACGAGCTCACTCAGCTCGGCCACGAGCTCGTGATGCCGATCGAGTTTGAGCTCAAGCTCGATACACTCTTCGATGGTCCTGATTCGTTCCTCTTCAAGCCGGATCGCCATCGTTCTGACCACTCCGCTCTCGACGTCTGAGGCGACCGTCGTGCCGCGCCAAAGCGCGAGCGCGGCACGAAGCTCGGCTGCCGCATCCCTGGTCTTCCCGGCAGCGGCCAGCTCCCGGCCGGAGTTGACCAGCCGGCGGAACACAGCGGAGTCGAGCGACTCGGTGGGAATATGGATGGTATAGCCCAACAGACTGGTAGCGATAACATGATTGTCACCAAATTTTCGCAGCTGACGCCGCAGGGCAGATATGCAGGTATGGATCTGGCCCTTGGCGGTGACGGGTGGATCCTCTCCCCATATCGCCGCAGTGATTCGGTCGAGCGATACGAGATTTCCTTCCTGCATGAGCAGCATCGCCAGTATGATCCGCTGGCGGCCATTCGGAAACTGCAGGGCCGTCCGGTCAAGTGAAACTTCGAGCGAACCAAGGATCCTGAAATGCATAGCGTGGTGCGTCGCCGGGGATTTCGACGTCATCATGCGCACGGTCGGAGGTCGATCTGACAGTTCGGCGGATCGGTGGTCGCCTTCTTCAGCCGGATGCGCCAGCCGCTGGTGTGCGAAAACCTGTCCGCCAGGAAGATGAGGTGATGGCCGGGGATCGGGGTGGACCAGGGAGGATCGTGTTCCGTCTTCATGGTGCAGTCGCCCTTTTTCCATGCGCAGACCACGCTCAGCAAGCTCGCCCCCGCGATAGCGGCGACAGTCACCAGTGCGCGTATCCGGGATCGACTTGTCATCGGGCCGGTCCTTTCCGGAGTCAAGAGTGGACCCCACCCCGATGTGGACGGTCGCCAGATGAAGGTATGCGCAGCCGCGCGTCGGAGTCTTCGTAAGTCCCCACGAAACCGGGACACCGGGCCGTACGGCTTTGCCACTAGACGTAAACCGGTTTATGGCTTCGGTCAAGAGGTCAGGTGACGTCAGCGGCGCCCGTCAGATAGTGGGCCCGGCCCTAATCGTCGAGCTCGAAGGAGGCTTTGGGAATGACGCGGACCACACCAGAGCGCGGGGCCTGCCGCAAGGTCGCGGACCAGGCGTCGACGTGCGGCCGCCGAGCCGCCGGCTGCGCGACGTCGCGGCCCTCCAGCCCAACCTGTTGGGGTGAGATCGCGGCCACCGCGTCAAATCGCTCATGATCAGACGGAAAGCCGACAACGTAATGTTGCTCTTCATCCGGAACACAGCAGGTCAGAGGGCTTTGAGTGCTCACGGTTCTGCGAAACCCGCACGATCAATATGATATATGAGTGCGAACACTTCCATAATCCAGAACCGTACAGCCGCGGTGGCAGGACCGGGCCGACAGTGAGTACGTCTTCAAATGGGACTACGCCCGGGTCCGATGAACCGCCGCGAGACGTCGGCCTTTCCGTCAGGTGCAGCAAACCGCCAGGCCCCGCCACCCGGCCATCAAAATCACCGGTCCGGCGGCGTAGGCCGCGACCACGGGCGCCATCACGCTGTCGACGATGACCGTGGCCTGGCCGGCCGATCCGGACGTGTAGCTCACGCCGTCCACCACCGCCTCCGCGACCAGAGCCGGCGCTGAAGTGCTCGAAACAGCCTCCACTGCCGATAGACACGCAGGTCAGCCGGAGTGCTCCCCGCGCACGCGGGGATAGTTCAGAGTGCTGGGACAATGGCGTAAAGGCCCACGCTTTCCCGTACGTGTAACGCCAGAATGTCGGCGGCGGTGACGAGCTGCGTCTCCACCTCGCAACGTCCGGAGAATCACGGCGGGTGCTCTGGTGGGGTCCCGTTCGGTCGGGGAGCGATGAGTTCGCCGATCGTCGGTGGTCTGACTGTCCGAAGGCACACAGCGTACGAGCTGCGCCCTCTGTTGGGCTTCAAGGCGCCGTCGACTCGGTGAGCCGGCGGGGCCTGAGCGACATGACAAGGAGTCTGATCATGACCGTGAGCGCCAGCTTCTGTATGTCCCTCGACGGGTTCGTGGCCCGTCCGGACAACAGCGTCGGCCCTCTGTTCGACTGGTACTCAGGCGGTGATGTCGAGGTGGCGATGGTCGGCTACCCGATCACGTTCCGGGTCGCCGCGGCCAGTGCGGACTATCTGCGGGCGCAGATGGACTTCGCCCGAGACAGCGCGTTCGTCTGCGGCCGGCGGGTGTTCGACTACACCGGCGGCTGGGGCGGCAACCCGCCCGGCGGCGGACGCGCGTTCGTGGTGACCCATCGCGCGCCTCCCGCGGACTGGCCCGCCGAGCGGCTGGCACCCTTCACGTTCGTCCATGACGGCGTGGCCGGCGCGATCAACCAGGCCAAGGCCGCCGGGGACGGCAACGTCGGCGTCTCCGGCCCGAACATCGCCCAGCAGTGCCTCAACCTCGGCCTGCTGGATGAGGTCCGGATCGATCTGGTCCCCGTCTTCCTCGGCGAGGGCACCCGCTACTTCGACAACATCCAGAACGAGAAGGCCGAGCTCGAACGCGTCGAAGTCGTCGAAGGCGCAGGCGTGACACACCTGCGCTACCGCGTGCACTACCGCTGACCGCCCTGCACCCGCCAGAGGGCCACAGCCGCCGGGTCCGTGGAATGGCCGGTGGCCGCCCTCGTCAGGTGGTAGCTGGTGGCCCAGAATCAAAGCTTCCGGCGCTTCGGACATGATCCGTCAGAAGCGAGACTTCAGGAGGAGAAATGTCCAAGTCTGTACTCGACATGTCGATGTCGCTCGACGGGTACGTCTCCGATCTCGACGACTTCCTCGGCGGTGAGGACGGCGAGCGGCTGCACAAGTGGGCCGGCGAGCCCGGCAAGCCGTCCGAGCCGGTCAGGGAGTTCCAGGACGAGTGGACCGCGGCCGGCGCGGTGCTCGCCGGACGGCGGACCGCCGAGCTCATGGACCACTGGGGCGGCGATCACAACGGCCTCCCGATCTTCGTACCGAGCCACCGGCCGCCCGGTCCCGCCGCCCGCTGGGGCTATCCGATGGTGACGTACGTGAACGATGGCATCGAGAGCGCGATGGCGCAGGCGAAGGCCGCCGCCGGGGAGCGGGACGTGCAGGTGCGGGGCGCGTACACGGCGCAGCGGGCGCTTGAGGCTGGGGTGCTGGACGAGGTGCAGATCCATCTGATCCCGGTGCTGCTCGGCCGCGGCCACCGGTTGTTCGACGTGCTGCCGTCGGAGATCGAGCTGGAGGTCGTGCGGGTGATCGACACCCCGGAAGCCACCCACATCCGTTACCGCGTCCGTCGCTGAGCCGGCTCACGGCACGTGCCGGCGACGGGTGGTCACAGGCGCGAGCCGGTCGGCGGCCCGCCACCCCCGCGCCCTTGAAGCTCTTGCGGCTGCGCCCGCCCCACCGTCAACTCCACCCGCCGTGTGTGCTCTTCCTCGCAGGACGCGCCGGGTGCCGGACCCTCCTCTCTCCGCCGGACTCTCGTGAGACCGGGGAGCGAGGAGCCTTTCGGGCAGTCGGCCCGGCCTTCTGGGTGAGTCCAGGTCCTACTCGCAGGCGAACGAGGCGAAGATGTCCGCGAGTACATCCGGTTCCCCGGCGAGCTGGGTGCCGAGGAGGAGGTGGACGGTGCGGAGGCCGCCGGGAGACCGGTCGGGGCCGCCGATCGCGAGGGAGAGGTGGCGGAAGGCGCGGCCCTCGACGGTGACGGTGGCCTCGCGCAGGGCGGCCGGGGTGAGGGGGGCGAGGATGGAAGGGGCGTTCAGGTCGAGCAGGGCCTGTTCGGCGACGTCGTCCAGGGGGACGTCCGAGGGCAGGCGTTCGGCGAGGACCACGACGTTCGGGCGGAAGCCGGAACGTTCGGGGCCGAAGAAGGCGATCAGGGCGCCGGGCGGCTCGACCGCCGTCCAGCCGTCGGGGACGCTGATACGGAAAGGGCGCAGGCCGGGTGAGACCTCGTTGGGCCAGGGCACGGTGACGGTCATCCGGACACCCTCATCCGAACATCTTGGTCAGCTTGACGAGGTCGCCGGGCGCGTCGCGGATCGACTTCATGGCGTCCACGGCCGGCGTGGCGATCTTGCCCACGTCGATCTCGACGCCGCCCTTGAGCTTGGCGCCGGGGCCGAACGCCAGCCCGGCGGCGGCCTGCAGCTTGAATGTGCCGTCATGGAAGCTCGCATCGGCCTTGGCGGAGGCACCCGCACCGAACTGGATCTCGCCGCCCGCGCTCGGCTTGACGCCGCCGACGTCCACGGCCACGTCGGCGCCCCCTTTGAAGCCGGTGAAAGCTTCGCCGCCCAGCGCGGCGCGGGCGCCGTCACGGCCGGCGCTGAACTCGCCGTTCGCCGACGCCTCGGCGCCCGCCGCCCGCGCGGAGAGGTTCCCGGTGACCTCGGCGGGGCCCAGCTTGCGTTTCAGGCGCGCGTCCCCGCTGAGCGCGTACGCTTCCGCCTTGGCCTCACCGGCGAGGCCGTAACGGGTGCCGATGCGGCCTGCGCCGCCGGAGAGCTCGAACGCGCGGCGGCCCACGGCGAACCGCGCGTCGAGCTCGCCGAGGGTCCCTCTCATGCGTGTCCCGCCGTCGAGCAGCGACCCGTCCTTGCCGTACTTGCCGTACAGGAAGGAAACCAGCGGTGAGCCGGGCGAGAGGCCGTTCCGCTGGAGGCGGCGGAGCTCCTGGGGGGTGAGGCCGCGGCCCGCCGTGGCGAGCCCGCGCGAACGCATGTCCTTCGACGTGAGCGTGTCCTGGAGGCGCGGGCCCAGCAGGACCTGGCCGGGCGGTACGGGCAACGCGCCCAGGACGGCGGCGCCCTGGCAGGTGGCGGCCAGGGCCCTGAGGGCGCGGGCGCGCTCGCGGGCGGCTTCGTCGTGATGGCGGCGGGCCCTGCGTACGTCCCGTTCGGCCTCCTCGACCTCGTGCTCGGCGCGGACGCGGGCGGCCGGCTCCACGGGCTCGGGGAGCGCGGCCAGGCGTCGCCGGGCCTCGGCGAGCCGCCGCTCGGCCCGGTCGAGCCGGGCGCGGGCCTGCTGCTCCTCCTCGATGGGGGCGACGGTGCGGCGCAGGGCGTCGGCGACCTCCTCGTGGGCGGTCCGCGCCGTGACGAACGCGGCCCGCAAGCCGTCCAGGGTGGTCAGGAAGCGGCTCGCGCACGGGCCGACGAGGGCGCCGGCGGTCAGGCCGGCGGTGGCGGTACCCAGGGTGGTCACGGTGCCGTGCAGGCCCCGCGCCCGGTTCCCGTTCTCCTCGGAGGCGCTCATCATCGCGCCGGGAGTGGCCGGATCGTGCACGGCGATCAGCCGCCCACGATCCGGAACGCGAGCGCGGTCAGGTCGGCCTGCCGCGCGGTCAGCCGGATGATCTCCTCAAGCCTGTCGAGGTGGTCGGACCAGCGGGCCGCGAACTCGTTCAGCGCGGCGTCCGCTGCCCCGTCGCCGGTCGCCGGCCGCCCGTAGCGCGTGGCGGGCAGGCCGGCGGCGGCGCCGCTGAGGTGGGTCCCGATGGTGGTGAGCGCGGCCGGCTGGGCCGCGATCCGCTGTGTGGTCATGCATGCACGCTAGAAGCGCGCCGGGCGCCGCGACATGGGAAACGTTCCCCATCGCGGACGCAGCGCGGCGGCCACTCTGCGCCTGAGCGGCAGCGCCGTACGCGCCTGGGCCCGCACCTCGTCGGCCAGCGCCCAGGCCCTCTCGCCCTCCGCCTGGCCGACGTGGGCGGCGGCGTACATGGCCTCGTTCACGAGCCGCACCAGCTCGCCGGTGGCCCGCGCCGCACCCGGGAACCGGCTCGCGGCGAGCCTGGCCGCCTCTCCCGCGGTGGTCGCGGCGCTCAGGCGAAGCCCCGCGTCGGAGTAGCCCGCGAGCGTCTCCCGCCAGGCCGCCGCCACTCTCCGCCGTGGGTCCGCCGTACGGCGTCTGCGGCTCCGCGCGAGCCATTTGAGCAGCGGTACGGCGACGGGGGCGATGACGAGCAGACCGGCCGCCGCCGGCAGCGACCAGGGCCAGATCGGGGCGTTGCCCGGGTGCGGTGGGCGCCGGCCGGCGGAGGTGTTCCCGGCTTGGTCGGGTTTCCGCCGGTCGTCGTCGGCCGGGGGTGGAGGCTCTTCCTCGGACGGTGTCTCTGCCCGCTCCTCGCCCTCCTTGCGTGGTGTCGGATCGAAGGGCACCCAGCCGGACCGGGCGAAGCGCACCTCCGCCCAGGCGTCCACGTCCCGCTCGGTGATCCGGTACCGGTTCTGCTTGTCCTCGTTCGTCCGGAAGCCCACGACGACGCGGACGTCGTAGCCGAGCGAGCGCGCCAGCACCGCGAACGCGGAGGCGTACTGCTCGGCCGTGCCCGTCCTCGTCTCCAGCAGGCGGTGGATGTGCCAGTTGCCGTGGCCGCTCGGCGGCTTCGGCCCGGTGTGCTCGGTGTATTCGCCCTTCGCGAAGTGGTCGGCGAGGCGGCGGAGGGCCTCGTAGCCTGGTTCGGTGCCGGCGATCTTCCTCGCCGGGTCCGCGAACTGGCGTACCGCCACGTCCTGCTCCGGTTTCATGGCCGGTGCGTCCGCCGCGAGTGCTCGCGGGTCGAGGTCCGGGACCAGGCTGTGCACGACGTAGTCCGACGGCGGCGGCCGGTCGGCGGGGGTGACGAGGTCGCCGGTGTCCGGGTCCACGCCGAGCCCTGCGATCGACACCCGGGTCGGACGGCCGCTGGAGACCAGCAGGCCCAGATCGCCGGCCTCGGTGACGTGCACCTCGTCCTTGACGACCTTGCCGCGGGTGTCGGGCTCGGGGAGGAGGGTGCCCGCCCGCCAGAACGTTCCCAAGGTGGTCCAGTAGATGCCGTCGTACGCGGACAGCGTGGCATATCGCAGGCGGGTGACCGGGTGGTCGGCGGTGACCGTCAACCGTACGCGGGTCCGTCCCGCGTGCAGCGCGGGGAACTGGGACAGCGGGCTGGACGCCTGCCGGGGCTCGACGGGCCGGGGCAGGAGGTCGCGGGCATCCACCGGGCGTGCGGGCACCGGGAGCGCGTCGGGCAGGAGCAGGCTCGCCGCCACGCCGGACGTCATGAGGAGCGCGGTCGCCACCGCCATGAGCGCGAGCCGGGGGCGTCGGCGGCCCGGGTGAGGCGGCCGATCGCCACGCGGCCAGGCGCCGAGGAGCAGGAGCACGCCGACGGTCAGCGCGGCGACCGGTCCCAGCCAGGTCGCCGCCCCCGCCGAGGCCGACACGGACAGCCCCGCGCCGGTGCTCAGCAGGGCGACGGGCAGTGCCCACGCCACGGGTCTGCCGCGCAGGATCGGTTCGGCCGCCGCGAGGGCGGCCAGCCCGGCGAGCAGCGCCACCGTGGCCAGTTCCGCGCCCTCGGGTTCCAGCGGCGGGATGGAGGTGAGCAGCCGGTACGGGCCGCTGAGGACGTTCGAGGGGATGACGACGGTCAGGTACGCGGCCAGGGCGATCATGCCGGCCGTCAACCGGGTGACCGGCTGGAGCCTCGTCAGCAGGGCGGTCACCAGGCAGGTCCCGGCGGTCACCAGGGCCGCGCCGACGGTGGGCGGCAGGTAACGGGGGTCGGCGAGCGCCTCGGCCGGGGTGCGTCCGAACGCGCCGGCGAACGCCACCACAGGCAACGCCCCGACGACGGACGCCAGCAGACCGCCCGCCACCATGAGGACGACCGGCCCGCCGGGGCGACGCGGCCGACCCGGGTGTCCAGGGCGATCCGGCCGCCCCGAACGGCCCGGCCGACTCGGGTGAGGCGGGCGGGCGCCCGGGACCGGGCCAGCATTCGGGACCGGGCCGGCATTCGGGATCGGGCGGGCGTCCGGGATCGGGCGGGTGCTCCCCACGGCGCCGGACCCGCCGTTCGTGTTCCGGAGCGGCGTTCTCATCCCCGCCCACCCCCCAACCGGCTCACGGCCTGCACGGCGTCCCCGGCGCCGGCCGCGCTGACCATGGTCACCGCGCCCCTGCGCACCACCCCAGGAGCCGCGGCGGCGGGATCCAGCCGCACGATCAGCAGAAGCGAGAACCGCGCCGCCTCGGCGGCGAAGCGCGCCACGACCGCCGGATCCGTACCTGTGACCAGCACCAGTTGCCCTCCCGACGCGACCCGCCGGACGGGCGCGTGCACGGCGGCCACTCCGAGTCCTTCGCCACGGCGGGCGGCCGCGAGCCGGTCGAGCGGGCTCCGGGCACCCATCCGGGCCAGCTCGGCGGCGTCCTCGCCCGCGACCGCCAGCGAGACCCGCGCGTGCGCGGCCACGACCGAGGCGGCCACCTCGACCGCCTCCTCGAAGGCGTCCTCGTCCAGCACCTCCGCCCGCGTGTCGAGGACGACCGTCACGGCGGGCTCGCTCGCGTCCACCCGCTCCTGCACCAGCAACGTGCCGGTACGGGCGGCGGAACGCCAGTGGATGAGCCGCGGGTCGTCCCCCGGCTGATACTCGCGCAGCCCCTCGAACGTGCTGGTGCCGTGGGGGGTGTGGCCGCCGGACTGCCCCTCCACCTCGGGGCGCGTGCCCAGGGGAAGCGCTCTCAGCGGATGGATCCGCGGGTGCACCCAGAGGGCGGACGCCGCGACGGCGGTGCGGCGGCGGACCGCGAGCCCGAGCGGATCGCGGCGTTCGAGCTGGAGAGGGCCGTGGGTGAGCAGGCCGCGCCGATGCGTGGGTACGGCGTACTCGGTGGCGGCCGTCCCGCCGCGCGCCGGTGGCGTGATCACCGCCCGGACCCGCTCCGCGCCGACGCGGTCCGTGGCCTCGACCCACCCGAGGGGCGGCCTGCCCTCGTTCCTCATGGAGATCACGCAGGTGACGCTCGTGCCCACGGCGACCCGGTCGCCGCTCACCGTGCGGCCGGCGGTGAGCCGGTCCGGGACGCACATCATCAACACGGCCACCACCACCAGCGCCGGTGCCGCCGCCCCCAGGCCCGCCAGCGGTGGGTAGCCGCCCGCCAGCCCGGCGGCCAGCACCGCGACCCCGCCCGCGAGCACGGCGACGCCCGTGCCCGTCAGGACAGGCGGCCGAGCGCTCACCGCGCCCCTGCCGGCACCGGCACGACGACGCCGGACATGACCTCGTTCACCACGGCCGCCGTGGTGAGGCCGTCGATCTCGGCCTGGGGCGTGAGCACCAGGCGGTGGGCGATCACCGCTTCGGCGACGGCCTTGACGTCGTCGGGGGTGACGTATCCGCGCCCCTCCCCCGCGGCCCACGCCTGGGCGGTGCGTACGAGGGCCAGGCTGCCGCGCGGGCTCATGCCGAGGTGCAGGTGCGCGGCGCTACGGGTGGCCTCGGCTATGCGGGCGACGTACTCGGCGACGGCCTCGCCGACGTAGACGCGGCTGACGTACTCGATCATCCACCGAACCTGGTCGATCTTGACCACGGGCTTCAGCTCGGGTGGGGCCCCGGTGCGCGCCCTGCCCATGATGAGGTCGCGTTCGGCCGCGAGATCGGGGTACCCGACGGCGATGCGCATCAGGAAGCGGTCGAGCTGCGCCTCCGGCAGCCGGTAGGTGCCCTGGAGGTCGATGGGGTTCTGGGTGGCGACCACGAGGAACGGGGTGGGCACCTGGCGCGGCCGGCCGTCCACCGTGACCTGCCGCTCCTCCATGACCTCCAGCAACGCCGACTGCGTCTTGGGAGAGGCGCGGTTGATCTCGTCCGCCAGGACGATGTGCGCGAAGGCGGGACCGGGCCGGAAGTCGAACGCGCCGGTCTTCTGGTCGTACACGGTGGTGCCCGTGATGTCGGTCGGCAGCAGGTCGGGCGTGAACTGGATCCGGTGCCAGCTCACGTCGATCGAGGCGGCGACGGCCTTGGCCAGCGTGGTCTTGCCCACGCCCGGCACGTCTTCCACGAGGAGGTGCCCGCCGGCGAACAGGCACGTCAAGGCCATCCGTACGGCGTGCGGCTTGCCGGACAGAGCGCGTTCGACGTTGGAACGGAGCGCGGCGTACGCCGCGGCGAAGTATGCCCCGGGATCGGCGTCGGTACTGGCGGACAACATTCTTCCTCTCCGTCTTACGGCTTCGTCGAGTCGCGGCCGTCGGCCATCCGGCAGACCGGCTTGGCCGGAGGCGGCACAGGCTTGTCGTTGAGTACGAGCACCTCGACCGTGTAGCAGTGCCACGTGCCCGGATCGAGGTCGCGTTCCACGTACGGCGGCGCCTGGCCCGCCCGCAGCCAGACGCTCCTGCGCGTGCTGGTGAGGCGATAGCCCTGGAAGCCGGGCACCGACGAGACGTCGTCGAACATGATCCGGATCCGCCCCCGTGCCGGGCTCTTGACGGTCACCGGGATCGAGTACAGGCGGGACGTGGGCGTGGGCCTGGGGGTGGCCGTGGTGGCGATCGGCTCGGAGGGGGGCAGGCCGTACCAGAGCCCCGCGGCCGTGGACGCCAGCATCACCGCGGCGAGGCCCGCGACGACGGGCCACCGCCTGCGGCGGCGCGGGGGCGGCGCGGCGGGTGCCTCGGGGAGGACGGTCGTGGGGCCGCTGGTGGTGAGCGTCCCGGAAGCCCCGGCGGGTGACGACGCGCCCGCGGGTGGCGCCGGTGGAACGGCCTGAGGCGCGGCGGGCGAGGAGGGTGAGGCAGGTGGAGGGGGCAGCGGGGGTGGTGCGCCCGGTGGCAGGCCGCCGGTCCCGCCGAGCAGAAGGACCAGGTCACTCGCGGAAGGCCGCCGGGCGGGCTCCTTGTCCAGGCAGGCCGCCACGACGCGCCAGAGGTCGCCGCCGATCTCGGCGGGCTGAGCGGGAGGGTCGTTGATGTGCGCCTGTAACAGCGCCCCCGACGCCTCCTGCGTGAACGGCCGCCGGCCGGCGAGTAATTCGTAGGCCATCACGCCGAGCGCGTACACGTCCACGGCGGAGGTCGGCGGACGGCCCAGCGCGACCTCGGGCGCGAGGTAGGCGTGCGTGCCGACGAAGGTCGCGTGCGCGGTGATGTGCTGCCCGTCGGCGACGTGGGCGACGCCGAAGTCGGTCAGCCGCCCCCAGGGGGCGCCGTCGCGCCAGGTGACCAGCACGTTCTCGGGTTTGACGTCGCGGTGCACCACGCCTGCCGCGTGGATGGCCGCCAGCGCCTGGGCCACGTGGCCGAGCAGGGTGACGGACCTGTCGCGGTCGAGGACACCGCGGGCGAGGGCGTCGCGCAGGTTCTCGCCGGACACCAGCTCCATGACGATGGCCAGCATGCCGCCACCGGCGACGATGTCGTGGACGGGAACGACGTGCGCGTGGTCGATCGACGTCAGCACCATGCCCTCGCGGACGAACCGGGCGACGGCGGCGCGGTCGGAGGCGTACTCCTGCCTGAGCACCTTGATGGCGACGAGACTTCCGTCGGAGCCGCGGCGGCCCTGCCACACCTGGCCCATGGCGCCCTGGCCGATGAGCCTCTCCTTGACGTAGTCGCTGCGCAGCGGCACCGGCTCGGGCAGCGGGGAGCCCGACGGAGGCATGGTGGGCAGCTTGGCCGGATCTTTGTCCGCCGGATCTTTGTCCAAGGTGGTCGTGTCCTCAAACGGAGCCGAGACGTGCCCCCTGGAGGGCACAGCGGTCGTACTATAACCGGCCGCGCTCATCGGGCAGTCGCCAATTCATCCAGGGGAACGTGAATGGGTATACGTCTCCCGGGCACCACCAGAATCCCCCGTCCTGGGGGCCACACGCCGCGCCGCGCCGGCAGCTTCACGTCGAACAGCTCGCCGTCCACCGGCGAGGACGGGGCGAGCAGCAGCCCGGTACGCGCCCGCCGCATCGTGGCGAGCCAGCCGCGGTAGCGCTGGAGCTGCAGGTCGTCGGTGGTGCCCGCGGCGACGAGCACGTTCCCGGTGTCCCGCGCGGTCCTGGCCAGGTCCTCCAGCGCCGTGGCGGCGCGGCCGTCGCCGATCAGCTCCGCGTCGTCCACGAGCACCGAGCACGGTCCCGGCACCGTGGCCAGCACCTCGTCCAGCCGGTCGGCGCCGGCCGCGCCGGACAACACGGCGGCCACGCCGGGCAGCCCGGCCGGCTCGGACAGCGGCGAGGTACGCGGACACACCAGCACGAGCGGGCGCAGGGCGATGGACCGGGCCACGGCCAGCAGCGCGCCGCTGCGCCCGGTCCGCGGCGGCCCCGCCACCAGGAAGAGGTTGCCGTGGTCGGCCAGATCCACGTCCACGGGGGCGAGCCGGTCGCCACCGGCCCCGAGCGTGCACACGGCGGGCCCGGACGGGCGGGCGGTGACGCGCAGCCGTTCCAGCTCGGCTGACCCGATGGACTCGGGCAGCGGATCGACGGTACGCGGCAGCGCCTCGGCGGGGACGCCGCCGGCGCCCATGACGGGTCCGTGGCCGGGCAGCGCGAGCTGCGTCTCGACCATGCCCGGCACCACGATCGCCCGTCCTTCCCCCATCGAGGCGGGCAGGTCACGAGGGTTCACGCCGTACACGGCGGTGTCCTCGGGGTCGGCGTGGCGCAGCACCAGGCGGGTCGCGATGGCGCCGGACAACCGGTGCGTGAACCCGGAGCGGTCGCTGGCGATCACCACGCCGACGCCGACGGACGGCCCGTGCCGCAGCAACCCGTCGAACAGGTCCACCAGCCGCCCCGCGTCGGTGTCGGCGTGCCGGGCGAGGAAGCCCTCGTACCGGTCCACGACGAGCAGCAGGTACGGCGCCGTGCCCGCGCCCCCTTCGGCGAGCGAGCGCTGGCGCCGCCCGACCTCGGCGGTGAGCAGGGCGAGCACCCGCTCGGTCCGGTCGGTGTCCTCGCCGTCCACGTACGCGCCGCAGTGCGGCAGCCCGCCCAGCTCGGCCAGCGCCCTGTTGCCCTGGTCGAGGACGTACAGGTGCAGGTCGGCCGGGCTGTTGCGGCGCGCCAGGCCGAGCGCCAGGGTGAGCAGCGCGGTGGACCGGCCGCTCCTGGCCATGCCCGCGACCAGAACGGTCCCGGCGGCCCGCAGGTCCAGGACGTACGGCACCTGAGCCTGGCGCTCCGGATGGTCGGCCAGCCCGATCGGCACGGCCAGGGGCCCGCCAGCGGACGCCGGCCGCAGGTCGTCGGCGCTGACCCGGCCGGGCAGCGGAGGCAGCCAGGGAGCGGCGGGAATCGTGGCGCCGGAGCGCCGGGCGGCCTCCTTGACGGCGGCGACGAGCACCTTGAGATCGGTCACCTCCCCGTGCCCGTCGTCGTTCCCGCCGCGATCGGCGGGCGGGCATCCCAGGGTGGCGACGTCCCGGATGCTGATGATCACCTCCCGATCGGCGGACCCCGCTCGCGGGCCACCCACGCGGGCGGTCTGGAACAGCGCCAGGTCGCAGTGACCCGCCCGCAGGTACGCCCGGCCCGGGTGGTGGCGGGAGAGCTTGGCCGCGTCGGGCACGTCGATCACGTCGCCGCTGTCGGCCGCGCTGGTGACGCGCAGGCAGATCCGCAGGTTGAGGTTCGCCCGCAGGTCCGCGCTCACCGCTCCGGCGGGCCGCTGGGTGGCGAGCACGACGTGCACGCCGAGGCTGCGCCCGCGCATCCCGATGCCGGCGACGCCGGTCACGAACTCGGGCACCTCCTCCACCAGCGACGCGAACTCGTCGATGACGATCACCAGCCGGGGCAGCGGCCGGTCGCTGACCGCCCAGTAGTCCTCGATGTCCTTGGCGCCGGCCGCGGCCAGCAGCTCCTCCCTGCGGCGCAGCTCGGCGCCGAGCGAGTCCAGGGCCCGGGTGACCAGGTGCCCGTCCAGATCCGTGATCATGCCGGCGCAGTGCGGCAGGTCCCGGCACTCGGCGAAGGCGCTGCCGCCCTTGTAGTCGACGAGCACCAGGGACAACCATTCGGGCGAGTTCGCCACCGCCAGGCCCGCGATCAGGGTTTGCAGCAGCTCGGACTTGCCCGCGCCGCTGGTGCCCGCGATCAGCGCGTGCGGGCCGTCCCGCTTGAGATCGATGGTCACCGTGCCCTCGGCGTCCTGGCCGAGCGTCACCTCGCTGCCGCGGCCCGCCGCCCAGCCGCGCTCGATCGACCCGGCGGAGGGGTCGGCGCCGAGCCCGAGCAGGTCGAGCAGGCGTACGGAGTCGGGCAGGTCGCCCTGGGCTCCCCAGCGCGCGCCGAGCACGCGGATCGGCGCGAGGGCGTGGCCCAGCCGGGTGGCGTCGCCGGCGGCGAGGCGGTCGAGCAGGACGGAGTCCGCCTCCAGGTCCCGCCCGCGTACCCGGGCGCGGGTACCGGAGTGGCCGGTGACGACGACCGTCGTGCGGCACTCGTCCGGGAGGTGGTTCTCCTCGGTGTCCAGGCAGATGGCGTACACGCCTGACTCGGGGCCGTCCACGAGCAGT
Organism: Nonomuraea sp. NPDC050783; assembly: GCF_040802095.1. NCBI lineage: Bacteria > Bacillati > Actinomycetota > Actinomycetes > Streptosporangiales > Streptosporangiaceae > Nonomuraea > Nonomuraea sp. NPDC050783. The sequence continues at coordinate 62,144 of NZ_JBFAHK010000026.1, forward strand.
TCGGCCAGCCCCGGCACCGAGCGCAGGCGGCGGGCTCCGTCGGCCAGTACGACGAGCCGGCGTCCCGCGGGCGTACTCGCGCGCAGGGTGGCACGCTGCTCCTCCTGCCTGCCCGCGACGATGCGGCGCAGCTCGGCCACGCGGGCGGCGGCCTGGTCGGCGCCGACGGCGATCAGGCGGCGGCAGGCGAGCTCCGGCGTGTGCGGCAACGTGTGCGGCAGCCAGGTGGCCCACTCCCACTCGGCGGCCTCCTCGCTGCCGGTGATGATCACCAGGCCGACGTCGTGAGGGGCGTGCAGCGCGGCCAGCTGGGCGAGCGCCGCTCTGGCCAGGGGCAACAGCTCGTCCCGTGGGCCGGCGAGGCCCAGCACGCCCGCTTCCGCCAGGGAGACGGCGACGGGCGCGTGCTCGATCACCGGGACGTCCGGCTCCTGCTCGCCATGCGTACCGGTGAACGTGACCTCCACCGGTCGCGGCGCCAGGCCGACCCGCAGCCGGAGGAAGTCGGGATCGGCCGGGCGGCGTTCGTAGAGCCTGCTGGTGGGCGCGGCGGCGATCCTGAGGACGCGGCCGGGGTCGGGGAACGCCTCACGTGCGGTCCGTCCCTGTTCCGCGGCGGCCGTGGAGAGGGCGTCGCCTAGCTCGGCGAGCAGGCGGTCGTGCTCGGCGGTGGCCTCGCGATGGTCGCGGCGGCCACCGCGCCTGTCCGAGATCAGGTTCGCCACCATCAGGACCGGTGAGAGGGCGGCGAACGCCAGGAAATACGCGGCGCCGGGGAAGACGAGGTAGGCGGCGCCCGCCAGCACCAGCGGGAGCACGATCGCGATCAGGGGGAAACGCACGGCGCGAGGAGCCTCGGGACGGCGCGGCACGGTGAGCCGGAGCGGCGCGTTCCTGACCGGGAGCCGGGGCGGACGGTTGAACAGGATCCAGCCGTCCTCCCGCACCGGTTGCAGCGGGGCGTCCGCGGAGTCGGCGGCCCTGATGGTGAGGACCGTCTCGCCCATGCCGAACAGCTCGCCGGGTTCGACCCGTACGGGCGCGTCGAGCCGGAAGCCCCGCCAGGCGACGCCGTTGCGCGAGCCCGCGTCGGCCAGCTCCGCCGAGGCGTCGTCTCCCGCGGTCACGGTCGCGTGGTGGCGGCTGACCTCGGGGTCCTCCAGCACCAGCCCGTTGTCCCTGGCCCTGCCCAGCGTCGTCACCGTGCCCGGGCGCAACCGGGCTCTGGCCGCTCCACCGGCGCCACCGACGACTGCCACCTCCAGGCCGCCGGCGGGTTCGCTCGCTTCCGTCTCCCCGGCCGCGGTGAGGGCCGCGCCGACGGGGAGGGGGGCGCGCGCGAGCGTGACCGCGGCGTCCGTCGCCGGCTGGAGGATGCCGGGCGTCAGCCCCAGGGCGCAGGGCGTCAGCTCCGGGGTGCCGGGCGTCAGCTCCGGGGTGCCGCTCGCCCGCTCCAGGGTGCCGCTCGCCCGCTCCAGGGCGGCGGTGAGATCGCCGACCGTGGCCTGTGACGCCGCGTGCAGGACGACCGGGATCTCGCGCCCGCCCGCCCTGACGCGGATCTCCCTTTCCATCGCGCTCGGGTCCTCGTCCGGTCGTTCAGCTACCGGCCTGCTCCAGCGCGTCCGCCCGGCGCCGGATCTCGGTGGCCGCCTCCTGAAGGGCCGCCGACAACCTCCTGAGCGTCGGCTCGTACTCACCGCTCCACGAGGTGCGGAACCTGTCGGCCGCGCCACCGCGCCAGTACGTGCCGGCCAGCTCGTTGCTCAGCTCGCGCAGGAGGGTGTCGACGGTGCCCGCCTGCCGATGGAAGCTGGAGTTGAGCGCGTGGAGCTGGGGAATCTCGCCACCGATGACGGTCATGGCCTCTCCTCGGTCGGTTCTTGGGGTGTGGGCACCGAGGCTAGAAGCGCCGCCCTGGACGACGGAATGGGAAGGGGTCCCTAACGGCGCAGCAGCCGGAGGTCGTCACGGGTGATCAAGCGGCGGTTGATCGCGTACTCGGCCAGGTTGACCAGCGCGTTGTGCCCCATCAGGTTCGGCACGCCGGCCGAGGTCAGGCGGGTGCGCAGGTACTCGATCCGCTTGACCAGCGTCGTACGCGGCCAGCCGAGCCGGGCGGCGGCCGAGGCGTAGTCCTTGGGGTACGGGTCGTACCGTGGCGGCTCCTCCAGATAGCCGCGGAAGAGCGCCACCATCGCCAGCCGGTCCTGGTCGTTCACCGTGACCTCGTCGCCGATCGCGGTCGGCAGGGTGTCACGCGGCGCGGGCAGGGATCCGAGGGCTTCGACCGGCGCCGGCGGCGGGGTCAGCAGCAGATCGTACGGCCGCTTGGTCCCGTCCACCAGGATCTTCGTCGGCTCCTCGATCGCCCGCCGCTTCTGTGGCGCGAGCACACTGCGCAGGCCCAGCTCGTCCACGAGGGTCAGTTTGCACGCGCTCGACCGGTTCGTCAGCCACCAGGTGTCGTTGTCGCGGCCGATGCTGCCCGCGATCCGCGAGATGCCCAGGTCCTCGGGGTCGAGGCAGATCGTGCATTCGCGGTCGCGGCCGAAAGTGAGCTGGCCGCCCTCGGCGAGCTCGACGACGTGACCACCGCTCTCGACTCGCATCGTGGCCATACCGCTCCTCCTCATAGTGGTGGGATTGGGAAGCCTTTCCCATGCCGATTTCCCCCGGCAATGCGGCGAATGGCCCTATTCTCGAACCTCCCCCAGCTCCCCCGCAGGAGGATGTTCATGTCCGGCTCCCCCCAGCCGCCCTCGCCGGTCCGGCGCATCTCAGCGGAGCGGCTGCGCCGGTTCTCCACCGGCACCGCGCTCAACCGCGCCCTGCTCGGCGTCGTCGTCGTGGCGCTGATCGTGGGGGTGGGCTTCGGCACCGGCTACACGACGTCCAAGGCCGCCTTCGGCAGCGGCACCACCTTCCTGGCCAAGGGCGACATCGCGGCGCGGCTGAACGCCGTGAGCAACCAGGTGGACGCCCGCAGCGCCGAGAAACTGGCGAAGGGCGATGAGAAGCTGGAGGTCGTCCAGGTACGGCCGGACTCGCTCTGGGTCATCAACCACGACACGGGGACGGTGACGCCGCTGTCCACTGACACGCTGGAGGCCGGCGACCCGATCCAGAAGGGCGCCGCCTCCAAGGGCCGGCTCAAGCTCGTGGCGGGCGGCGGGCAGACGTACCTGCTGGACTCGGGCACCGGCACGCTGGAGAAGCTGGACGGGTCAAGGGGCAGGCCGGGCCCCGTCCAGGTGCCGCCGGTGACGGACGCGGTGGCCGACTCCAACGGCACGGTCTGGGCGTACACCGCGAAGACCGACGAACTCCTGCACATCATCGACGGCGTGCTGAAAGACCGGCAGTTGGTGGGCAGCGCCGGAGCGCCCGTCACCCTCACCATGGCGTCCAACCTGCCGGTCCTCTACTCCCGCGACACCGGCAAGGCCGCCATGTACGACGCGGACGGCCTGCGCCGGACCCTGGAACTGGGCGCGGCCGACGGCCTGGTCTCCCAGCCGAGCACGACCTCCAGCGTGGTCGCCGTCGTGGTGCCGGAGAGCGGAGCGGTCGTCACCGGCGACTTCCAGAGCCGCCGGGTGACCAGCGTGAGCCTGAACGGCCGCGCCCGCGACGACTTCGACCGGCCCGTGGTCCACCAGGGCAAGGTGTACGTCCCGGACCACACCAAGCGGCACGTGGTGATCGTCGAGCCGGCCGGCGGCAAGGTCAAGGCCGAGCCCGTGCCGAAGGGGCCCGGCAGGTTCCAGATCACCACTCATGACGACCGGGTGTGGGTCAACGACCAGAGGAGCCCGATCACGCTGTCGTTCGACTCGAAGGGCAGACGTTCCGAGATCGACGCGGGCGACGCCGAGGGAGCCGAGGACAAGCCGCTGCCGACCCCGACCCCGACGCCCACCCCGACGCAGGCCGTGCCGCCGCCCGCGACCACCAGGACCGAGCGGCCGCAGGTCCCGCAGGCGAAGGTCGTCGTGCCGTCGCCGGCCCCGAAGCCGCGCAAGGTCACCGTGCCCGCGCTGACCGGCATGCAGTACGAGAAGGCGTGTGCGCTGATCGAGCCGGAGCTGCGGTGCGTCAAGCTGCCGAGGCAGGAGGGCGCGGCGGAGACGGGCGTCGTCCTGGAGAGCTCGCCCCGGGCGGGTGCCCGGGTGACGCAGGGCAGCGCGGTCAAGGTCTACTATCGCGGGCCGCTGGCCGTACCCGACGTCAAGGGCATTCCCGCCGACAAGGCGTGCGAGTCGCTCGAAGAGACCCGGCTACGGTGCGTCAGGCAGCCCTCGACCGCGCCGGCGGCGGCGAAGGACGGGGTCAACGTGGTGCAGTCGCAAAGCCCCGCCCCGGGGTCGCCCGCCGGCACCGGCGCCGAGGTGACCATCGTGTTCCCCGACAAGGTGAAGGTCGGGACGTACACCGGACTGCCGGTCGCGCAGGCCTGCGCGGCCCTGGAGCAAGCCGGGCTGGTGTGCAAGCGGCAGGAGACGGGCCCGGGCGTGCCTACCGAGGTGGTTCAGTCGCAGAATCCCGCGCCGGGGACGGGCCTAGCGCTGGGCACCGAGGTGACCGTCGCCTACCTGGGCCTGCCCGTGGTGCCGGACGTGATGAACAAGACGCCCGAGGAGGCCTGCGCCGCGATCAAGGCCGCTGCCCTGGACTGCGCGCCGAACCCCGGAGCGGCGAGCCTCGACCTCAACAAGGTGCTGGGCCAGAACCCCGCCGCCGGCGCCCGCCACCCCGCGGGCACCGCCGTGAGCATCGTGTACGCCGGCACCGCGCCGGTACCGCTCAACCGCTTCAAGGCCCCCGCCCCCAAGCGGGGCAACTACCTGTCGCCGGGCGGCGGCGGACCGGCCGGGTTCAGCCAGCAGTCCACGATCGGGAGGGTGTACCCGCCCGAGGCGGCGGGCAAGGTCGAGGGCCTCCAGGTCATCAACCGGTACCGTTGCGCGAACGCCTGCGGCGAGGAGGGCCACTACTACTTCTCGGCCAACACCTCAGGACCGCCGGGGTACGTCGCGGAGGGCCCCGCGTTCTCCTGCTTCGCGAACCCCGTACCCGGCACCGTGGTGCTGCGCGCGCTGTTCAACCCGAAGGCCGTCGCCTGGGCGTGGGCTCCCGAGGGGAGCGCCGAGTACGCCACGTTCACCGGGAGCGGTTTCGGGTCCGGCTACGACTTCCCGGTCTGTCACGTGTGGCAGCGGCCCTGAGGCGGTCACGGGGCGGCGGGCTTCCAAGGGGGGCGCGCGGTCCCGGCCCCTGCCTTCTGGTACGTCTGCCGGCCCGCCTCAAGAAGCCCCCTCGATCACTGACCCCGAAGGACTCACGGGCAGGGCCGCTCAGCGAGGTGCCGCGAGGACATCCCCGAGCACGTCCTCCAGCGTGACGCGGGCCAGCTCGCTCCGGAGGGTCTTCTCGATGCCGTCGTAGACGCGCCGCATCGCCGGCTGGATGCCGTGCCCCACCACGCATCCCGGGTCCGGGGCCGCGCGGTGCAACGCGAACAGCGGGCCGGTCTCCACCGCCTCGTACACGTCGAGCAGCGTCATCGCCTCCAGGTCGCGCGCCAGCGTCCAGCCCGCGCCCACCCCGCGCCGGGACTCCACGAGCCCCGCCCTGCGCAGGTCGCCGAGCAGCCGCCGGATCACCACGGGATTGGTGTTCACGCTGGACGCGATCTGCTCGGAGGTGGCGACCTCGTGGCCCTGGCGCTGGTAGAGGCCGATCCAGGCCAGCGCGTGGGCGGCGATGGTCAACCTGCTGTTGGCGCTCATGATGTCGTCCCTCCCGGTCGCAACTCCCGATGTTACGACATGCCGTCGTAACAGGTATGGTTGCGACAGAAGAGTCGTAACCATTAGCGTTACGACAGTCCGAGACGACCAACCAGTTGGGACGAGAACGATGAACAAGCCACTGACAGGCAAGGTCGCCCTGGTCACCGGCGGATCCCGCGGCCTGGGAGCCGCGACCGTACGGCTGCTCGCCGACCAGGGCGCCGACGTCGCCTTCACCTACGTCAGCTCCGACCAGCAGGCCCAGGCCATCGCCGACGAGGTACAGGCCAAGGGCGCCAAGGTCGCCGCGTTCAAGTCCGACCAGGCGGACACGAGCCAGGCACCGGCCCTGATCGACAACGTGATCGCCCACTTCGGCGCCCTGGACATCCTCGTCAACAACGCCGCGATCTCGGTGAGCGGCACGGTGGACGACCCGGATGCCGACACCGCCGCCCTGGACCGCATGCACGCCACCAACTACCTGGGAGTGATCGCCATCATCAGGGCCGCTTCCCAGGTGCTGCGCGAGGGCGGCCGCATCATCACCGTCAGCTCCGGGCTGGGCACCCGAGTCGGCGTCCCAGGCGTGGCCGACTACGCGGCGACCAAAGCGGGGATCGAACGGTACACCATGGGCGTCGCCCGCGACCTCGGCTCCCGAGGCATCACCGCCAACGTCGTGGAAGCCGGGCTGATGGAAGGCGGCATGGACGCACCGGACCCCGAAACCCTCAAGGCCCTGCTCAGCTCGCTGTCCCTGCAGCGCATGGGACACCCCGACGAGATCGCCGCGGCGATCGCCTTCCTGGCCGGCCCCGCCGCGTCGTACGTCACGGGCGCCAAGCTGGACGCCCACGGCGGCTACAACGCCTGACCCGCGGCCCGCCCGCTCACCCCCCGAAAAGTCAGTGGCCGGCCATAGCCTGGCGCGATGATCCGTGAGCCGTGGGAACAGCGCTCGTTGGAGGCCACCGCCTTCGATGCCGAGTACGCAATGCTGGAGTTCGATCAGGCCCGTTCCTGGCTGCGCTCGGCGCTGGACGGACCGATGGAGCCGTTGGGGGCCGAGGTCTGGGTGCTGGATCCCGCGCTGGAGCAGATCCTGCTGGTCCAGCATCCCTGGCGCGGCCTGGTGCCACCTGGCGGCAAGGTCGAACCGGGCGAGAGCCCGCGCCAGGGCGCTGCGCGAGAGCTGGCCGAGGAGAGCGGGTTACGCCCGCACCTGCTGGCACGGCCCGCCGCGGTGGCGGTGCGATCTTTCCACCCCGGCCTGCCGGTGACGCTGTCGTTGTCCTATGCCGCGATCGCCGATCCGGCCCAGCCGCTGACCCCGGAAGCCGGGCAACCGGCCCTGTGGCATCGGCTGGACGAGGATTGGGGCGGCTTCTTCCCGCAGGATCCCCACCGGGTCCGGCAGTATGTGAAGGCCTTGAGGAGCGGCGCGGCAGGCTGAGCGGGCGGCCGTTCACGAGGGCGACCGTCGGCCGGCCGCTGGTGCCACATCACAAACCAGGCAAGATGACCTCATGCCCACCGCGCGGGAGCCATCGACGTCCTTCTTGCTGGAGCGCCTGCACGCGGCCGGCCTGACCGATGTCACCGCAGTCGAGCCGGCCGCCGGAGGTCTCGCCGCGACCGCAGGCCTCGCCCGCCGCGGTGACGGCACGTCAGTGTTCGTGAAGGCGTTCGACGAGCCCCCATCGGACGACGTCTTCGCCACAGAGGCCGAAGGGCTCACCGCGCTACGCGAGGCAGGCGGCATCGCCACACCCGACGTCATCCTCGCGGACCGCGATCTGCTCGTACTGTCCATCCTGCACCCGCGCCCGGCGACCGAGGCTTTCTGGGAGCAGTTCGCTCACGCACTCGCCCACCTGCACACCACCACGCAATACCCCCGCTTCGGATGGCACCAGGACAATTGGCTAGGCCGTCGCCGGCAGACCAACACCTGGACCGACGACGGACACGAGTTCTTCGCCGAGCACCGCCTGCTGCGCTGGCTCAGCGAGCCCCGCGTCCAGGAGGCGCTCGACCCCGCGGACCGAGCAGCACTCGAACGGCTCTGCAACCGGCTGCCCGAGCTCCTGCCGGCCAGGCCCGCCTGCCTGACACACGGCGACCTGTGGGCGCAGAACGTCCTGGCCACCCCCGACGGACGCTCCGCGCTCATCGACCCGGCCGTGTCGTACACCTGGGCCGAGGTCGACCTGGCCCACCTATGGACGACAGCACCGCCACCCGAGGCCCACGCCTTCTTCGCCCTGTACGCCGAACTGACCGGCCTCGACCACGGCTGGCGCGACCGCATGCCCATCCTCCAACTACGCCAGCACCTGGCAGTCATCGCCCAATTCACCCCCGACTGGGGCGCTGCCGACACGGTCCGCGCCACACTCACCCCGTTCCGGCACCGCCCCAAAGACCAGCCGAGCAGACACCACGCCCCACCCGCCCCGAACCCAACCCCCGAAGAACCCCCGGACCCGCCCCCGTGATCAACCTTCGATCCACGAGATCCACAGCGGAGAGCCCGCCCGGCAAATGATCGTGTGCCACGACGGCAGGACGAAGAGCCCGTTGTGAATCACATCGCACCAGGTCCCCAGGGCGGTCTCAGCTCGTCGGGAACTCTGACGCTCCCGCTGCTGACCTGGGCGGCCGTGCCGGTGGCGGTCGCAGGCGCGGGGCAGGCTTCGCGGCGAGGCCGAGCCGGCTGGCCGTACCTGCCGTTCTGATGCGCGGTTGCTCGGGGCCGGGGTCGATCCGCCGCGTCCGTCAGATGACCCGGCTGCGTTTCCTGCCCACCGCGTCGGCGCCGGCCTTCGGAGTCGTCCTCGTTCCGGGCCTGCTCGCGGTGGGTTCGGCTCTCGTCGATCTCGTCCGCCTGGTCGGCGCGGCCCGGCGGCTTCTCGCGCGACCGGTCGTACGGCGATGGCACGAGCGGGTGATGAAGGGTTCACCGGCATCTGTACGGACCTCTCGCCGGGACGCTTGCAGGTGCCTGCAGCGCCTCGGCGTGACGGGCCGGCGGGGCACCGCGGTGGCCGGTGGCTCTCCCGCACCGCGAGCACGTAGCCCTCGGCCGTCGGCGGGCGGAGCGTCATGTTCCCGCCCGGCCGGCGGGTTCAGTTGGCGTGGCCGTCCACGGGGACCAGGGCGGTCGAAAGGCCCTCCCATTGGGAGAACCGGGCCGCGACCGACCGGCCTACCGGGTCCGTGGTGACACCCGCGCGCCCGTCGGGAGCGGCGAGGAGGACAGGGGCGTTCGCTTGCCGCATGGGGAATTCCTTTCTGCCGGAGAGCTGAAGCGTCCCCGGGCGAACGGGTGGAAGGCCCGCTCATCCGCGCATCGGCGCCGCCACGCTCGACGAGCACCGGCGCACTGGCGAGAACCGGCCTGGTGGTGCCGGCTCACCACACCGTCATGGCGGTCACGGGAGGAGGAGGACCTTGCCAGGGGCGTGGCCGGACTCGACGTCGCGGTGGGCGTCCGCCGCCGCGGCGAGAGGGTGGCGGGCGGCGACGGGGTGCGTGAGGACGTCGTCCTCCAGCAGGCGGGTGATGTGCTCGGTGGCCGCGCGCAGGGCCGGGGCCGGCATGACGAACACCAGCGTGGTACGGATCGTCGCGCCCTTCCGCATCAGCCGGTAGAACGGCAGCGCCGGCTCCGGCACGGCGTCGGAGGCGTACGTCGCGATGGTGCCGCCGGTGGCGATCACCCGCGAGGTGAACGGCAGGTTGGCGCCGAAGGCCACGTCCACCACCCGGTCCACGCCGCCGGGCACGAGGTCGAGGACAGCCTCGGCGGCCCCGGGCGCGCGGTTGTCGATCACGTGGCAGGCGCCGGCGTCCAGGGCCGAGGCGCGCTGCTCCGGCGTGCGGGCCGTGGCGATCACGGTGGCGCCGCCGTGCGCGGCCAACTGGACGGCGTAGTGGCCGACCGCGCCGGCGGCCCCGGTGACCAGGACCGTCCGGCCGGACACCGGCCCGTCGGCGAACAGGCAGCGGTGGGCCGTCAGGGCCGGCACGCCGAGGCAGGCCCCGGCCTCGAAGGACGTGTGCGCGGGCAGCTCGATGGCCTGGGCTGCGGGCACCACCACGTACTCGGCGGACGTGCCGTACGGGCGGCCGTGGTTGGCGGAGTGCACCCACACCCGACGCCCGATCCACGACGCGGGGACGCGGGGGCCGACGCGGTCGATGACGCCGGCGCCGTCGTCGCCCGGGATCACGCGCGGGTCGCGCATCACCCGGTCCCCCGCTCCCTGGCGCCGCTTGACGTCGGCCGGGTTGATCCCGGCGGCCCGTACGCGGACCCGCACCTCGCCGGCGGCGGGCTCGGGATCGGGCAGCTCCCCCACGGTGAGCACGTCGGCGGCGGGGCCGGTGCGGTCGTACCAGACGGCCTTCATGAGGCGTGCGGGAGGAAGGCGTCGAGGGCGGCGGCGACCAGGTCGGGACGCTCCAGCGACATCATGTGCGGGGTACCGGGCAGCTCCTGGTAGGTGGCGCCGGGGACGCGCCCGGCCAGGGCCTTCATGATCTCCGGCGTGCAGGAGGCGTCGAGCTCGCCGGCCAGCACCAGCGTGGGCGGCTCGAACGCGGCCAGCCGGCCCTGCACGTCCAGGCCCTTGAACGCCCGCCAGGCGGCGGCCCAGTCGGCCGGGTCGGCGCGCAGCACCAGCTCCCGCGCGTAGCGCACGCCGGGGCCGTTGACGGCGAGCGCGGCGGGGGTGAACCACCGGGTGAGCGACGGCACGATCTGGGCCGCCATGCCCTCCTCCTCGGCGGACCTGGCCCGGCCCTCGAACGCCTCGAAGGCGTGATCGGTGGTGCCCAGCAGGGCCAGCGAGGCGAACCGTTCCGGTCCGGCGACGGCGGCCGTCTGCGCGATGCCGCCGCCGTAGGACAGGCCGACCACGTGCGCCTGCTCCAGGCCGAGCGCGTCGAGCACGCCGAACAGGTCGGCGGCGGCGTCCTGCATGCTGAACCGGGCCGGCGCCCCGGCGGCCGAGCCGTGTCCGCGCAGGTCGTAGGCGTACACCCGCCTCGTCCCCGAGAGGCGTTCCATGACGGGCTCCCACATCTGCCGGCTCAGCCCGAGCGCGTGCAGCAGCACGACGGGCGGCCCCGACTCGCCGCGGCGGGCGACGACGGTCTCGTGGTCGGCGAGCCGTACCCGCTGGAGGGCGGCGGGTGCGGGCGTCCCGGACGCGGTCAGCACCTCGTCGATCACGCGCAGCGCGTTGAGCGCCCGCGGCATGCCGGCGTAGAGGGACACGTGCTCGGCGAGGGCGCGCAGCTCGGCGGGCGTCACGCCATTGCGCAGCGCGGCGGCGGTGTGCACGGCGAGCTGCGGCTCCGCGCCGCCGAGCGCCGCGAGCATCGTGACGGTCGCCAGCTCCCTCGCGGTACGGCTCAGCTCGGTACGGGCGATCGGGCCGCCGAAGCCTTCGAGGATGGCGTCGAACAACTCCGGCGACTGCCTGCTCAGCCCGGCCAGGGACTCCTCGGGGGCCGAGCCCATCATGGCCGTGTACTCGCGGCGGCCTCGTTCCTGGCGATCCATGTCGTGATCTCCTTCTCTTTCTGTTGAGACCACCATGCCGCCGTACGAGGCGATAAGTCCAAGACATGATCAGACTTACGGTGATATCCCGGAGTTATCACCGGCCATGAAGCCGATGAACGCGGCCAGCGCGGGCGCGGGACGGCGGCCGGACGGCCAGGCGAGCGTCGGCCGCCAGACGGGCTCGGGATCCAGGGACGCCACGCTGACCGGCGGCCCCGCCGCGACGGCGACCGAACGCGGCATGATCGCGGCGGCCAGGCCGACCGACGCGAGGGCGCGGGCCGTACCGTACTCCCTGCTCTCGAACCGCGCGTGCGCGCCGGCCCCCGCCTCGGCCAGCGCCGTCCGGATGATCTCGTTCACCGCCGAGCCCGGGGCGTACACGACCAGGTCGGCGCCGTCGAGCTCGGCCAGCCGCACCTGCTCCCGCCCCGCGAACGCCCCCTCGGCGGCGCTCACCAGCACCAGCGGCTCATCGCCCAGGGACCGCCAGGCCAGCCGCCGATCGCCGGGCGGGGGCGGGGTCGCCAGCGTGGCGACGTCGAGCCGGCCGGCGTGCAGCGCGGCGGACATCTCCTCGGTGTTCAGCTCGCGCAGCTCCACCTCGACCGCCGGGTACATGCGGCAGAACACGGCCAGCGCCTCCGCCAGCCGCCCCATCAGCCCGCGCGCGGCCCCCAGGCGGATCCGGCCGCGTACCCCGGCGGCCCAGCCCAGCATCTCGTCCTCGACGGAGACGAGGTCGGCGAGGATGCGGTCGGCGTGCTCCAGCAGCGCGGCGCCCGCCGAGGTGAGCGCCACCCGGTGGTTGTCGCGATCGAACAGAGCCAGGCCGAGCTGCCGTTCGAGCTTGCGGATCTGCTGGGAGAGCGCGGGTTGCGCGATGCGCAGCGCCTCGGCCGCCCGGGTGAAGTGCAGCTCTCTGGCGACCGCCTGGAAGTACTCCAGCTGGCGCGAACTGATCATAGGACGATTCTGGCTGATGGCCGCGTCCGAAACGTGCCCAGGCGTCGCGGCGCGTCAGCCCGACTGCGGCTGATCTTGCCACGTCTAGAGTGAGGCCCATGTGGTTCGTGCTCATCGCCGTCGCGGTGCTCATCGCCGTCGTGGTGCTCGGCGTCGTCGCCCGGCGCGGGCTTGTCGTCGTCCGGGTGAGCGGCGTGAGCATGTCGCCGGCCTACCGTCCGGGTGACCGGGTGCTGGTCCGCAGGACCGGGGCGGTGCGGCGCGGCCAGGTGGTGGTCTTCGAGTCGACGCGCCCCTCGGGATGGGGCACGGGCCCGCCGGCGCCGCCCTGGGCGATCAAGCGGGTGACCGCGCTGCCCGGCGACCCCGTGCCGACCGACGTGGCGGAGGCGGTGGCGGCGAGGCCCGGCGAGTGCGTACCCGAGGGCGCGCTCGTGGTCGTGGGGGACGGCACGTCGAGCGCCGACTCGCGGGTGTACGGCTACCTGCCGGCCGATCGCGTGCTCGGCGTGGTCGTGCGGAGGTTGTCCCCCGGCCCCTCCGGGCCTTCAGGAGTCCCGTAGCCGTCGGCCTGCAGGGTGAACAGCCGCGCGTACTCGCCGTCCAGGGCCATGAGCTCGTCGTGCGTGCCGCGTTCGGCGATCCGCCCTTCGCTCAGCACCACGATGAGGTCGGCGGCGCGTACGGTGCCGAGCCGGTGCGAGATGAGCACGCCGGTCCGGTCGCCCCGGTAGGCCCGCAGGCTGGTGTGGACCTCGTGCTCGGCCTGGGCGTCGAGGCCGGAGCTGGGCTCGTCCAGGATGAGCAGGTCCTGCTGTCGCCGCAGGAACGCGCGGGCCAGCGCCAGCCGCTGCCACTGCCCGCCGGACAGGGAGACCCCGGCCTGCTCGTCACGGTCGCCGAAGAGGCGGCTGAGCATGGTGTCGTACCCGCGCGGCAGCCGGGTGACCGTCTCGTGGACGCCCGCCAGGCGGGCCGCGTCGCGGACCCGGTCGCCGTCCGCCGTCAGGTCGCCCAGCAGGATGTTCTCGGCGGCGGTGAGGTCGTAGTCCATGTAGTCCTGGAACACCGCGCCGATGCGTCCGCGCAGGTCGGCCGGGCTCGCTTCGCGCAGGTCCACCCCGTCCCAGGTGATCTGTCCCTTGGACGGGTCGTACATCCGGCACAGCAGCTTGACCAGCGTGCTCTTGCCGGCGCCGTTCACCCCGACGAGGGCCACCGTGCGGCCGGAGGGGATGAACAGGTCCACCCCGCGCAGGATCCAGGGGTGCTCGTCGCTGTAGCGGAACCACACGTCGCGCAGCTCGATGCCGTCGCGCAGCGCGGGCAGCGCGACGGGCTCGCGCGGGACGGGCAGGTCGGGCTCGGCCGCCACCACCTCCGTGTAGTGGCCGAACATCAGCAGCGCGTTGTGCACGTCCGCCCACTGGCTGACGATCGCGGTCAGTGCCGCCTGGACGCCCGCGACGGCCGCGACGAAGACCGTCACCTCGCCCACGCTGAGGGCTCCCGAGGCCGCGCCGAGGACGGCCCACAGCAGCCCGCCGGCCGCCACGGCGCTCCCGAGCAGCGCCATCACGCCCTGGTTGCGCAGGGCGCGGCGGTCGACGTCGCGCTCGGCCCGGTTGACCTCGCGCACCTCGTCGAGCATCCGGGTACGCAGGTGGTCGCCCAGGCCGAACAACCGCACCTCCTTGGCCGCCTCCGGCCGGGTGAGCAGGTCGCCGAAGAACACCTGGCGGCGCATGGCGGGCGTGATGTCCCACATCACCTCGGCGCGCCGCCGGCTGAGCAGGAGCTCGACGCGTGCCGACGGCAGCGCGGCGACGACGATGACGGCGACCATGAACGGGTTCACGGCGGCCAGGCTGACGGCGAAGCCCACGAGCGTGACGAGCGCCTGGCCGATCGCCAGCACGCCGACGACCAGGCGGTCCGGGGCGCTCTGGCTCGACTCGTACGCCAGCCGCAGCGTGTCGTGGAAGCCCGGCGTCTCGAAGCGGCTGAGCCCGGGGTGACGGTTGACCGCCCGGAACAGCCGGTCGTAGATGAGCAGGCGGAGCGACCTGCGCAGTTGCGCCTTGGCGTAGTCGGACACGTGCGGCAGCACGATGACCGCCAGCCCGGCCAGGGCGAGCCCGCCGGCCGCCGGTGCCAGCGCGGCGAGCCCGTCACCCCTGATGAGCGCGTCGAGGACCAGCTTCGTCAGCCAGGCGGTCGCGACCGGCGCCACCCCCGTGAGGACGCCGAGGACGGCCGCGCCGACGGCGGCCGCCGGGTGGGCCTTCCAGGCGAGGGCGGCGGCGACGCGGACCCGGGTGAGGGTGGGGTTCGCCACGGGGGTCAGGCGTTCGCGGGGATCGGGAGTCCGTCCGTGGAGTGCGCCGACGCCGTCACGACGCCCTCGCCGTCCACGAGGTAGAAGCCGGGGAACGGCGGGCGTCCGAAGGCCGCGTACGTCCGGCCGTCGCGCTCCTCGGCGACCACGGTCGCGAGGCCCGCGAGGGCGGTCGTGAACGTCTCCTCCTTCGGCCCGCCGCCCACGACCAGCGCCATGACGCGGTCACGGCCCAGGTGGCGGATCCGCTCGGCGAACTCGGGCAGGTGTTCGTCGCAGGCGGTGCAGTCGGTGGAGAACATGCCGACGACGGTCGCCCCGCCTCCCGCGCCGAACGTGGCGCGGCTGACGGGCGCTCCGGTGGTGTCCGTCGCGGTGAAGTCCGGCAGCCGGGTGCCCGGCGGGGTGAAGGCGGGCGGGGCGGTCACGTGCCGCAGGGCGTTGGCGTGCTCGCGCAGGCGGCGTACCACGGCGAGCAGCAGGAACAGGTTGAGGGCGCTCAGCACGCCGACGAAGACGACGGCGGCCACGAGGAAGGACATCGGCGTCCCTTACGGTCGAGCGGGGCACGGCTTGAACGGGTCGGCTCAGTGCGCCGCGAACAGGTCGGTGAGGTCGTCGGTGAAGATGGCGAGCAGCGCGATCAGGCCGCCGGCGGCGACCGCCAGGACCGCTCCGGCGGGATGCGCGGGCGTGCCCGCGAACGAGGCCGCCAGGCCGGTGCCCGCCACCGCGATCAGGCCGAGGTTGCGTACGAGGTGCCTGCGTCTCAACGGGGCCGACGAGCTGCTGAAACAGTTGCAGGAGGCCCGGCTGCCGGAGCGCAGCGCGTACCGGATGCCCGAGGAGAAGGCCAGCAGCACGGCACCGGCCAGGACCAGCCCGGCCGGTGCCGTGGACTCCGCCGTCAGCAGCACGACGGTGGCCGACTCGACGGCGACCACCGTGACGGGCAGGGCGGCCGGCACCCTGCCCGCCTGGATGAACGCCCGGATGAACGCCTGGACGAACGCGGGGACGAACGCCGGAACCGATCGCCGGAACGCCTCGAACGCGGCCCGCCCGCGCACCTTGCCGACCACCGCCGCCAGGAAGACGATCCCCAGCGCGCAGCGGGCGGCCAGCGTGACGTACTCCATGCCGCTGATCCGCGCAGACTTCAGCGGCAGTAGGTGTGGCCGGCGTAGATGCAGCAGCGGATGCCGGTCGAGGTCCACCAGCAGGGCTCGGCCTCGGCGGTGGTGGTGGGCAGCAACCTGCTGAGCAGCCGATCGCTCATCTTGGTGAGTGCACGGAACACAGGGATCCTCCTCTTGTGCGAGCCGGCGGTGGGGGATGCCGGCAAATGCCGACATACGCGATTTGGGTGATCAGCGCCGCCGACACCTGGACAATAACCACGAATGATCAACTGAAGTAAGCAGCCGGGGCCGACAGCAAGCTGCAGTGCCGTGCAGCTTGCTGTCACTGGCGATCCACCAGCCGCACAGGCCCCTTTCGCTACATCGGGGAGCCCCATGAGCCTCAGCAGTCTCGGACTGACCGCCATCGATGAGAACGTTTACCGCGACCTCCTGAGCGGCCGCGAAACGACAGCGGGCGATCCGGACGGCCTGCGAGCCACCCTGCAGCGGCTCGCGGCGCTCGGCCTCATCCGTTTCGACCCGGCAGGCCGGCCTGTCGCCGTCGAGCCGGAGATCGGCATCAGCCGCCTGATCAGGCGGCGCCTGCTGGAGACGAACGCGGAGCAACGCCGCATCTCGGCGGCCTGGGAGGTGGTGTACCTCCTGAGCGCGCAGCAGCGCGGGCCCGACCGTACGGTCACCATCGAGCAGATCAACGGCGCCGACCGCATCAACGAACGCATCTGGTCCCTCGCGCTCGACGCCCAGGAAGTGCTGGCCATGCAGCCCGAACGCCACCACCCGGGCTCCGACCGGCTCTCCGTCCACCTGCAGCGGCTCGGGGAGGGCGCCCGCCGGCGCACCATCGTCTCCCGCCAGAGCCTGCTCGACCCGGCGCTCATGGAACACTGCGTCACCCTGCACCGCGCCGGCGACCACCACCGGATCATCGACGGCGACGGGCAGCACATGGTGATCGTGGACCGTTCGGTGGTCTTCGTCCCCAGCGAGCCCGAGGGCGGCGACCGGAGCGCCCTGATGATCTCCCAGCCAGGAGTCGTCGCGACGATGACGGACCTGTTCGAGCGCGTGTGGGCCCACGCGCAGGACCTCGAACCCTGCCCCGAGCCCGGCCTGACCATGCGCGAGCGGCGGGTGTTGTACCTGCTGGCCAGCACCCGCAAGGACGAGGTGGCGGCCAGGGAGATGGGCGTGAGCCTGCGGACCTACCGGCGGCACGTGGCCGAGCTGCTCGACCGGCTCGGCGCCGCGAACCGCTTCCAGGGCGCCCTGCTCGCCAAGCAGCAGGGCTGGATCTGAGACGTCAGGGGGCGCCGAATCCCACGCCGTCCGGCCCGACCACCGTGACCCGGCCCGGGTGGCCGGCGACCGCCGCCCTGGCCACGATCACCGCACCCGCGAGCCCTGCGCGGGCTGTCACGGCGTCCGCGCCGAGCGCCGCCATGGTGGGATCGGCGCGGGAGAACGAGATCGTGCGCCTGGTCAATGCCCGGCGGGCGAAGAAGCTCTTCGCCGCCGGGTGACGGGCAGGATCAGCGCTTGCGCTTCTTCCTGCGGCCCCGGGCTCCCGGCGGCCGGGTGGCGACGAGGCGCAGAGGGTGACGGGCGGTCCTGCGGAGCGGCTCGGCCACCAGCTCACGCAGCTCACGCAACCCCACGACATCGGGATGCCCCGAGGCCAGGATCGCCTCCACGAACTCGTACGCGTCCCCGCCCCCCATGCTCCTGAGCTGCTCGACCAGCCCTTCAGGCCCCGCGAGCTCCAGCATCGACAGGAAGTTCTCCGCCCCCATCAGCAGGTTCTCCCGCTCGCTCAACGCCTCGGGGCTCAGCTCCCCGGCATCGACGAGCTGGGACCACACGGCAGGCCCGAGGACCGGGTCGTGACGCAGGTCCCGCAGGAGCCGCCGTTCGGGTAGGGCGTCGGCCAGCACCCGCAACATCGCCCACGCCCGCGTACGGAACGGACAATCCCGTACAGCCTGCAACAACCCCTCGACGTCCTGCCCCGGGCGGGCCAGCCATCCCTGGAGCTCCACGACGGCGTCCTCCGGCGGGTAGTGCTGCGCGAGCACCCCGAGCAGCCCGGCCGGCGGCGCGGTGGCCAGCTCGCCGATGAGCGGAGCGTCGCGACCCTCGGCGAGGAGACGGTCGCGGACGCCCCGCACGCCGAGCGGAGTGAGCCGGACCAGCGGGAGCTCCGGCTCGGCGAGGGCGGCACGCAGGCGTTCGACCGCGTCCGGCGGCAGGGGCTGGTCCTCGTCGTCGAGATCGCTCGCGAAGAGAGGATCGGCGGGACCGCGCGAGAGCTCCACAGCCCCGAGCTCGGCCAGGACCTCGAACATGCGCCCCAGGTCCACGGCGGTCCCACGCCGCCGGAGGTCGCGCGGCCCCTCTTCCTCCTCGCCGAGAACGAAGTACTCCTGGCAGGCCAGCCACACCGTCTCCTCCAGCCGGACGACCGGCATCTCGGCCAGGCCGTACATGGAGTTGAGCACGTCCGGCAGGATCTCCTCGAAGACCTCGGCCAGGATCGGCTCGGGCCGCCACGTGGCGACGGGCACGGTCACCACCCGTCCCAGCTCCGGCAGCACCTCGAACGCCCGCCGCCACAACGCCTCCGGGTCCCGCAGCAGGGGCGCGGCCTTGGCCACGCGCAACAGCCGGCCCTTGCTGACACGGAGCAGCCGCACCTTCCTGGCCCAGGCGAGCAGCAGGTTGAGCTGCGGCAGATCCGTGGCGCTGCGGACCCGCAACCGCTCCTCGCCGGTGCCCAGCAGGGCCGACACCTCCCGAGCGTCGGCGACGCGCAGATTGCCCGCGCCGGTGAGAACGCGACCGTCCTCACCCACCCAGCCGGCCAGGGCGATGAGCCGCTGAACGATCCGGCTGCGCGCAGCGGCCTCCGTCAGCTCGGACGCGGGAGGCAGCGAGACCGGCGGCTGCGGGAAAGCGCGTTCTTCGCCGATGCCACCGTGCAGGAAGCGCTTCTCCACGATCTGGTCGAGCACCTGCTCGTCGTACGGAACGCGCCCGGCGTCGAGATCGCGCTTGAACCGCTCGAACGCCCCCGGGACGGTGAGATCGACGCCCTGCTCAAGAGCCGTGTGCGCCCAGAACGTCGCCAGCCCCCGCAACGTCGGATCGTCGAGCGCGGCCGCGTACTCCGCCCGCGCCCCCTCGATGATCCCCTCCGCCTCCGCGAGCGTGGCGCCGCGCGGATCGCGGAGCCCCGTGACGTCGAGATAGCGCAGGTACGTCCGCAGCACCTCCGGCGCTCGTTCGAGCTCCTCCCGCGCCGCTGTCACCGCGTACGGCACGTACCGCAGCAGGAAGAACCTGATGCCCGCCTCGTCCCAGTACGCCAGCCGGCCGTCCCGGCTCTCGTGCCGCGCGTCGACGGCGGCGGAGAGCAGCAGGTCATCCACCGGATGCCCGTGCTCCTCCGCCCAGGTGACACACCGCCGGATCAGCAGGTCCTTGGTGGCCTCGAACTCCTCGGCCTCGTCGGGCTCGAACCAGGTACGCATCCACCAAGCCTCCCACTCCTCCAGGCCACCGTCTCGCCTGTCGGCCAGGAGTCCTCCATCCACGGCGGAGGCGGATGCAAACGAAGAGTAGCGATTAAGTAACAGAGAGTTAGGAAAGGTGAGTGTCGGAGCCAATCCGGCGAAAGGAAGAGCATGCCTGCCCCTGCCGTGTACCGCCTCACCGACAACTTGGTCACCGCCGGGCCGCCGACGGTCGGGTCCGATGGTTCCTTGGTTCCCCATCCGAGACGCGGCGGCGAACGTTGATCGCGATCATGTACGGCGCCATCCGCAGAGCCAGGGCACGCGGCTCCGGCCGGGCGTGCCTGACGGTCATCGCCTCCCTGAGCGCGCCGGCTTTGCTGGTGGTCCTTCCCTATCTCATGGGTGTGGACTGGCAGGGGATCGGCCTGCGGTTCGCCCGGCTCAGCCTGCCCCATCTCCTGGGTCTCACGCTGCTGTGGCTGGGGGCGTGGTGGTCCTACGCGTTCGTGCTCGCCGCCTCGATGCCGGGGCTCACGCTCGGCCGCGCCTTCGTGCTGAACGCGGCCAATATCACGTTCTGTAATGTCCTGCCGTTCGGCTTCGCGGCGGGGACCGCCGCCACCTTCCCGATGGTCCGGGCGTGGGGCTATCGCAGCATGGCGATCCTGACGTCGGCGCTGGTGTCGGGGTTGTGGTCGGTTCTGGCGCGGCTCGCGCTGGCAGCCGCGGCACTCGGCGCGCTGCTGCCGCTCGGGGTCCTGCCCGGTGAAGACTGGGCGCGGCACGGCGTCATGATCGTGGTCTCCCTGGCGGCCATCGGTACGGCGACCGTGTTCGCCCTGCGATCGGAGCGCCCTGCGCGGACGGCTGACCGGTTCCTGAGCCGGACGACCGCGCGCCTCCTGCCCCGCTCGCGCGCGTCGGCGGCCACGTCGGAGGGCGCGCTGGTGGAGGTACGCAACACGGCGGTGAGCGTGCTGCGAACCGGCTGGCGTGGCCTCCTGGCGGGCATGCTGGGCCACTTCCTGCTCCAGGCGGGCCTGCTGGCCGGATGCCTGGCCGCCATGGGCGCGCACGTGGGCCCCGGGGAGACGCTCGCCGTGTTCGCGGTCAACCGCCTCCTGGCGACCGTGCCGCTCACCCCGGGCGGGTCGGGAGTCACCGAACTCGGCACCGCGGCGTTGCTGGTCTCCTTCGGAGTGCCCGCCGCTCCGGCGGCCGCGGGCACGCTGCTGTACTCCTTCTACACCTACGCCATCGACATCCCCGTCGGCGCCCTGGCATGGCTGGGCTACGCGCTCCGCCGCTCCCGCCGCAGGAACGGGACGTCCACCGCGAGCCCGCCCCCGCCTCTGCCCCCGTCCTGTCCTCCGCCCGGGCGGACGCGGCCACCTGCTCGCCGTCGAGATCGATCCCGAGCTGGCGCGTCACCTGTGTGCCACTCGTCCGTGGCTGCAGGTGGTCGCCGGAGACGCCGCCCGACTGACACGTCTGCTCCACGACGCTGGAGCCGGGCCCGTCGACGCCGTCGTCAGCGCCCTGCCGTGGACCCTGCCGACGCGGGCGCAGCGGCGGCGCGTCCTCGGCGAGATCCGGTCCGTCCGTCCCGGTGCCGGGCGGAAGCATGACGACGATCACGACCCTCACCGCCTGGCCGACCCCCTCGTGCCGGATGTTCTGCCGGGAACTGCACGAGGTCTTCAGCCACATCCAGGTGCTCGGACCGATCTGGCGCAACCTTCCGCCCGCCGTGGAGCTGCGCCGCCGGAGACACCGGACCGCCTGACCACGCTCACCACTGGTTCCGGCCGGACATCGGTCGTCGGTGCCGGGCCGAACCCACGTCGTTGCCATGGAGCCCGTCATGACCGATCTCGTCCCGCTCACCGCTCCCGCCCGTGTCCGCCCAGCGCTGTGGCCGCACCTCACGGCCGGCGGCGTGGTGACCAGGCGGGAGCCCGCGCATTCCGTCATACGTCCGGGTCCCCAGGTGGAGATCAACCCGTGGCTGCGTCTCGCGCCCTGCTCGGCGGCGACCTGCATCCCACCGGCGGCCCGCGCCGCCGGCCGAGCACGCCGTACGGCCCGCCTGTGCGCCGGGACGGCCGTGCTGCTGGCAGGGCTGTCCCTGTCCCCCGCCCTGCGCCTGGCCCCTCGGTCCTGGCGCGCGAGCGTCATCAGGAGCTGGGCCGGGCTGCTCCTGCGGGCGCTGGGCGTCACCGTACGGATCAGCGGACCCGGTACGGAATCCCCACCGCCGGCCGGGACGCCGGCAGCAGGCGGAGTGCCGGCAGCAGGCGGAGTGCTGGTGGCGGCCAACCACGTCTCCTGGCTCGACGCGCTGGTGGTGACGGCGACCCTGCCCGCACGCACGCTCGCCAAGCAGGAGATCGGCCGATGGCCGCTGGTCAGGACCCTGGCCGCCGTCAGCGGCACCGTGTTCATCGACAGAGAGCGGCTGTCCGCGCTGCCGGCCGCCATCGGCACGATCACGGAGGTGCTGCGCCAGGGCGACATGGTGGTCGCCTTCCCCGAGGGCACCACGTCCTGCGGGACCGACGTGGGCCCCTTCCGCCCCGCCGTCTTCCAGGCGGCCCTCGACGCGGGCGCGGCGGTGTGCCCGGCCACGCTTCGTTACTACGAAGGCGACACTCCCTCCACCCGCTGCGGGTGGGTCGGCGACGACTCCGTCCACGTCTCCCTCATGCGGGTGGTCGCCACCCGGCACCTACGCGCCGAGGTGAGGTTGTCCGCGCCGCTGGAGCCCGTCTCCCATGGACGGCCGCGGGAAAGGCGCGCCAGGCTGGCCAGAGCCGCCGAGAGCCAGGTACGCGCCGGTCTGGCATGAATCCACCCCCGAGCCCCCTCGGAAAGGACCTGCCCGTGCCGGGTACCTCGCTCGTGAGCGACGGCGGCACCGGCGGCCGGGCACGCCGCCGGTCGTGCTGGGCCGTGCTCTGCGTGGCCGTCGTCGCCTTCATCGCCGCCCTCCTGACCGGGCATGACGTGCACGACCGGCTCATCCTGGGCGACATCATCCCGACCGGATCAGCCTCGTTGGAGACCGACGCCGTCCTGCAGAGGGCCTTCGGCGCGGGCAACGCCGACTTCGTCGTCATCGCCCGCGCCTCACAGCCGGTGGACACTCCCAGCGTGGCCGCGGCCGGGTCACAGCTCACGGCCCGCTTCGCGCGCGACCCCGGCGTGCTCCAGGTCACCTCCTACTGGCAGCATCGCTCACCGATGCTGCGCAGCCGCGACGGGCGGGGCTCAGGGCTCCTGATCCACCTCAAGGGTGACAACGCGGAACGCAACAACACCGCCCGCCGCCTCATGCACGGCCTGAACGGCCGGTACGGCCCCCTGACCCTGGCCGCCACCGGCGAGGCTCAGGTCCGCGTCGAAACCCAGGACCGCAGCGAGAGGGACATCCGCACCGGCGAGCTGATCGCCGCCCCGCTGACCCTGGTCATCCTGCTGCTCGTGTTCGGCAGCCTCGTCGCCGCGCTGCTCCCGGTGCTGGTCGGCGCCTTCGCCGTGGTCGCCACCATGGCAGTGCTGCGCTTGCTGACCGAAGTCGTCGAGATCTCGGTGTTCGCCATGAGCATCACTACCGCTCTGGGCTTCGCCCTCGCCGTCGATTTCAGCCTGTTCATCGTCACCCGCTTCCGGGAGCAATTGGCCCTCGGCCTCGACGCCCACGCGGCCATCGCCGTGGCCATGCGCACCACCGGCCGGGCGATGGCCTACTCGGCGGCCACGGTGGCCCTGTCCATGACCGCGCTGCTGCTGTTCCCGTTCGACATGTTGCGTTCCTTCGCCATCGGGGGCATCACGATCAGCATCCTGTCGGCGACCGCCAGCCTCATCGTGCTGCCGGCCGTGCTGCTCCTGCTCGGGGAGCGGATCAACCGGCTCGCGGTGCCCGGCCCGTGGCGAGCAGACCGCGTCCGTGCCGAGCCGGTGGAGCGCGGGATGTGGTTCCGGCTGGCCATCGGCGTCACGCGTCGGCCGCTGTTCGTGGCCGTGCCCACCGCCGCGCTGCTGATCGCCCTGGGCAGCCCCTTCCTGCACGCCCGGTTCGGCACCCTCGACGACCGGGTCCTGCCGCCCCAGGCCCCCGCCGCCCGGTCCGCCCAGGCCCTGCGGCGGGACTTCACCGGGCAGGAAGGCGTCGCCGCCACCATGGCCCTCCTGCCCGACCTGCGCCTGACATCATCCGGCCCAGCCGACGACCGGGCCGCCGACCGGGCCGCCGATCGGGCCGCCGCGCGCCTGGCCGACTACGCCCGGCGCATGTCGGCCGCCGACGGCGTGCTCCGCGTGGACACGGCCACCGGCTCCTACACCCACGGCACCGCGACGGCCACCGCGATCGCCGGTGCCGCCGGCCGGCCCGCGGCGGCGGGGCGGTTCACCGGCACCGCCGGCACCTGGCTGCTGATCACCACCGCCGAGGAGCCCTACTCCGTGGAGAACAGCCAGATCGTCCAGCGCCTGCGTCGGCTGCCCGCCCCCGGCAAGGTGTCCTTCGCCGGCCCCGGAGCACAACTGGACGACATCCAGCACGGCATCGCCGGCACCCTCCCCCTGGCCCTGACCCTCGTCGCGATCACCACCTTCGTCATGGTGACCCTGCTGACCGGCAGCGTGGTCCTCGCTCTCAAGGCGCTGCTGATGAACGCCCTCAGCCTCACCGCCACCTTCGGCGTTCTGGTGTACGTCTTCCAGGAAGGGAACCTGCGCCGGCTGGTCGGCGACTTCACCGTCACCGGCAACATCGACGCCCTGATGCCGGCGCTCATCTTCTGCATCGCCTTCGGCCTGTCCATGGACTACGAGATCTTCCTGCTGTCCCGCATCACCGAGGAGTACCGGCGCACCGGCGACACCGTCACCGCCATCGCCTCCGGTCTGCAGCACACCGGACGGCTGTTCACCTCCGCGGCTGTCATCGTCGCCGTCGTCATGTCATCGATGGCCACCTCCAGCCTGGTCGTCCTGAAGATGATCGGAGTCGGCATCGCCCTGGCCGTCCTGGTGGACTGCACCCTCATCCGCACGCTCCTCGTCCCTGCGGTCATGCGGCTGGCAGGGCGCGCCAACTGGTGGGCGCCGTGGCCACTGCGGCCCGTACGCCCGTGACGGCGGAAGGCGCGGCCGGACAGGTGCCGGGACGACTCCCGCCGGGCAGGCTTGAAGCGTGCGGTTATGGCGTGCACGCCGGCCGGCGGGCCGGACCCGGAGGACCCTGCTGGTGGTCGCAGCGGGCCTGCTGGGGCTGGGGGTGGCCGGGTTCCTCGCCGACGTGTTGGGGCTGCCCCATGACGTGCTGGCGTTGCTGGACCAGCGTGCCAGCGTGATCAGCATGGTCGTCGGGCTCATCGGCCTGATCGTGCAGATTCGCCCGCTCGGCCGCGTGCCGGAGCCGCCCCCGCGGATGGTGGAGCTGCCCCGGCCGGCCGGCCGGCACTTCGTCGGCCGTGACCACGCCCTGCGGCAGCTCGCTGCCGCCATGCGCGACGAGGCGGGCGTGGTCAGTCTGGCGATCTGCGGCCTGGGCGGCGTCGGCAAGAGCGAGCTCGCCCTGCAGTACGCCCACGCGCACCGTGACGACTACGAGCTGATCTGGTGGATCCCCGCGGAGAGCACCGGCCGGGTCAGGAGCGGGCTGGCCGAGCTGGGGCGGGCCCTGGCCGCGGCCGTGACCTCCCGTGGCCAGGACGGGACGGCCCCGATGACACCTCTGGCGGAGCAGGACGCGTTCGCGTACGCGTTGGCCTGGCTGGCCGGGCACCGCAGGTGGCTGCTGGTATTCGACAACGTCGAGGACCCGCACGAGCTGGACCCCTATCTGGGGCGGCTGGAACGGGGACATGTGCTGATCACCTCCCGGCGATCGACCGGCTGGGACGCCACCAGCGGCCGGATCCCGCTGCCCGAACTGTCCGCGCAGGAGGCCGTGACGCTGCTCACCGACCTGATCGGCACCACGGACCCGGAGACGGCGCACCTGGAGAGCCTGGCCGACGAGCTGGGGTTCCTGCCGCTGGCCCTGGTGCAGGCCGGCGGCTACATCGCCGGGACTCCCGGCATGACGGTGGCCGGCTACCGGCGTCTGCTGGCCGCGGCGCCCGGCCGGATGCACGCCGCCTCGCCGCCCGGGCAGAGCGAGGCCGGCGAGGCCGATCGGCACGTGATCGCCCGCGTGTGGCAGGTCACCCGGCACACCCTGGCCGCCCGCGACCCGCTGACCGTCGAACTGCTGGGCCTGCTGGCCTGCTACGCCTCCGCCGACCTGCCCATGAGCGCGCTCGGCACCTCGGTGGAGGTGGCCGAGTCCGTCGCCCTGCTCGCCTCCTACAGCATGATCACTCTCACCCGGCCGGAACGGGCCCGTCCCGGCGACACGCTCGAACACCCCCTGGTCGGCGTGCACCGCCTGGTCCACGCCGTCATCCGGGCCGAGCTCACTGACGAGCACCGCCACGCGCTGCGCGAACGGGCCGCCCGGCTGCTCGAAGCCGCCCTGCCGGCCGACCCGGAGGACATCGGCTCCTGGCCGCTGTTCGCCCGGTTCCTGCCCCATGTCCGCACCGTCCTGGCCCCCGACTCGGCCGGGACGCTCCAGGCGATCCGGTACCTGGCCGCCAGCGGCGACCCGCGTACCGCACACGCCTGGCAACGTGACCGGCACGCCGCCCTGCACGCCGCCCTCGGCCCCCGGCATCCCGACACCCTCGCCGCTCGCCACGACCTCGCCGGCCACCGGGGAGGCGCGGGCGATGCCCGAGCGGCGCGCGAGGAGTTCGCCGCGCTCCTGCCCCTCCAGGAAGGCGTCCACGGCCCGGACCATCCCCGCGTGCTGGCCACCCGGCATGCCCTCGCCCTGTGGACGGGGCAGGCCGGCGACCCCGCGGCGGCCCGTGACGGCGCCGCGGCGCTCCTGCCGGTCCGCGAACGCGTCCTGGGACCCGAACACCCCGACACCCTGGGCACCCGTCATGACCTCGCCTACTGGACCGGCCAGGCGGGCGACCCGGAAGCGGCGCGCGACCAACTCCTGGGGCTGCTGCCCGTCAGCGAGCGCGTCCTCGGGCCCGAGCACCCGCAGACGCTTGGCAGCAGGCACGTGCTCGCGGTCCTGCTCGGCAAGCTGGGAGACGCGCCGGCGGCCCGCGAGCAGTTCGCCGCCCTGATCCGGATCCGTGAGCGCGTCCAGGGACCCGACCACCCGGCCACCCTGAACGCACGGCACGAGCTGGCCCGCTGGACGGGCGAGGCCGGCGACGCGGCATCGGCGCGCGAGCAGTTCGCCGCGCTGCTGCCGGTCCGGCGGCGGGTGCAGGGGCCCGGCCATCCCGACACCCTCATCGCCCGCGACGCGCTGGCGTACTGGAAGCGGCGCGCCGGCCTCGGTGCTTCCACGCCGGCGGAGCGGATGCCCTTCCGGCGACAGCACGGACGGGAGGAAGGGTGACCGTGCCGGGATCGGGCGCGCGCCGGCCTGGGGACGGGTGCGTGCGCTGCGGCTCACCGGCGCCCGCGTCACCGGCAGGCTCGACCTCCGCGGCGCGGTCATCGGCTGCGCCCTGGATCTGACCGAGTGCTTCCTGGACAGCGAACTCGACCTCACGCCGGCCTCGGTGGAGAGCGTGAGCCTGAACGGGTGCCGGCTGCCGGAGCTGTCGGCCGAAGTGCTGCGCGCGCGGACGTTCATGATGCGCGACGCCCTGGTCGAAGGCGACGTGTGGATCCAGGGCAGCCACATCGACCTGGACATCGACCTGGACCGCACCCGGGTCGGCGGCCCGCTCGACGCCAACCTGGTCGTCCTCGGCGGCGACTTCAACGGCCGCAACGGGCCCCGGCACGAAGAACCACCCGGCCCGGGACTCGTCGTGGGAGGCTCGCTCAACTTCGCCGGCGCCCAGGTGAACGGGATCGACTTGTTCGCCGCGCAGGCCGGTGAGGGCATCTGGTTGCAGCGGGCCACCGTCGGCCATCTCTGCGTCGCCTCCTGCGCGGTGAACGGCCGGATCAGCCTGCGAGCCGGCACCGTCACCGGGGAGCTCGACCTGGCGGGAGCTCTGGTGCGGGCCGCATCCGCGGACGAGGTGATGATCGACCTGTCCGATGCCCAGGTCGGCAAGGCCGTCCTGACCCCCGCGCCGCGCAGCGTGGGCCGGGTGTCGCTGCGCAACGCCAGGCTCGGGACGTTGCGGGACCTGTCGCAGGACGCGCCGAGAACGGAGCTCGACGGCGCCGTCTACGAACGGCTGCAACCGCTGCCCCCGCGTTCGGCCCGCCAGCGGCTGGCCTGGCTGCGGCGCGGCGGCGACATCTACGCGCCGCACCCGTACGAGCAGCTCGCCGCCGCCTACCGCGCCTGCGGCCTGAACCGGGAAGCCGGCCAGGTGATGCGCGAGAAGCTCCGCCGAGCCGCGGCCGGGCAGGGCCTGGCCCAGCGGATGTGGGGCCGGGTCCAGGACCTCGTCCTCGGTTACGGCTACCAGCCGTGGCGTGCGGCCATCGGCGTCACCGTCCTGCTCGCCCTCGGCACGCTGTACTTCTCCACCGTCCGGTGCGGCGCCGCCCCGGCCGGGGCCGAAGGGCTCTGCCCGGTCAAGCTCGACGAACATCCCACGTGGGACCCCTTCCTGTACACGCTCGACCTGCTCATCCCGCTGGTGAGCCTGGGCCACGACACCGCCTGGGACCCTGTCGGCCCGGCAAAAGCCGTCGCCCTGGCCCTCACGGTGGCGGGCTGGGTGCTCGCCACCACGATCGCCGCCGCGGCGGCACGCACGATCAACCGCCCGTAGGTCTCGAACGGGTCCGAAGAACGACGAGGTGCCGCCCGTCCGCGGAACCGGCCGGACGTGCCGCACATCACCACGTAGGCGATTATCTCGCGCGCGATTTAAGCGTGTACAGTCATGCTCGTCAGCAAGGAACCGCCCCGACCAGGAGAAACCGATGTCCTACATCACCGTCGGCACCGAGAACACCACCCCCATCGAGCTCTATTACGAGGACCACGGCTCCGGCCGGCCGGTTGTCCTGATCCACGGCTACCCCCTCAGCGGCCACTCCTGGGAGAAGCAGACCGCGGCCCTGCTGGAGGCGGGCCACCGGGTGATCACCTACGACCGGCGCGGGTTCGGCCGGTCGAGCCGGCCGACCAAGGGCTACGACTACGACACGTTCGCCGCCGACCTCGACATCGTGCTGCGCACGCTCGACCTGCGCGACGTCGTGCTCGCCGGGTTCTCCATGGGCAGCGGCGAGGTCGCCCGCTACGTCGGCACGTACGGCACGGCGCGCCTCGCCAAGGTGGCCTTCCTCGCCTCGCTTCAGCCCTTCCTGCTCAAGACCGACGACAACCCCACCGGCGTGGACCAGTCGGTCTTCGACGGCATCCTGGCCGCGGCGACCGCCGACCGGTACGCCTACTTCGACACCTTCTACGCGGACTTCTACAACACCGACGAGAACCTCGGCACCCGCCTCAGCGAGGCGGCGCTCCGGAGCAGCTGGAACGTCGCGGCGGGCGCCTCGGCCCACGCCTCCACGGCGGCGGTGCCGACCTGGATCACCGACTTCCGCGCCGACGTGGCCGCCGTCGCCGCCTCCGGCCTGCCCGCGCTCATCGTGCACGGCACGGCGGACCGCATCCTGCCGATCGACGCCACGGCCCGCCAGTTCCGCAGGCAGCTGCCCGGGGCCATGTACGTCGAGATCGAGGGCGCCCCGCACGGCCTGCTGTGGACGCACGCCGCCGAGGTGAACGAGGCGCTGCTGTCCTTCCTGAAGGGCTGAGCCAGGCCCGTGGGGCGGTGGCGGTCACCGGTTGCCGCCGCCGCCCATATACCTCGTGCGCGTCCAAATCGCAGGCGTAGGAGGGGAGGTAGGATGAGATCATGGCCGCGACCGAGCCTCGTCCGGCGAGCTCTCACCAGTCCAGCCCGCTGTCTCCCATGCTCTGCTTCGACCTGTACGCCGCCTCGCGGGGGATCACCGCCGTCTATCGCGGCCTGCTGGAGCCGCTGGGCCTGACCTACCCGCAGTATCTGGTGCTGGTGCTGCTGTGGCAGCACGAGAGCCGGACGGTCCGCGAGCTGGGCGAGGAGCTGCGGCTCGACTACAACACCCTGTCCCCGCTGCTCAAACGCCTGGAGGCGCACGGCCTGCTGAGCCGGCGACGCCGCCCGGACGACGAGCGTTCCGTGGAGGTCACGCTCACCGCCGAGGGGCGCGCGATGCAGGACCGGTGCCGGCACGTCCCGGCCGCCATCAGCCAGGCCCTGGGCATCGACGACGAGACCATCGCCGAGCTGCAACACGCGATCCGCCGCATCACGGCCTCCACCACCGCCTACGCCGCGGCGCCTCCCGGCCGAGCCGGCCGAGCCGGCTGAGGGCCGAGGCGGTCGCGAGGGCGGCTCGGGCGTGCTGATGGTCCGTACCTGGGTGGATCGTCGTGTTATGGCGCGCGTCAGGACGGTGGGAGGAGGATCTTAAGAGTTCGGTAAGCCAGGTGCGCGAGGCTGTCAGCACATCGAGAAACGGCCGGGCCGGACAGCCCCCACCTTGGAGGAACATCATCATGAGGACGATCGCCGCGAGCCTGTTCATCTCCCTCGACGGTGTCGTGGAGGAGCCCGGCAACTGGCACTTCCCCTACTTCAACGACGAGATGGGCGCCGCCGTGGCCGCCCAGTCGGCCGACACCCTGCTCCTGGGCCGCAAGACCTACGACAGCTTCGCCGGAGCGTGGCCGGCCATCGAGGCGGAAGGCGGCGAGGACGCCGGCTACGCCAAGACCCTGGGTGACGCCCGCAAGATCGTGGTCTCACGCCAGGCCCTGGAGTTCACCTGGCGCAACTCCGAGCTGCTGCGCGGCGACCTGATCGAGGCCGTCACCGCGCTGAAGAACGAGCCGGGCGGCCGGATCGCCATGAGCGGCTCCATCTCCGTGATCCGCCAGCTCCTGCAGGCCGGGCTGCTGGACGAGCTGCACCTGCTGGTCCACCCCATCGCCGTCCGCAAGGGCCAGCGCCTGTTCGACGAGGCGGACCAGCCCGTCCCCCTGGAGCTGGTCAAGTCCGAGACCTTCACCACGGGCGTGCTCTACCTGGTCTACCGCCCCGCCAAAGCCTCCTAGAACGACACGGCGAGTGGCGCGCCGGCGAGCTCGGGATCGACGCGCTCAATGCCGTGATCGTGCATGGCGTTGGCCGTAGTACAGCGGGCGGTGCACAAGCCCGCCCGTGCGGGGCCAATCGCGGCGGCGATGGCCTCGGCCACCTCGGCCGCGAAGCGGATGCGGCCAGCCGCCGGGCTGCCACGGGCCTCGGCGCGGTGGTGGGTGACCTCCGGCAGGGATGGTGGGTGCAGGAGCCGTGGCCGCCGTGTACCTCCACCCTCCGAGCTCGGCGTCGATCGCACGCCGGGCGGCAGCGCCGGCAGCGGCGGCGAAGTCGGCCACGATGGAGCGGATCTCCGCGACGGTCGTCTCGCGGGGCACGGCGCCCGGCCTGGGCCCGTTCGGAGTGAAGGTCGAGCCGGGGAGTGCCGGCGGCGTGGTCACCTCATCGGTGATCAGCCTGGCGGATGCGCGCCGGGCGTAGTACGTCGCCATGATCGGCTCGGGGATGTCGGCGGCCGACGCGTGATCGCGGGTCAGCGATGCCGTCATCAGCCGGTTGAGCAGGTGCAAGGCGCCGGGCCTGGCGGGTCCGAACAGGCGGGAGGTCGACGCTGTACTCGGCAATGGTCATCGTCCGATCTCTCGTGTTCCGCGGCAGTGACGGCTGTGCTCCCGGGCGTCGATGTCACGCCTCATGCGCGCTGCTCCTTCTACGGTCCCCTCCTACGGTCCGCTCGGGACTCCCGAAGGGTCGACATCGTGGTCCACGAAGTGGCCGAACCGGCCTTTCCGGTAGAGCAGCGGCTGGCTCTCCTGGTCGACCTCGGCGGAGACCACCTCGCCCACCAGCAACAGATGATCGCCTATCTGCAGGACCCCGCCGCCCGTGGCGCGCGAGGAGCAGACGAGACGGGCCGCCGAGCCCTTGACGAGGGGCAGGCCGGAGATCTCGGAGGGGTACCAGAAGTCGGCCGGTTCGAATCGATCGAACCCTTTGGCCGCGAACCTGCGAGCGACATCGGCCTGGTGGCCGGCAAGAATGTTGACCGCGAAGAACGGAGCCACCCTCAGCAGGCGCAGCGTCGCGGAATTGCCGTCGACATAGAACGAGACGAGCGGCGGCGCCAGGCTGACCGACGTGAATGACGTCACCGTCAGCCCGGCCAGGGATCCGCCCACCCGGGTGGTGATCACCACCACGCCGGCGGCCTGGTTCGCCAGCGCCGTGCGGAAGTCCTCCGGGGCGATCGGATGGGATGTACGAGCCTCGTCCATGGTTCCCTGGCCGATGGTCGGACACGGGCTACTCGCGTCGCCCGTGTTTCGTCTTCTGGATGGGGCGGCGGGTCAGGCGGCCTCACCGGCCAGGGCGCGCAGGGCGTCGCTGAGGTCGCTGAGCACGGGGTTCTTGAGGATGACGCCGGTGATCCTGGGCAGGCCGAGCTCCTCGCGCAGCGCCTGCCCGAGGCGGATCGCGACGATGGAGTTGCCGCCGGCGGCCAGGAAGTCGTCGCCGAGGCCGATGTCGGGGTTTCCCAGGAGCTTGCGCACATTGGCGACCACCAACTCGTCCATGGCGTTGCGGAACTCACCCTCGGCGGTCACGCGCCCATCACCTCGCTACCGCGGCTCATCGGCCATCTCCCTTATCAGACTGGCCGGGCGCATGTCCGTCCAGTTCGCGGAAACGTATTCCAGGCAGCTCTGGCGGGTGTCCTCACCGTGCACGACCGTCCAGCCGGCGGGCACCGCCGCGACCGCGGGCCACAGCGAGTGCTGGTTCTCGGCGTTGACGAGGACCACGTACGCGCCTTCTTCGTCTTCGAACGGACTGGCCACGGCTCTCCTTTATAAGGACCCCGATCATGAGCACTCCGACTATAAGCACCCCTACGCCGGTGCCGGAAACCCTTGCCGACGGCACGACGGCACCCGGCGGGCCGCAGCACGTGTCGCGCCTGTCTCGCCAGCGAGACAAGACCCCGCGCCCGGGATCACCGGGGAGCCACGGGTCGATTGATGTCCGGCGCCGCGCGCATCTAGGGTCGCGCATACCGCTCCAGCACGGCGCCGGATATCCGCACCGGACCGACCGGACAAACGCACTCTCGCGCGTGGCACCGTGAAAATCCAGGGGGAAAGCAGAATGGATATCAGCCTCTTCTACTTCGCGAACGACAGCGGTGCCGCCGAGGACGACCGGTACCGCCTGCTGCTCGACGGCGCCCGTTTCGCCGACGAGAACGGGCTCCACGCCGTGTGGACCCCGGAGCGCCATTTCCATCCCTTCGGGGGGACCTATCCGAATCCCTCGGTGACCGGCGCGGCGATCGCCTCGATCACCGACCGCGTCGGGATCAGGGCCGGAAGCGTCGTGGCGCCGCTGCACCACCCGTTGCGCATCGCCGAGGAATGGTCGGTGGTGGACAACATCTCCCGCGGCCGCGCCGGGATCTCGTTCGCCTCCGGATGGCACGCCACCGACTTCGCGCTGAACCCGTCGGCCTACGCGGATCGCCGGGCGGAGATGTTCGAGCGGGTCGAGCAGGTGCGGGCGCTGTGGCGCGGGGAACCCGTCGAGGTCGCCGACGGCAAGGGGAACCCGACGAAGGTGCGCTCGTTCCCGCCCCCGGTGCAGGCCGAGCTGCCCGTGTGGATCA
Organism: Nonomuraea sp. NPDC050783; assembly: GCF_040802095.1. Taxonomy (NCBI): domain Bacteria; kingdom Bacillati; phylum Actinomycetota; class Actinomycetes; order Streptosporangiales; family Streptosporangiaceae; genus Nonomuraea; species Nonomuraea sp. NPDC050783. The sequence continues at coordinate 95,293 of NZ_JBFAHK010000026.1, forward strand.
GCAGCGTCGGGGACGTCGAGACCTTCCGGAGCGCGGGCCGGATCGGCGCCGGGATCCTCACCCACCTGCTCGGGCAGAGCGTCGAGCAGGTCGGCGAGAAGATCGCCGAGTACCGGAAGGCCGCGGCGGAGGCCGGTCCGGCCGGCTGGCGGGGACATGTCGTGGTGATGGTGCACACGTTCCTCGGCGAGGACACCGAGGCCGTCCGGGAGGTGGTCAGGCCGCCGCTGACGGACTATCTGCGCAGTTCCCTCGGCCTGATCCTGGCGTCGGACCTCAGCACCGAGAGCCTGGGGGCCGACGAGATCGACCTGCTGGTCGAGCGCTCCTTCGAGCACTACTTCGACAACGTCGGGCTGCTCGGCTCGGTCGCCAAGGGCGAGCAGGTCGTCGCGCGCCTCGCCGAGCTCGGCGTGGACGAGATCGCCTGCCTCATCGACTTCGGCCTGCCCACGGACGAGGTCCTGTCGGGCCTGGCGTATCTCAAGCAGCTGAACGATGTGTGCGGCTCCAGGGACGCGAACCACCGGATCGCGACGGGATGAGGCCGGGCCGCGCCGGCGCGGCAGCGCCCGGGCCCTGCTCGGGCGTCTCGCCGGCGAGACGCCCGAGCCGGCCGGGGGCGGCCGGCGGGCGCGATGTCAGACCTGGGCCCCGGCCTGCAGGAGCTCGATGTGCCGCCACAACTCGCCGACGGTGGTGAACCGGTGGATGTCCTCGATCTCGACCCCGAACTCGGCCTCGGCATTGACGATGACATCCAGCAGCTTCAGCGAATCGATATTGAGGTCCGCTTCGAATGTCTGCGTCTCGTCGATGACAACAGATTCCGGAAGCTCGCCGACCGACCTGACAATTTCCTCGAACTTCTTGTTCATGCGGTCACCCCTCGCAGAACAGCGTACAACACGCTGAACACCTGGTTATCGATTACTTTCGGATCCTAATTGCGGGCCCGAGAAAGGGTCAACGATTCGATCCGCCCCCTCCGCGCGGGCCGCCGGGCATTGACGTGACGCCCTCCCCCGCTGGGAATGTTGATTTTCGGCACCGAATAAAGGAAGGCCAGCCGCCGTGCAAATAGACACACATTCAGCGAGGTCCGCGAGCCGGCGCGGGACAGGCCGCGAGGTCTCGTCGTGACCATGACCTTCCGCGTGGACCAGGTACAGATCTACGCCGCGGACCGCGGGGACGGCGAGCAGCCGCTGCCGGAGGCCGAGGACATCGAGAGGGTGGTCGGCACCGCGGGTGACCGGTTCCGTGACTCGTTCACCCGCCTGTGTCTCTACGCGGCCCGCAGCTCGGACGCGGCCGCCGAGCGCCCGCGCGACACGGTGATCGTCGGCACCGAGTACGGCAACGCCCAGGCCCTCGCCGGCCTCCAACGTGACGCGCCGCGCCTGGGCCGGCGCCTGTCGCCCCAGGCTTTCCCGCAAGCCATCTCCGGCGCGGCGGCGGCCTCCGTCGCCATGGCCACCGGCGCGACCGGCGCCAACCTCACTCTGGGCGCACACCTCCTGACCCCGGTCATGGCGTTCTGGCAGGCTCACGCGACGCTGGACCGGTCGCCGGGCTCGGTGTGCCGGCTGCTGGTCGGGGACATGTACTCGGCGGAGACGCGGGCGGACGCGCTGCGGCACGAGCCCGAGCTGGGCTGCCGGTCCGGTATCGCGCACGCCGTGCTCGCCCGCGGCGACGAGTTCTCCGCCGTCTTCGATTTCCGTCCCGCCACGGCCGCGGACCCGCCGGGTCACCGCGTCCACGGTGCGTGCGCGGGAGACGCCGCGGATCCGGCGGAGCGCAACGGAGCGTTCGCCCTGGGCCGTTTCCTGCGGCGGATCCTGGACCTTCCCGTCGGCGACACGGCGGTCCTGGAGTGCCGGAAGTCGCCGGCACAGCGCGCGGCGGTGCGCGTGACCCGCATGTCCGACCACACCACCGATCCGGGACGGAGCGAACGGTGAGCCCCTCCACATCACGCATCTTCGTCACCGGGATGGGCGTCATCGCGCCGAGCGGCCCGGGCCTCGACGCGTTCTGGCGCACGTTGTGCGATGCCGAGCCCTGCTTCACGGAGCTCAGCCCGCACTACGACGGCATGAGACCCGGCACGCTCGGCGGCCGGGTGCCGGCCGCGGCGGCCGAAGCGGCCCGGGCCAGGGCCTGGCGGGCCGGCGTCCCGTTCGCGGGAACCGCCTCCGCCTACGCGGTCTCCTGCGCGCTGGACGCGCTCGCCGACGCGGGGCTGGCGCCGGACGACCCGCTGCTGGGCTCCGCCATGGTGTGCGTCGGGACCAGCGACGGGCAGGCCGACCAGTTCGAGGCCGCCGTCGCCGGGACCGGGGACACCAAGGACGCGCGGATCTCCAGCTACTCGGTCGCCGAAGCCGTCGCCCTCGCCGTGGGGACGTCAGGCCCGGCGTTCGTCGTGCAGAACACCTGCGCCTCGGCCAACGTCGCCCTGTCCTGCGGGGTGGACATGATCCAGGCGGGCGTCTGCGACGTCGCCGTGGTCGGCGGCGCGGACGCCTATTCGATGAAGAACATCATCGGGTTCAACAGCATCCAGGCCATCGGTCCCGAGCCGTGCCGCCCGTTCGCCGCCGGGCGGCGGTTCGTCACCCCGTCCGAGGGGGCGGGGATACTCGTGTTGCAGAGCGAGCGGTCGCTGCGCGAGGGCGTGACCCCGTGGGCGGAGCTCCTGTCCGTGGCCGTGGGCAACGACGCGAGCCATCCCACCGCGCTCAATCCCGTGGGCGTGGCGGCCTGCCACGAAGCCGCCCTGGCCCGGGCCGGGATCCGCCCCGAGGACATCGACGTCATCTACGCGCACGGGACCGGCAGCGTCATCAACGACGAGGTGGAAGGGAAGCTCTTCACCTCCCGCTATCCCCAGGCCGCGGTCACCGCGATCAAGGGCACGGTGGGGCACCTCATGGGAGCGGCCGGCGCGGCCGGGGCGGTCGCCTCCTGCCTCACGCTCCGCCACGGCGTGGTCCCGCCGACCGCGACCGACGCCGACCGCGTCGAGTTCGGCCTGAACCTCGTCACCGGGACAGCCCGCACGGCCGACGTCCGCCACGTCCAGAACAACGCCTTCGGCTTCGGCGGCAACAACGCGATCAGTATTTTCCGGGCGGTCCGGCCATGACCGCCGCCCGCGACCTCACCGGCCCGGCCGGCCCGCCGTTGGGCGACGCGCCTCCGCTGCGCCTGTCCTTCGACGGCCCGCTCGCGGTGCTGACCATCGACCGGCCCCCGGAGAACGTCTTCGACCGCACCATGCTCGACTGCTGGCGTCGCGCGACGGACTGGCTCACGCGGAACCCGCCCCGCGCGCTGCTGATCAACGCCCACGGGCGGGTGGTCAGCACCGGGCTCGACGTCACGATCCTCGACGAGCTGTCGCGGCACGGCGCGGAGCGGTTCTGGGCGGAGCAGCTGGGCACCGTCAGGGCGCTGGAGGAGCTGCCGTGCCCGACGGTCTTCGCCGCGCACGGGCTGACCCTCACCGCCGCCTTCGAGATCGCCCTGACCTGCGACTTCGTCCTCGCGACGAGGACGGCCCGGTTCGGCCTCGTCGAGCGTCGCGTCGCGTTCGTCCCCTCGATGGGCGGCCTCCAGCGGCTGGCCGCGCGGGCCGGGCGCAGCCGCGCCGCCCAGCTCGTGATGACCGGTGACTTCTACCGCGCGAGCACGCTCGCCGACTGGGGAGTGGTCGACGCGCTGTTCGATCCGGCCGCCTTCGCCGACCAGGCGCGCGCGTACGCGATGCGGCTGGCCCACGGCCCCACCCGGGCGCACGCGGCGACGAAGAGGGTGCTGGCCGCTGTCCGGGACGGTGGGGTCGCGGAGGCCGACGCGGTGCAACCGCGGATCAGCGGGGCGGTGGCCCGGACCGAGGACCACCACCGCGCCGTCCGGGCGTTCCTCGCGCAGGGGCCGCTGCACGAGACGGTCTACTTCGGACGCTGAGACCGGCTCGGGACCGGCCGGGTGATCCCCGGCCGCGGCCGGCGGCCAGTACGGAGTCAGCCGCCGGTCGTCGCCTTCCCCAGCGACCGGATGTACCCGGCCACGTCCTGGGGCGTCGAGATCGCCGCCGCGTCGACGGCCTTCGACACGGCCGGCTCGCCCTCGGCGGAGAAGCGGGGGAACCGCTGCGGGAGGTCGATCCCCGGCACTGTCGCGAGCTCGCCTGCCACGGCGGCGACCCACACGTCGTCGACGTCCAGGCGGCTCACCGCCAGGTGCCACTCGCGGTCGTCCATCGGCTCGACCGCGTGCCCCGCCTCGCGCAGGCCGGCGACGAAGTCGCGCGTGCCGCACACCCGGTTCGGGACGGCGTTGACGAAGCGGCAGCCCGGTTCCTCCCGCGGCTGCGCGAGATCGAGGACGACGTGCGCCACCACGTCGGCGGGCAGCGCCTGGAGCAGCTCGTTGCCGGGCAGGTCGTAGCTGGCCGGGTAGCGCCCGGTCAGCAGGATGGACCTGGTCCAGCTCCACACGGCGTCGTTCGGCTGGATCTGGTACGCGCGGCGGTCACCGAAGACGCCGGGGACGCGCACGACCGACACGGAGGCCCCCAGCTCGGCGGCGCGGCCGAAGTACGCCTCGGCGACCGCCTTCGAGCGGCCGTACCCGTCGTGGTCCGGGGGCAGCGCGACCACGGGTCCGGCGGCGATCTCGGTCCCCGGCGGGTGGTGCGCCGGGGAGAGCACGCCCTTGGTGGAGACGAAGGTCACCGGCTTGCGGCGCCCGGTCACGGCGAGCTCCAGGATCGCCGCGGCGCTGTGCGCGTTGGCGTCGGCGAGCATGGCGTAGGGCAGGACGTGGTTGACCCACGCCGCGCAGTGCACGATCTGTCCCGCGCTCCGCGCCAGCTCGTCGTAGGCGGCACGGTCGAGGCCGAGTGCCGGCTTCACGAGGTCGCCGGCCACGATGTCGAGCCCGGCCGCGTAGTCGTCCCGCCAGAGGCCGAGCCGCTTCAGGTGCCCGTCGATGAGCGCGCCGCGCCGCGCCGTACCGCCCCGGAGCAGGACGGTGACCCGGCGGCCGCGCGCGAGCAGGTCGGCCAGCACGAAGGCGCCGACGAAGCCGGACGCGCCGGTGAGGAACACCGGCGCGTCGGCGTCGCTCGCGCGACCGGCGGAGGTGGCGACGAAGGCGTCCGCCGAGCGGCCGGCGGAGGTGGCGGCCGGGGGCGGCGCGGGAGCTGGAGTGATCCGGCGCAGCCGCGCGGTGATCTCGGCGTGGACGGCCGCGTTGTCCGCGCCGGCGGGCGCGGCCGGGCCGGCGTCGTCGAGCACGGCCGGGGCCGGAGACGGGGCCGGAGACGGGGCCGGGGCCGGGACCAGGGGCTGGGTGTCGAGGCGCGCGGCCAGCCCCGCCGGTGTCGGGTCCTTGAGGAAGTCCCGCAGGGTCAGCTCCACTTCGAGCTCGGCGCGGATCCGGCCGACGAGCCGGTTCGCCGCCGCGAAATCCCCGCCGATCCGGAGGAAGTGGTCGCCGGGCCCGACGTCCGGAACACCGAGGACGTCCGCGAACAAGACCCTGATGGCCTCGGCCTGGTGGGGCACTTTCCCAGGACCCCCCTCATGCGCGGCGGAGGCGGTCAGCGGAACTCCAGGCCGGTGAACTCCCGGGCGTCACGCCACTCCTGGAGGATCCGGAAGAACGTCATCACGTCAGGGCTCAGATAGTCCTGGAAGAGGGAGAACGCGCCGAGCCCCCCTCCCTCGTTGTTGACGTAGCCAGGGGTGCAGTCGGAGGTCAGGAACGAGGCCCATCCCTCGTCCACGCCCACGTTCTGCATCCAGTCGTCCTCCGCCTGCCGCGTGACCTCGACGACGCCGATGCCCTCGCTGACCGCGTGCGCGATGACCGTCGCGACGGTCTGGGCGGACTCCATCAGGATGTGCGAGACGTTGGAGAACCTCATCGCCCCCGTGGCCGGCTGCACGAGGAACGCGTTCGGGAACCCGTGCACGTGGATGCTGTGCATGGTACGCATGCCGTCGGCCCAGTACTCCGAGAGCCGCGCGCCGTCGCGGCCGACGGCGTCGAACCCGACCCGCCGGGTCGGCGCGGTGTTGACCTCGAACCCGGACGCGAAAATGACGCAGTCGACCTCGTACTCGACGCCGGCGACGACGACCCCCCGCTCCGTGATCCGCTCGGGCCCCTTGCCGTCGGTGTCGACCAGGTGCACGGTCGGCACGTTGAAGGCGTCCAGGAACTCGTCATGGAACGTGATCCGCTTGCACGGGAGGTGGTACCAGGGCTTGAGGAGCTCAGCGGTCCGCGGGTCCCTCACCGTCGCGTCGATGCGGGCGTGGAGCTCGTCCATCTTCCTGAGGTCGGCGAACAGTTCGCCGCTGACCCCTTCGGGCGCGTCCGGGTCCGTGCTCGGCCCCTCGCCCCCGGAGTCGCGCATCAGCCGGGCCAGCGTGGTCCAGCTGTCGTCGACCAGGTCCTCCCGCGGCGACACGGCCGCGGTCATGTTGTCCGCGTAGTTCTCCAGCCAGCGCCGCTGCCAGCCCGGCGTGGCGATCCGGGCGAACCACTCCGGGTCGATCGGGCGGTTGTTGCGCACCTCGACCGCGGACGGGGTGCGCTGGAAGACGAACAGCTCCTGGCACGCCGTCGCCAGCTCCGGAACGGCCTGCACCGCGGTGGCGCCGGTCCCGATGATCGCCACGCGCTTGTCCCGCAGGTTGTCCAGCGGCCCGCCGTCAGGGTCACCGGTGTAGGCGTAGTCCCATCGGCTCGTGTGGAACATGTGCCCCGCGAACGTCTCGACGCCGGGGACCCCCGGCAGCTTCGGCACCGACAGGTGGCCGAGCCCGTAGCTCACGAACTGCGCGGTGAACTCGTCGCCGCGGTCGGTGCGCACCGTCCATCGCCGGGCCGTCTCGTCCCATTCCAGATCGGTCACCCGGGTGTGGAAGAGTCCCTTGTCATACAGGTCGTAGTGCTTGGCGATGCGCCGGCAGTGCTCGAAGATCTCCTCGCCGGAGGAGTACCACTCGGTGGGCATGTACCCGGTCTCCTCCAGTAACGGCAGGTAGATCAGGGACGCGACGTCGCACCGGACCCCCGGATACCGGTTCCAGTACCAGGTCCCGCCGACATCCCCGCCGCTCTCGACGATCCGGACGTCGGTGACCCCCGCCTCCTTCAGGCGCGCGCCGGTGATCAGGCCGGCGAAGCCCGCGCCGATCACCGCGACCGTGACGTGGTCGCGGACCGGCTCGCGCTCGATCCGCTCGGTGAACGGGTCCGCGGCCAGGTGCGTGTGCTCCTCGCTGAGCAGCACGTACTGCGCCGTGCCGTCCGGCCGCTTCCGCTTGGCCCGCTCTGCGGCGTGGATCTCCAGGATCTTCGGGATGTCGGGCTGGAACATCGGGGGTCCCTCCTCTGACTGCGTTTCTCCGGACCGCGCTCCGCGGAGGTCAGCGCCCATCGGTGCCACCGGTCATGTCGCCCAGCGCCACGACGATCTTCCGCGGCCCGGTGAACGGGCTGCGCGAGTGCGCGACCAGCATGTTGTCGATGACGAGGACGTCGCCCTCGTGCCAGGTGAACGCGACCGCCTCCCGGTCCATCAGCTCCCTGACCTCGGCCACCACGGCGTCGTCGATGACGCCGCCGTCACCCCAGAAGACGTTGCGGGGCATGCCGTCCTCGCCGCCCAGCTCGGCCAGCGACGAGCGGGTCTCCGGGTCCAGCGCCGACGGGTGGTGCAGCGCCAGCTGGTTGAAGAACACCCTCTCGCCGGTCGTCGGGTGACGCAGGACGGCGTCGGCCTGGCGCGAGGTCCGCAGGTCGCCCTCCGGCGTCCACTCGAAGCTCGTCCCCTCCTCTGCGCACTTCCGCTCGACCTCGGCGGGGTCGTCGGTGCCGTAGAACCGCGACCAGCTGACGTCCACGCCCTCGATGAAGTTGCGGACGTAGCGGAGCTTCCTGGTGGCGAACTCCTCGGCCAGCTCCGGCCGCATCCGGTCGAGGACCGTCCGGCAGTCCACGATCGGCGTCTGGCCTCCGGTCAGCGGGGCGACGACGCAGGAGAAGAACTGGCGCATCGGCCACCGCGGCAGGTGGGAGCTCTCGTTGTGGAAGAGGATCGAGAGGTCCTCCGGGTACGGGGTCGACTTGTATACGCGGTCCGACTCGCCCTCCTTCGGGAGGTCGCCGTACTCGCGGAAGAGGGTGTCGCACAACGCCGAGGCGGCCTGGTCGAACTTCTCCACCGAGCCGCCGTGGAAGCCCCGGAGCAGGACCGCGCCGTGCCGCAGCAGCAGGGCCTCGACCTTCTCACGGTTCTCGCGCAGCCAGCCGGGCAGATCGGCCCCGGGGCCGGCCGGCGTGATGACGGCGGGCGCCGACGGCGCCTCCGGCAGGAACCCGAAGGTCACCGCGTCCCCGCTGGGGGCCGGCACCGATCGGCGGGTCGCGCCCCGGAGGGAACGCGGCCCCGGCAACGCCGCAGTCGCTTCGTTCATGTGGTCTGTCCTCATTTCGTATCCGGTGAAGGCGTTCGTCTCCTGCGTCATGCGCCTAACTCCCGCCCGATCAGCTCGGCGAGCTCGGTGACCGCAGGCTGTCGCAGGATGCCGTGGTGGGTCGCCGCCACCGAGGCGAGGCCGAGCTCCGGACCGACCACCGGTCCCCAGCCCCGCGTACGGTCCGGCTCCGGCGGCTCGCCGGCCGGCTCGGCCCGCACCAGCAGCACCGGGAAGTCGGGCCGGTCGAGTCCTTCGCGCCGCTGCGCGAAGTGGTGGTCCAGGGCGGCCAGGCTGTTCGCGAAGACGTCCAGCAGGCTCCGCAGCTCCGGCACACCGGCGTCCGGGCGCAGCCGCCCGGCACGCCGCATGGCCTCCAGCAGCTCCCGGTCGCCGAGCGGACCGGGCGGCAGGTCCAGCTCGTGGTGGAGGGCGAAGCGGCGGACGAGGTGATCGGCGGGCCGCCGCGCCAGGGCGCCGTCCTCGCCGTCGGGCACGGGCCCGTCGCCGCCGTCAGGGACGGCCCCGTCGATGATGACCACCCGGGCCACCTCGCGCCCGGACCGGCGCAGCGCCTGGGCCGTGGCGTAGGCCATGACCCCGCCGAGACACCAGCCGACGATCACCGGCGCGGCGTCACCGGCGGCGGCCGCGATGGTGGCCGCGTACTCCTCGGCCGTGGCCGTGAAGCCCTGCCGTGGCGGCCCGCCGTGCAGCTCCCCGGCCTCGACGCCGAAGACCGGCCGGTCCGCCGGCAGCGCGCGGGACAGCTCCCAGTAGCTCAGCGTGCTGCCGCTGCCCGGGTGGACGCAGAAGATCGGGGCCCCGCCCCGCGGCTCACGGGCAGCGCGCAGCGGGACCAGGTTCGAGTCCTGGGCCCCGCTCTCGCGCACCAGCGCCGCCATCGCCGCGACGGTCGGCGCGCTGAACGCCGCGGACATCGGCAGGCGGCAGCCGAAGGCGTTGTTGATCCGGGCGACGAGCTTGATCGCCCGCAGCGACTGCCCGCCGAGCGCGAAGAAGTCGGCGTCCGGGGACGAGACGTCCTGGTCGAGGACCGAGGACCAGATCGCCAGCAGGCGCAGCTCCACCGAGTCCCGCGGCCGGCCGGCCCGGTCCTCCGCCGGCCCGACCGGGGCCAGAGCCCGGCGGTCGAGCTTGCCGTTGCCGGTCAGCGGAAGCCGCTCCAGCACCTGCCAGCCGGTCGGCACCAGAGCGGCCGGCAGCAGGTCGCCGGCGGCCGCCCGTACCCGCTCGATCGAGGGTGCCTGTGCCCCGGCGGCGCCGACGAGGTAGGCGTCGAGGTGCGTCACCAGGCCGTGGTCGTCCGTGCGTGCCACGACGGCCGCGGCGGCGACCCCGGGCTGCGCGGCGAGCAGCGCCTCGATCTCGCCGGTCTGGACGCGGTATCCCCGCAGCTTCACCTGGTCGTCGATCCGGCCGAGGATCTCCACGCCCGCGCCGGGCACCAGACGCCCGAGGTCGCCGGTCCGGTAGCCGTCCGCGGTGCCGGCGTCGCCGAAGCCCGGCAGCCCTGCGCGCAGCCGCGCGAGGTAGCCGAGCCCCACGCCGGGTCCGCTGATCACCACCTCGCCGGGGCACCAGGGCGGCAGCGGGGCGCCCGCCTCGTCCACCACCGTCAGGGTGTTGGCTCCCAGGCCGTCGCCCACCGGGATCGAGGGGCAGCGTTCGTCGAACGCGTCGTCCGCCGCGACGCACGAGGCGCCTACCGTCGTCTCGGTCGGGCCGTAGTGGTTGTACACGCGCAGTGACGGCGCGATCTGCCGCAGCCGCTCGTACAGCGGGCGCGGCAGCAGCTCCCCGCCGAGCACGAGCGCCTCGTGCGGGAGCAGCGCGAGCGGGTCGGCCGCCTCGGCCAGCAGCGCCGCCAGGTGCGAGGGGACCAGCTTCATCGCGGCCGCGGGATTCGCCTGGAGCCACTCGGCGAGAGCGGCGGGGCTGGTGGCGGTCTCGGCCGGGATGAGCTGGACGCAGCCGCCGCTCGCCAGGGTCGGGAAGACCGCGGTGTAGGCGAGGTCCGCGGAGAGGGTGGAGACCGCCGCGAACTCGGCGCCGTCGGGCAGGCCGAGCGTCCCGCCGATGGCCGCGGCGTAGTGCGCCACCTGCTCATGGCCGATGACCACGCCCTTCGGCACCCCCGAGGTGCCCGAGGTGAAGATCACGTAGGCCGCGCCCGCCGCCCCGGCGCCGCCCGGCGCCGGGGGCTCGGAGCCGACGACCGCGTCGGCGGTCGGGACCGTGCGGACGGAGGTGCCCGGGTCGGGCGTCCGGCCGGGGGTGAGCAGCAGCGCGGGGCCGGCCTCGCGGAGGATCGTCTCGATCCGCTGCCGTGGCCACGTGGGGTCGATGGGGACGAACGCCGCGCCGGCGAGCCAGATCCCGAGCATCGCGACGACCGTCTCCGCCGAGGCCGGGGCGAGCAGCGCGACCCGCTGCCCGGCCGGCACCCCGTGCTCGCGCAGCAGGCGCGCCACCGCGTCCGCGCGCAGCGCCGCGTCCCGGTAGGACAGGACGGTCTCGCCGCAGCGCAGCGCCGGCCGCTCGGGAACGCGGCCGGCCTGCTCAAGGAACCGTTCGAGCACCGGGGCGTGCCGCGCGGACGGCCCTACAGCCGCGACCGGCGCGGGCGGCACGACCGGCACGACCGGCACGACCGGCACGACCGGCGCGGGCGGCGCGGGCGGCGCGGCCGGCACGGGCGGCGCGGTGAGTCGCAGGGTGCCTACGACGCGCTCCGCGTTCCCGGCCAGCGCATCGGCCAGTTGGTGCCCGAAGGCTTGCGCGACGATGTCCAGGTCGGCCCGCGCGATCCGCCCGGCCGCGCCGGCGAAGGTCAGGCGCAGGCTCCGCGGCCCGCGGAGGCAGTCGAGGTGCAGCGGGCCGGGAGCTCCGTCCACCGGCGTGGGGGCCGAGAACTGATCGGCCCACCGGTCCTCGCGGTACCGGTAGGAGAGCTCACCACCGCCCGAAGCGAGGTCCGAGGCCGCGTTCCCCGGGTCCACCTGGTTCTCCATCGCCGCGACGGAGCGCAGCGCGGCCTGCGCCGCCCCCAGCGCCTCGGCGACCGGGGTGTCCGGGGCGAGCTCCAGCCGTACCGGCACCGGACGCTCCAGCAGGCCGAGCACGTCCTCCATGCCTTCGGTGGACCGCCCGTCGGCCAGCACCACGACCCGGTCGTCGGCGTCGCGGCGGAAACGTCCGTACAGCGCGCGCCAGAGGGCCAGCAGCAGCGCCGCCTCGCTCACGCCGCAGCGCTCGGCGAGCGCGTCCAGCCGCTCCAGCTCCGCTCCCTCGACGACGGCCGAGACACTCGCCGGCGGCCCGCCGGCCTCGTTCCCGGAGCCGGCGGGCCTGAGGAAGGGCAGTGCCGAGGACGGCTCCGGCGGTCGCCGCGCCGTCCCGCCGGCCGGCTCCGGCCGCGCCGACTGCTCCAGGACCTCGCCGAGCCAGGCGGCGACGTCGGCGTACTGCAGCACCTCTCCCCCGCCCGCGGCGCCACCGGCCCCGTCCTCCAGCAGGAGGCCGGCGAGCCGGCTCCAGGACGCGTCGTCGACGCTCAGCCGCGGCAGGGTGAGGACCAGCCGCGTGCCGTCCGGGCGGAGCTCGTGCTCGACGGTCAGCGCGCCGGCCCGGAGCACGGCGGGTCCCGTCTCCGGCCGCTCGATCGTGACGGGACCCGCCGGATCCACCACCTGGACGAGCGTGCGCAGCCCCGCGATCCCGGTGTACCGCGTGCGCAGGATCTCGTGCGCCTCGACCGCCGCCGCGATCCGGGTCTCCAGGTCGGGCAGCGGGATGCGCGCGGCGGTGTGGACCGTGCGCACCGCCGTGCCGCCGGCCTCGCCCGACCGGGCGAGTTGTTGCGGAGCGAGCTGGTAGCCCTCCTCCTGCCAGGTCTCGGCGCTCGTCATCGTCCGTCCCCCCGGGATGTCGTTGTCATGAGGTCTGCTGCTGAATGGTCAGGTCGGCGTCCGGCACGGCGTTCGAGCCGGGGTCGGCGGACACCTCGTGGAGGCGGCGCACCCTGCGCACCGGCGAGAACAGCAGGACCGTGGCGACCATGAGCGTGCCGCCGGCGGCCACCAGGATGGTCGTCCGCAGCCCGGCCGCGGAGCCCAGCGCGCCGCCGAGCAGGGACCCGATCGAGAACGCTCCCAGGACACCGGTGCGCGCCGTGGCGGTGACCCGCCCGAGCAGCTCGTCCGGGGTGCAGATCTGCCGGAAGCTGACCACGTTCACGTTGAAGACCGGGATGCCGAACTGGACCACGAAGGAGCCGGCCGCCACCGCGGCGACGGCCGCGGGCGAGTGGCCGGTCACGGCCGCCAGGACGAGGTAACCCACCACGGGCAGCGCCATCGCCATGATGATCATCGGGCCGACGCCGAACCATCCGGTCAGCCGGTCCGTGAGGAGGGCGCCGAGCAGCGCGCCGCCGCTGCCGACCGCGACGATCAGGCCGACCTGCGCCGGGCCCATGCCCACGTGGACCAGGTAGAGGAAGAACACCGACATCAGGGCGCCGGAGAACAGGTTGACGGTCACCGCCGCCGTGGTGGGCCAGCGCAACATCGGGTGCCGCCCGATCGCGGCGAACCCCTCGCGGATCGAGGCGCGGATCGAGGCGGCGCGCGTGCCGGTCCGCGGCTCCGGCGTCCTGTCGGCCGGCAGTCCCGCCACCGCGACGAAGGACAGGACGTAGCTGACCGCGTCCACCAGGATCGCCGCCGGCGCGCCGATCGCGCTGATCAGCACGCCGGCCGCACCCGGCCCGGCGACCTGCGCCGCCGAGTCGGACACCTGCATCTTGCCGTTCGCCTCCGGGAGCCGGTCCCTGCCGATCAGCCCGGGCGTGTACGACTGGAGCGCGAGGTCGAAGAAGACCGTCATGGTGCCGACGACGAAGACCACGGCGAACAGCTGGCCGATGTCCAGCACGCCGAGGGCGTGCGCGATCGGGATCCAGGCCAGGGCCAGGGCACGCACGACATCGGCGGCGATCATCACCGGACGGCGGGCCTGGCGGTCCACCCGCACGCCGACGAACAGGCCGAACAGCAGGAACGGCAGCGTTTCGAGGGCACCGAGCAGGCCGGCTTCCAGGGGCGTCGCGTCGAGCAGCAGCACGGCGGTCAGCGGCACCGCGACGTAAGTGATCTGGGTGCCGAACAACGAGCCTGTCTGGCTGGTGAACAGCAACACGAAGTTGCGCTGCCGGAAGAGGGACGGCGGCTTCGCCCCCGCACTCGTGGTGCTCTTGCTCACGTTCGCTCAACCTTCCGGGGATTCAGGGGTTCCATCGGTCCGCTGGTGCTCTGGCGGCGGGCTGTCCCAGCGGCAGGTGTGATCCGGTGAGGACCCGCCGCTTCCCGGCGCCGGGCCGTGGCGGGCCGCCGGGGTCGGCGCCCCGGCGGTCCGGCTCGGGGACGTCGCCGGGCCCGACAGGCCGGTCGAGGTCCGCGGTCAGCCGGTCGAGCAGCGAACCGAAGCGGTCCACCAGGGTCTGGACCGTGTCGTGGTCGAACAGGTCGGTGGCGTACTCGACGACCCCGTCGATCCCGGCGGGCCGGCCGTCGGGATCGTACGATCCGCCCAGCAGGAAGTTCAGGTCGAACTTGGCCGAGATCCGGCCCGGGATCTCGACCGTGCCGACCCGCAGCCCCGGCAGGTCGAAGGAGGCCCCGGCGTTGGTGTCGAAGGACAACATGACCTGGAACAGCGGGTGGCGGCCCAGAGACCGGGGCGGGTCCAGGATCTCCACCAGACGCTCGAACGGCAGGTCCTGGTTCTCGAACGCCGCCAGGTCCGTCTCCCGGATCCGGGCCAGCAGCTCCCGGAACGTCGGGTCCCCCGACACGTCGGTGCGCAGCACCAGCACGTTGATGAAGAATCCGACCAGGTCGTCCAGCGCCTGGTCGGTGCGCCCGGCCACCGCCGTGCCCAACGGGACGTCCGTCCCGGCGCCCGACCGGGACAGGAGCACCGCCAGCGCCGCCTGCACCACCATGAAAGGGGTCACGCCCGAACGGCGCGCGACTTCCTCGATCCGCTCGTGCACCTCCGCGCCGATCGCCACGGGTACCTCGGCGCCGCGGTGGCTGGCCGCCGAGGGACGGAGCCGGCCGAACGACAGCGCCAGCTCCTCCGGCAGGCCCGCCAGCGCGTCCCGCCAGTACGCGGACTGCCGGGCCGTCAGGCTGCCCGGATCGTCCTCCGCCCCCAGCAGCTCCCGCTGCCACAAGGCGTAGTCGGCGTACTGGACCGGCAGCTTGTCCCACTCGGGCTCCGCCCCGGCCGCCCGCGCCCTGTAGGCGGTGTTGAGGTCGCGGGCCAGCGGCCCCACCGACCAGCCGTCGCACGCGATGTGGTGCATCAGCATCACCAGCACGTGCTCATCCGGCTCCACCGAGAACCCCCGCAGCAGCACCGGGATCTCGGACTCCAGGTCGAACACGTGCCGGGCGGTCTCGGCCACCAGCGCCTCGACGTGCCCGGCGCCGGCGTCTTCCCACGCCAGCGGCAGCACGACCTCGCCGGCGGGCACGATCCGTTGCCGTGGCTCGCCCTCGACCGCCGGGAAGACGGTGCGCAGCGTCTCGTGCCGCCGCACCACGTCGTGGAGCGCCGCCGCCAGGGCGGCCCGGTCCAGCGCCCCGGACAGGCGCAGGACCAGCGGCATGTTGTAGGCCGTGCTCGTCCCCGCCAGCTGCCCGGTGATCCAGATCCGCTGCTGGGCGAAGGACAACGGCATCGGGTCGGGGCGGGTGGCGGCGGTCAGCGCGGGGCGGGCCGGCTGGGCCGCGTCCAGCGCGCCGGCCAGGGCGGCGACGGTGGGGGCCTCGAACAGGGTACGGATGCCGATGTCCACCCCGAGGACTGCGCGGATGCGGGCGGTCAGGCGGGTGGCCAGCAGGGAGTGCCCGCCGAGTTCGAAGAAGTTGTCGTCCACGCCTGCCTCGGGCAGGCCCAGCACCTCGGCGAACGCGGCGCACAGCAGTTCCTCGGCCCGGGTGGCCGGAGCGCGGTGGGTGGAGACGGCCGCGTAGTCGGGGGCCGGCAGGGCCCGGCGGTCCAGCTTCCCGTTGCCGGTCAACGGCATCCGGTCCAGGACGACGACAGCCGCCGGGACCATGTACTCCGGAAGCAGCGTGGCGGCGTGCCCGCGCAGGAGTCCCGGCAACCGCGCGAGGTCCTCCTCACCGAGGCCGGGCACCGGCACCACGTAGCCGACCAGCCGCTTGTCGCCGGGAACGTCCTCGCGGGCGCAGACCGCGGTGTGGGCGACGTCCGGATGACCGGCCAGTGCCGC
>NZ_JBFAHK010000027.1:0-101478 GCF_040802095.1 Nonomuraea sp. NPDC050783
GCCGTTCCGTTTCCTGTCAAATTGACCGGGCCGGTACGACCTGCTGGAATTAATCCACACCCCGTTTCCGGGGCAACCCCTCTAACTTACCAGCCGTTCCGCATGGACGCGCACGCCCACGGAGCGGAGGTGTCAGGAGGTCGTCCTCGAAGTGAGGCCAGCGATCACCGCTGTCCTCTCGGGACTGGTGAACTCTATGTACGGTCCTGGGAACCGTCAAATCGGCGGCCCCGCGCGCGCACCCGGGGTAGGAAGCGGGCGTGCGAGATCAACCCTTGCCCAGGGCACTCATCATCCTCGTGGGCATAGCCGGCGCGGTGGTCGCCCTGTTCGGCCTGCGCGAGGTCAGCTCGGTCGTGGGGCCTGTCGTGCTGGCCCTGGTCCTCGTCATCGCGGTCGCGCCGGTGCGCGGGTGGCTGGAAGCCAGGGGCGCGCCGGGTTGGGCACAGGTCACCGTGCCCTTCCTCATCGTGGTGCTGGTGCTGCTGGGGATGGTGGGCATCCTGACCATCTCGGTCGCGCAGCTCGCCTCCCTGCTGCCCACCTACACCGACCAGTTCCAGCAGCTGCTCGTGGACGCGCAGAAGCAGGCGGCCTCGTACGGGCTCGGCAACGACGTGCTCGACCGGGCGCTGCAGGCGTTTGATCCGAGCCGGGTGCTGGGGCTGGCGCAGAGCCTGCTCGGCAGCCTGATCGGGGTGCTGTCGGCGTTGTTCCTCATCGTGGTGCTGCTGCTGGCGATGTGCCTGGACGCGCCGGTCACCGCGAGGATCCTCGCCACCGGGGAGGGCAACCGCCCCAGGCTGGTGACGGCGCTGGCGACGTTCGCGCACAAGACGCGGCGCTACCTGATCGTCTCCACCATCTTCGGGCTGCTGAACGCGGTGCTCGACGTGATCGCGCTCTCGCTCCTCGGGGTGCCGCTGCCGCTGCTGTGGGGGGTGCTGGCGCTCATCACGAACTACATCCCGAACGTCGGGTTCGTGATCGGGCTGCTGCCGCCCGCGATGCTGGCGCTGCTGGACGGCGGGGTGAAGTCGATGGTGCTCGTCATCGCCGCGTACATCGTCATCAACGTGGTGACGCAGTCGTTCATCATGCCCAAGTTCCTGGGGGACGCGGTGGGGCTCTCCACGACGATGACGTTCATGTCGTTGTTGTTGTGGACGTTCGTGCTCGGGCCGCTCGGGGCGATCCTGGCCATTCCGCTGAGCCTGCTCGCGCTGGCGCTGCTGGTCGACAGCGATCCGAGTGCCAAGTGGGCGCAGGCGTTGATATCAGGCAGGTCACCGGACGGGAACGGCTGACGGGAGCGGGGGCAGGGGCGGGGCGAGGGTGCGCAAGGGGACGCCGCTCAGGCGTTTGACGTCGTGGGACAGGTGGGCCTGGTCGGTGTAGCCGGCCCGGACGGCGACGGTGGCCAGGGGGACGCCGGCGCGGGCCAGGCACAGGGCGCGCTGGAAGCGGACGATGCGTTGCAGGGTCTTGGGGGCGTAGCCGAAGGCGGCCACGCTGCGGCGGTGGAGCTGGCGCTCGCTGAGGCCGAGGTCCCAGGCCACCTCGGCCACCGAGCGGCCGGTCCGCAGGGCTCGGGCGATGATCGGGGCGGCGGGATCGACTGGAGCGACCAGGACGGCGGGGTCAACTGGAGCGGCCGGGGCGGTCGGAGCGGTTCGGGCGGTCCGAACGGTCCGAGCGGTCGGAACGGTCGGGCCGTTCGGACCGATCGGAACAGCCGGAGCAGTCGGAATAGCCGGAGCAACCGGAGCCACCGGAGAGGGCGAGATCGCGCGGCCGAGGCGGGTGCGGATCGCGGTGTCCAGGGCGGCATGCATCACGGCGAGCATCGCGGTGTCCGTCGCGGGGTCGGGGGTGGTGGTCGTGGGGGTGGTGGTCGTGGGGGTGGTGGTGGAGAGGAGGGAGGTGAAGCCGGGGTAGGTGGCGGCGGGGAGGTCGGCGAGGGGGACGCGCTGGTCGCGGAGCGTGTGGAGCGGGACGCCGAAGACGCCGGACGCCGCGCCCGGCCTGAAGCGGATCCCCGCGTACCTCTCCCCCGCCGCCATCCGCGCCGGCATCGGACCCGTGTCGGGGCCGGCCACGAACAGGCCGCCGGGGCCCCAGATCAGGTCGACGCAGGCGTCGGGCACCACGAGCTGGACGGTGTCCGACTCGGCGACCTGCTGCCAGCGGCAGGCGATGCGCGCGGCGAGGTCGGGGGCCGGAGGGCGTTCCGCGTACATGCCGTCAACGTACGCGACGGCACCGACAAGGTGCTCATCGGCGGGCGCCCGCCGGAGGCCCGGTGGCGGGAACCGCCCGCCGATGAGGTGCGCGGGTCAGGAGGCCGGGAGTCGCCCGTACGCGCGCAGCGTCCTGAGCCGCTGCACCGTGACGTGGCCGCCCCATTCGTGCCGCACCAGCGGCGTCCACATCGTCCAGTTGCCGTTCCAGCCGCCCTCGTCGGACTGGGCGTCGAGGAGCGCGTCCAGGTGGAGGTCCAGGACGTCCTTGGTGAACAGCGGCAGGCGGAGCGGGTACGGGGCGAAGTCCAGGGGGAAGTGGGCCTCCCCGGGCGCGGCGGGGTCGAGGGTGACGGTGGCGAGGATGGCCTCGCGCAGCCGCTCGAACTCGCTGTCCGCCCGCTCGCGGGTCGGCACCAGGTCCAGGAACGTGACGATGGCCCGGGCGTCGTACGGGCTGGGCTCGTCCACGGCGGCGATCGCGGACCAGCAGAACTCGGTGGCGGCGGCCAGCCACGGGTGCGTGATGAGGTGCTTGTGGAGCAGCCCGGCGATGGAGGCCGTCGGGACGAGGCTGCCGGGCGGGTCGTCGTCGCTCTCCCACCAGGGGGCGCGCGGGTCGTCACGGACGGAGGGCAGGACGAACGGCACCCCGCCGTCGCCGGTGGTCACCTGGCTCAGGTAGTCGCAGGCGGCGGCCACCATGGGCGAGGGGAAGGCGTCCAGCTCGTCCAGGATCCAGAACGCCACCTCGACCGGCTCCGGCTGGCTGCCGGGGCCGCGCAGGTCGGGTTCGAGGGCGTGGCCGAAGCCGCCGTCGGGGTTCTGGTAGCAGCGCAGCACCTCCAGCACTCGCTCGCGGTCGCCGTCGCGGAAGAGCGCGGCGAAGCGCAGCCGGTCGATGAGCCTGGCGTTCAGGTACAGGTAACGTTCCGCGCGATCGAGTACATCCATGATGGAAGGTCCCCTTTCGCTGGTTTTGCCGCGGATGGACGCGGCGATGTGGTGGCACCTCCTACCCCGCGACACGGTGGCACGCGAGCCGTAGGGGGTTGTCACCCTGACGCTACCTCCGGCCCTCCCCGCGCTCTTGTACGAATCGGACGCGCCCGGCCGCCACGAGGGTGGCCGTACGGAAATTGCGTTGCCCGCTCGCTCGGCGCCTGCCTAGGGTGGCGCGCATGACCTCGATGTTCTGCTGCCAGGTTTTCATCCGCATCCGCCGCGGCCGGGCTCTGGCCCGCTGACGGACGCGCGTCGATGAACCGGTAACAGCGCGTCCGCACGCGTGCCCAGGGCCCTTCGAGACCCGTTCACTCTCGAAGACCCGGAAGGGCAGTGCTGTGGCGCAGAATTTCGCGCACGGAAACTATTCACACACGCAGAAGAAGGCCAGGAACGGCGGTGGCGGCCGCACGCCTCGGGATCGGGCGCGGCGCTCGCTCTCGCAGAACTTCCTGGTGGACCGGCACGCCGTCGATCTGGTCGTGAAGGCCGCCGCCCCGAAGGGGCTGGTGCTGGAGCCGGGGCCGGGGGAAGGGGCGCTCACCTTCGCGCTGGCGGCGGCGGGGGCCCGCGTGCTGGGCTACGAGCTCGATCCGCTGCTGGCCGGGCGGCTGGCCGCGCGCACCCGCGACGACTCCAGGATCGACGTGATCAGGGGTGACTTCGCGGCGGCGCGGGCGCCGGGCGAGCCGTTCGCGGTCGTGGGCAACATCCCCTACTCCGCGACGTCGCGGATCGTGGACTGGTGCCTGCGGGCGCCGGGCCTGACCTCGGCGACGCTGCTCACGCAGCGCGAGTACGCCCGCAAGCGGACCGGCGACTACGGCCGCTGGAGCCTGGTCACGGTGGAGTCGTGGCCGTGGTTCTGCTGGCGGCTCGGCGACACGATCGGCAGGGAGAGCTTCCGTCCCGTGCCGTCCGTGGACTCGGCGATCCTGCGGATCGAGCGCAGGCCCGAGCCGCTGGTGCGGGGGCGGCGTTCGTACCAGGAGCTGGTGGAGCTGGGGTTCGGCGGGGTCGGCGGCTCGGTGCGGGCCTCGCTGCGCATCCGTTACGAGGGGGTGGACGCCGCGCTGCGGGCCGCCGGGGTGGCCCGTGACGCCGTCGTGGGCCACGTCCACCCCGACCAGTGGGTGACGTTGTGGGAGCGGCTATGCCGCTGAGGTGACCCTGGTCCTGTCCGGGGAGGTGACCAGGGCGGGGGCCGTCGCGTCGCGGCGGCCCCACGGCATGGCCAGCAGCAGGATCGGCAGCAGCACGATCGAGGCGCGCGACCACAACGAGTGCAGGTGCCACCAGGTGTTGGTGTCGAACTGGGTCATGTAGAGGTAGCCGTAGCCGGCCCAGGTCGAGACGGCGATGATCGCCGGCCAGGCGAACCGGGTGGGCCGGGCGACCAGGAACGGCATGAACCACAGCAGGTATTGGGCGCCGAGGCGGGGCGTGACCACCATGAAGATCAGCAGGATGGCGGTGGTCATGTCGATCGGGTCGGCCCGCCGCCAGTAGAGGACGACCGCGACGACGCAGACGTAGATGAGGTTCGTGCCGAACGAGGCCAGGTCGGGGCGCAGCGCCCAGTCGCCGTTGGTGAACCACGGCGTCCAGCCGTACTCGCCGACGATCGGCCGGATGTCGCGGATGGTGTCGATGACCTTGGGGAGTTCGTCGATCGCCGTGCCCGCGAAGATCGGCAGCGTCACGAAGAAGAACACCGGCACCACGCCGGTGGCGAACAGCGCGGCGATCCGCGAGCGCAGATTGGGCAGGAGCAGCAGCATGCCGGGCACCAGCCAGATCGGCCAGCTCTTGGCGCACAGCGCCAGGCCCATGAGCAGGCCGGCCAGCGCCCCCCGCCTGAGGTGGGCCCGGTCGTCGGCGGCGGGCAGCAGGGCCCGGTGCAGCATGCCGCCGCGGCCGAGCACCCGCGCGGCCGAGGCCCGCACGCCGTACGCGGCCACGCCGTGGCGCACCTTGGCCACCACGTCGGTGGTGATGCCGGCCCGGTGCGGGTCGCCGGGGCCGCGGGCCACCACGAACGCGGCCACGCCGAACACCAGCGCGACCGGCTCGACCTGCCCGTGGACGCAGGCGATGAGCACGGCGAGCGGGTTGAGCGCGTACTGGAGGGCGCGCAGGTTGGCCTTGGGGCCGCCGGCCAGCTTGGCGACCAGCGGGATGATCACGATGTCGGCGACCACGGTGACCAGGCGGCCGGCGTACTCCCAGGGGATGCCGAGCCAGAGCAGGATGCCGTAGACGTACGGGATGGTCGGCAGGAAGTGCCAGCCGCCCTCGCTGGCCAGCACCGGGTCCTGGCCGCGGAGCACGGCCTCGCCGGCGGGCTTGAAGCTCTCGACGAAGTCGACGGGCTGCCATGAATCGATCGCCGAGGTGTACATGATGAGCAGGCGCACGACGATGCCGACCGCGAGGGCGGCGGCGAGCGGCGGACGCCAGTCGCGCCATTGCGCGACGAGGGCGAACAGGACACCGGCGACGAGGACGATCCCCGTGAGGAGTGCGTAATCCATGGCGGGAACTAGCCTGCCGCATCAATCTGGGTGCTGCCACCTGGGCTTCCGATTCTTATCCCCGACATGCCGACACGTATCGCGATACGACCTCACGCTTTGTGGTCAACTTTTGGCATGGGGGGATCGCTGGTCAATCAGACACTGGTCAGGCTCTACTTCGAGGTGAGGGATGGGCTGCGCGACCCGGTCGCGGCGTGGGCGAAACTCACAGGCAATTCTCAGCAATACACCGGGACGCGGGGCGAGCGGCGGGTGCCGCTCGACAACGGCACCGCCGCGGAGCTGGCCGCGGCGGCCATCGTGCACACGGCGACCGAGCACGGGCCCGAGCGGGTGGCGGCGCTGGCGACCTCGCCGCTGGCGGAGCTGGTGGGCGGGCTGGGCGGGGCGGTGCTGACCGAGCACCCGTGCGCGCCGGAGCAGGTGCTGGGGCCGCGTTTCTGCGGCCCGCCGCGGGCCGAGGACTGGGGGCGGGCGGCGTACGTGCTGCTGTGGGGGGAGAACGACCGGCTCGGGCGCACCGCGAGCACGCCCTGGGTGATCGCCGGGCGTTACAAGGGGCAGAAGGTCGTCGCCATCGGCACGCATCCGACGCGGCTGTCGGACGAGACGCTGGTGGTGCGGCCCGGCACGGACGGGGCCCTGGCGATGGCGATGGGCCACGTGCTGCTCAAGGAGTTCTTCCTGGACCGCACGCCGTTCGAGGAGCACGCGATGGCCGCCACCGACCTGCCGTTCCTGGTGCGGCTGCGGGAGCGGGAGGGCGCGTACGTGCCCGGCGAGGTGGTGGCGGGGCGGACCTGCGACCGGCTCAGCGTGTACGGCGGCGAGGCGGCCGACGCGGCCGAGGTGCTGCTGCCCCGCTTCGACGACGGCCCCGGCGTGCTGCGGCGCGGCGTGCCGGTGCTGCGCGAGGGCGGCGAGCTGCTGACCACGGTGTTCGACCTGCTGCTGGCCGCCTACGGGGTGGCGCGTCCCGGGCTGCCCGGCCGCTGGCCGGACGGGTACGGCGACCGCGCGGAGCCGTACACGCCGGGCTGGCAGGAGCCCCGCACGGGCGTGCCCGCCTCGCGCGCGCTGAAGATCGCCCGAGAGCTGGGCGTGACGGCGGAGAAGACCGGCGGCCGGTGCGTGATCGTGCCGGGCCGGCTGGAGACCCCGCACGTCGACACCGCCTACCGGGCCATGCTGGCGCTGCTGGTGCTGACCGGGTGCGGCGGCGGCTGGGCGCAGGCGGGCTCGGCGGGCATCCCGCTGGTGCCCTACCTGTGCCTGCACGCCTGCGGCGAGGACCGCTCGGACGTGGGGGCGCTGAGCTGGGCGCTGGCCGAGGGCCTGTTCGCGCGGCGCACGTCGCGGTCGGTGCTGCTGGAGGCGGTGCGCGACGGCTGGCCGATGGCTCCGCCGCCGCGCGTGCTGGCCCTGCCGCGCCCGATCTATCCGCTGCCGCCCGGCGTGGACCTGCTGATCGGGCCCGACGACCACTGCGACCTGGCGCCGCCGGCCACGGAGCTGGTGGCGGCGGCGGTCGCCAGGCTGGCCGGGCGGGCGTCGGCGGCCGAGCCGGGCGGCCCGGCCGCCGAGGGGCGGATGCGGCTGCTGGTGGACCATGCCTGGATGCACGAGTACGGCGAGGCCCTGCCGACGTACCGCCCGCCGGGCCTCGGCGTGCCGATCAAGCCGACGCAGCTCGTCCGGCTGGGTCAGCCGAGGGCGTCCAGGTAGGCGCGGTGGCTCCGGGAGAACTCGGAGCCGTTGTACGCGTCCCAGTTGACGGACCAGGCCATGAGGCCGCGCAGGCCCGGGTAGACGCCGCGCGGCCGGTAGGAGCCGCAGTTCGTCCCCTTCGCCAGGCAGTCGAACGCCTTGTGCACCTCCGCGACCGTGGTGAACCCGTTGCCGGCGTTGACCGAGGCGGGCAGCCCGATGGCCACCTGGTCCTGGCGCAGCGGCGGGAACACGTTGCCGGGGTCGCCCATGATGGGGAAGCCGGCGAGCAGCATGTCGGTCATGGCGACGTGGAAGTCGGCGCCGCCCATCGTGTGGTAGGCGCCGTCCAGGCCCTTGATCGGGCCGGAGTTGTAGTCCTGCACGTGGAGCAGGGTCAGGTCGTCGCGCAGGGCGTGGATGACCGGCAGGTACGCGGCGCTCCTGGGGTCGGCCGCGCCGTTCGGGCCGGGGCCGTAGAACTGGTGGCCGAGCTGGACGAAGAAGGTCTCGGGGGCCATGGTGAGCACGAACGACGCGCCGTAGCGGGCCTTGAGCGCCTTCAGCGCCGCGATGAGGTTGACGACGACCGGGGTGGTGGGGTGCGCCAGGTCGGTGTCGCCGGGGTCGAGCGCGAGGGAGTGGCCCTCGAAGTCGACGTCGAGGCCGTCGAGGCCGTACCGGTCGATGATGGCGGCGACGGAGGCGACGAACGTGTCCCTGGCGGCCGTGGTGGCGAGCCGGACCTGGCCGTTCTGGCCGCCGATGGAGATGAGCACCTTCTTGCCCTGGGCCTGCTTGGCCCTGACGGCGGCGATGAAGTCGGCCTCGGACTCGACGGCGGGGCACTCGGCGGCGGGGCACCGGCGGAAGCGGATGTCGCCGGAGGTGACCGAGGTGGGCTCGCCGAAGGCGAGGTTGATGACGTCCCACTCGGAGGGGACCTCGCTCATCCTGATATATCCGGATCCGTTGGCGAACGAGGCGTGCAGGTAGCCCACCAGCACCCGCTTCGGCAGCGTGCCGCCTCCCCCGCCCCCGCCCCCGGCGGTCGTGGTGCCGGTGACCTCGGGGCTGTAGGCGGAGCAGTTGCCGGCGGCGTCGCAGGCGCGGACCTTGAAGCGGTAGGCGGTGCTCGCGGCCAGGCCGGTGGCGGTGTGGGACGTGGTGGTGACGGTGGCCGGGGCGCCGCCGTCGCGGGAGACCTCGTAGCGGGTCACGCCCACGTCGTCGGTGGCGGGCGACCAGGTGACGGTGAGGCTGGAGGAGGTGGCCGCGCCCGTCCTGACGCCGGAGGGCACGGTCGGCGGCCGCGTGTCGGGGGCGCCGCCGGGGCCGTCGAGCACCACGTCGTCGGCGAGGTAGGGGCCCTGGCCGTACCAGCCCTGCAGGTAGAGGGTGACGGACCTGGTGGACGGGCCGGTGGTGAAGGAGGTCCTGAGCTGGGCCCAGGCCGCGCCCGGGGAGCCCCAGGTCTGCGGGTCCGTACCGCCGGTGCCGGTCGCGCCGAGGAAGACGTAGCCGCCCTGGACCCAGGCGGAGAGCTGGTAGGCGGTGCTCGGCTGGACGGCGACCGTCTGCGAGCAGCGGGCCGTGTCGGTGCCGGCCGGGGTGGCTTTCAGGGCTTTCGTACCGCCGTGCACCGGGGAGGTGACGGTCTGCGCGGCCGCGCAGGACCAGCCGGCCAGGTCGGACTCGAAGCCGGGGTTCACCAGGTTGTCGGCCGCCTGGGCGGGGGTGGCCGTGAGGGTCAGGACGAGCGCGGCGACGGCCGCCGGTCCCTTGAGCTTCATGCGGGGCTCCTCGGCGGGAGGGCCCGCCCCGGACGAGCGGAGCGGCCCCCGGACGACAGGTCGGAAACCGGCGGCTCAGAAGCCGGCGGTGATCCTGGTGAACTCCCAGTCGGGCTGGGCGATGCCGCTGCAGTTGGACGTCACGCCGCCGCCGGGGCAGCCCCGGTCGCGGTTGACGGCCCAGTACGCGAGCCGGGTCAGCCCCTTGGACCTGGCCCAGTCGCGGATCTGGGTCCAGGTGGCGGTGCTGGTCAGCTCCTGCTGGTCGGACAGGCCGTTCATGCCCGAGATGCCCATGTGGGCGTACGCCTGGGCGTCGGTCCAGCCGAAGGCGTTCTTCAGCGCGTTCTTCAGGCCCTCGGAGGCGTTGACCGTGTCCTGGTAGATGTTGGAGCTGCCGAAGTCGAACGGCATGATCGTGTAGTTGTCGATCGGCACGCCGAGCGCCTTCGACTGGTTGATCAGGCGGATGCCGTGGGCGTTCGGGCCGGTCGTGGTGGTGCCGAAGGTGACGACGACCTTGACGTTCGGGTTGTTCGCCTTGACGATCTTCAGGCCGTTGAGGATGCGGTCCTGGACGGTGTAGTTCTCGAACTCGTCGGTGTTCTCGATGTCGAAGTCCACCACCGCCGGGCCGACGGCGTTGATGACCTGCTGCACCGCGCCGGCGAACGCCTGCGGGGTGGAGCAGTTGGGGCCGAGCTTGTTGCCCTGCCAGCCGCCGAAGGAGACCTGGACGCTGCCGCCCTTCGACTTGATCGTGTTGATGGCCTGCTGGTCGGCACCGCCGGTCAGCGGCCGGTTGCCGTCCCAGGCCGGGGTGCAGCCGCCGCTGGACAGGATGAACGCCATCGTGAACGACTTCACGCCGGTCGCGTCCATGACCGCGCCCGGGTCGGGCGGGTTGCCCCAGCCCATGTAGAGGTAGGGGGCGCCGGGCATCTTCGCCGGGTTGCCGGTGCAGCCGCTGGTGGTGGCGGTGACGTCGCGGCCCGCGGACTCGCCCGCCGAGTTGTACGCCTTCACCGTGTAGGTGTGGGTGGTGCAGGCGCCGAGACCGGAGATCGTCGTGCTGGTGCCGGTGACCTGCGCCTTCTGGGTCGTGCCCTCGTAGACGCGGTAGCCGGTCACCGTGCCGGAGGAGGCGCCCCAGCTCAGCGAGACGCTGGAGTCGGTGACGGAGGCGCTGACCGTGCCGGGCTGGCCGGGCGCGCCGGTGCCGCCGGAGGTGGTGGCGGTCACCGCGTTGCTCGCGCCGGAGACGTTGCCGGCGGCGTCGCGGGCCCGCACGGTGTAGGTGTAGCTGGTGCTCGCGGCGCGGCCGGTGTCGGTGTAGGTGGTGCCGGTCACGGTGGTGACCAGGCTGCCGCCCCGGTAGACGTCGTAGCCGGTGACGCCGACGTTGTCGGTGGAGGCGTCCCAGGCCAGCGAGACGCTGCTGGAGGTGACGCCGGTCGAGCGGAGGTTGCCCGGCACGGACGGCGCGCTCGTGTCGGTGCCGCCGCCCGAGGAGACCTTCCACAGGGCGGGGACGTTCGGCGGCTCCCAGCCGGGCTGGGAGGTGTGGGCCTGGAGGCAGACGTAGTCGACGCCGTTGTAGGTGACGACCGCGCCGGCGGCGTAGGCGGTCCAGGGGGCCCAGGCGGCGGCGAGCTGCTGCTGCGCCGCCGTCCGGACGGTGGCGGTGGCGGCCTGGGCGGTGGCGGCGCCGGTGGCCAGGCCGGCGCCGGTGAGGGCGAGGGTCGTGCCGGCGACTAATGCGGTGAGTCTGCTACGAAATTTCATGACATTCCCTGGAGGTGCGGCTTGACCGTCTTGCTGAAGGACCAGTTGTTGCTGGCGTCCCAGTTGATGGACCAGGTCATCGCGCCCCGGATGTCCGGGTAGGCGCGGGGCGGCACGAAGGTGCCGCAGCCGGTCCGCTTGGCCAGGCAGTCGAGCGCCTGGTTGACGAGGGAGGGCGGGACGACGCCCCCGCCCGCCGCGCCCGGCCCGGCCGGCAGGCCCAGCGCCACCTGGTCGGGGCGCAGACCGTTCTCCAGCTGGATGCAGGCCAGCGCGGTCAGGAAGTTGACGGTTCCCTGCGCGTACGCCTGCTGCTGGTCGCAGCCGAGCATGGAGCCGGAGTTGTAGTACTGGGTGTGGACGACGGTGAGGATGTCCTTGATGGACAGGGCGAGCTTGAAGTACTCCATCCCGGTGGACTGCATGTCGATGGTCTGCGGGGCCATGGTGATGATCAGGTCCGCGCCGGCCTTGGCCCGCAGCGCGCGCAGGGCCTGGGCCATGTAGGTGGCGTTGAGGCCGTTCTCCAGGTCGATGTCCACGCCGTCGAAGCCGTAGCTCTGCATGAGCGCGTACACCGAGTCGGCGAACCGGGTCGCGGCGGCCGAGTCGGCGACCTGCACCCGCCCGGCCTCGCCGCCGACGGACAGGATGACCTTCTTGCCCCGCTGGTGCAGGGTCTGCACGTCGGCCTTGAACTGGGCGTCGGTGTAGCCGCCCAGCGCCGTGGCCAGGCCCTGGTCCACGGTGAAGGCGACCTGGCCCGCGGCGGCGGTGGCCTCGCCGAAGGCGACGGCGATCAGGTCGTACTCGGCGGGCACGGCCGAGAGCCGGAGCTCGGTCGCGGGGTTGACGAAGTTGTGCCAGTAGCCGGTGAGGATGTGCTTGGGCAGCGTTCCGCCGCCGCCTCCCGTGCAGCCGGTGGTGGTGGCGGTCACGGGGTCCCCGGCCGCCGACTCGCCCGCGGCGTTGTACGCCTTGACCGTGTAGGTGTGGCTCTCGCAGGCGCCGAGCCCGCCGATCGTGGCGGTGGTGCCGGCGACGGTGGCCTTGACGGCGGCGCCCTCGTAGACGCGGTAGCCGGTGACCGTGCCGGAGGACGCGCCCCAGGTGAGGGTGATGGAGGTGTCCGTGCTGGTGGCGGCGGTGGTGCCGGGCCTGCCGGGCGTCCCCGGGGACGGGCCGCCGCCGTCGCAGGGCGATCCGTTGAGCGTGCAGCCGGTGATGCCGGGGAAGTTGCCGGGGCTGCCGTTGAAGCCGAAGCTCACGCTCGCCCCGGCGGGCAGGGCCGGCGCCCAGGACGGGTTGGTGAAGGTGTAGTGCTGCCCGCTCCTGGTCATGACCGCGTCCCAGGCGGACGGGATCGAGTAGCCGGAGGGGACATCGAACTGGACGTTCCAGCCGTTCATGGGGGTGGTGGTGGCGTTGGTGACGGTGACCTTGCCCTCGAAGCCGGAGCCCCAGTCGGCGACCTTGGCGAAGGTCGCCGACGGCGTCGCGGCCTGGGCCTGGGCGGAGGTGGGGGTTGTGACGAGGGTCAGGGCGAGGGTCGTGAACGCCAGGAGGATCGCGCGGTGTTTCACGGGCTCTGTCCTTACGGGGGTGACGTGCCGCACGGCTCGCGCCGGGGGGTGAGAGCGCGAGCCGTACGGCACGGGCTGCGCGCGGGCAGGTGTCCTTGCGGAGGCAGTAAGGTTTTGTCCGATTGGTCATTTACTGTTAGGAAAGTTTCCTAAGAGTTGCCGCGATCGTAGCTTTGACAACCCGCCCTTACAAGACCCAAAAACAGAAACCCCACCGCACGAAACCCGGGGGCTCGTACGGCAGGGCTGGAGGCGAACAGAAACCCCGCCGCACGAACCCAGAGGCTCGTACGGCAGGGCTGAAGGCGAGCAGAAACCCCGCCGCACGAAACCCAGAAGCTCGTACGGCGGGGTGGAGTGGGTCGGCTACGGCTGTTGGGTGATCTTGACGTCGTCGATGCCGGCTTCGACCAGGGAGGCGGTCGAGGCGTCGGCGGCGTCCACCAGGATGCGCACGGTCTGGCCGGCGAAGGAGCTCAGGTTCGCGGTGGCCGTGGCCCACGCGCCGTTGCGGTTGGCGGCCGCGCCCGGCTGGTTGAGCACGGTGGCGGTCGAGCCGCCCACGACCCGCACGCGCAGGTAGTCGGCGCTGGAGGCGTTCGAGCCGTGCGCCAGGTACCACGACAGCGACAGGGTGAGCGTGCCCGAGGCGGGCAGCGTGATCGGCGGGGACTGGATCGAGGTCACGCCGCCGTCCACGTCGTTGTCACCGGCGGAGGCGCCCGCCAGCCGGCCGGTCACCAGGTCGTTCGTGCCGCTGACCGTGGTGCCGAGCTGCTTGGCGCCCGAGGACGTGGTGGCCTCGGGGTCGCCCCGCTCCCACTGGCCGAGCGTGGCGGTGTCGGTGCCGGACGGGTTGGCGGTCCAGCCCGTGTCCGTCTCGAACGTGTCGGAGTAGACGGTCACCGGCGGCGTGCCGGTGCCGCAGTACTGGCTCTCCTTGCCGATGATCCGGTAGACGCAGTCGCCGTACTCCAGGAAGCGCAGCACCGCCTCCCGGTTGCGGGTGGTCTGCGGGACGATCTGCTCGTCCGGCGGGTAGAAGCCGGGGTTGGAGCCGGTCGGGTACATCTCGAACGTGAAGCTGAAGATCTTGTAGACGCCCCACAGCCAGTCGTCGATGGTGCCGTCGGTGATGTAGAGGTCGCTGGCCTGCTCCGGGGTGTAGCCGTTGGTGGCGGCCATGTTCTGGCCGAGCGTGGCGTGCGCGTCGCGGTCGTCCTGGGTCAGGCCGGGCGCGGTGTCGGCGGTGGTGTAACCGTAGGGCCACAACACCAGCTCGCTGTAGGTGTGCCAGTCGAGGTGCGCCTTGAGCTGCTGGACGCCGCCGACGACGCGGCTGCGCACCCAGTTCGCCGTCGCCAGGACCTCGGGCGCGGACTCGGCGCTCGCGCCCCGGTAGGTCTCGCTGGAGGTGGAGCCGGAGGAGCCGCCGCAGCAGCCCCAGTTGTAGGCCCAGTTGCGGTTGAGGTCGGTGCCGACGGCCGAGGAGCCGGAGTTGGGCTGGCGGTTCTTGCGCCAGGAGCGGTAGCTGCCGGTGGCGATGTCGTACTCGCCGCCGTCGGGGTTGAGGTCCGGCATGATCCAGATCTCGCGGCTGTCGACCAGGTTCGTGATCCGGGAGTCGGTGCCGTAGTTGTCGGTGAGCAGGTGCATGATGTAGAGCGCCATCTCCACCGTCAGGTGCTCGCGGGCGTGCTGGTGGGCGGTGAAGAGGATCTCGGGCTCCGCCTCGTCCGTGCCCACGTTGTCGCTGATCTTGATCAGGCGCAGGTTCCTGCCCTCGTACGAGGTGCCGTAGCTGGCCTGGCTCATGATGCCCGGATGGGCCGCGACCAGGGAGTTGATCTCGGCGTTCATCTCGGCGTAGTTGTGGTAGCCGGAGTCGGCGGGCGGGAAGTCGAAGGTCCGGACGCCGGACGCGGGCGCGGGCGGAGGAGCCTGCGTCACCCGGTAACCGAGCCGCTTGATGGCGGCCACCTCCGCGGGGGTGGCGGTGATCAGCACCGAGCCGGCGGCCACCTCATCGATGGCCGCGCCGGTCGCGGCGACGGCGCTGCGCTGTTGCGCGGTGGCCGGGCCCTGCACGCGGTACTGCTTGTTCGGCGGGGGCTCGGCGGCGGCCCCCGCGCCCGTCATGCCGGTGAGGCTGACGAGACTGAGGGCGGCCAGCAGGATGACGAGTCGGCGTTTCACCTGGTCCTCCTCGGCGCTCGGGATGGGATGGTGCCGGCGCCTGAACCGAGAGTGAGGATCGCCCGATCATCCGCAAAGACCCAAAGTTCCGGACGTCCGGATCCCCCGCAGGTGGCCGCCGCACCCCGCCGCCGGTCGCCCGCGGCCCGCCGGTCCGGCTCAGGACCTGCTCGTCCGGACGTGCGGGAGAGGGCCGCTCATCCCTGGGACACGGCACTCCTGGGGGCGAACGCCCGCAGGAAGGTGTCGACCGCGGCGCGGGAGAAGGCACGCAGGTCGGCGTCGGGGACGGGCCGGGTGCCCAGGCGGGCGTGCCTGTCCATCGGGCCGGTCAACAGGGCGAAGAACTGCTCGGCGGCCAGGAGCGGGTCGGGGGTGTGCAGGTGGCCGGCGAGGGCCAGGCGCGCCAGCCGATCGGCCAGGGCCTCGGCGACGCGGTCGGCCGCCCGGGTGTGGATGATGTCCAGCAGGTCGGGGAACTGGTGGATCTCGGCCGCCAGCAGCCGGCGCAGCGCCCAGGAGCTCTCGTCGCAGTGGCACCGCAGCAGGCGCACGCCGACGCCCTCCAGGGCCGCGCGCAGGTCGGCGTCGCGGTCGGCGAGCTGGTCGACGGCGGTCAGGTTGGCGGCCAGCGCCTGGTCGGCCGCGGCGGCGACGGCCTGGCGGAGCAGGCTCTCCTTGTCGCCGAAGTGGCTGTAGACGGTGGCCTTGGCCACTCCCGCCCTGGCCGCGATGGTGTCCACCCCGGCCTGCGCGTATCCCGCGTGGGCGAAGACGGCGAACGCGGCGGTGAGGATGGCCTGCCGCTTGTCGATCCGGCCCCGGGCCGCGACGGCTCCACTCATGGCCCCCAGCATAGGCGCGGCCGGCACCCGGCCGGCGTGCCGCTCAGCGGAGCCGGGCCAGCAGGTCGTCGGTGAGGCGTGACAGGCGCCGCGCGTCCTCGGCGGAGAACAGCTCTGAGCGCACGTCCAGCTCGGTGGCCAGCTGGAAGGCGGTCAGCGGGGATGCCGGCGGGTCGTCGAGGAGGCGCAGCAGCGGGGGGACCACGGCGGTGGCGGGCTTGGCTCTCGCGCGTTGCTGCCTCAGGTAGGCGGCGGTGGCGGGGTCCACCTTCCCGGCGTAGCTGGTGGCGGTGGTGCCGGGGTGGAAGAGCACGTAGCGGACCGGGCCGTCGCCGTGGCGCTCGGCGAAGGAGCGGCCCAGCAGGTCGTTGAGCCGGCCGGTCATGAACATGGCCCCCACCAGGTCGTAGTGCCGGGTGCTCTGCAGATCGTCCCAGGTGATCGGGGTGTCGTGGCCGGGGCCGGCGACGTTCACGATGACCGGCCGGTCCGCGTTGCGCAGCGGGCCGAGCAGGCCGTAACTGAGCAGCAGGCGGCTGAGGTAGAACAGCGCGAAGTTGTGCTCCAGCCCTTCCTCGGTCTCGGTGCGGCGGGAGTGCATGAAGCGGGCGCACAGCACCACGCCGTCGATGACGGGATGCTGATCGGTGAGCCGGTCGAGGGTGTGGCGGGTGGCGGCGACCAGGCTGAGGTCGGCCTGGAGGAAGGTCAGGTCTCCCGGTGTGGAGGCCGCCTCGTCCTGGAGCCGCCGGCCCTTGCGCGGATCCGTGCCGATGATCACGGCGTGGTCGCCGCGTGAGAACAGCTCGCGGGCCAGGGCGGCACCGATGCCGTCGGTGCCACCGGTGATCACATAGGTCTTCATCGGATCGGCGCCCTCTTCGTGGTCGTGTGCGGGTGCCCGGAGCCGCGCCCCGATGGGACGCGAGGGCTTTGCCACGCCACTATACAGGCTAGTTCATGAAACTAGACTGACGAGTCTGGATTTTGCGGGGACGGCGATATAGGGGATGCCGCACGTCAACGTCGTGCCCCCCTGCGCCACGCTGTTCAGCGTCAGCCCGCCGCCGAGGGCGGTCATCCTGTCGCGTTCCAGGGAGAGCCGGCTCCTCAGCAGCTCGACCGCCATGCCGGGCCCGTCGTCACTGATGGTCATGCGCAGGCCGCTCGACGCCAGGGTGAGCGCGAACGACACGGTTCGCGCCTGCCCGTGCCCCTCGATCGCCGCGAACATCGTGCCCATCACCCTGACGAGCAGGCCCTCCATGTCGCGAGGAAGGGGCACCTTCGGCAGCGCCCAGACCTCCACGGCGATCCCGGTCGACTCCGACCAGTGCGCGATCCTGTCCTGCAAGGTCCGCGCATGGTTTGGTATCGGCTTCTTCATGATGATGCTGGCCCCCATGGCATCTTTCTCGTACGGGCGCGCGGTCCCGAGGCACATCGGCTCGGAACGCCGGAGAGGATTCATCCGGTGCGGCGTGACGATCGCTCGCGGGACGGCGCGGGACGTCACTGGCGTGATCATGCCCTGTTGGGGATGATCGGGCATGCGACCGGTGTCCCGCAAGGAGCTTTTCCGCCAACACGCCGGCGCCCGCGGGCCGTTCTCGCGTCCACGCGCCCCCGGCGGCTAGCCGCTCGCGGCCTGGAACAGCGTGACGACGCCGGCGGCCACCAGGGCGGCCGCCCACATGCGGTCCACGTTGAACCAGGCGCGGCGCAGGACGGCCAGCCCGGCCACCTCGTAGACGATCACCGCGACCGTTCCCGCCACCAGGAACATCGCCAGCGTGTGCAGGACGGCCACGCCCAGCCCGCCGCTCAGGGCGTGGCCCGCGTGGCCCTCCGCGTGCAGGCCCGTGAGGACGGGCAGGAGCATCAGCCCGGCGCCGTGGGCCGACGACATCAGGAACGACCAGCCCGACAGCTGCCACAACGACAGCCGCATGCCCACCCACCGGAAGTGGCGGGCCGACAACAACCGCCACAGGCCGAAGGCCACCAGCGCCAGGCCGCCGCCGATCGACAGGACGGCGCCGGTGACCAGGGAGCCGGTCGCGGCCACCACCAGCGCCACCAGCGCGACCGAGCCGAGGTGGCCCAGCGCGATCGCCGGGATCGACTGCAGCAGCAGGTCGCGGCTGCGTTCCTGGAGGCCGCGGGCGACCGCGAAGAGCCAGCCCATCGCGGGGTTGAGGCCGTGGAAGGCACCGAGCAGGAGCACGGCGGTGATCGTCACGTCGGGTTCTCCCGCCCAGAAGGGGTCATCCGGGGAAGCAGTAGGAGTCGGAGGAGGCGTCGCCGCCCTGGAGGCGGACCTGGTGGGGACGCAGGCCGCGGAAGTCCTCGCCGTGCGGGAGGAAACGCTCGTCGAAGGTGAAGGACCCGGCGTCGATCTTGGCCATCCAGGCGCCCACGCCGTCGGGGTAGAACTGGTCGTCCCAGGAGCCGTACAGGGAGTTGGTGAGGTAGACGCGGCGGCCGTCGCGGCTGACCTCGACCATCTGCGGGCCGCCGCTCAGCGGCAGGTCGGGGCGGGCGGGGTGCGGGCGCCGCTCGACGATGCCGCCGACGCGGAGGGAGCCCAGCTCGACCGGCCGGAACGGGTCCGACACGTCGTACTGCTTGATCTCGCCGGTGCCCCAGCAGGAGACGTAGAGCCGCTGGTCGTCCACGGACAGCGCGATGTCGGTGACCAGCGGCGGCACGGCGCCGAAGGGCTGGAGCAGCGGCGGGAGGCGGTCGGCGGCGGCGGGCTCGGCCGGGATGGTGATGACCTTGCGGGCCTGCCAGCGCCCGTCCTCGTGGAACCAGAGCCACACCGACGCCGACAGGTCCTCGACGTCCACGACGACGCCGGCGAAGCCGTACAGGCGGGTCGGGTCGTGGGCGGGGCGCAGCTCCAGCGCCATCTGGTGCCGGTCGCCGAGGTCCACCTCCTGGAGGTGGGTACGCTTGCGCAGGTCCCAGAAGTGCAGCTTGTGGCCGTACTTGCGGCCGAGGAGCAGCTCGCCCACGAGCCCGTCCTCGATCATGGACGGCGTGCCCCACTCCGAGGAGACCAGCACGTCGTGGTTGATGTGCCACCAGAAGTCGTAGGCGAGGTACTGCGGCCCCCGGTCCATCTCCCACTGGCCGACCACCTCGAACGAGGTGTGGTCGAGCACCGCGATGCCGCCCGGCCCGTCGCGGCCGTCGGCGCCGCCGAGCGCGGAGACGTACAGGCCCTCGGGGCCGCAGTGGACGGTGTGCGGGCGCGAGTAGCCGGCGCCCCGGGCCAGCGCCTCGGGCTCGATGACCTTGACCAGCTCGGGACTCACCCGGTCCTTGGTGTCGTAGATGTGGATGCGCGAGGAGCGCAGCCCGGGCACCACCAGGTAGCGCCGCTCGACGTGCGGGTGGGGCGCGTTGGGGCACAGCGCGCTGCTGCAGGCGTTCCAGCCGAAGTGGTGCAGCTCGTCGCCGGTGCCCGGCAGGTCCGTCCAGCCGGTCACGCCGCCGTATCCCGGCGAGTCGGGGTCGGTGTCGATGACGGCCAGCGCGTCGGGCCGCCGCGCGGTGCGGTCGAAGGCGGCGACGTAGGCGAGCTTCTCGGGCGGGGCGTCGGCCGCGTCCCGGGGCGAGGGGTAGAAGGTGGGGTCGGGGGTCCAGAGCGTCATTGCTCCGATATATATCCGATTTTCCGATATGGTCAATAGGTATTGAGGTCAGCGATCCGGCCCACCAACTCGACGGGGTCAGCGGAGTGGGCCGTACGCACGATCGTCTCCGTCTCGTCGCTCCTTCCGGGGGCGTCTCGATGGATGGACCGGGGCGGGCGGGAGAAGTCATCGGTCTCGATCGCGACATCGAGCAGGCATTACCCTGATGTCCGTGTTCTTCGGCATAACCGATTTCTGGGCTTACGTGATCGGCGCCTTCCTGATCATCCTCCTGCCCGGCCCCAACTCCCTGTACGTCCTCAGCTTCGCCGCCCAGCACGGCGTCCGCCAGGGCTACCGGGCCGCGGCCGGCGTCTTCGTGGGTGACACGGTGCTGATGGTCCTGGCCGCCGCCGGCGCGGCCTCGCTGCTGCGCTCGACCCCGCTCCTGTTCACGATCGTCAAGTACGCCGGGGCCGGCTACCTGGCCTGGATCGGCTTCCAGATGATCAGGGGCGCCTGGCGCTCCTGGCGGTCGAGGGGCACCGGGACGGCGCCCGCGCCGGTGGTGGTCCAGTCGCCCCAGCCGCGCCCGTTCCGCAAGGCCCTGACGATCAGCCTGCTGAACCCGAAGGCGATCCTGTTCTTCGTCTCGTTCTTCGTGCAGTTCGTGGATCCGGCCTACAGCACCCCGGCGTTGTCGTTCCTGATCCTCGGCGCGGTGATCCAGGTTTTCAGCTTCCTCTACCTGACGTCGCTGATCTTCGGCGGGACCTTCCTCGCCGCCCAGTTCCGCCGGCACCGGCGGGTCAGTGCCGGCCTGACCTCGTGCGTCGGCGCCGTCTTCCTGGGCTTCGGCGCCAAGCTGGCCACGGCGTCACTGGGCTGAAAGCGAGGTTCAAGAACCTGCTGGTTTGGTAGAGGACAGATGGAACGTGGCAAAAGAGGCAGTCTCATCACCCGGGCTCGGGTACGGTAAGCCACCGGCGTGCTTCCCGGACGCCAGGGCGGTGTCGCCGCGGTAAGTGCCAGCGGTCCATCAGGTTAGCCCTGGCCCCTCGAAGCCCGGGTAGTCGCTGATCGTCCGGCCTATCTGCGGAGCAGCCTTGAACCATCCCTCAGTGACCCTTCCCCGCCTCGGCGCGCTCGCCAAGGAGGCGGCCCCCAAGCTACTCGAAGCCGTCGTGGCCCCGCTCGCGGTCTTCTACCTGGCCATGGTGGTCCTCGGGTTCAAGTGGGCACTGGTCGCCACCGTCGCCTGGGTCTACCTGGGGGTGGCGTGGCGGCTCGTCCGGCGGGTCAAGGTGCCCGCGACGATGTACCTGGCGGCGTTCGCGATCACGGTGCGCGCCCTCGTGTCGTTCTGGACGGGCACCTGGATGTGGTTCTTCATCCAGCCCGAGCTGGGCACGATCTGCATCAGCATGGCCTTCCTGGCCTCCGTGCGGCTCAACAAGCCGCTGGTGCAGAAGCTCACGCTCGACTACATCCACCTGCCCTCGGCGGTGCTCAGGCACGAGCGCATCCGCCGGTTCTTCGCCAGGATCACGCTGCTGTGGGCGTTCGTGCTGCTGATGAACTCCACGCTGAGCATCGCGCTGGCCGTCTACGAGAGCCTGGGCGGCTCGCTCGGCGCGTTCATGCTGCTGCGCACCTCGGCGGTGGCCGTGATCAGCGGGCTGGCGATCACGTTCTCGATCTGGGCCTTCAAGCGGGTGCTGCGCCGCCTGCACGTCGCTCACGCCTGATCCGGCCCCTCCTCCCCCGCGGCGGGCAGCTCGACGGCCAGCTCGAAGCCGCCGTCGGCCGGCCCGGCGGTCAGCGTCCCGTCCGCCAGCCGCACCCGTTCCCGCAGGCCCGCCAGCCCCAGGCCGCCCGGCCTGGCGGTGGGGCGGGCGCGCGGCGGGCCGTTGCGCACGACCACCCGGCGCGGCCCGATCGTCACCCGCACGGGGGCGCCGGGCGCGTGCTTGGCCGCGTTGGTGAGCCCCTCCTGGACGACGGCCCGCGCCAGGCCGGGCACCGGCCCGTCGCTCAGGTCGAGGGCGATGGACATGCCGGAGTCCCTGGCCCGGCGGACCAGCTCGGTCACGTCCTCGTCCACCGGTGACAGCGGCGCCGCGTCGGCGTCCTCGCGCAGCAGCCCGATGATCTGGCGCAGCCGGTCGGTGGCGTCCGCGGCGGCCTCCCGCAGCTCCCCCGCCGCCCTGGCCTGCGCCGGGTCCAGCCCGGGGGCCAGCTCCAGCCCGGCGGCGCGCACCGCGATCAGGGCCAGGTCGTGGCCGAGCGAGTCGTGCATGTCACGGGCGATCCTGGCCCGCTCGCGCAGCCGGGCCTGCGCCTCGGCCGACAACCGGGCCTGCCGCCGGTGCTGGAGCAGCAGCCGCCGCAGCAGCCCCAGCAGGTAGGGCACGAGATAGGTGCCCGCCAGCCCGGTCACCATCGACACCCACAGGGCCAGGTCGCCGCCCGCGACCAGCACGGCGCCTACCCCGACCGCCACGATCAGGGCGAACGCCGCGGCCGGCCACGGCCCGGCGGTCCGCCGCCCGGTCAGGTAGGCGTACCACATGATGAACGGCGAGGTCGCCACCAGCGGCACGATCTTCACGTTGCGCCGGGGCAGCAGCCAGCTCAGGTCCACCGTGGCGAACCCGTCGCTGAAGCGCCACGGGCCGAGCGGCAGCAGCAGCACCAGGGCGAGGAGCGGCCACCGGCGCCCCACCAGCACCGCCACCGCCGCCAGGGCGATCCTGGGCAGGGTCTCCGTCGCGAAGGCGGCCGGGTCCAGGACCGGATCCGGCCCCATGCCGGCGACGCAGGCGCTGAGGGCCATCCAGAGCAGCAGGTCATAGACCACCTCGCGGCGGCTCTGCCTGCGGAGAAATGTCACGCACCGACCTTAGGGCGCCTGGGCGGAGGACGGACCTCCTCCTTCGGCAGGAGGCGACCCTGACGAAAGTCAGGGTGGGGTGCGCGGCACCGCCCCGGTAGAGCTAGCACCACCTTCAAAGCGCCTATCTCCACTCCTGCGCCGGCCTGCGCCAACCGGTTGGATCGATGGTGTCGGCCGGCGATCGCGGCACCGGCCCTGACGAAAGTCGGGGGTGGCGGCTGCCGATCGGCCGATGTGCCGTGACCAGCGGAATTTCTACCTTCGTGGGGTACCGGCCCTGACCCATATAGGGGATGGGTCCGCGTTCGTCCCGGGACATCCCCGATGCCCCGGGATGCCGCGCACCGAGACGCTGTGTGTGCCCTGAAGATCGGAGTCAACGCCCATGTCGCATGCCATCCTCGACCTGCTCCAGCAGGTCATGTCGTCGCCCTGGCTCTACGTGGCGCTGTTCGCCCTGGCCGTGCTCGACGGGTTCTTCCCGATCGTGCCGGCCGAGACGTCGGTGATCACGGCGGCGGTCTTCGCCGCGTCCGGGGAGACGAACCTCGCCCTGGTGATGGTGGTCGCGGCGATCGGCGCGTTCGCCGGCGACCACATCTCGTACCTGATCGGCCACAAGTCCGGCGGGCGGCTGCGGGGCAAGAAGGCGCTGGTGTGGGCGCGTGGCGCGCTGGCCGAGCGGGGCGGCCTGGTGCTGGTCGTGGCCAGGTACATCCCCGGCGGCCGGACCGCGACCACGCTCACCATGGGCGCGGTACGCCACCCGCTGCGGTCGTTCACGTTCTTCGACGCGATCGCGGCCGTCTCGTGGGCGGTCTACTCCGGGCTGATCGGGTTCTTCGGCGGGATGGCGTTCGAGAACGACCCGATCAAGGGCCTGCTGCTGGGCCTCGGCATCGCGCTGTCCATCACCGCGCTGGTCGAGCTGGTGCGGTGGGCCAGGAAGCGGCGCGCCACCCAGCCTTCCCCGGAACGCCTTCCGGCCGACACGTCCGTTTGACCCTGCCCGGCGACCATCCGTCCTGAGAGGAGTGCGCGCATGACTGTGCTGGCCGCGGCCATCGCCCTGGTCGGTTCGCTGTTCTTCGCGCTCGGAGCCGCGTTGCAGCAGTTCGAGGCCGCGGGCTCGGTGAAGCGGGGGCTGCTGGCCCTGCTGCGCCGGCCGCGCTGGCTCGCGGGCGGCGCGTCCATCCTGGCGGGCGGTGGCCTGCACATCGTCGCGCTCGGCCTCGGCCCGCTGACCGTCGTGCAGCCGATGGGCGTGGCCAGCCTGCTGTTCGCGCTGCCCATCACCGCCGCGCTGCACGGCCGCCGGCCGGCCCGCACGGAGCTGGCCGCGGCCGGAGTGGTCGCGGTGGGGCTGATCGGCCTGGTGCTGATGGTGCCGGAGTCGGCCGGCCCGGCCCGGCTCGACCCGGACGGCGTGCTCGTCCTGCTCGGCGTGGCCGGGATCGCGGCGGTGCTGCTGTGGGCCGGCGCGAAGGTGGCCTCCCCGGCCGGCCGGGCGGCGCTGCTGGCCACCAGCTCCGGCGTCCTGTACGGCGCCACGGCCACCCTCATGCGGGTGCTCGTGGACGGCGGCTGGAACTGGTGGTACCTGCTGGCCCTGCCGGCGCCCGCGCTGCTGGCGCTGGTGATGCTCCAGCGGGCCTACGCCGTCGGGCACTTCGGCGTGTCGTTCGCCTCGCTGCAGATCGCCGACCCGCTGACGGCGGTGGCGTTCGGCGCGCTGCTGCTCGGCGAGCCGCTGCCGACCGGCGCCGCCCCGGTCGCGGCCGCCCTGCTGACCGCCGCCGGCACCGTCGCCCTGGCGCGCACCAGCCCCCTGGAGGCGCGTAACGGCCCTGCCTGAGCCCGTCCCCCACCTGTCGTCCCCCGTTCCCCCTCCGGTCCTCCCCCGGCCGGTTTCCCTTGTGATTACGGAGTCACCGTCATGGCCATGCCCCTGCACAGCGTCACCGACCGCGCCGAGCTCGCCCCCGTCCCCGAGCGCCCGCGCCGGGTGCTGATCTCGTCCGACACCTATCCGCCCGACGTCAACGGCGCCGCCTACTTCACCCACCGCCTGGCCGCCGGCCTGGCCGCGCGCGGCAACGAGGTACACGTGGTCTGCCAGTCGGAGCACGGCCCGGCCACCGCCGACGTCGTGGACGGCGTGATCGTGCACCGGCTGCGCTCGGCGCCGCTGCTGGTCCACCCGACCATGCGCGTCACCGTCCCGGCCCGGCTGGACCGGCTGGTCGCCGACATCCGGCCCGACGTGCTGCACACGCAGGGCCACTTCGTGGTGGGCCGCGCCGCCATCGCCGCCGCCCGCCGCGCGGGCATCCCCGTCGTGGCGACCAACCACTTCATGCCCGACAACCTCTTCCAGTTCGCCCACATCCCGGACCGGCTGCGGATCAAGGCGGGCCGGCTGGCCTGGCGCGACTTCAACCGGATCTTCAAGCGGGCCGACCACGTCACCACGCCCACCCCGCTGGCCGCCAAGCTGCTGACCGACCAGGGGTTCGAGCCGCAGGTGGAGCCGGTGTCGTGCGGCATCGACCTGGCCAGGTTCCACCCGCACGCCGAGCCCAAGGCGTGGGCGCGCAAGCTGTTCGGCCTGCCCGACCGGCCGACCGTGCTGTTCGTCGGCCGGCTCGACGAGGAGAAGCGGCTGGACGAGCTGATCCGGGCGCTGCCCCTCGTGCTCAACGTGACCGACGCCCAGGTGGCGCTGGTCGGCAAGGGCAACCAGCGGGAGGAGCTGGAGCGGCTGGCCCGGCGCATCGGGGTGGCCGACCGGGTGTTCTTCCTCGGCTTCGTGCCCGATGAGAGCATGCCGCAGGCCTACGCCGCCGCCGACGTGTTCGCCATGCCGGGCATCGCCGAGCTGCAGAGCATCGCCACGCTGGAGGCCATGGCCACCGGGCTGCCGGTGGTGGCGGCCGACGCGATGGCGCTGCCGCACCTGGTGGTCTGCAACGGCCACCTGTTCCCGCCGGGCGACGTGGTCACGCTGGCCCGCCACCTGACCCGCGTCCTGACCGACGACGAGCTGCGCGCCCGGTACGGCAGGGCCAGCAGGGAGCTGGCGCTCACCCACGACGACCAGGCGTCGCTCGCCCGGTTCGAGGCGATCTACGATGAGGTGACGCGATGACACCGCGGTGGAACGTGTGGGGGACGGTCGCCGGCACGCTCGCCTCGGCGGCGGCGCTGGCCTACGCCGAGCTGGCCCTGCCCGCCCAGCCGCTGCTCAGCGACTACGCGCTGGTCCCCGGCGGGCTGGTGCCGGTGCTCGCCGGGATGCTGGCGCTCGCGGGGGCGTGCCTGACTCTCGCGTACGGGCTGGCCTCGGCCGAGCCGGCGCGCACCGCGGCCACCCGGGTGCTGCTGCTGGCCGGGGCCGCCGGGCTGATGATGAGCGCGATCTTCCCCACCGACCCGGGCACCGCGCAGCTCGGCACGCTGTCCGGGGAGATCCACCGCTGGTCGGCCGCGGTGGTCTTCACCTCGCTGCCGGTCGCCGGCTGGACCCTGGCCAGGGGCCGGGGGGCGGCGGCCCGCTGGAACGCGGTGCGGGCCCTGAGCGTGGCCGCGGCGCTGACGCTGGCGGCGTACCTGGCCGCGCACCCGGCGAGCGTCACCTCGCCGCTGATCGGCGGCGCCGCCTACTACGGGCTGCTGGAGCGGGCCGTGGTGCTGGCCGAGATGGTGCTCCTCGCGGTGATGGCGCTGGCGACGGCGACGGCCGCCCGCGGGAGCGCCGCCCGCGCGCAGGACCCGGTCGCCGTGGCGGCCCCGCCGCGGGACTCCTCGCGGCTGGCCGCCTGACGGGCATGCTTCGGCCACCGCCGAAGGGTCCCGCTCCTAGCGTGGACACCATGCTCATCACCCGTCACGCCGAAGCCCTGGCGGTGCTCGCCGATCCCCGGTACGTACCGCCTCCCGTACGCCAGGACGCCCGCGAGGGGACCCTCGCCTGGTTGCGCGCCCACGTCTCGCGCTTCAGCACCGGCGAGACGCACGCCGCCCGCCGCCGCCTCGTCGTCGAGCGGCTGGCCGCCCTGGACCCCGCGAAGCTGCGCGCGGCCGCCCGGGCCGAGACCCTGGAGCGGCGCGGCGAGTGGCGGGGCGTGCCCACGCGGGTGCTCGGGGCCGCGCTCGGCGTCACCGACACCGCGCCGGTCGCCGCCGCCGCGGCCGGCTACCTGTCGGGCGAGGAGACCCCGGAGGCCGACGCCGCCGTGGCCGCCCTCCTGGCCCGGGCCGACCTCCCGGCCGTCACCCTGCTCCTGCAGGGCCACAACGCCACCGAGGCACTGATCGAGAACGCGGTGCCGCGGCTCGGCGACCACGGCGACGTCGAGGCGCTGCTGCGCGAGACGCTGCGACACGACCCGCCGCTCAGGGCGACCCGCAGGCTGGACACCCGCACCGGCGACGAGGTGACCCTCGACCTGGTGGCCGCCAACCGGGACCCGGACGTCTTCGCCGGCCCCGGCCGGTTCGACCCGGCGCGCGGCGACGCGCCGCACCTCACCTTCGGCGCCGGCCTGCGTCCCTGCCCGGCGCCCGCGCACGCGCTCGCCCTGGCCGCCGGCGTGCTGGAGGGCCTGCGCGAGGGGAGCGGCCGATGAGCGCCCGCGACCCGCACCCGGGCATCCGCGACCCGCACCTGAGGGCCCGCGACCCGCACCTGAGGGCCCGCGACCCGCACGTGAGCGCCCGCGACCCGCACCCGGGCTTCCGCGACCTGCACCGCCCCGGCGACCCCTTCCTGCTGCCGAACGCCTGGGACTACGGCTCGGCCGCCGCCCTGGCCGCGCTGGGCTTCCCCGCGATCGGCACCACCAGCCTCGGCGTGGCCGCCGTGCACGGCAGGCCGGACGCCGCCGGCGTCACCCGGGCCGAAACCATCGAGCTGGCCGAGTCGATCAAGGACCTCGGCGTGCTGATCACCGTGGACGTCGAGTGCGGCTTCAGCGACGACCCCGCCGAGGTGTCGGACCTGGTGGCGGGCCTGGCCGCGCTGGGCGTGGCGGGCGTGAACATCGAGGACGGCCGCCCGGACGGCACCCTGCGCCCGATCGCGCTCCAGCAGGAGATCATCGAGGCGGCCCTGGGGCACGGCGTGTTCGTCAACGCCCGCACCGACACCTGCTGGCTGGGCACGGGCGACACGCTGGAGCGGGTGCGGGCCTACGCGCACGCCGACGGCGTCTTCGTGCCCGGCCTGACCGGCCTGGAGGCCATCGCCGAGGTCGCGGCGGCCACGCCGCTGCCGCTCAACGTGCTCCACCAGCCGGACGGCCCCACCCTGGCCCGGCTCGCCACGGCCGGCGTGGCCCGGGTGAGCACGGGGTCGCTGCTGTACCGGGCCGCGATCCAGGGGGCGCTGGCGGCGGTGCTCGGCATCCAGGGCAGGCCGGCGCCCCGCGTCCCGACGTACGCGGAGACCGCCGCGCTGCTGCCGCAACCGGGATAATCGGGGCATGCGCTTCCAGATCCTCGGCCCCACCGCGGCGCTGGGCGAGGACGGCGAGCCGGTCGCCCTCGGCGGCCCCCGGGTGCGGGCGCTGCTCGCGCTGCTGGCCCTGCACGCCGGGCGCGTCGTCGGCGCCGACCGGCTCGTCGAGGGCCTCTACGGCCCCGAGCCGCCCGAGGGCGTGGCCAACGCGCTGCAGTCCCAGGTGTCCCGGCTGCGCCGGGCGCTCGGCCGGGATCTGGTCGAGTTCCACCCGGCCGGCTACCG
Organism: Nonomuraea sp. NPDC050783; assembly: GCF_040802095.1. NCBI lineage: Bacteria > Bacillati > Actinomycetota > Actinomycetes > Streptosporangiales > Streptosporangiaceae > Nonomuraea > Nonomuraea sp. NPDC050783. Next base: position 27,975 of record NZ_JBFAHK010000027.1, read on the forward strand.
GCTGGCCGCCGACCCGTCCGACGTGGACGCCTGCCGCTTCGAACGGCTCGCCGCGGCCGGCCGCCGCGCCCTGGCCGCCGGGGACCCGGCCCGCGCCGCCGGGCTGCTGCGCGAGGCGCTGGAGCTGTGGCGGGGGGCGCCGCTGGCCGACGCCCCGCACGCGCGGGGCGCCGCGGCCGCGCTGGAGGAGTTGCGCCTGGCCGCCACCGAGGACCGCGTGCAGGCCGACCTGGACCTCGGTCGGCACCGGGAGCTGGCCGCCGAGCTGCGCGGCCTCATCGCCGCCCATCCGCTGCGCGAGCGGCTGCGCGCCCAGCTCATGCGCGCGCTGTACGGCAGCGGCCGCCAGGCCGAGGCGCTGACCGTCTACGACGAGGCCAGGAAGATCCTCGGCGAGGAGCTGGGCGTCGAGCCGGGCGCGGAGCTGACCGCCGCGCACCTGGCCGTGTTGCGGGCCGATCCGGCGCTCGGCGCGCCCGCCGCCCCGGCGTCCCGGCTGGGGCTGCGGGCGCAGCTCTCCAGCTTCGTCGGCCGGGCCGAGGAGCTGGCCCAGGTGGGCGCGCGGCTGCGGGCCGGCCGGCTGGTCACGCTGATCGGGCCGGGCGGCGCGGGCAAGACCCGGCTCGCCGCCGAGGCCGCCGCGCAGGAGCCCGGCGACGTCTGCTTCGTCCCGCTCGCCCCCGTCTCCGAGGACGCGGACGTGCCCGCGGCCGTGCTGGCCGCGCTCGGCGTCCGCGAGGCCCTGCGGGCCGCGGCCGAGCGGCCCGTGGATCCGCTGACCCGGCTGGTGACCGCCCTCACCGGCCGCGAGCTGCTGCTCGTCCTGGACAACTGCGAGCACCTGATCACGGCCACCGCCGAGCTGACGGACCTGCTGCTCGCCTCCTGCCCTGGCCTGCGGGTGCTGGCCACCGGGCGGGAGGCGCTGGGCATCACCGGCGAGTCGATCCTGCCCGTCGCGCCGCTGCGGCTGCCGCCGCCCGAGGCGGACGACCCCCTGGAGTACCCGGCCGTGCGGCTGTTCGCCGACCGGGCCGCGGCCGTGCGGCCCGGCTTCGCCGTGGACGCGGGCACCGCCGCGCACGTCGTACGCATCTGCCGGGCGCTCGACGGGCTGCCGCTGGCCATCGAGCTGGCCGCGGCGCGGCTGCGTACGATGTCCGTCGCGGACGTGGCGGCCCGGCTGGACGACCGGTTCCGGCTGCTGGCCCGCGGCAGCCGTACGGCGCTGCCGCGGCACCAGACGCTGCACGCGGTCGTGGCGTGGAGCTGGGGCCTGCTGGACGCCGACGAGCAGCGCCTGGCCAGGCGGCTCAGCGTGTTCGTGGGCGGGGCGCGGCCCGAGGCGGCCGAGGCGGTGTGCGGGCTGCCGGAGGAGGTGCTGTTCTCGCTGGCGGAGAAGTCGCTGGTGGAGCAGGTCGGCGGGCGTTACCGGATGCTGGAGACGATCCAGGCGTTCTGCGCCGAGCGGCTGGCCGACGCCGGCGAGGTCGAGGCCGTCCGCGACGCCCACGTCCGCTACTACCTGGACCTGGTGCTGGCGGCCGACGCCCGGCTGCGCACCCGCGAGCAGCTCCCGTGGCTGGCCCGGCTGGACGAGGAGAGCGACGACGTCAACGCGGCCGTGCGCTGGGCCGCCGAGTCCGGCCAGGTGGAGACGGCGCTGCGGCTGCTGGCCCACACCGCCTGCTACTGGTGGATGCGCGGCCACCGCGCCACCAGCGCCGCCCTGGCCGGCGAGCTGCTGGCCGTCCTGGACGGCCGCCGCCCGCCCGGCCTGGAGGAGGAGTACGTGATGTGCGTGCTCGTCGCCGCCTGGACCGGGACCACCGACCAGAGGCTGCGCGAGCGGCTGGCCGAGGTGCGCACCCTGCTGCCGGTCACGTACCTGCCCGAGCGGGTGGAGTTCATGATGATGCTGCTGTCCATGCTCACCGGCCCGCCCGCCGACTTCGCGCACGCCTACCGCCTGGTCACGAGCTTCATGGACACCCTGCCGCCCTGGCAGCGGGCGCTGTCCCACAGCGGCGCGGCGTTCGTGTTGCAGGCGATGGGCCACTTCGAGGAGGCGCTGGGCCACTTCGAGCGCAGCCGCGCCGGGTTCGAGGAGATCGGCGAGCGGTGGGGCACGGCGCTGGTGTTGTCCGGGCTCGGCGAGCTGTACCAGGTCCAGGGGGACTACGCGCAGGCGTACGCGCTGGCGGACGAGGCGCTGGCCTCCGCCCGCGAGCTGGGCTCCGTGACGGAGATCGCCGAGTCGCTGTGCCGGCGCGGCGACGCCTGCCAGTGCCTCGGCAAGCCGGTGGAGGCGCGCGCCGACTACCGGCTCGCCGCCGAGCTGGCCCGCCGCAACGGCTCGATGGAGATGCTGGCCTGGGCGCATCTCGGGCTGGCCGAGGTGCTGCTGCGGGACGGCGCGGCCGGGGAGGCGCGCGGCCTGCTGCTGCGGGCCCGCGAGGAGTGCCCGAAGGACTGGTACAGCACGACCGACACCCGCGCCCGCATCGACGCGGCGCTGGCCATGATCAGCGCGACGGTCAGCGAGCGGTAGGCCACCGGTCAGGGCCCCTTCCCAGACTGGCCGCATGACGAACCGATGGTCCTGCCTGGCGATCGCCTGCCTGGCCACGCTCCTCCTCTCGCTCGACCTCACGGTCCTGCACCTGGCCCTGCCCCGCCTGACCGCCGACCTCGGCGCGAGCTCCACCCAGCTGCTCTGGATCGGCGACGTGTACGGCTTCGCCCTGGCCGGCCTGCTCGTCACCATGGGCAACCTCGGCGACCGCGTCGGCCGCAAGCGCCTGCTGCTGATCGGCGCGGCGGCGTTCGGCGCGGCCTCGGCGCTCACCGCGTACGCGCCCACCCCGGAGCTGCTCATCGCGGCGCGGGCGCTGCTCGGCGTGGCCGGCGCGACGATCATGCCCTCGACCCTGTCGATCGTCAGGAACGTCTTCACCGAGCCGGCCGAGCGCACCGCGGCCATCGGGATCTGGAGCGGGATGAGCGCGGCGGGCTTCGCCGTCGGCCCGGTGATCGGCGGGCTGCTGCTGGACCACTTCTGGTGGGGTTCGGTGTTCCTGATCAACGTGCCGATCATGCTGCTGGTGCTGGCCGGGGGCCTGCTCGTGCTGCCCGAGTCGCGCAACCCGGAGGCCGGCCGGCTGGACCTGGCCGGCGCCGCCCTGTCGATGGCCGGGGTGGTCGCGCTCGTCTACGCGATCAAGGAGGCCGCGCACGAGGGGCTGGCGCGGCCGGACGTGCCGGTGGCGGGCGTGGCCGGGGTGGCGCTGCTGGCGGTGTTCGCCCGGCGGCAGGCGCGGCTGCCCGAGCCGCTGATCGACGTGCGGCTCTTCGCCCGGCGGGCGTTCGGCGCGTCCATCCTGACGAACCTGCTGGCGATCTTCGCCATGTCGGCCATGATGCTGATGTTCGCCTGGTACCTCCAGCTCGTGCTGGGCTGGTCGCCGCTGGAGGCGGGGCTGGCGCAGCTTCCCGGCGGGCTGAGCGGCGCGGCCGGCGGGATGCTCGCGGCCCGGCTGATCCGCCGCCTCGGCCGCAACGGCGTGGTCGCGCTGGGGCTGGCCATGAACGCCGCCTCGTTCCTGTACTACACCACGCTCGGCACGGAGCTGGACTACCTCGCGCTGCTGCCCGCCATGGTGGTCGGCGGCGTGGGCGTCGGGTTCGCCTTCACCGTCAACAACGACAACGTGCTGGCCACCGCGCCCAAGGAGCGGGCGGGGGCGGCGGCCGCGGTGTCGGAGACCGCGTTCGAGCTGGGGGCGGCGCTCGGCATCGCGGTCCTCGGCACCGTGCTCACCAGCGTCTACCGGGCCGGCCTGGAGCTGCCCGCCGGGGTGGGCGGGCCGGCCGCCCGGGAGTCGCTGGCCGGCGCCGCGCGGGTGGCGGCCGCCCTGCCCGCCGAGCAGGCCGCGCCACTCATGCGGGCGGCGCGGGCCGCGTTCCTCGACGGGGTGCACGTGACGTCGCTGGTCACCAGCGTGCTGCTGGCGCTGGTCGCGGTGCTGGCCCTGGTGGGGCTGCGCGGCGTGCCGAAGGAGATCCCGGAGGAGGTCCTGGCGCGGGCCTGACACCCGTCGCGCGGCCGGACTCACGGGATCGGGCTCACGGGACCGGACTCACGGGACCGGGCTCACGGGACCGGGCTCACGGGATCGGATGGGTCGGGCAGGGGCGCAGCGTGGTCGGGGTGAGGCCGTCCAGGCGGGTGCCGATCATGCGGGCGACGCCCTCGATGGTCTCGATGCCCGCCCCCTCCCCCGGCTGCTGGTCGGTCTGCACCGACAGCAGCAGGTCCCGGCCGCGCCCGGTCACCCGGCCGTAACTGGTGACCGCCCAGGTGTTGTGGATGAACGGGCGGGGCGTCCAGCCGTTCTTGAGCGCCACCCGGTCGCCGTCGCGCGCCGCGGCGCTGACACCCCACGCCTGCTCCCGCAGCACCCGGCCCATCAGCCCGAGCACCAGCTCCCGGTCCTTGGCGCTCAGCCCGCCACCGCCCTTGACCAGCACCTTGAGCAGCCGGAGGCGGTCGGAGGGGCTGGTGTTGGTGCCGCCCCAGTAGACGCTCGGGCCGGGCGTGGTCCGGCTCAGGCCGATCCGCCGGTAGAACTCGCTGAGGGCGCCGCCGCCGCCGACCCGCGACCACAGGGCGTCGGCGGCGCTGTTGTCGCTCTCCCTGATCATGCGGGAGGCCAGGTCGCGCTCGCCCTCGTCCAGCCCGCCGTCGCGGCGGGCCAGCAGCGCCATGAGGATGTCCACCTTGGCGCCGCTGGCCGTGATCATGTCGTTCTGGTGCTCGCCCTGCGCCACCTCGGCCCCGCCGACGAGGTCGCGGGCCGCGTAGACGACCCGGCCCGGGCGGCGGGCGAGGTAGCGGGCGATGTCGCGCTCGAGCCGGGCGCGGGCGATCCGCCCGGCCGGGACGTCCGGAAATTTCATGACGCAGCGGGCTGCCTTGATCGGAGCCCGCGCCGCCGTGGGCAGGATCTCGGGCCGTTCCTTCCCGCACCCGCCGGCCAGCAGCACCAGCCCGGCGCAGGCGGCTATCTTCGCATACACCTCGCAACCCCCATGAACTACATGGGGGTCGCCAGGCATCATGCCCGCGGGTCAGGAATCGAACCCCAGCCCCATCCGGTCGAGCGTGCGCAGCCACAGGTTGCGTTTGCCCTGGTGCTGGTCGGCCTGGGCGATCGACCAGCGGGTCACCTGGATGACGCCCGACCGCACCGGCTCGGGCGGGAACGGGATCGGCTTCTCCTTGACCATCCGCAGCTCGGTGCGCTCGGTGGGCTCGCCGGACAGCAGGTCGAGCATGACATTGGCGCCGAAGCGGGTGGCGCCGACGCCCATGCCGGTGTAGCCGAGGCCGTAGGCCAGCCGCCCGCCGTGCGCCTGCCCGTAGAAGGCGCTGAAGCGGCTGCAGGTGTCGATCACCCCGCCCCACCGGTGGGTGAAGCGCACCTCCTCCAGCTGGGGGAAGGTGTCGTAGAAGTGCCGGGCGAGGGTGAGGAAGGTCTCGTCGCGCTGGTCGTACTCGGGCTTGACCAGGCCGCCGTTGTAGTAGACGGCGTCGTAGCCGCCCCACAGGACGCGGTTGTCGTCGGTCAGGCGGTAGTAGTGGAAGCGGTTGCCGGAGTCGCCGACACCCTGCCGGTTGCGCCAGCCGATCGCGGCGAGCTGGTCGCCGGTCAGCGGCTCGGTCATGAGCGCGTAGTCGTAGACGGGCACCACGAAGTGCCGCAGCCGGCGCAGCAGCGGCGGGAAGACGCCGGTGCCGAGCGCGACCTTCCGCGCGGTGACCGCGCCGTGCGGGGTGCGCAGCTCGATGCGGACGCCGTCGTCGCACAGCGAGCGCACCGGCGAGCGCTCGTACACCCGCACCCCGAGCCGCAGGCACGCCTCGCGCAGCCCCCACGCCAGCCGCGCCGGGTCGAGCATGGCGCAGCCGCTGCGCTCCCACAGCCCGCCCAGGTAGGTGGGCGAGTCGAGCTCGGCCCGCACCTGCTCCCGGTCCAGCGGCAGGTAGTCGAGGCCCAGCTCGGAGATCAGGTCGAGGTGCTCCTCGAGCGCGTCGAGCTGCCAGGGCTCGGTGGCCACGTGCAGCTCGCCGGTGCGCTCGAAGGAGCACTCGACGCCGTAGCGCTCCAGGGTGGCCTCGATCTCGTCGAGGTTGGCCACGCCCATGCGCTCCAGGCGCTCGACCTCCTCCGGCCACCGCTCCAGCCCGTTGGCCAGGCCGTGGGTGAGGGTCGCCATGCAGAAGCCGCCGTTGCGGCCGGTGGCCGCCCAGCCGATGCGGCGCCCCTCCAGCAGGACGACGTCCAGCGAGGGATCGCGCTCCTTGGCCATGAGGGCGGTCCACAGCCCCGAGAATCCGCCGCCCACGACGGCCAGGTCGGCGGCGGTGTGTTCGGTGAGCCGCGCCCGCGGCTCGGGTCTGGCCGGGCTGTCCAGCCAGTACGGCTTGCGCTCCGCGTCAGCAAGCGCCTTCAGCGGATCCACAAATCCCACTTCCCTACGAAGTTGAGTTGTCAGGTGCGGCGCCGTGCCGCGATCGCGTTCCCGACCGCGATCAGCACCCCGATGCCGAAGATCAGCGTACCCATGACGTTCACCTGGGGCGGGATTCCCGTCTTCACCGCACCCACGATCCACAGCGGGAAGGTCACGGTCGAGCCGTTGACGAAGCTGGTGACCACGTAGTCGTCGATCGACAGCGCGAACGACAACATCGCCCCCGCCATCACGCCCGGCAGGATCGACGGCAGCGTCACCTGGCGGAACGTGCCCCACGCCGTCGCCCCGAGATCCCTGGCCGCCTCCTCCAGGGACGGGTCCAGCCCGACGACCCGGGCCCGCACGGTGACGACCACGAAGGACAGCGAGAACAGCACGTGCGCGACGACGATCGTGACGGTGCCGCGCGGCACGTTGCCCGAGACGAACAACGACAGCAGCGACGCGCCCATGACCAGCTCCGGCGTGGAGATCGCGGCGAAGACCAGGAAGGTCGTCGCGCCCTTGCCGCGGAAGCGGTGCCGGCCGAGCGCCAGCCCCAGCATGGTGCCGATCACGACCGTGACGACCGTGCTGACCACGGCCACGACCAGCGAGTTGGTCAGCGCCGTGGTCAGGTCGGAGATGTCGAACAGCTCGCCGTACCAGCGCAGGGTGAAGCCCTGCCAGGCGGTGTTGGACTTGCTCTTCTTGTCGTTGAAGCCGAACAGGATCATCACGGCGATCGGCGACGACAGCCAGACGATGACCAGCCAGGTCCACGCGTGCAGCAGCCGGTCGCCCAGCCTGGTGCCCCTCGTCGTGCCCGTCATCTGGCCGCCGCCTCCAGGACGTTCTCGGTGCCGAGCAGGCGGGCGTAGAGGAAGATGCCCACCAGCAGCACCGCCATCAGCGTGAACGACAGCGCCGAGGCGGTCGGGTAGTCGAGGTTGGTCAGGTACGCGGTCTGGATGATGTTGCCGATCATGGTGTTCGCGGTGCCGCCGAGGATGGCCGCGTTGATCGGGTCCGCCGTGGCGGGCACGAACGTCATGAGCACCCCGGCGAACACCCCCGGCAGCGACAGCGGCAGCACCACCTGGCGGAAGGCCGCCGCCCGGGTCGCGTACAGGTCCTGCGCCGCCTCCACCACCCGCGGGTCCACCCGCTCCAGCGAGACGTAGATCGGCAGGATCATGAACGGCAGGAAGTTGTAGGCCAGCCCGCCCACCACCGCGACCGTGGTGGCCAGCACGTGGAAGTCGGCCGGCAGCACCCCCCACCCCTTCAGCGTGCCCAGCAGGATGCCGTTGTCGGCCAGCAGGAAGTTCCACGAGATCGTCCGCAGCACGAACGACACGAAGAACGGCAGCAGCAGCAGGAACAGGTAGACCGACTTGCGCCGGCCGCCCTTGAAGGCGATCCAGTACGCCACCGGGTACCCGATGAGCAGCATCGCCACCGTCGCCAGCCCGCCGTACAGCAGCGAGCGCACGAGCTGGGTGCTGTAGCGGCCGAGCGCGTCGGTGTAGTTGGACACGGCGAACGTCATCGCGTAACCGTCGATGGCGTTGCCGGTCTGCAGCGACACCGACGCCATGGCCGCCATGGGCACGACCAGGAAGATCGCCAGCCACATCCAGCCGGGCAGCGCCAGCAGGTAGGGAGTGAGCCGCCGCATCGCTACGCCTGGGTCACGGACTGGAAGATCGGGTTGAAGACCTGCTGCTGCTTGTTGTCCAGCGGCGTGTAGCCGCGCAGCCGGGCGTAGTCGGCCTCGGTCGGGAACATGAGGGGGCTGTCCACCATCTGCTCCAGCGCCTTCTTGTCCTCACCCTTGGCGCTCTTGGCCTTCTCCCGCAGCAGGTCCTGCACGGCCGGGACCGGGGTGACGAACTGGATGAACTCATCCAGCTCGGCGGCCACGGCCGGCTGGTAGAGGTAGTCCATCAGCATGAGCGCGTCCAGCGGGTTGGCCGCGCCCTTGGGGATGAGCATGTTGTCGGTCCAGATCGTGCCGCCCTCCTCGGGCACCACGAACTTGACCGGCTCCCCGGCGAGCTGCCGCTGGAACACGTCACCCGACCAGGCCATGGTCAGCCACACGTCGCCCTTGGCGACCGCGTCGATGTAGCTCTGGTCGTAGTACTTGCGCACCAGGCCGTCCTCGCGCTGCTGCTTGAGCTTCTCGCCCGCCTTGCGCCAGTCGGCCTCGGTCGACTTCTCCGGGTCGATGCCGAGGGCGAACATCCCGAAGTTGCCGATCTCCTGCGCGTCGTTCATCATCCCGATCCGGCCCTTGTACTTCGGGTCGAACAGGGACTGGATGCTGGTGATGTCGTCCTTGACGTACTTGGTGTTGTACGCGATCCCGGTCACGCCCGAGGTGTACGGCACCGTGTACTTGTTGCCCGGATCGTAGACCCGCTCCTTGTACTTCTGGCCGGCGTTGGCCGCGAAGTTCGGCAGCTTGGAGTGGTCGAGCGGCACGCAGTAGCCCAGCTCGATCATGTGCTGGAGCTGGATGCCGTTGGTCATGACGACGATGTCGTAGCCCAGGGGCTGGCCGGCGCGGAGCACGGGGTCGGCCTTGCCGAAGAACTCGGCGTTCTCCTGGATGACCTCCTTGTACTCGTAGGAGATCCCGGTGGCCCGCTTGAACTGCTCCAGCGGCCCCTTGTCCTCGGGCATGTACTCCGGCCAGTTGGCGAAGACGACCTTGCCGTGCTTGGTCTGCTTGGACCAGAAGTCCTGGACCTCGTCGGCCTTGGGCGGCGCGGCCTTCTGGCCCTGCACGCCGCAGGCGGCCAGCGCGAGCCCGGCGGCCGACAGCCCGGCCAGGCGGAAGGCGTCGCGGCGGGGGAGGTGCGGGAGACGGGGGTTCATGGGCTGTTATCAACTTCCAATCACGTACGAGTGCTGCGCCTGCCAGGACAGCCACACGGAGTCGCCCCGCTCCGCCGTGGCCTCCGCGCTGAGCGCGTTCTGCTGGAACACCGTCATCTCGGCCCCGTCAGCGAGACGCACGGCGTAACTGTTGTAGGTGCCCAGGTAGACGACCTCGGCCACGGTGCCGGAGACCGCGCTCACGCCCGCCCCCGGCTCGTCCGTGCAGATGGTGATCTTCTCCGGGCGGACCGTGACCGTCACCTCGCCGTCGTGGCCGGGCACCAGCACCCGGCCGCCGCCGATCTTCAGCTCGCCGCCCCTGGCGGTGCCGGTGAGCAGGTTGGAGGTGCCGATGAAGCCGGCCACGAACGCGCTCGCCGGCCGCTCGTAGATCTCGCGCGGCCCGGCGAGCTGCTCGACCAGGCCGTCGTTCATGACGGCGATGCGGTCGCTCATGGTCAGCGCCTCGTTCTGGTCGTGCGTGACGTACACGAACGTGATGCCGACCTCGCGCTGGATGCGCTTGAGCTCGATCTGCATGGCCTGGCGCAGCTTCAGGTCGAGCGCGCCGAGCGGCTCGTCCAGCAGCAGCGCCCGGGGCCGGTTGACCAGGGCCCTGGCCAGCGCCACCCGCTGCTGCTGGCCGCCGGACATCTCGCGCGGCCGGCGCTTCTCCCGCCCGGTCAGGTCGACGATCTCCAGCATCTCGCCGACCCGCCGCCTGATCTCCTCCTGCGGCGTCCTGCGCTGCTTCAGCCCGAAGGCCACGTTGTCCCAGACGCTCATGTGCGGGAAGAGCGCGTAGGACTGGAAGACCATGTTGACGTCGCGCTTGTTCGGCGGGACGTTCGTGACGTCCTGGCCGTGCAGCTTCACCAGGCCCTTCGACGGGGCCTCGAAGCCGGCGACCATCCGCATGGTGGTGGTCTTGCCGCAGCCGGACGGGCCGAGGAGGGAGAAGAACTCCCCCTCCTCGATGTCCAGCGAGACGCCCTTGACGGCCCGGACCACCTCGCCGTGCGCGAGGTACTCCTTGACGACGTCCTCAAGCTCGATGGCGCTGGTCATCCGCGCTATTCACCGATGTAGTGCATGACGTGCTTGACCCTCGTGTAGTCGTGCAGGCCGAAGACCGACAGGTCCTTGCCGTAGCCCGAGTGCTTGAAACCGCCGTGCGGCATCTCCGACACGAACGGGATGTGCGTGTTCACCCAGACGACGCCGAAGTCCAGCCGGTTGGACATGCGCATCGCGCGGCCGTGGTCGGAGGTCCACACCGAGCCGCTCAGGCCGTACCTGACGTCGTTGGCCTTGGCCAGCGCGTCGGCCTCGTCGGTGAAGGTCTGGACGGTGATGACCGGGCCGAAGACCTCGTTCTGCACCATCTCGTCGTCCTGCCTGAGGCCGTCCACGACGGTCGGGGCGAAGAAGTAGCCCTTGTCGCCGACGCGGTGGCCGCCGGTGAGGATCTTGGCGTGCGCCGGCACCCGGTCGATGAAGCCCTGGACGCGGGCGAGCTGGTTCTCGTTGTTGAGCGGGCCGTAGAGGGCGTCCGCGTCGTCCAGGCCGCCGGTGACGGTGCCCGCGGCGGCCTCGGTCAGCGCGGCCACGAACTCGTCGTGCACGCTCTCCTGCACGAGCACCCGGCAGGCGGCCGTGCAGTCCTGGCCGGCGTTGTAGAGGCCGGCGGTGGCGATGTCGGCGGCGGCCTTGGCGAGGTCCTTGACGTCCTCGAAGACCACGACCGGCGCCTTGCCGCCGAGCTCCAGGTGCACCCGCTTGAGGTCGTCGGCGGCGCTCTTGGCCACCGACATGCCCGCGCCGACCGAGCCGGTGATCGCCACCATCGACGCGGTGGGGTGGCCGACGACCAGCGCGCCGGTCTCGCGGTCGCCGGTGACGACGTTGAAGACGCCGGGCGGCAGCACCTCGCCCAGGATCTCGGCCAGCTTGAGCGTGGAGACCGGGGTGGTGTCGGACGGCTTGAGCACGACCGTGTTGCCGGCCGCCAGCGCGGGGGCGATCTTCCAGACCGCCATCATCATCGGGTAGTTCCACGGCGTGACCTGGCCGACCACGCCGATCGGCTCGTGCCGGATGACGCTGGTGTGCTCGGCGAGGAACTCCCCGGCCGTCGGGCCCTCCAGCGTGCGCGCCGCGCCGGCGAAGAAGCGGAAGTGGTCGGCCGCGACCGGGGTCTCGTCCTCGGCCATGCGGGCGCGGGGCTTGCCGGTGTTGCGGCACTCGGCCTCGTTGATCTCGTCGGCCCGCGCCTCGATGGCGTCGGCGACCTTGAGCAGCAGGTTGGCCCGCTCCCCCGGGGTGGTCCTGCCCCACGAGTCGAACGCGGCGGCCGCGGCGGCGTAGGCGGCATCGACGTCGTCGGCGCCCGAGACCGGAGCCTGGACGTAGACCTCGCCGGTGCACGGATCGATGATGTCGGAGTACCGGCCGCTCTTGGCGTCCACGAACTCCCCGTTGACGAAGTTCTGCAGACGGGTGGTCAAGGTGACCTCCTCCTCGTGAGGTGGCTGAGATGCCGCGACTCTTACAGAGTGGCAGCATTCGGACAAGGGATTTCGTGGCGAAGATACCAAATTGCTACGAATTCGCTTGACAGAGCGCCAGGAACTGACAACATGTCGCACCAGGACGGCAACACGGCGGGAACGTCCCCGTCATGCCGGACCGCTAGGAGGACTCCTCTCGATGACGTCGCCGCCCCGCGTTCGCCGAAGCACGCCCGCCGCCGGACCCGTCGTGCTCGACGACCTGTCCAAGCGGATCATCGAACAGCTCCAGGACGACGGGCGCATGCCGTACGCGGCGATCGGCAAGGCGGTCGGCCTGTCGGAGGCCGCGGTGCGCCAGCGCGTGCAGCGGTTGCAGGAGGCCGGCGTCATGCAGATCGTCGCGGTCACCGACCCCCTCACGCTCGGCTTCCCCCGGCAGGCGATGATCGGCGTCAACTGCGAGGGCGACCTGGAGTCGGTCGCCGACGAGCTGGCCGCGATCGAGGAGATCGACTACGTCGTGCTCACCGCGGGCTCGTTCGACGTCATCGTGGAAGTGGTGTGCGAGGGCGACGGGCACCTGCTGGAGATCCTCAGCAAGATCCGCGCCATCCCCTCCGTACGGGCCACCGAGTCGTTCGTCTACCTGAAGCTGCGCAAGCAGAGCTACTCCTGGGGGACGCGCTAGCCGATCCTGGCGACCGCGCGCACCGGCGCGCCGTCCGCCCCGGCGAGCCTGATCGGGAACAGGGAGACCTCGATCGCCCGGCCCGCGCGCTGCGCGTCGAGGAGGCGGCCGAGGCCGGTCAGGTTCTCGGCGATGACGGCGTGCGCGCCGCAGAGCACCCGGTGGGCGGGGAAGTCGTGGGCCGGGGTGGGGTCCACGCTGAGCGCGTCGATCCCGACCGTCCTGACGCCCCGCTCCACCAGCAGCTCCGCGGCCTCCTGCGACAGGTGGGGATGCCCCTCGTAGGCGCCGGCGCCCCAGTGCGCCGACCAGCCGGTGGCGACCAGCACGATCACGCCCTCCCCGACGCCCGCGAAGGCCGCGGCGGGGATCGGGGACCGGGGCGCGAGGCCCCGGGCGTCCACCACCGCCGCGGGCCCCGTGAAGCGCTCCAGCGGCAGCTCGTCCAGCGTGGGCAGCGCGTCGCCGAAGTGGAAGGGCGCGTCCACGTGGGTGCCCGACTGGGAGCCCATGTGGACGGCGAGCACGTTGACGCCGTCGCGCGCCACGGTGAGCGCCGGGCCGATCGAGACCTCCGGGTCGCCCGGGTAGACGGGCATCCCGGTCTCGACCGGCACCGACAGGTCGACCAGCTCCGTCACGGCGCCACCGGCTCCGCCGCCCGGGGGCCGTCCACGATGGGCGGCACCGGCGTGTCCGCGGCCCGGACCAGGCGCGGCCCCAGCGGCCCGTAGACCTCGCGCGGCTCGGGGAAGGCGGTCAGCAGCGCCAGGTAGATCAGCGCGGCGGCGGCCAGGCCGATCGGCAGCGAGACGTCCACCCCGCCCGCCAGCCCGCCGAGCGGGCCCACGAACTGCCCCGGCAGGTTGACGAACAGCAGCGCCAGCACCGCCGACACCAGCCAGGCGGACAGGCCCCGCCAGTTCCAGCCGTGGGTGAACCAGTAGCGGCCGCCGCGCTGGCGGCGGTTGAAGACCTGCAGGGCCTCGGGGTCGTACCAGCCGCGCCGGGTCACGTAGCCGAGCATCATGATCACCATCCACGGGGCGGTGCACGTGATGATGAGCGTGGCGAACGTCGAGATGCTCTGCGTCAGGTTCGCGGCGAAGCGGCCGGCGAAGATGAACACGATCGACAGCGTACCGATGAAGACCGTGGCCCGCACGCGGCTGAAACGCGGGAAGACGCTGGAGAAGTCCAGGCCGGTGCCGTAGAGGGAGGTCGTGCCCGTGGACATGCCGCCGATGAGGGCGATCAGGCAGACCGGGACGAAGTACCAGCCGGGCGCGACCGCCAGCAGGCCGCCGACGTAGTCAGGCGCGGCCGGGTCCATGTGGTCGGCGGCCTTGGCGGCGATGATCGAGGCGGTGGCCAGGCCGAAGAAGAACGGCAGGATGGTCGCGAGCTGCGACAGGAACGCGGCGGCCATCACCCGGCGGCGCGGCGTGTCCGCCGGGATGTAACGCGACCAGTCGCCGAGGAAGGCGCCGAACGAGACCGGGTTCGACAGCACGATGAGCGCCGCGCCGATGAACGACGGCCAGAACAGCGGGTCGCCGGCCGCCAGCGTGCCCGGGTACGACGGGTCGAAGTCGCCGGCGAAGGCGAGGATCCCCAGGACGAACAGCAGCGACGCCGCCGCCACCGCGATCTTGTTGACGAGCAGCATGAAGCGGAAGCCGTACACGCACACCACCAGCACGAGGAGCGCGAAGACCCCGTACGCGACCGCGTACGACAGGTCCGTGTCCGGCAGCCCCGCCAGCCGGTGCGCGCCGCCCACCAGCGCGTCCCCCGACGACCACACCGAGATCGAGAAGAACGCGACCGCGGTCAACAACGACAGGAACGAGCCCACGATCCGCCCGTGCACCCCCAGGTGCGCCGAGGACGACACCGCGTTGTTGGTGCCGTTCAGCGGCCCGAACAGCGACAGCGGCGCCAGGATCAGCGCCCCCACCACCAGCCCGAGCACGGTCGCGGCCAGGCCCTGCCAGAACGACAGGCCGAACAGGATGGGGAAGGCCCCCAGGACGCAGGTGGCGAAGGTGTTCGCGCCGCCGAAGGCCACCCGGAACAGGTCGAGCGGGCGCGCCGTGCGGTCGGCGTCGGGGATGCGCTCGACGCCGTAGGTCTCGATCTCGATGATGGTGTCGCTCATGTCTGCTTCTCCCGCTTCTGAAGGGCCAGCAGGCTGACGAGATCGTAGGCCACGTGGGAGGCGGCGATCGAGGTGATCTCCGCGTGGTCGTAGGCGGGGGCCACCTCGACGACGTCGGCGCCGACCAGGTCGCAGCCGGCCAGCCCGCGCAGGATCTCCAGCAGCTCCCGGCTGGTGAGCCCGCCGGCCTCGGGGGTGCCGGTGCCCGGGGCGTGGGCGGGGTCGAGCACGTCGATGTCGACCGAGACGTACAGCGGGCGCCCGCCGACGCGCTGCCGCAGCATGTCCACGACCTCGTCCAGGCCGCGCCGCAGCACGTCGGCGGCGGTCAGGATGCCGAAGCCGAGCCGCCGGTCGTCCTCCAGGTCCTTCTTGCCGTACAGGGGGCCGCGGATGCCGACGTGGCCGATCGCCTCGGTGTCCACCAGCCCCTCCTCCACCGCCCGGCGGAACGGCGTGCCGTGCGTGTACTCCGCGCCGAAGTAGGTGTCCCAGGTGTCGAGGTGCGCGTCGAAGTGCAGCAGCGCCACCGGGCCGTGCTTCCTCGCGGCGGCCCGCAGCAGCGGCAGCGCGATGGTGTGGTCGCCGCCGATGGTGACCAGCCTCGCCTCGATCGACGACGCCGCCTCCTCGATGCTCTCGATGGCCGCCCCGATGTCGAACGGGTTGGCCGCGATGTCACCGGCGTCGGCCACCTGCACCCGCTCGAACGGCGAGACGTCCAGCCCCGGATGGTAGGGCCGCAGCAGCCGGGACGCCTCCCGGACCGCGGCCGGCCCGAACCGGGCGCCCGGCCGGTAGGACACGCCGGTGTCGAACGGCACGCCCACGACCGCGACGTCGGCCCGCTCCACCTGGTCGAGGCGGGGCAGGCGGGCGAAGGTGGCGGGCCCGGCGAAACGCGGGACCCTGGAGGAGTCGACGGGGCCGATAGTCATGCCGGTCAGTGTTCGTCACGCCTCTGACCTGCGGCAATTGTAGAGGACACGAAGTACTACGGTGTGTGTTGTGTCAGACCACAAGCCGGGCGACGGCCGTCCCGCCGCCGGCCACAAGCCGGAGGGCAGCGCTCCCGCCGCCGACCACACGCCGGAGGGCGGTGCTCCCGCCGCCGACCACAAGCTCACCGTGGAGGACCTGCTCCGCTCCCCCGCCCTCCAGCTCCGCCTCCTGGCCGGCGAGGCGGGCCTGTCGCGCTCGGTCTCCTGGGCGCACGTGAGCGAGCTCGACGACCCCACGCCCTGGCTGCTCGGCGCCGAGGTCATCATGACGACCGGCCTCGGCGTCCCCCGCTCCGCCGCCCGGCAGCGCGCCTACCTGCGCCGTCTCGACGACGCCGGCGTCTCGGCCCTCGCCCTGTCCGCCCAGCTCCACGTCCCGCCCCTGCACCCGGCGTTCTTCGAGACCGCTCAGGAGCGGGGCATGCCGGTGCTGGAGGTGCCGCTGGCGGTGCCGTTCATCGCGATCTCCCAGGAGGTCGCGGCGGCGCTGCGCGAGGACGCCGGCCACCGCCTGGGCGCCCAGCTCCAGGTCTTCGGCGCCCTGCGCTGGCTCGCCACCGAGGACCTGGACACGGCGACGCTGTTCAAACGCCTGGAACGACTGTCCGGCTACGCCGTCCACCTGTGCACCCCTCAAGGCCGCCCGCTGCTCGCCGGGGTGCCGGTGCCGCCCAGCCTGGACGTGCTGCCCGCCGAGCCCGACGCCCCGCCCACCATCCCGGGCGGCTTCGCCCTGCCCGTCCCGGCCCCGGGCGGCCCGGCCGGCTTCCTGGTCGCCTACGAGCGCGAGGGCGCCCGGCCCGCCGGGCTCGCCGTCGTGCAGCACATCGCCACGGTGGCGGCGCTCCAGGTCGCGATGGCCCGCCACGAACGCGAGACGCTGCGCCGCGAGGGCGCCGAGACACTGGCCGAGCTCCTCCAGGACGTGCTCGACCCGCCGGCCGCCCGGCGCCGCCTGACCCGCCTCGGCCTGGGCTCAGAGCTGGTCCTGCTGGTGGTGCGGCACGCCGGGGACGACGCGCTGCGCCGCGCGCTGGGCGAGCTGCCCCACCTGATGCTGCGCCGCGCCGACGCCCACTACGTGCTGGGCCCGCCCGCGCTGGGCCCCGCGATCGCCACGGTCGCGGACGCCCGCGCCGGCGCGAGCCGCCCCTTCCCGGCCGGCGAGTCGTTGCGCCTGCCGCAGCGCGAGGCGATCTGGGCCGCCTCCCACGCCGCCGAGTCGGGCAAGACGCTGGTCCACTACGGCGAGGACACCACGGGCCGCTGGCTCCCCGACGACCCCGCCACCCTGCGCGCCCTGGTGGACCACGTCCTCGGCGAGGTGCTGGCGTACGACGCGGCCCACGACTCCCACTTGCTCACCAGCGTGCGCGTGTGGATGGAGCACAACCGCCACACGGACGAGGCCGCCGCCGCCCTGTACGTCCACCCCAACACCCTGGCCTACCGCCTGCGCCGCTTCGCGGCCCTGACCGGCCGCGACCTGTCGTCGAGCGGCGCCTTCGCCGAGGTCTGGCTCGCCCTCCGCGCCGCCCGCCAACTTGGCCTGTTCGGCTAGAAGCCCTCCACCCGGCTCAGTCGAACAGAGCCTCCGCCTTCTCGACGGCGATCGCCCTGAGCACCCAGGCATCGAGAGTGTCCTTGTCCTCACAGGACAGCACCCGCTCCCGAACCTCATCGGACACGGCGATCCCCCGCCCTTCAAGAACCAGGAGGAGAGCCTTCGCCTCGCCCTTGGCTTCACCCTTGACCTCGCCCTTGGCTTCACCCTCGGCCAGCAGGCTGTCGGCGTACTCGCCCAGGTACGGATACGTCATCCTCTGGTCCCACTCTCTGCGGGTCACTCTCCAGCGAAGACCGGCTCAGTCGAACAAAGCCTCCGCCTTCTCGACGGTGATCGCCCTGAGCACCCAGGCATCGAGAGTGTCCTTGTCCTCGCAGGACAGCACCCGCTCCCGAACCTCGTCGGACACGGCGATCCCCCGCCCTTCGAGAACCAGGAGGAGGGTCTCCGCCTCGCCTTCGACCTTGCCCTTGGCTTTGCCCTTGGCTTCACCCTTGGCTTCGCCCTCGATCAGGAGGCTGTTGGCGTACTCGCCCAGGTATGGATACGTCGTCATCTGCATCCTCTGGTCCCACTCTTTCTGTGCGTCACCCTCCAGTGACACAGCGATGTATCTAGCGTATCGGGTGGCGGTCTTCGGATCGATGTCGCCCAGTGCCTCCATGACCGCCGCTTGGATGGCCCGGAACCTGGGGTCCTCGCCGTGGATGACGGCCGCGACGACCGCCAGTGCGATGTTCTCCCTGGCCTGGGCGACATCGGTGATGATCGGTGTGTTGCCCTGGTGGATCACCATGGGGGTCAGGGTGAGCCCCGGGTGGCCGGTCTGGATCGTTCCAGAGGCCCACCGGGCGACGCTGCGCTTCGGGCAGATGACCACCAGGCAGGCCGGGCACTTCTCCCGGGAGCGGAAGTTGGCGATGTACTCCAGCCAGCTGTAGAGCTTCTCCTCGTCGCGGCCGCGTTGTGTCTCCACGATGACGCCGAGCTTCTCCTCTCCTTCCCCGTACAGCAGGGCGGCGTCGGCTCGGCACACTGACGGGATCGCCTCCGAGAGATCGGGCGAGACCAGACGGCCCTCGCCCGATTTCGCGATCGGAAGGTCGAAGAGTGCGAGCAGCATATGTCGGGTGTGATCCACATCGAGGGTCGCGATCTGGGTCAGACCCTCGTGTTGCGACGTGACCATGCCGCAGACATTACTACACGCGTTCGACTCATTACTCACAGTTTACGGAACTGGATGGTGGCGATCTCCCAGGGGCGCAGGGGAAGGCGGGCCGAGCCGTCCGTGACCGGCAGCGGGGCGCCGGGGCGGCCGCGGAGGTCGGCGTGGCGGGCTTCGGCGAGGCCGCCGGAGACGACGGCCTCCGCGGCGTCCGGGGTGAGGGCGACGACGCGCAGCTCGTGCCAGTCGTCGCGGACGCGGAGCGAGGTCATCGCCACGCCGTCGCCCGTCACCGACAGGCCGGGGGCGGCGGGCGGGAGCGGGAGGAAGGGCTCGCCGGCGCCGGCGACCGTCACCAGGTCGTGGCGGAAGGTCTCGGCCGCGGGCACGGCCTCCCGCCAGGACGCGCAGGGCATCAGGGCCAGGCTCACCGTACGCAGGCCGCGGGACTGGGCGGCCGGGGTGGGGAGCTGGGGGCCCGCGGGTTCGGGGCGCAGGGCGTTGCGGTTGCGGGAGAGGTAGCCGACCGAGCGGAGCAGGGTCAGGGCGAGGTCGCCCTCGGCGGTCAGCTCGTACTCGGTGACGTGCTCCAGCAGCGCGGCCACACCGCCCGCGGCCACCCAGGAGGAGGCGGGGAAGGTGGGCAGCGGGGTCTCGCCGCAGCCGGGCTCGGCGCTCAGGCCGCGGGTGACGACGGCGAACTGGCCCTCGGCGTACGACTCCGTGGCCGGCCCCGGGAGCGGGACGTGGAGGCGGACCCGGTGGTCGGCGCAGCGGTTGTCGAACTGGAGGGCGAGGCGGACGTAGGGCTCCCCGGCGCGGAGCTCGACGCGGGTGCTGACCCGGATCTCCTCGGTACGCGCGGCGCGGGAGGGCGCGGGCAGCTCGGGGGCGTCGGGCGAGCCGTCGGCGGCGGCAGGCCAGAGGTAGGTGCGGTGGACGTCCACCGCGGCCACCAGCGGGCCCGAGCAGACGAGCTCGGTCTCGACCGTGACCGGGTCGGCGACGAGCAGGTCGTGCGCGGGGGGCGCGTAGTTGTAGGTGTCGCCCACGTCGCCGCCGTCCACGAGGCGGCCCGCGCCGGTCACGCTGGTGCCGTCGGCGCCGAGCAGGCTCAGCGTGCCGTCGCCGGCGATCGTGACGCGGAGCAGGCCGTTGTCGAGGACCTCCGTGTCCCCGCGCACCGGGAGGGCGGCGGTGTCGGAGGCGAGCCAGCAGGCCGGGTCGTGGCGGGCGGCGTCCTGCGAGCCGGGGGCGGTGAACACCTGGTCGTGGGGGCGGGGGCGCAGGCTGGTGTGGCCGAGCGGAGGGGCCTGGACCAGGGCGGCGACGGTGCGGCGCGGCTCGGCGACGATGCGGACGCGGGTCACGCCGTCGAGGGCGCCGCGCAGGTCGGCGACGTCGAAGGCGGTCGAGGGCTCGCGGGCCACGGTGAAGGTCAGCGTGCCGTCCTCGACGGACCAGGCGGCGATGTGCTGGCCGTACAGCTCGGTGCCGTGGATGAAGGTGAGCGCGACGGCCGGGTCCATCTCCTCGTCGAGCAGGAGCGTGGGGGCGTGTTCGAGGGGTTGCAGGGGGACGGGGGCGCCGGTGGGGTCCACCAGGGGATCGTCGCCGGCGACGTCCAGGAGGACGACGGCGGCGCGGGCGGCGGGCGTGGGGTTGACGACGAGGACGCCGTCGGAGGGCACGGCGGCGGCCAGGCGGGCGGTCACCATGTCGCGCACGGCCTGCCCGAGGTGCTCGGCCTCGGCGATGCGGGCGGCCACCTGCTGGGCGGTCTCGTCCACGCCGCAGCCGGTCACCGAGTCGTGGCCGCTGGCGTCCACGAGCCGCCACCAGGCCATGTCGAGGAAGCGGCCGGGCCACTCGCCGCCCCAGAGCGCGGCCAGCGGCTCGGCGTAGCGCTCGACCATGCGCTCGGCGCGGCCCATCGCCTGCTTGAGGTGGGGGCGGACGGAGATGACGCCGGGCAGGATGTTGGCGCGGGCGTGCGAGCGCAGCTCGCCGGTCACGCGCGGCAGGCCGGCCACGTCCCCGGAATAAGCACTGATATATCCGGACAAGGTGTCCATGCGGGCACCGATCGCCGCCACCATCCCGGGCAGGCCGCGCACCGGCGCCGAGTGGTCGGTGCCGTACATCGCCAGCAGCGACCCCTCGGGCCCGTGCCAGCGGCGCATGGTCGCGACGAAGGCCGCCGCCCGCTCGGCCAGCCCGGCCGGGTCGTAGAACAGGTGGGCGCCGTTGCCGTAGCCGCCCGCCGGGAGGTACTGGGTGCGGATCGCGGTGCCGTCGGGGGCCACCCAGGCGAAGGCGTCGGTGGTGACGGCGGACGGGACGCCGCGGTAGACGCAGGCGTGCAGCAACCCGGCCTTGCGCAGGATCTGCGGCATCTGGGCGGTGTGCCCGAACATGTCGGGCAGGTAGCCGACCGGCATCGCGCCGCCCAGCTTCTCCGCCCGGTCCATGCCGAGCTCCAGGTTGCGGACGATGTTCTCGCCCGAGCACAGGAACTCGTCCAGCAGGATCTGCCACGGCCCGATCGCCAGCCGCCCGGACTCGACCAGGGCGGCGATCCGGTCGCGGTTCTCCGGCCGCACCTCCAGGTAGTCGTCCACGCAGGCGAGCTGGCCGTCCAGGGTGAAGTGGTAGGCGGGCTCGCGTTCCATGGTGTCGAGCACCTCGTCCAGCAGCGCCACCAGGCGCAGCCGGAAGCGCTGGAACGGCTCGTACCACTCACGGTCCCAGTGCGTGTGCGGGACCACCACGATCTCGGGGGTCACGGGTCCGGTGCTCACGCGGCCTCTCCTCCGATCGGCAGCTCGTGCTGCTCGGCGTAGCGCGCGGCGATCCGCTGCGCGGTCACGATGTCCTCCAGCGCGCCCCCGGCGTCGGTGAGCGGCGGCTTGCCGTCGTTGACGAAGGCGTGGAAGGCGGCCAGCTGCACCTCGAACGCCTCGGTGACGTCGCGGTACTCGTTGCGGCTCTCGGCGCCGGACACGACGGTGAGCGTCGTGGGGGCGTTCATGAGGTAGGGCGAGGGGAAGACCAGCTCCAGCGTGCCGGTGTCGTGGTGGACGGCCACGGTCTCCCGGTAGGCCGGGTAGTCCTCCAGGTAGTGCCAGCGGATGGAGAAGCGGCCCTGGGCGGGCAGCGGCCCGGAGATCTCGACCGAGCCGGGCGCCGGGCCCCAGGTCTCCACGTGCGAGATCGCGGCGGGCGAGCCGGTGAAGCGGCGCAGCAGCGACAGGTCGTGGCAGATCGAGCCGAGGGCGATGCCGTACAGGCTCCGCACCGGCGCGGACTCCCCCACCGCCCGCGTCATCAGCTCCCGCTCGGCCGCGCGCAGCGACTCCAGCAGCCCGGCGTCCACGTCGCGGGCCTGGGTGAGGTTGGCGAAGGCGAGCTGCGACTCCCCGCTCGGGTGCAGCACCGTCACCTCGACCGACCGGATCACGCCGGGGCCGCCCAGCTCGGCCAGCAGCTCCTCGGCCCGGCGCACGGCGGGGTCGTACTGCTTCATGTAGCCGACCATCAGCCGCCCCTCGGGCAGCGCCGCCACCTCGGCCCGGGTGAGCGCGAGCGGCTTCTCGCACAGCACGGCGTAGCCGGCGGCCAGCGCGCGGCGCACGGTCTCGCCGTGGGAGCCGGAGGCCAGCACGAGCACGGCCTCGAAGCCGCCGGCGGCCAGCAGGTCGTCCACATCGGTGTGGCGGCCGGGGGCGCCCAGCCGGTCGCCGGCGGCGTCGGCCAGCGTGCGCGACAGGTCGCAGACGGCCGTCACCTCGAACAGGTCGCGGCGCCTGGACAGCAGCGGCACGTACACCGCCTGCGTGACGGCGCCGCACCCGATGAGCGCGATTCTCACAGTCCCAGCTCCTCCAGCTTGCGGCGGTTGGCGGCCTGGTCGGCGATGTTCCGCTCGACGGTGCGCCGGCCAGGCAGGGTGTCCTGCTCGATGACGACCCAGCCCGAGTAGCCGATCTCGCCGAGCACGCGCACCACGGCGGGCAGGTCCAGCTCGCCCTCGCCGAGCAGGGCGAACCCGCCGCGGCCCATCAGCTCGCGCAGGTCGGCGCCGTCGGCCAGGGCCTGGGCCTGGATCTTGGTGTCGCCGTCCTTGATGTGCACGTGCCCGACGCGCTCCGCCCAGTCGCGCAGCGCGGTCACCGGGTCGCCGCCGGCCAGCAGGAGGTGGCCGGTGTCCAGGCAGAGCTGCACGTCGGTCAGCTCCAGCAGGCGCTCGACGTCGTCCGGCGTCTCGACATAGGTGCCGAGGTGGTGGTGGAAGGCCGGTTCGAGGCCGCGCTCGCGGCAGCGGTCGGCGGCCTCCTGGACGCGGGCGGCGTAGGCCCGCCACTCGCCGGCGGCCAGCCCTGGAACGCTCCCGCCGGGCCGCGCGAACCGCTCAGGCGAGCCCGAGCAGGCCAGCGTGGGCCGGGGCGCGAACCCCTCCGGCGCCGGGGGCGCAGCCGTGAACACCTCCAGCGCCGCCTCCAGGGCGGGCAGGCCCCGCGCGTACGCCTCGGCGTCGCCGTAACGCAGGTCCACCCAGCCGCCCGCGAGCAGCATCCCGTTGCCGGCCAGCCGGTCGGCCAGCTCGGTGCCGGTGCCCAGGTAGCCGATCGGGCCGGAGTCGATGCCCTCGTAGCCGGCCTCGGCCAGCGCGCGGACCATCGCGTCGGGGCCGAGCGGCGGCGGCGCGTCGCTCAGCTCGAACACGCCGAAGCTCACCGGCGCGTTGGCGACCTTCACTCGCACAGTCCCATCACCTCGTTCTCGTACGTCTCCAACCGATGGGGCCCTTCGGCGGCGGGCAGCAGCACGCGCTCGCCGCGGATCACCTGGCGCTCGCCGGAGGGGCGGACCAGGACCAGGCCGTCGGCGTCCAGCGCCAGCAGCTCGTCCCCCAGCCGCAGCAGCAGCGGCGCGTCCGGCCCCGCCGAGACGGCCACGCGCCCGGCGCGCACGCCGTCCAGGACCGTGGCGGGGTCCTCGGCCAGCACCCAGGTGGTGGGCGCGCCGGGCAGGCCGTCGGAGCCGTGGCGGTGGAAGTCGCTGCCGCCGATCGCGATCACGTCGTCCCGCCATGCCTGCGCCCAGGCGATGGGGGCGCCCCAGCGCCGGTCCCACCAGCCGGAGTGCCAGACCTCGGCGACGCGCGGGCGGCGCTCGATCGGCAGCAGCCAGGCGCAGTCGCCGCCGAGCGGGTGGTTGACCGACATGAGGCCACCCGCCCGCTCGGCGTGCTCGGCCCAGGAGCCGGCGGGCTCGCGGAAGTCCACCCAGCCGACGTCGCCGAAGACGTTGGCGTGGCCGCGGTCGGTGGTGACCTCCTGGCCGGGGATGAGCGTGACGCCGCGGCCGGCCTTGGCCAGCCAGGGGTGGTGGCTGACGGTGTTGTGGTCGGTGACGGCCAGGAAGTCCAGGCCGCGCCCGTGGGCCAGCTCGGCCAGCTCGGCGATGGTCAGCGCGCCGTCGCTGTGCACGGTGTGGGCGTGGAAGTCGCCGGCGTGCCAGCGCAGGCCGTCCACGCCGGGCAGGTCGCGCCGGGGCGGGCGCTCGCCGTGCGGCGGCTCCGCGGCGACCGGCTCGGGCGGGGCCGCGGTGGCGGTCTCGATCTGCAGCGTGAAGTCGAGGCCCTGGGGCGGGATGCGGTGCAGGCGCAGCCACACCTGCCAGGTGCCGGGCTCGGGCTCGCCGGGCAGGTAGCCCGGGGTGGCCCACGAGGGGGCGATCGTGTACGTGTCACGCGCGCCGCCCGACCAGCCGCGGAACCCGCCGGGCGCGCCGCAGCCCAGGTCGAGCACGCCCTGCGAGCGGTCGTAGGACAGGCGGACGGTGACGGCGGCAGTGCCGGGCGGGACCTCGAAGGGCACCTCGCGCAGGATGCGCTCCAGCCGGTCGTCCAGGCTCCAGTGCCCGGTCAGGCTCCGGTGCCCGCTCACCCGACCAGCTCCCCGTCGCGGTAGACCAGCGCCCGGTCGCGGCGGGGCAGCGCGTAGCCGTCGTCGCCGACGGCCGGCTCGTCGCCCTCGGGCACGACGGCCTGCACGATCACCTCGCCCACGTCGAGCGTCACCAGATGGGAGGCGCCCAGGTTCTCCACGATGGCCACCTTCCCGCCCAGCGCGCCCTCCGCGGGGCCGGCCGAGTAGGCCATGTACTCGGGCCGCACGCCGTACACGATCGTCTCTCCGTCCCGCAGCCGCCCCTGCGCCGAGGCCGGGACGGCCACCTTGCACCCTGCCACCTCCAGCGTGTCACCTCGTACGGTCCCGTCGAGCAGATTCATGGGGGTCGATCCGATGAAGGCGGCCACGAACGTGTTGGCCGGCCGCCGGAACACCTCGGCCGGCGTGCCGATCTGCCGGATGTGCCCGGCCTCCATGACGGCCATCCGGTCGGCCATGGCCAGGGCCTCGGCCTGGTCGTGGGTGACGAAGACCGTGGTGACGCCCAGCTCGCGCTGGAGCTTCTTGAGGAACGTGCGCGCCTCCAGCCGCAGCCGGGCGTCCAGGTTGGACAGCGGCTCGTCGAACAGGAACGCCTGCGCCTGCGTGGCCATGACGCGGGCCAGCGCGACCCGCTGCTGCTGCCCGCCGGACAGCTGCCCCGGCCGCCGGTCCATCAGGTGCTCCAGGCCGAGCCGCGCGCCGACCTCGGCGGCCTTGTCGCGGCGCGTCCCCTTGGGGACCTTCTTGATGCGCAGCGGGTAGGCGATGTTGTCGGTGACGTCCATGTGCGGGAACAGGGCGTAGTCCTGGAAGACCATGGCCACGTCGCGCCCGCCCGGCTGGGTGCCGGTGACGTCGCGCTCGCCGATGAGCACGGACCCGCCGGTGGCGGCCTCCAGCCCGGCGATCGTGCGCAGCAGGGTGGTCTTGCCGCAGCCGGAGGGCCCGAGCAGGGCGAAGAACTCGCCGTCGGGGATGACCAGGTCGAGCGCGTCGAGGGCTTTCACTCCGCCGGGGTAGACCTTGGTCAGCCCGCGTAGTTCGATGGCGGCCATTAACGCTTGATCCCTCCGTGGAAGCGGAAGCCGTATTTCTTGCTGACGAACAGGTACATGAGCACCACGGGGACCGAGTAGAGCAGCCCGAACGTGGACAACATGCGCAGGTTGGCCTGCCCGCCCTCGGTGTACAGCGTGTACGTGATCACCGCCGCCGGCTGCTTCTCCACGTCGCTCAGCAGCAGGTACGGCATGAGGAAGTTCCCCCACACGTTGGCCACGGCCCACACCGCGATGGTCGCCAGGCCGGGCCGCACCAGGGGGACGACCACGTGCCGCACGATCTGCAGCGGCGAGGCGCCGAACACCCGCGCGGACTCCTCGTACGACTGGGGCGTCGAGTCCACGAAGTCCTTGAGCATGAAGATCGCGGCCGGCAGCAGCCCGCCGGACAGGATGAGGATCAGCCCGAGCTGCGAGTCGATGAGGTTGAGCTCCACGGCGAGCTGGAACAGCGGCACCATGGCCGCCGTCCCCGTGACGATCGACGACAGCAGCAGCAACGCGTACAGCAGCGCGTCGCGCCCCGGCAGCCGCACCCTGCTCAGCGCGTACGCCGCCAGCGCCGCCAGCACCACGACCAGCAGCGCCGTGCCCACCGACAACACCAGCGAGTTCCACAACGACGGCAGCGCGTACGGGTGCTCCACGACCGCCTGGAAGTTCTCCCAGGTGAAGTCGGGCATCCGCACCTCGTAGGTGGGGTCGGAGGTGAACGGCGCGGTCACCAGCCACAGCAGCGGGACGGTGAAGAAGGCCAGCAGCACCGCGATCAGCGTGTAGAAGCCGATCCGGCCGAGCACGAACCGGGGCGTCATGACTTGCTCCTGAGCAGCCGCAGGTAGAACACCGCCACGACCAGGTTGATCAGCAGGATGATCGTGGAGACCGCGGCCCCGTGGCCCAGCTCGCCGCTCTGCAGCGCGACCTTGTACACGTGCACGGCCAGCACCTCGGACCTGCCGTCGGGGCCGCCCGCGGTGAGCAGGAACGGGCTGAAGTCGTTGAACGTCCACAGGCTGATGAGCAGCAGGTTCGTCAGGATGTGGCCGCGGATGTGCGGGAAGACCACGTCGCGTAGCTGCTGCCAGCCGGAGGCCCCGGCCAGCCGGGCGCTCTCCAGGTGCGAGGGCGGGACGTTGCCGAGGGCGGCGCCGTACAACATCATCGAGAACGCGGTGCCGCGCCAGGTGTTGAAGATGACGATCGACAACATCGGGTGGTCGAGCAGCCACGGGAAGCCGGGGATGCCGAGCAGCGCGTTGAGCGTGCCGCCGTCGCGGTCGAGCAGCGCCACCCACAGGAACGACACCACGGCGCTGGGCAGGATCCAGGCCAGGATGACCAGGCCCTCGACCAGCCGCTTGAGCGGGCCGCGCCGGTCGCGCAGCAGCCAGGCGATGGTGAAGCCGAGCACGACCTGGCCGATGACGGCCGAGCCGAGCACGAACTGCACGGTCAGCCAGGTGGAGTTCCAGAAGCCGGGGTCGGCGACCGCGCCGGTGAAGTTGTCCAGCCCCACGAAGCTCGGCTCGGCCGCCGCGGCCCCGGTCAGGCGGTAGTTGGTCAGCCCCAGGTAGAGCACCCAGAGCGCGGGGAAGACGAGGAAGGCCGCGATGAGCAGGAGGGCGGGGGCCACGAAGGCCCCCGCGCGCAGCCTGCCGAGGCCGGCGGCGTCGGAGCTGTATCCGGCGCCGCGGCCCCGCTTGTCCTCGCCGAGTGCCTCAGGAGGCGATATTGCCTGCGCCACCGACGATTCCTTCGAGCTTCTTCTGGTAGTCGGCCGCCGCCTGGTCGGGCGGGGTGCCGCCGACGACCGCGGCGGTGGCCTCCTGCAGCGCCACCGACACCTGCGGGTAGACCGCGACCGGCGGCCGGTAGGCCGTCAGCGGCAGCACCTTCTCCGAGATGAACGTCAGCAGCGGCTGCCCGGCCAGGATCTCCTTGTTGACGTCGGTGCGCGGAGTGATGCGCACGTTGCCGTCCTTGGTCTCCTCCTTCAGCGCCTCCGGGGAGAGGGTGAAGGCCAGCAGCTCGAAGGCTTCCTTCGGGTGCTTGCTGTTGGGGTTGACCGTGCGCAGCGCGCCGCCGGACATGCTGACGAAGTCCTGGCCGCGGATGCCCTTGCCGGGCTCGATGGCGGGGATCAGGGCGTAGCCGACGTTCTGGTCGCGGTCGTCCATGGGGGCGACACCGTCCTTGGGGTTGACCACGCCGCGCCAGAAGTAGTCGCCCTCCATGAGGATGCCGATCTTGCCCGCGGCGAACTGCTGGAACGACTTGTCGCGGCCCTTGGCCTCCTGCTGCAGCTTGGGGTCGCCCAGGCCGCCGCCGTAGATCTTCTGGTAGAGGCCGAGCGCGTCCTTCAGCGCCTGCGAGGCACCGGTCCACTTGCCGTCCTGCTGCACCTGGCCGCCCGCGCCGGCCAGCAGCGGCAACACGCCCTGCATGGAGGTGGCCTCGCCCATCGCGGTGCCGGCGTTGATCTGGATCGGCACGGGCACGCCGGACGCCTTGAGCTTCGTCCCGGCGTCGATGATCTCCTGCCAGCTCTTCGGCTGCCAGTCGGCCGGCAGCCCGGCCTTGCCGAACAACGTCTTGTTGAAGTAGAGCACCCGGCCGTCCGTGCCGATCGGCAGGGCGTACTTCTTGCCCTCGTAGGTGGCCAGCCCCTGGACGGACTCGGGGATCTGCGACCAGCCCTCCCAGCTCTCGGCCTCGGGGCCCACCACGTCGGCCAGCGGCTTGATGTAGCCGGCCTGGGCGAACTCGCCGGCCCAGATGCCGTCGATGTCGATCACGTCCGCGCCCTTGCCTGACTTGAGGTCCAGGGAGAGCTTGGTCTTGTACTGTTCGTCGTCGACGCCGCTGGGGACGAACTTGACCGTGACGTCCTTCCCCTTGGCCTTCTGGGCGGCCTCGAACTTCGGGATCACCCAGTTGGCCACGAAACCGGCCGCCGCCGCGTTCTTGCCGCCGGCGATGGCGTTCTGGGTGATCGTCAACTCTATGGCGCCACCACCGCCGCCACCGCCGGACGACTGGCCGCAGGCGGCGAGCCCGAGGCCGGCCGCGGCGAGCACCACGGCGATCTTCCGCATTGCCATGCAAACCCTCCGGCACGTCGTTGTTTGAGGAGGTAAGCCATTGGCCAATATGTCATGACATGCATATGACGTAAAGGTCCGGCCGTATTACAGGGAGGTAGCGACGGAACGTGGCGGACATACGCATGTCATGACAATATGCCATAGTGTCGAAGGTAAGCTTCCCCCCAGGAGGTGCGTTGTACGACCTGATCACGATCGGCCGCTGCGGCGTCGACGTCTACCCGCTGCAGACCGGCGTCGGGCTGGCCGACGTCGAGACCTTCGGCAAGTTCCTCGGCGGCAGCCCGACCAACGTGGCCGTCGCGGCGGCCCGCCACGGGCTGCGCTCCGCCGTGATCACCGGCGTGGGCGCCGACC
This sequence comes from Nonomuraea sp. NPDC050783, assembly GCF_040802095.1. Lineage (NCBI taxonomy): Bacteria > Bacillati > Actinomycetota > Actinomycetes > Streptosporangiales > Streptosporangiaceae > Nonomuraea > Nonomuraea sp. NPDC050783. The sequence goes on from NZ_JBFAHK010000027.1 coordinate 56,966, forward strand.
CCTTCGGCGAGTACGTGCGGCAGGCGATCCGCGGGTTCGGCGTCGACGACAGGTACGTGGCGACCTATCCCGGGGCGCCGACCCCGGTCACGTTCTGCGAGATCTTCCCGCCCGACCACTTCCCCATCTACTTCTACCGCGGCGAGCACCCGCCCGACCTGCGCCTGACCGCCGACTCCCTCGACCTGGAGTCGATCGCGGCGGCCCGGATGTTCTGGTTCTCGCTGACCGGGCTGAGCAGGGAGCCGAGCGCGGCCGCCCACGCCGCCGCCCTGGCCGCGCGCCGTACCGGATGGACGGTGTTCGACCTGGACTACCGGGCCGCGCTGTGGGAGTCGCGCGAGGCCGCCCGCGCGGCGGCGGCCCGCATGCTGCCGCACGCGGACGTCGCCGTCGGCAACCTGGAGGAGGTCGAGACCGCGGTCGGCGTGCGCGAGCCGGGGGCCGCGGCCGAGGCGCTGCTGGCGGCCGGGGTGCGGGTGGCGATCGTGAAGATGGGCCCCGAGGGCGTCCACGCGCGTACCGCCGAGGAGAGCTGCCTGGTCGAGCCGGTGGAGGTGGACGTGGTCAACGGGATAGGCGCGGGCGACGCGTTCGGCGGCGCCCTGTGCCTGGGGCTGCTGCGCGGCTGGCCGCTGGAGCGCACGGTCCGCTTCGCCAACGCCGCGGGCGCCTTCGTGGCCGCCCGCCTGGCCTGCGCCGACGCCATGCCCACGACGGCCGAGGTGGAGGAGCTGCTGAGCGGGGTGACCCGGTGAGCGACCTCGTCCTGCCCCCCGTCACCGGCTACGAGCACCTCACCCACATCCGCGCCACCCGCCCCGAGGAGATCGCCGAGGCCGCGGCCCGCCGGCAGCGGCGCGGGCTGCCCGGCCAGGGTGAGCGCCTGCTCATCATCGCCGCCGACCACCCCGCCCGCGGCTCCCTGGCCGTACGCGACCGCCCGCTGGCGATGGCCAGCCGCGCCGACCTGCTCGACCGCCTGTGCACGGCGCTGTCGCGGCCCGGCGTGGACGGCATTCTGGCCGCCCCCGACGTGCTGGAGGACCTGCTCCTGCTGGGCGCGCTGGACGGCCGGCTGGCCTTCGGCTCGATGAACCGGGGCGGCCTGCAGGGCTCGGTGTTCGAGCTGGACGACCGTTTCACCGGCTTCGACGCCGCCACCATCGACGCCATGCGGCTGGACGGCGGCAAGATGCTCTGCCGCATCGACCCGGCCGACCACGGCACCGTCAACACGCTGGAGTCCTGCGCCCGCGCGGTCAGCGAGCTGGCCGGGCGCAAGCTGATGGCGATGGTGGAGCCGTTCTGGTCGCTGCGCACCGAGTCGGGCGCGCTGCGCAACGACCTGTCGCCCGAGGCGGTGATCCGGGCGATCAGCGTCGCCCAGGCCCTCGGCGTGACCTCGGCCTACACCTGGCTCAAGATCCCCGCGATCGCCGAGATGGAGCAGGTGATGGCGGCCACCACGCTGCCCGCCCTGCTGCTCGGCGGCGACCCGCCGGACATCGACGCCGCCTTCGCCGACTGGGACCGCGCGCTGCGCCTGCCCGGGGTGCGGGGGCTCGTGGTCGGCCGGGCCCTGCTCTACCCTCCGGACGATGATGTGGCCGCCGCGGTGGACGGCGCCGCGGCACTGGTGCGAGAGGCGCGCGCATGACCTACCTTCCGTACGGCAAGACCGCCAACGGCCCCTGGTCGGTGGAGGTCACCCCGTCCCTGGCCGGGTGGACCTACTCCGGCCTGCGGATCCTCGACCTGACCGACGCTCCGGTGACGTTCGGCACCGGCGAGGAGGAGATGCTGGTCCTCCCCCTCGCCGGGTCGTGCTCGGTGCGGTTGCCCGGGGACCGGTTCGAGCTGGCGGGGCGGCCGTCGGTCTTCGACGGACCCTCAGATTTCGCCTATATCCCGATATCTACGGAAGTGACCATCGAGGGTGCGGGGCGGATCGCGCTGCCCTCCGCCCGCGCCACCGAGCCCTTCCCTGCCCGGTACGTCGCCGCGGCCGAGGTCCCGGTGGAGCTGCGCGGCGCCGGCCAGGCCAGCCGGCAGGTCAACAACTTCTGCGCCCCCGGCGTCCTCGACTGCCACAAGCTCATGGCCGTCGAGGTGCTCACGCCGTCGGGCAACTGGTCGTCGTACCCGCCGCACAAGCACGACACCCCCAACCCCGGCGAGGCCGTGCTGGAGGAGATCTACTACTTCGAGGTCGCCGACCAGGGCGCCGGCTACCAGCGCGTCTACTCCTCCGAAGGGGGCCAGATCGACACGCTCGCCGAGGTCTCCTCCGGCGACGTCGTCCTGGTCCCCTACGGCTACCACGGCCCCTCGATGGCCGCCCCCGGCTACGACCTCTACTACCTCAACGTCCTGGCCGGGCCCGCCGAGGAACGCTCGATGTCCTTCTGCGACGACCCCCGCCACGCCTGGATCCGCTCCTCCTGGGACGGCCAGGCCATCGACCCCAGGCTGCCGTTCGGGAGGACGTCGTGATCCGGTTGACCGTCGCGCAGGCCGTCGTGCGCTTCCTGGCCCGCCAGTGGAGCGAGCGCGACGGCGTGGAGCGCCGCTTCTTCGGGGGCTGCGTCGGCATCTTCGGCCACGGCAACGTCGCGGGCATCGGCCAGGCCCTCGCCACCGCGAACGAGGCCGCCGGCGAAACCGGGGACGAGCTGCCCTACCTGCTGAGCCGCAACGAGCAGGCGATGGTCCACACCGCCGCCGGCTACGCCCGGGCCAGCAACCGGCTGGCCACGCTGGCCTGCACCACCTCGATCGGCCCCGGCGCGACCAACATGGTCACCGGCGCGGCGGGCGCCACCATCAACCGGCTGCCGGTGCTGCTGCTGCCGGGCGACCTGTTCTCCACCCGCGTGGCCGGCCCGCTGCTGCAGGAGCTGGAGGACCAGCGCTCCTACGACATCTCGGTCAACGACTGCCTCAAGCCGGTCTCCCGCTTCTGGGACCGGATCAACCGGCCGGAGCAGCTCCCGTCCGCGCTGCTGGCGGCCATGCGGGTGCTCACCGACCCGGCCGAGACCGGCGCGGTGACGCTGGCCCTGCCCCAGGACGTGCAGGCCGAGGCGTACGACTGGCCGGAGGAGCTGTTCGCCCGCCGGGTCTGGCACGTCCCGCGGCCCCGCCCCGAGCGGGCCGCCCTGGAGCGGGCCGCCGAGCGGCTGCGGGCGGCCGAGCGGCCGCTGATCGTGGCGGGCGGCGGCGCGCTCTACAGCGAGGCCACCGGCGAGCTGCGGGCCTTCGCCGAGCGGTTCGGCGTCCCGGTGGCCGAGACCCAGGCAGGTAAGGGGGCGCTGCCGCACGGGCACCCGCTCGCCGTCGGCGCGATCGGCGCGACCGGCACCACGGCCGCCAACGCGCTGGCCCGCGAGGCGGACGTGGTCATCGGCGTCGGCACCCGCTACAGCGACTTCACCACCGCCTCGCGCACCCTCTTCGCCCCGGACGCGGCCTTCGTCAACATCAACGTCACCGGCTTCGACGCGGCCAAGCTGTCGGGCCTGCAGCTCGTCGCCGACGCCCGCGAGGGCCTGGCGGAGCTGGCCGGCGCGCTGGCGGGCTGGAGCGCCCCGCCGGCCCTGCGCGAGCGGGCGGGCGAGCTGACGCGGGAGTGGGACGCGGCCGTGGACGCGGCGTTCGCGCTGGAGGGCACGCCGCCGTCGCAGGCCGCGGTGATCGGCGCGGTCAACGCGGCGGCCGGCGCGGACGGCGTGGTCGTGTGCGCGGCCGGCTCGATGCCCGGCGACCTGCACAAGCTGTGGCGGCCGAGCGGCCCCGGCAGCTACCACGTGGAGTACGGCTACTCGTGCATGGGCTACGAGATCGCGGGCGGGCTCGGCGTGAAGCTGGCGGCACCGGAGCGCGAGGTGTTCGTGCTGGTCGGCGACGGGTCCTACCTGATGATGGCCCAGGAGCTGGTCACCGCCGTGGCCGAGGGCGTCAAGCTGACCGTGGTCCTGGTGGACAACTCCGGCTTCGCCTCGATCGGGCGGCTGTCGGAGAGCGTCGGCGCGCGGCGGCTCGGCACCGCCTACACCGCCGGGGACGGCGGCCCGCTGCCGGTGGACCTGGCCGCCAACGCCGCCAGCCTCGGCGCGGCCGTGGTGCGCGCCGAGACGGTCGCCGACCTGCGCAAGGCGCTCGACGCGGCACGCGCGGGCGACGTGACGACGGTGATCCACGTACGCACCGACCGCCTGGCCGACGACGTGCCGTCCTCGCGGGCGTGGTGGGACGTCCCGGTGGCCCAGGTGGGCACGCCGGAGGCGGTCCGGGAGGAGTACGCGGCCGGCAAGCGCGCCCAGCACCTCCACCTGGCCCCTCCCGGCTGAGGATTGCCGCCGGTCGGGCCGGGTAGGCACCCTCACCGGACGCGAGGGGGCGCAGGATGAGACCGTGGCGGCTGCTGGGATGGGCCGGTGTGATCGCCGTGGCCTGCTTCTGCCTCTACCAGATACGCACGGTGGCCATCTCGCTCGTCATCGGCGTGTTCCTGACGGCGTTGCTGGTGCCGCCGGCCCGCCGGCTCTGGCGGCACGGCTTCAACCGCGCCCTGGCGACCACGGTGGTCTTCGTGACGGGGCTGGTGCTGGCGGCGGGGCTCGTCGCGCTGCTGGTGCCGCCCACCGTGGAGAGCTTCGGCCAGTTGCAGGCCAGCGTGGGCACCGTGCTCGACGACCTGCACGAGCTCACCGCCCGGTTCGGGCTCAGCGACCAGCAGCTCCTCGCGCAGGTCAGGGACTGGCTGTCCGGCCAGAGCCGGACGATCACCACCGGGGCGCTGGCCGGGGTCAGGACGGCCGGCGAGATCGTGGTCGGCGCGGTGCTGGCGGTGATCCTGTCGATCTACTTCGTGCACAGCGGCGACCACCTGTTCCGCTGGCTGGTGGGCCTCGCCCCGGCGCGGGCCAGGGCCCGGCTGACCTCGGCCGGGCACCTGATCTTCTCGGTGGTCGGCCGCTACGTCCGCGGCATCGCGATCGTGGGCGCGGTGGACGGGTTCTTCATCGGGATCGCGCTGTGGATCCTGGGCGTGCCGATGGCGCTGCCGCTGGCGGTGCTGACGTTCGTCGGGGCGTTCCTGCCGGTGGTGGGGGCGTTCCTGGCCGGACTGCTGGCGGCCGTGGTGGCGCTGGTGGCCAAGGGCTGGCTGGTGGCGCTCATCGTGGTCGCGGTGACCGTGGCGGTGCAGCAGCTCGAAGGGCATGTGCTCGCGCCGCAGATCTACGGCAAGGCCCTCGACCTGCCCGGCGCGGTCATCCTGGTGGCGATCGCGGTGGGCAGCGTGATCGCCGGGATCGTCGGCGCGTTCCTGGCCGCGCCCGTGGTGTCGGTGATCGTGGCGCTGCTGCACCGTCCCGACGAGCCCGCCACGGAGGAGGCGGTCACGTCCGCGCCGCCGCCTCCTCCTCCGCCGCCTCCTCCGGCGGCTCCGCGGGCGTGAGCTCAGCGCGGGTGGTAGTCGACCCGCGCGAAGGGCCAGCGCTCGGCCAGCCAGGCCGTCACGGCCTCGTACAAGGGCGCGTCCAGCTCGGCCCGGTCGGCCCGGACCCAGGAGGAGACCTCGGCGTCGTGGTCGCCGCCGCGGGAGGGATAGATGTAGACGCACCCGATCACCTCGTCGCCGGCCGGGTCGAGGACGGTGTAGGTGAACCCGCGGCGCCGGGCGAAGTCGTTCTCGTGGCGCCGCAGGTCGGCGAGGTTGGCCTCCAGGGTCATGCCGTCCACGGGCGGCCATCCGTGGTCGGGGAAGCCCGGGGTCGCCCGGATGTGCTCGATGCTGCCGGTCCAGGCGGCGTGGTCGGCGGCGTTGTGCCGGGGCCCCAGGGGCTCCAGGCGGAACCGCGGGGTGACCAGCTCGCGGGGCACGGCGAAGTCGGCGGGGACCAGCTCCGCCTTCAGCACGAGCTCCAGCTCCAGCTCGTGCCTGATCGGGATGCCGTCGGCCTCGGCCGGGATGGACGGCTTCAGCTTCCTGGCCCGCTCCACCCCGTGCCGGTGCAGCGCCACCAGGTCGAAGCCGTAGCGCTGGTAGAAGCGCAGGGCGTGGGTGTTGTCGTTCGTGGTGATCAGCCACAGCCTGGCCGCGCCCCGCTCGGCGGCCGCGGCCCGGACCGCGTCGAGCAGCGCCCGCCCGGCCCCCACGCCGGGGATCACCGCGTCGATCGTGATGATCTCCACCGCGCCGTCCCGCTCCCCGTAGGTGACGACGCCGGCGAGCCGGCCGTCCAGCTCCGCCACGAAACCGGGCAGGACGGAGGCGTCCACCAGCTCGCCCCGGCCCAGGGCGACCACGGTGGTGCCGCCCCAGCTCTCCCGCAGCACCGCCGACACGCTTTCCCGGTCGCCGGGCCCGATGGGTCGTACGGAAAGGGTCATGGCCCTCATTATGTGACTTATGAGATGGGTGACGTTCGACTGCTTCGGAACTCTCGTCGACTGGCGGCACGGCGTGCGTACCAGTGCCGAGCTGATCGCACCCGGGCGGGGGGAGCGGCTGCTGGAGGCGTACCACCGGCACGAGCACGCCGTGCAGGCCGAGTCACCGGCGCTGCGCTACCGCCACGTGCTGGCCGAGACGCTGCGCCGGGCCTGCGCGGAGGAGAAGGTGGAGCTGAACGCCGACGACGCCACGGTGCTGGCCGCCACGATCCCGTACTGGCCGGTCTTCCCCGAGGTCGGCACCGAGCTGTCGGCCCTGCGGGCGGCCGGCTGGAACCTCGCGCTGCTCACCAACTGCGACCGCGACCTGATCGCCGGGACGTTGCGGCGGCTGCCGGTGCCGTTCGACGCGGTGGTGACCGCCGAGGACGCCCGCGACTACAAGCCGTCCCCGGCGCACTTCACGACGTTCCGGCGCGCCCACGAGCCGACGGCGTGGGTGCACGTGGCGCAGAGCTACTTCCACGACATGGTGCCGGCGCACCGGCTCGGCGTGCGCCGGGTGTGGATCAACCGGCTCGGCGAGCGCGCCCCGGACGAGACCATCATCCAGCGCGCGCTGCCCGACCTGCACGGCCTGCTCACGGTCGTGCAGAGCCTGTAGGCGCGGGGCTCAGCCGCCGCGCTGGTCGAGGACGTCGGCGATGCCCGCGAGGAAGGCGTCCACGTCCGCGATGAGGTAGCCGGATCTCAGCAGCACGGTCGAGAACCGCACCTCCCGCACCTCCTTCGCCGTCACCGGGTAGTCGGTGGTGCCGCGCAGCGTGGCCACGATGCGGTCGAGGAAGGCGTCCACCTCGTCCTCGTTGTAGCCGGTGCCCATCCGGCCCGAGCGGAAGGCCACCCGCTCGACCCGGGCCGCCTGCGTCTCGAACCACTCCTCGCGCAACATCTCCCCGGTCGGCTCGGTCATGGCCAGCCGTACCGGCCACTTGGCCTGCGTCTCCAGCGCCACCACGAACGCCTCCAGGGCGAAGTCCACGGCGGTCTCCTGGTAACCGCCGCGTTTGGCGCGGAAGGTGGCCGCGCGCACCTCGTCGGCGCTGATCGGCTCCAAGGTGCGGGGGCCCCGGCCCAGCGTCGCTTCGATGCGCCCGATCAGGGTGTCGACTTCCGCCGGGTCGTAGCCTGAACGCATACCCATGACGCGTGGAAAGCGGTTCAAGCTCACGCTCCTCGTGAATCGTGCTGGGGTGGTTCCATTGTGGCTCTTTATCCCGGCCAGGCACCCCGACATATACCGTTACACCACCATGCGACTGTCTCAGGTCTCTTTCCGCTACCGGCGGCGTGATCCCTTCGTCATCCAGGGGGCCGACGCCGCGCTGGAGCCCGGCGACGTCATCGAGCTGACCGGCGTCAACGGCGCGGGCAAGTCCACCCTGCTGCGGCTCCTGGCCGGGCTGGCCCGGCCCACGAGGGGGACGATCAGCGGGCGGCCCCGGATCGTCGGGTTCGCGCCCGACCGGTTCCCGGCCGGGCAGCCGTTCACGGTGGCGGCGTACCTGCGGCACGTGTCCCGGATGCGGGGCGGGGCGCGGTGGGAGCCGTGGGCCGAGCGGCTGCGCATGGAGCACCTGCTGGGGACGCCGCTGAGCGAGCTGTCCAAGGGCAGCGGGCACAAGGTGGGGCTGGCGCAGGCGCTGATGGCCGAGCCAGGGCTGCTGATCATGGACGAGCCCTTCGCCGGGCTGGACGCCGGCACCCGCGCGGCGCTGCCGGGGATCGCGGCCGAGGTGGCGGGCCGGGGCGGGATCGTCGTGGTCAGCGACCACCAGGGCGGGCTGCGCTCGTTACCGTCCCTCCGGCACTGGACGGTCATCGACGGCCGCCTCCACGAGCCCCTGTCACCACCCGAAGCCGAGCTGCCCGCCCCCGAGCTGCCCGAAGCCGGGCTGCCCGACCCTGAGCCGGCCTATCTCGGGCCGGCCTATCTAGGGCCGGCCGACCTCGGGCCGGTCGACCCCGAGCCGGTCGACCCCGAGCCGGTCGACCCCGAGCCGGTCGATCCCGGGAGCGTCACCGTGGCCGTCACCGTGCCCGCCGGCGAGTTGCCCCGCTTCCTCGCCCGGATGCGCCACGAGGGTTACCTGGCCCGCGAGATCGAGGAGCCCGCCCGATGACCGCCCCCGACGGGCCCTCCGCGCCCTCCGCGCCCTCCACCCCTGCCGCGTCCGCCGTGTCCGCTGTGTCCGCTGTGTCCGCTGTGTCCGCTGTATCGGCCGTGTCCGCCGTGACTCACCTGACCGTCTTCCGCCTGGCCGCCTACGTCCGCTCGCACCGCGTCTACCAGGGGCTCCTGCTGACCCTGGCCATGCTGGCGATCCTGCACGGCAGCCGGGCCCCGCGCGGCGAGGAGGCGGGCGTCCTGGCCGACGCGGCCGTACTGATCATCCCCATCCTGGCCTGGTCGGCCCGGAGCCTGCTCGACACCGAGCCCGACCGGCAGCGCGAGATGTCGGTGGTGACGGTGGGCGGCCGGGGCAGGGAGCTGGCCGCGGGGCTCGTGGCGGCGCTGGTGGCCTGCGTGACGTTCGCCGCCGTCGGCCTGGCCGCGGCGCTGCTGCTCGGCATGAGCGCCCGGCCGTCCGGCGGGGTGCTGGCCGCCGGGGTGGCCATGCACGCCCTGGCGGCCCTGACCGGCACCGCGCTGGGCGCGCTCACCAGCAGGGCCGTGGTGCCCTCCCCCGCCGTGTCGATCATGGGGCTGGTGCTCGGCTTCCTGCTGATGCTGATGCTGAGCGCCTCGCCGCTGTACTGGCTGACGGTGCCGCTGGTGGTCTGGATGCGCGCCGCCAACGACGGCGACCTGGTCACCCGCTTCCCGGAGCTGGCCGCCGTCTCGCTCGCCTGGTGCCTGCTCGCCCTGGCGTGCTACGCCTGGCGACGCCTGCACCGCTGAGCGGCCCCGATCTGCCCGCCGGTCTGCCCGCCCTGCTACGCCTACTCGGCGGCGGCGAGCTGGCCGCAGGCGCCGTCGATCTCCCGCCCGCGCGTGTCGCGCACGGTCACCGGCACGCCGTGGAACTCCAGCCTCCGCACGAACGCCCGCTCGTCCTCGGGCCGGGACGCGGTCCACTTCGAGCCGGGCGTCGGGTTGAGCGGGATGAGGTTGACGTGCACCAGCTTGTTCTTGATGAGCTTGCCGAGCAGGTCGGCCCGCCACTCCTGGTCGTTGACGTCCTTGATCAGGGCGTATTCGATGGAGATGCGCCGCTTGGTGCGCGCCGCGTACGCCCACGCGGCCTCCAGCACCTCGGCCACCTTCCACCGGGTGTTGATCGGCACCAGCGTGTCGCGCAGCTCGTCGTCGGGCGCGTGCAGCGACAGCGCCAGCGTCACCGGCAGCCCCTCGTCGGCGAGCTTGCCGATGGCCGGCACCAGGCCGACGGTGGAGACCGTGACGCCGCGCGCCGAGATGCCGAGCCCGTGCGGCGCCGGCTCGACCAGCCGCCGCACCGCCCCGATCACCTGCTTGTAGTTGGCCAGCGGCTCGCCCATGCCCATGAACACGACGTTGCTGACCCGCCCGGGGCCGCCCGGCACCTCGCCGGCCGCCAGCGCCCGCGCGCCGGCCACGACCTGCTCGACGATCTCGGCGGTGGACATGTTGCGGGTCAGGCCCGCCTGGCCGGTGGCGCAGAACGGGCAGTTCATGCCGCAGCCGGCCTGCGAGGACACGCACATCGTCACCCGGTCGGGGTAGCGCATGAGCACCGACTCCACCAGCGCCCCGTCGAACAGCCGCCACAACGTCTTGCGCGTCGTGCCGCCGTCGGTGGTCAGCTCCCTGACCGGCGTGAGCAGGGTCGGCAGCAGCGCGCCCAGCTTCTCGCGGGCGGCGGCGGGCAGGTCGGTCATCGCGGAGACGTCCGCGGTGAGCCGCTCGAAGTAGTGGCGGGAGAGCTGGTCGGCGCGGAAGGGCTTCTCGCCCAGCTCGGTCACCGCGGCCCGCCGCTCGGGCATCGGCAGGTCGGCCAGGTGCCGGGCGGGCTTGGCCCGTCGCGGCGCGACGAAGGTGAGCTGACCTGGGGGCTGGGACACGTGACTGCCTTTGCTTCGGGGTATGCGACCAGGGTAATGAACGCTGGGAACGGAGGAGGCATTCCTGGTCAGGGTACGGCTCGCGTCATGGTCTCCGCCCGATCTACAGTGCTCACGTATGGCGATTTTTCGGTCGGCGTCCGGCGAGGGTGGCGCCGAGGTGGTTCTCGCCGTCGGCAACCCCTACGGGAGCCGCACGCTCGTCGTCGAGCGGGACGAGGACGCCTCGGTAGCTTACCTGTGCTCGCCGGACGGCACCGTCCACGGCGCCGTCTGGCTGGCCAACCACCGGCCCGCCCCCGCCGTGGTGGACCTGGCGCGCATCAACCGCGGCCTGCCGCCGCTGATGCCCCGCCCCCACACGCTGCGCCCGGAGGGCCGCCGCCCGCTGGGGCAGCTCACCGCCCTGTGGTTCGAGGAGGGCGACGGGGTCGCGCTGTACGAGGACGACGACTTGCTGGCCGTCATCCCCGGCTGGGCGGACATGAGCCGTGGCATGCCCGGCTACGCCCGCGACGCCGCCGGCGAGTCGCCGTTCGCGTGGGCGCTGTCGGAGGCGCTCGAAGGGCTCGAACCCCGTATCGCCAACGCCAGGTCCTACTGGCGCTGGCGGCACAGCGAGGGGTCGTGGCCGTCGTTCCAGCAGTTCGTCATGGGCCACCTGGACCGGGTGCTGGGCCCGGCCGGGCGGTACTGGGACGCCAGCGGCGAGCGGCTGCCCACCGTGGGCATCACCGAGCGCCCGCCGCACGGCAAGCGGAGCTTCACCGTGTTGTCCACGGTGGGGATGAGCTGCCAGCGCATGCCGACGGTCGAGCAGTGGATCGACAAGCCCGGCGCGTACGCCAGGATCGAGCTGGCCGTGGCCACCCGCGAGGACCCGAAGGACGCGGCGCTGCTGCTGGTGTGGCTGGCGCAGTATCCCTGGCACTCGATCACCTGGCTGGGGCACGGGCACACCGCCAAGTGGTATCACGAGCCGGAGACGTTCCCGCTGGGGCCGCAGTACTCAGGGGTGCTGATGCTGGCCGACGCTCCTCACATGCCCGACATGACGGGGTTCGCGTTCGGCGGCGAGGCCGTCCGCTGGTTGTGGCTGACCCCGGTCACGCAGGAGGCCCTGGAGGCCCACCACTGACCCCCCGGAGCCTGCGTTCAGAAGAACAGGGTCATCAGCAGCCAGGCCGGCACCAGCGTCGTGACCAGCGAGTCCAGCCGGTCCATCAGCCCGCCGTGCCCCGGCAGGATCGTGCCGAGGTCCTTGATGCCGAGATCCCGCTTGATCATCGACTCGATCAGGTCGCCCACCGTCGCCAGCAGCGCGCCCAGGGCACCGATCAGCGCGCCCTGCCACAACGCCCCGCCGAGCAGCCACGTCACCAGCCACGCCCCGACCGCCGTACACGCCACGAGCGAGCCGGCGAAGCCCTCCCAGGTCTTCTTCGGGCTGATGGCGGTCATCTGGTGCCGGCCGAACAGCACGCCCGCGACGTACCCGCCGATGTCGCTGGCCACGGTCACCGCGATGAAGATCAGCACCCGGTGGTGGCCGTCCGCCTCCCGCAGCAGCATGGCCGCGAACGCGGCGAGCATGGCGGGGTAGAAGAGCGTGAACACCGACGCCGACGCGTCGCGGACGTACCCGTCGGTGCCGTCGCTGAACATCCGCCAGATGAGCAGCACGAACGCGAACACGGCGAACGCCGCCAGCATCCACACCGGCCCGCCCCAGTAGGCCCCGGCCTGCATCGCCACCAGCCCCGCCAGCACCGGCGCCGCCGGAACCCTGATGTCGCGGATGGCGAAGGCCTTGACCAGCTCCAGCACGCCGACGCCCACGGCGGCGACGATCACCAGGAGGAACAACTCCTTGACCGTGTAGAGCGTGCCGATGACGAGCGCGCCCAGGACCACGCCGACGGCGATCGCGGCAGGCAGGTTCCTACCGGTACGGCTGCCGCCGCTCGGGCTGGTGCCAGCCGTACGTTCTTCCACTGACCTTCTCCACATGGGGGCCACGGCCCCCGCCGCGAGGCGAGGGCCGTAGGGGCGAGACCCGCTACCTCGGCGGGCCGCCTTACGGCGGGCCGCCGCGCGAAGCGTGCCGCTCAGACCTCGAGCAGCTCCGCTTCCTTGTGCTTGAGCAGCTCGTCGATCTTGGCGACGTGCTTCTGCGTCAGGTCGTCCAGCTCCTTCTCGGCACGCCGGACCTCGTCCTCGCCCGCCTCGCCGTCCTTGACCAGCTTGTCGAGGGCGTCCTTGGCGGAGCGGCGGATGTTGCGGATCGAGACCTTGGCGTGCTCGCCCTTGTTCCTGGCGACCTTGATGTACTCCTTGCGGCGCTCCTCCGACAGCTCGGGGAACGTCACGCGGATGACCTGGCCGTCGTCGGTCGGGTTGACGCCGAGGTCGGAGTCGCGGATGGCCTTCTCGATGGCGCCCATCGAGCTCTTGTCATAGGGCTGGATCAGCACCATGCGCGCCTCGGGCACATGGAACGACGCCAGCTGCTGGATCGGCGTCGGCGTGCCGTAGTACTCGGCACTGATCTTGTTGAACATCGCAGGCGTGACCCGGCCCGTCCGGATGCTCGCGAAGTCCTCCTTCGCGACCGAGACGGCCTTGTCCATCTTTTCCTCGGCTTCGAGGAGGGTTTCGTCGATCACAGCGGCTCCCTGTCGTCTTCTAGCTGGCGGTGTCGGGCTCGCTCCGTCATTTCCCTGCGGGACTCACCAGCGTGCCGATTTTCTCACCGCGTACCGCGCGCAGGATGTTGCCCTCACCCATCAGGTCGAAGACCACGATCGGCAGGTCGTTGTCCTTGCACAGGCTGATCGCGGTGGCGTCCATGACCGCGAGGTCGCGCAGCAGCACCTCGCCGTAGTCGAGGTGGTCGAACCGGACCGCGTCGGGGTTCTTCCGCGGATCGGAGTCGTAGATGCCGTCCACCTGCGTGCCCTTCAGCAGCGCCTCGGCGCCGATCTCCAGGGCGCGCTGGGACGCGGCGGTGTCGGTGGAGAAGAACGGCGAGCCGAGCCCGGCGCCGAAAATCACGACACGGCCCTTCTGCAGGTGCCGGATCGCGCGGCGCGGCAGGAACGGCTCGGCCACCTGCTGCATCGTGATGGCGGTCTGCACGCGGGTCTCGACGCCCCGCCGCTCCAGGAAGTCCTGCAGGGCCAGACAGTTGATCACCGTGCCGAGCATGCCCATGTAGTCGGCGCGGGTGCGGTCGATGCCGCCCTGGGACAAGGTGGCGCCGCGGAACATGTTGCCGCCGCCGACCACGACGGCGACCTGCACACCCTCCTTGACCGCCTCGGTGATCGAGTCGGCCAGGTGGTCGACGATCATCGGGTCGATGCCCAGCGGCTCGCTGCCGGCGAACGCCTCGCCCGACAGCTTCAGCATCACCCGCTTCCACCTCAGGTGGTTGGCGGGCGGATGCGGGGATGAGTCGGCCGCCGTCCGTGTGGATTCGTGGGCTGACTCCCGGTGGTCCTGCACGGCGGCGGCCTCCTTCATTCGGTGGATCGATTCTCGGGCTTCGCGGCTTGCCTGACGGTGGCTCGCCTAAGCCTAAGCCTGACCGACCTTGAAGCGGACAAAGGCGAGGACCTCGACGCCGTTCTCCTCGGCGTACTTGCCGACGCTCTTCTTGTTGTCCTTCACGAACGCCTGCTGCAGCAGCGTGAAGTCCTTGTACCAGCCGTTGACGCGACCCTCGACGATCTTGCCGATGGCGGCCTCGGGCTTGCCCTCCTCGCGGGTCATCTCCTCGAAGAGCTTGCGCTCCTTCTCGATGACCTCGGCCGGCACGGCGTCGGCCTTGAGGTACTGCGGGGCCATCGCGGCGGCGTGCTGCGCGATGTCCTTGGCGACCTCGGCGTTGGGCTTGTCGAGCTGCACCAGCACGCCGACGGCCGGCGGCAGCGCCGGGTCGGTCTTGTGCATGTACGCGCCGATGTAGCCGCCCTCCAGCACCGCGAAGCGGCGGATCTCGATCTTCTCGCCCAGCGCGGCGTTGGCCTCGTCCAGGTGCTGCTTGACGGGCTTGCCGTCGAAGGAGGACTCCAGCAGCGCGGCCACGTCGGCCGGCTTGGTCTCCAGGACGTGCGCGACGACCTGGGCCGCCAGCTCCTGGAAACGCTCGCCCTTGGCCACGAAGTCGGTCTCGCAGTTGATCTCCAGCAGCGCGGCGACCGAGTCACCGTCCTGCTTGAGCGCGACCAGGCCGTTGGAGGCGGTGCGGGTCTCGCGCTTGCCCACGTCCTTGGCGCCCTTGAGGCGCAGCAGCTCGACGGCGCGGTCGAAGTCGCCCTCGGCCTCCTCGAGCGCCTTCTTGCAGTCCATCATGCCGGCAGCGGTGATCTCGCGAAGCCGCTTGACGTCGGCCATGTTCACGGAAGCCATTGCTCTTTTTCCTCGTGGGATTTCGTCGTCGTGGGATGTCGTCGTCATCGTGGATCAGGTGGACGTCCGGGACCGGTCGTCCGCCCTTTGTCGTCGGTACGGCGGGCGCGTGCCGTGCTGGAGCCGTCGTGCTGCTCCGGGTCGCGGGCCTCGGGCGCCGGGCCTGGTGGGCGCCGGGCCTTGTGGCACTGGGGCCGGGCTGGTCGCCGCTGCTTCGCTGGCATACTGCCCAGCCGCACCGCGCCGTACCACCCTGGCTCACCACCTCGACCGCCGCCCTGCTCAGCCCGCCCAACCTTGCCCGGCCCTCCGGCCTCACCCGGCTGGCTCTGCCCGGCTCGACCCGTCCGGCCTTGCCTGACCGGCCTCGCCCGGCTCGACCCGTCCGGCCTTGCCCGGCTCTGGCCGTTCGGACCGCCCAGGCGGTTCGGCGACCAGCCTCACCCAATCGTCTCAGCCCGGTGGTCGCCGAGCCCTGACCGATCGCCCTGGCCCAACCATCGCCGAGCCTTGACCAATCACCTCGGTCCGGTCCCGTCCGGTCCGATCACCCCGGCCCGGTCGCCGCCGCCCTCGGACCGGAGCCCCGGCCCGGGCGCTCCGACCGGAGCGACCCGACCCAGGACCCAGGCCCTGCCTGGCCTGACTTTGCCTGGCCTGACTTTGCCTGGCGGTCGTGCGTGCGTCCCGGCCGCGATCGACCCGAACGGGTCCCGCGCCGCGCCGCCACCCTGTACGCCGGCTGAGCCGCGCCACGCCGGACCGGACAGATCGCCGATCGGTGGATCACCGTTATTCAGATGTCAGCGGCCGTGCCCCGGGGCCAGCCGGCTCGCCCGGCTCAGCCCAGGCACCCGGCCCTGGCCCGCTTCGGAGGCGACGGCCGCGACCATCCGGAGCCCGGAGTGGCGGCGGCCGTCACCGTCGTGCGCGGATCAGGCCTGCTGCTCGGTCTCGCCCTCGGCGGTGGCCTCGGCCGGAGCGCTCTCCTCGGCGGCCGGAGCCTCCTGAGCAGGGGCCTCGGCGACCGGAGCCTCAGCGGCCGGCGCCTCGGAGGTCTGAGCCTCGGAGGTCTGAGCCTCGGCGGCCGGCGCCTCGTCCGCGGCGCGCTCGCCGGTGCCCTGCTCGATGAGCTCGCGCTCCCACTCGGCCAGCGGCTCGGCGGAGGCCGGCTTCTCGTCACCGCGGGCGGCGCCGGAACGGGCCATGAGACCGGCGGCGACACCGTCGGCGACGACCCTGGTCAGCAGGCCGACGGCGCGGATGGCGTCGTCGTTGCCCGGGATCGGGTAGTCGACCTCGTCGGGGTCGCAGTTGGTGTCGAGGATCGCGACGACAGGGATGCCGAGCTTCTTGGCCTCGCTGATCGCGATGTGCTCCTTCTTGGTGTCGACGACCCACACCGCGCTGGGCACGCGGCCCATGTCACGGATGCCGCCGAGCGTGCGCTCCAGCTTGTCCTTCTCGCGACGGCGCATGAGGAGCTCCTTCTTGGTGAGCCCCGAGCCCGCGACGTTGTCGAAGTCGAGCTCCTCGAGCTCCTTCAGACGCTGCAGCCTCTTGTGCACGGTGGAGAAGTTGGTGAGCATGCCGCCCAGCCAGCGCTGGTTGACGTAGGGCATGCCGACGCGGGCGGCCTGCTCGGAGATGGCCTCCTGAGCCTGCTTCTTCGTGCCGATGAACAGGATCGTGCCGCCGTGGGCGACCGTCTCCTTGACGAAGTCGTAGGCGCGGTCGATGTAGGAGAGCGACTTCTGCAGGTCGATGATGTAGATGCCGTTGCGCTCGGTGAAGATGAAGCGCTTCATCTTCGGGTTCCAGCGCCGGGTCTGGTGACCGAAGTGAACGCCGCTCTCGAGCAGCTGTCGCATGGTGACGACGGGGGCCATCTGCTGGTCCTCCAGGTCTTGGCGCCCTGCGGATGGGCGCGGTTCTCGGTTGTGCCGCGGCAGCGCGTTGTCTGCCGCCCTGATGCCCCGAACCCGCTCCAGCCGGGCACTGGGCCCGGACCGATGGCGCGGTCCGCAATGGGGCATGCGAAGTCGGCCTGCGACTACAGGCCATCGAAAAGTCTACCTTGCACACCGCCCCTGCCTGACCGCCTGAGGTCAGACACCCCACCATCCCACCCCTCGCGCGGAACGCCCCGCCGTCCCCACCGAACCCCGCCGTCACCCTCGCCCGCCGTCACCCTCGCCCGCCGTCCTCGGCCTCGCCTCGCCCGCCCGAAGCCCCGTGGTCCTCGGTCGGCAGCCCGGGAACCGGCCTCTTCGCCACCGGGAACAGGTTGACCTGCACCTCGGCGACCCTGGCCCCCTCCGGCGCGTCCTCCTCTCCGCGCCGCCGGATGAGGTACGGCTCGACCAGCTTCATGATCTCCTGATTGAGCCGGATCAGCTCCTCGGCGGTGACCCTCACCCGCGTCCGGTTGAACACGGTGGCGTCCCGCCACTCCTCCGTCTCCTTCTCGACGCCGAGCAGCGCCCGCTCGGCCTCCTCGTTCGCCTCCCGCCGGAACGCCACCATCAACGACACCTTGGCGTCCCGCACGTCCGGCTGGTCCTCGGGCCGGACCCCCACGCTCAGCGGCCGGTCGGCGGTGCGCCACAGCCGCTCCCTGCCGTCCCCCCGGGGCGGCGCGTCCTCGACGAACCCGTACTTGGCCAGCATCCGCAGGTGATAGCTCGCGGCGCTGGGCGTGATGCCCGCGATCTGCGCCACCTCCGTGGCGGTGGCGCTGCCCTCGACGCCGAGCCGGTTGAGGATCATCAGCCGCGCGGGGTGCGCCAGCGCCCGCATCGCCTTGGGATCGCTGGGCCAGTCGCCGTCCTGAGTCATGCGCCCAAAGGTACCCGGCCAACTCTGAAACATTGCTTTCACAACTGTGAAGCGATACCTTCATAAATTATGAAGCAAACCCTTCACAACTCCGCCGCTTCATCAGCGCTCCCGCCCCTCCGCAGGCAACGCGACTACCGCCTCCTCTGGACCTCCCGCACGATCTCGATCACCGGCTCGGAGGTCTCCAAGCTGGCCATCCCTCTGACGGCCGTCACGCTCCTCAGCGTCAGCCCGTCCCAGATGGGCGTGCTGACCGCCGCCGCCTTCCTGCCGTCGCTCCTGTTCGGCCTCCAGGCGGGCGCCATCGCCGACCGTCTCACCCGTCGCCGCCCGCTGATGATCGCCTGCGAGCTGGCCGCCTGCGTGGCCGCCGCCACGGTTCCCCTGGCCTGGCTCCTCGGCCTCCTGACCCTCCCCTGGCTGGTCGCCGTGGCTCTGGCCGTCGGGACGTCGGCGGTGCTGTTCAAGTCCGCGAACTTCTCGTACCTCGCCGCGACCGTCCCGCCCGCCCAGCGCGTCGAGGCGATGGCCGGGCTGCAGGCATGCCACTCACTCGCCTCGGTCGGCGGCCCGAGCCTGGCCGGTCTCCTGGTCCAGTTCCTCACGGCTCCGCTGGCCGTGCTGGCGGAGGCGGCGTCGTTCCTGGCCTCGGCCCTGCTCCTCCGCTCAATCCGCGCCGAGGAACGGAACGAGCCGGCCTCCTCCCGGGGCATGTGGCGCGACGTCGTCGAAGGTCTCCGCGTCGCCCTCACCAACCCGGCTCTGCGCGCCCTGCTCGGCGCCGGCGTGACGATCAACTTCTTCGCGATGGCGTACACGGCCGTCTACATGCTCTACATGGTCAACTCCCTGGGCGTCCCCAAGGGTCTGATCGGCGTCCTGACCGCTCTGAGCGGCGCGGGCGGCCTGCTGGGCGCCTGGCTCACCACCCGCCTGACGAAGCGCTACGGCGAGAACCGCGTCCTTCTCGTCACCGTGCTCTTCTTCCCCGCCGAGATCCTGACGGTGGGCCTCCTGACCGGCCCCCTCTGGTGGAAGCTCGCCGCGCTGGCCGCCGTGGGCCTCATGACGGGCGGCGTCGTGGTCGCCTTCGCCACGTGCCTGGGCGCCATCACCCTCCGCGAGACGCCTCCGGAGCTACGCGGCCGCGTGAACGCGACGATGACCTTCGCCATCCAGGGCGTCCTGGCTCTGGGCGGCCTCGCCGGCGGCATCGCCGCCGACCACATCGGACTGCGCCCGGTGATCCTGCTGTGCGCGGCAGGCATAGCCCTGGCCACCTTCTGGATCTGGGCGTCCCCCCTGCACCGGCCCGGCCCTCCTCGCCCGCACCGCCCCACCGCCCCGCCCTCGCAGCTCCACCCCCTGACCCACCTCACCCATGCGAAACGCCACCTCTGGCCCTGACCACCCACCAGACCCGCATGGCGCACGCCCCTCCGCCGCACACCGACAGCTCAGAGATCGGACCGCGCGCCAGCACCCGCCCCCACATACACCCGGTTCAACCGAACCTCACCACCCGAGCCCAGCCGCCTCGTACCCTGCCCGGCCGAACGTCCGCTCGCTCTTCCCGGGCCCAGCCACCCGAGGGCCGCGTCCGCACATCCCAGGCGACCGAACGCTTTATCCACAGAACGCCGTTCGCCCCCACGCGCCCACCTCCTCCTCGGCGAAACTCCCGCCATGCACTCCCGCCCCGCCGAGCCTCGCACCCCGCCACCGAACCTCGCCGAACGCCGCACCCCGCCATCCCACCCCTTTGGGCCTCACCCTCGGCCAGCCCACCCCGTCGGGCCTCACCCTCGGCCAGCCCACCCCGTCGGGCGTCACCCTCGGCCAGCCCATCCCCGGAAAGCGATCGCCCCTCGATCACGCCCAGCAGTCACCGCCCCTCTCGCCCTCCCCCTCCTCCATTCCCTCCTGCTCCTGCTCCTGCTCCTGCTCCTGACGACAGGGTTCCTCGTCCTCGCCAGTTCCCCGGCCAGGGCCTCACCCCCGAACTGGCGCTGGCCTCTGGACGGCCACCCACGCGTCCTCCGCCACTTCACCCCGCCCCCGGAGCCCTGGCTGGCCGGCCACCGAGGCATAGACCTGGCAGCCTCGCCATCCGCCCGAGTCCTGGCAGCAGGCCCAGGCACCATCCGCTTCGCCGGCCCGGTCGGCGGTAAAGGCGTGGTGGCCATCGACCACGCGAACGGCCTGCGCACCACGTACCTGCCGGTGACAGCCTCTGTGAAAAGGGGCCAGCTCATCACCTCCGGCGCCGAGGTGGGCCTCCTCCAGCCCATCGGCCACCACCATTGCCAGGAGTCCTGCCTCCATTGGGGCCTTATACGCGACTCCCGCTACGTCAACCCTCTCCTCCTCCTGGGCCAAGCCCCCATCCGCCTCCTCCCCTTCTGGCCCGCATCCACTTCCGCTCTCGCCCTCCCGCAGACCGCCCTCCCGCAGACCGCCCTCCCGCAGACCGGCCTCCCGCAGACCGGCCTCTCTCCGACGACCCCTCCGCGGCCACCGGCGCCCCCTCGACCCCGTAGCCCTCGAACCACCCCTCCCCTCGGCCATCCACCCCCTGCTTCTCCACATGCCTACGCCAAGAGCAGCTCGGCCTCTCCGCCCGCTCCCGCCACCACAGCGCCCCTCGTCCTCGCCATAGCCGGCGCCCTCCTGCTCACCACCCTGTACCACCGCCACCACCGCCACCACCGCCGCGAAAAGCGACAACGGAGCAGCAACAACGCCGAAACCGACAACAGAGCGAGCGTCCTGTCCCCTCACGCCCTGGGATGAGCCTGCTTGTACGCCGCCCGCAAACGCTCGATGGACACATGCGTGTAAATCTGCGTGCTGTTCAGCGACGCATGCCCGAGAAGCTCCTGGACACTCCGCAGATCCGCCCCGCCCTCCAGCAGATGGGTGGCCGCACTGTGCCGCAGCCCGTGCGGCCCCATGTCCGGTGCGCCATCGACCTGCGCCAACCGCGCATGCACCACCCGTCGCACGGTCCCCGCATCGATGCGCCCACCCCGTGCTCCGAGGAAGAGCGCCGCTCCCGACCCGGCCCGCATCCAGAGCGGCCGCCCGTGAATGCACCACCGGTCCAACGCCCGAAGCGCCGGCAGCCCGAAGGGCACGGACCGCTCCTTACGCCCCTTGCCCAGCACCCGGATCACATGCCGATCCCGGTCCACGTCATCCACGTCGAGCCCGCACAGCTCGCTCACCCGGATGCCGGTGGCGTACAGCAGCTCGACGATCGCCCGATCCCGCAGCTCCTTCGGCTCCGTGCCGGACGCCGCGTCCAGCACCTCCCGCGCCTGCTCCTGATCGAGCACGGACGGCAGTTCCCGGCGCGTCTTGGCGCTTCCCAGCAACAACCCGGGATCCGTAGGCAGCCAGCCCTGCCGGTGGCAGTAGGCGGTGAACGTCCGGGCACACGCCGCCCGCCGCGCCAGGGTCGTCCGCGCCTTCCCCGCCTGGTGCTGTTCGGCCAGCCATTTCCGCAGCACGCCGATATCGAGGTCCTCGATGGGACCGTTCAGGTGATCGAGCAGGCTGTTGACGTCAACCAGGTAGGCCCGGACCGTGTGCGGCGAGAGGTCGCGCTCAAGCCGCAGGTACCGCCCGAACGCCTCTACGACCTCGTCCCTCTCCAAGCCCGCCTCCCTGTCACCAGCGACCACACCCGATCGTGCCACCCCCACCCGCCCCCAAACCCACTCCACAAGCCCGAAACCACCCCACCTCCCCGCACGAGCAGAGCAGACGCCGAACGTCCCGCACAGCCGGTCCCGCCCACCGGCTCCGCTCACACACCACGGTCGCCCGAACGTCCGGAGAAGACCTACCTCGACCAATGAGAGGAGATCCAGGCCGGGTCCATCCGTCCGTCCCGACACAAGAGGCCACTCAGCAAGCACCCGAGCAAACCTCTGCCTCGCCCTCCTCCGGCAGGACAGCCGGCGCATCTAGGCAAAGGCCCGGGACAAGCCGTTGGCTGCTTCACCCGCCCCTTGAAACGGCAGAAGGATTGCACCGCAGGCCGGCGCAATCCTCTCGATCTGCTTCCGCGAGCTATATGCGTCCCCTCCATCGCAGGCTTCGGCCATGAGAGGCGCAGCCGGCAGCCGACAAAGCATCGGACCGCCCGGGCTCACGTCAGTTGTTATTATTATTGTTGTTGTTATTATTCCCCCCGTTATTATTATTGTTGTTATTATTGTTGTTGTTGTTCCCTCCATTATTGTTGTTATTGTTGTTGTTATTATTATTGTTCCCGCCGTTGTTGTTGTTATTGTTATTGTTGTTGTTGTTGCTTATCTGGCTGACCACGCTCTGGTGGTGGTGACGGTGGTGGCGGTGACACTTCACCTTGTGGCCGTGGCGCTTGCAGGGCTTCTCATAGATGAGCGCCTGAGTGGTCGTTGCTCCGCGCGCCGAGGTATCCGCGCTGGCGGACTGAGCTGACACCGCAACGGGAGCGGCGAGAGCCGAGGCCACCATGGCGCCGGCGGCGAGCATGTTGCGGACCTTGGCCATGCCAGATCACCTCTTTCTGGCTTCTCGAAGTGGCATCCAGGCGATACCTGGATCCGGAATGGCCGCGCTGCTGGAACAGAGCACCAGCAGGAGTCTGGCCTCGGTTTCGACGCTAGTTTTCGCCTCTCGCCGCGACAATCCCGCGGGTGCAAAGTCCTGCCACCGTATACTTGCCCCAGAAGGAGGAGCGGAAAGGGACAGAAGTCCTGCTGCTACTGAGCGCTACAATCGCAAATACGTCATCATCGAAAATAAAAGGCCCGTCAACAGTCGCCAGGGCCGCCTCTGTCAGGCGTTGACCGGCTGCCGCGATATATCGCGGTAACGTCGGCAGGGGGTAAAGCCG
Source organism: Nonomuraea sp. NPDC050783 (assembly GCF_040802095.1). Lineage (NCBI taxonomy): Bacteria > Bacillati > Actinomycetota > Actinomycetes > Streptosporangiales > Streptosporangiaceae > Nonomuraea > Nonomuraea sp. NPDC050783. The sequence goes on from NZ_JBFAHK010000027.1 coordinate 79,614, forward strand.
CCGAGCGGGAGCCTCCGGTCGTCAGGCCCTTGGGTTGCGCGGTAGTCGCAGGCCGGCCGGCATCCTGTCGCTACTCGCCTCTCGCTCTTCCTCTGCCGTGATGTGCGGGTAAACCATGACCCTCTTCCGGTGACGGCTGCTTTGCCCGGCGCATCCGGGTCAGGCTCCTCGTCCAGATTGTCTGTAGTGCTCGCCGTGCTATCAGGGGGCAGCCGCGTGCGGGCGCGCCCTTTCGTGCGGCTGCCGGGCCTGGGGGCGGTGGCGACGGGGGTGGAGCTGTTGAGGGGTGGCGCCAGCCGCGGAGGGTTCAGGAGCAGGGAACGCGGTTGGTGCTGCTCTGGCTGTGACAGGGATGACGGATGAGGCCAGGAGGAGCCAGGTACGCCCCGAGTCGTCGTCCAGGGCTCACTGCTGCTTGTGCCGTTCGTGTCCGCCGGGATCGTCCAGAGTGGGGAGGTCGTCCTCGTCCGGGAACGGTGGGTCCTGCGTGGGATCGGAGTCCTCCGCGACAGGCGGGAGGTCGAGGGCTGCCGCTTCCGGGGCTTTGCGGTAGGAGGCCGTGTGCTTGCGGAGGCGCCAGCCGTCCGGGGCGCGTTCGATGTAGCCGGCGGCGGCCAGGCCGCCCAGGGCGCTCAGGGCGGCGTCCAGACCTACGCCTGCCGCGACCGCTATTGTGGCCGGGCCGGCACCGCCCCGGGCGGGTACGGCGTCCAGCACCCTCTTGGTGACGTCGTTGAGCTTGTCCCTCGCGACGGCCGGGGCGCGGGAGTGCGGAGCCAGATCGTCGCCCAGCACCCCGACGAGATCGATCATCTCCTCGGGAGAGGTCACACAGATGGCCTTGCGTTCCCGGAGGAGGCGGTGGCAGCCGTCCGACATGCGGGAGGTGACCGGCCCCGGTACGGCGGCCAGGTGCCTGTTGAGCGTCAGGGCGTGTGTCGCGGTGTTCAGGGCGCCGCTGCGCAGGGCGGCTTCCACCACTACCGTGCCTCGCGACAGGGCGGCTATCAGACGGTTCCTGATGAGGAAGCGGGCCCGGGTGGGATGGACTCCTGGCGGGCATTCGCTGACGATCACGCCCTGATCCCGGATCGCCGCGAACAGGGCGTCGTGGCTGCTCGGGTAGCAGATGTCCACGCCGCAGGCCAGGACGGCGACGGTCGGGGTGCCGGCGGCCAACGCTCCCCTGTGCGCGGCACCGTCCACGCCGAAGGCGCCACCCGAGACGACTGCCCAGCCCGATTCGCTCAGACCCGCACCGAACTCGGCCGCTGTGTGCACGCCGTACGCGGTCGCCGATCGGGCGCCCACCACGGCCACGGATTTGAGGCAGGCGAAGCGGAGATCGGCGGTGCCGTGCAGCCAGAGGCCGAGAGGGCGGCTCGGGCCGAGCTGGTCGAGCTGGGTGGGCCATTCCGCGTCGCCCGGGATGATCAGGCGAGCTCCGTGGCTCGCGCCGGCTTCGAGGTCGGCGAGCGGGTTGGAGGCCGCCAGGCGGGCGTGCCAGGCGTTCAGGCGAGCGGTCAGGTGGCTTTGCGGGCGGTCGTTGTGGGTTTCCTGGTCGATGAACTCGGGTGGAAGGGCTCGGGCGCGGATCGCCTGCACCGCCTTGACCGCTCCGTACCGCGCCACCAGACGGCCCATGACCGGATCGCCGACGTCCGCGGCCCGCATCAGCGCGGCGCGGGCCTCACGCTCGGCTGGGAGGGATTTGTCCGCCGCTGCGCCCGTTCCCACGGACGGGGGCTCCTCGGGAGGCGAGGCAGGATGCGTGGGCTTGGGGAGGTGGTGGAGCGAGAGCGCGGACGGAGGCTGGAGTATCGGCGTGGCCGGACTGGCCGGTGAGGTCGGCGTTACTGGCGTGGTCGGGGTCGGCACGACTGGTGGATTCGGGGTGACTGGTGGATTCGGGGTGACCGGTGGATTCGGCGTGACCGGTGGATTCGGGGTGACCGGTGGATTCGGCGTGACCGGTGGATTCGGCGTACCCGGCGGGTGCGATTCCCGGCCGCCTGGTGGATTGGGAGGCAGTTCCGCTGGCATCGATGGTCCGGTGGTTGATTCCGCTGGCGTTGGTGGCCTGGGAGATGGCTCTACTTGGGTCGGTGGTCCGGCGGCGGGGATCGGTCGCTTGCGGACTGGTTCCGCGGGGATCAGTGGTCCGGCGGCGGGTGTGGTCGGGCGCCTGAGGGCTGGTTCCGTCGGGGTGAGGGGTCGGGGGGCTGATTCCGCTGAGGTCAGCGATTCGAGGGCTGGTTCCGCCGGGGGCAATGATCCGAGGGCTGGTTCCGATGGCGACGGGAGTTTGGATGTTGTGGTGGTGGAGGGGTTGTGCGGGGTCGGTGGGCAGGGGCCGGGAGTGAGGGAGGTGGAGGGGGTCGGGTGGGCTCGTGGTGAGGTGAGGGTTGGGGTGGGAGGTCGGCAGGGCCGCTCCGTAGCGGCGGCGGTAGCGGGCTTCGGCAGGAGCGGGTGTGGTGCCCCCGGAGGGGACATGGAAGGGAAGGGTGGCATCAGTGGTCGTCCGTCCTTGAGCAGGGGCAGGGGGTTGGGGTGACGAGGCGGAGGCGTCAGGACGTCACTCCGAGCCAGAAGTGCAGGGCGGCGGTCGTCTCCTCCTCTCCGGGGCGGTCCTTGCCGACCAGGTCGGCCAGTGTCCAGGAGACGCGGACGGCGCGGTCCAGGCCGCGGGCGGTCAGGGTGCCCGAGTCGAGGCAGGCGGTCATAGGCTTCATGGCCTTCGGGGACGGGCGGTAGTCGCTGTGGAGGGCGGATGAGGGGATCTCGGCGTTGGTGCGCCAGGGAGTGCCGCTCAGTCGCTCGGCGGCACGCTCGCGCGCGGCGAGGACGCGTCCGGCCACCGTCGCGCTGGATTCGGTGAACTGGCGGTCGGCCATGAGCTCGCGTCTGGAGGCGCGGGCCACAGTGACCTTCATGTCGACGCGGTCGAGCAGGGGGCCGGAGAGCCTGCCGAGGTAGCGGCGCCTGGCCGTGGGCGAGCACTTGCAGGTGCCGCTCTGGTCGTCGGTCTGGGCGCACGGGCACGGGTTGGCCGCCAGGACCAGCATGAACCTGGCCGGGAACGTGACCGAGCCCGCCGATCTCGACACCGTGACGCGGCCGGACTCCAGAGGCTGGCGCAGGGCGTCGAGGATGTGACGCGGGAACTCGGGGGCCTCGTCGAGGGAGGCAGATTCACACCAAGCTGCCTCTAAACAAAGAAGCCCCGGTTGGTGCTGGAACACCTACCGGGGCAAGCACCGGAGGTACCAGCTCCAATGCGGGTTCATCGTACCCAGCACAAGGTCATGTTCACGACCTTCAGCAACGCCATGCTTCAGCGTCACGACCTGTCTTTCGTCGCCCTAGGCATCCTGACGTTCCTCCTGTCGCTGCCCGATGGGGCAGACATGACGGTCGCCAAGCTGGAGAAGCTGCGCAAGGAAGGTAAGACCGTCGTGCGTGCTGCCGTCGCGGAGCTGCGCGCGGCTGGCTACTACATCAAGGAAGACGTACAGAGCCCCAACGGGCGCCTGACGGGCGTCAACGCCGTATACGACATTCCCCAGGTCACGCCGACCGCCGAGATTCCGCCCGTCGATCTTCCGCCGGTCGGCGAAGCGCCGGGCGGTCTGTCGGCCGTGAACCCCTTGAAAGAAACTCTTGAGAAAGAAACCCCTACCCTTCCCCCCGTGGCGGAGACGCCAGCGAGCGAGCCTGTAAGCGCCACAGAGGCGCCGAAGGGTGGGCGGGCGGAACGTCCAACGGACAAGACCGACACCAACCACCCCATTACGGGCGAGAACTCCCGGCACCATGACTCCCCCGGCAGGCGGGGGCAAGGCGACGAGTTGGCAGCCGTGCTGCCTCTGTTCGGCAAGCTGCGGCAGGCCGATGGACGGCTGACTTTCAGCCGCGCCGAGATGGGCAAGCTTGCCCCTCTCGTTGCCGCGTGGCGCGAACGTGGCGCCCTCGACGTATCGATCATCGAGGCGGTTACGGCGGGCCTTCCTCAGTCGATCCACTCGCCTGCGGCACTGGTCGCTGACAGGTTGCGCCGAAAGCTACCTGAGACCCGTTCGACGCCCCTTGTGGGGCCGGTTCTTTCACGGCTGGTCGAGTGCTCAGAGTGTGGGCGTCCGGGGCGCATCGCTGGCGTGTGCGGCGACTGCCGTAGCGAGACGGCCCCGGCTAGGCCAACGCGCGTCGAGCGCGCTACTGCGCGTGGTGCTGCCCTGGCTCGCGAGCTGATGGGGCTGAACGCCATTTCACGGCTACCCAAGTCGGCCTGAAGTCGGGTAGCCGGAAAGAGCATCCGCGCTAAAGCGTGTACACGGCCTGCATGACGGGGCGAAACATTCCGGGGTAACAACCGCGCCCTTCGCCGGATGGAACATCTACGGTTCCGGAGTGACATAGCGGCTCTGCAAGTAGGTAGGCGCGTATGTTTCACTCGCGGGACCGCGCAGTCCCGGCAATGCATATTGACAACTCCATAGAGCGTGTACACGAGGTGAGAGTTTGAGTAGCAATCCTGCGCATGAGCGAGTGACGCGTGCAATCGAGCGGCTAGGGCCGCTCGGAGCTAAGCAGGAACAAGTACTCACGGTGTTACTGAAACAACTCTTCAAACAGGAAGATGAGAGGAAGAACGCCATGATTCACGGCCCGATGGACGCTGCCGCATTCAAAGACATGGTGATCGTCTATGACGACGGCAAGGTACAGATCAACTATGTAACTTACGAGGATGGCAAGTTGTGGGAGGTGAACTTTTCGGTTGACGCTCAGGGTTCTGTCGTGTCGAAAGCCATCGGTGAGATTCCGTCTGCGGCGGTACCTGACGGGCGCGGCTGGGAGATAGAGGACAGGCGCACCTATGCGACGTTCTGGGAAGCCGCCTAGCCGCTGGCGTTACTCTACGCGTCCGCCGGCACTTCCCCACCGCTGGTCAAAGCGACGCTCGGGAACGGGCGTCGATCACAACATGTTACATATGCCCCCGTCGTCGGGCTGGACGGCGGTGGCTTCACTCTGGAGACCCTTTGAGTATCGACACTTACCCGGACTTCGCTTCGCTCTCCGAAGAGGAGTTTCAGCCCATGAGCCTCATTGAAGCCTCACGCATGGCCGACACCGAAGAGGACTTCATGATTGACGGCCTGATCACGACCGGAACAACCCTCCTATACGGCGAACCGAACGCCGGAAAGTCCCTCATGACGGCGGGCATGCTCGCGTCGCTCGTCACCGGGGAACCGTTCCTAGGGCGTCGAGTAAACGCAGCGAGCAAGGTTGCCGTCTGTTGGTCCGATGACCGCGCCTATGCCGAGTATGGCAAGCGCATCATGCGTGTTCTGCACGAGGACTATTGGAGTGATGTGCGGTTCTATCGCATGCCCATCATGCGCACGGCGGACCAATGGGGCCGCCTGTATGAGCGAGTCATTGACGACGGATGCGACTTCGCCGTGTTCGATGTGCTACCTCAGATCATCGACGGCGATATAAACGACGGGCCGCCCGTGGCTCAGTTCTTCGACGGGGTACGCCGGTTCACCCGCGACGGTGTACCGGCATTGGTGCTAACGCATTCGTCGGAGAAGCGGGGACAGAACGGCTATGTGACCGATAAGCCGCTAGGGCACACGTCGATCTCTGGCTATGCCCGATGGAATGTGTTCCTGCGCCGATCGCAGGGCGGCGAATGGACGGCCAGAGCATCGGGTAAGTGGGGTGAGCCGTTCCAGGTGAAATTCCGTGCTTCTCAGTTCGATGTGCCCCGGTTCGAGGTAACGGCGGAAAAGACCGCTGACGAGATGCGGGAGGACAGTCAGCGGCGGCGGCGCAACCACAACCAGGAAGCGCTAGATAGGAACCTGACCTACGCCCGGTTCATCGTCGAGAACTGTCAGGGCCGGTCCCAGAACAAGGCGGCGGAGGACTTGGCCGCAGAGTTCGGCGGAAAGGTGAACCGATTCCGGAACCTCCTGACCCGTGGCCGTCTACCGGTGCGACGGATTGGCGACCGGTGGGAGCTTACGGAGACGGCGGCCTAGCCGGATCACTGGATCACTGGATCCCCCTATAGAGGGGTTCGTGCCTCACCCCTCTTACCCCAACGTAGTTCTTCGGCCAAACCCAACCATCGGCCGAAGAACGGGAGGGGTTTCAGCTAACAATCCCTACGGCTGCCACGGCAGCCAAGTAACAACTACTAGCTAAGGGCGCCCTTCAGGGGCGCCTATAGGTAAAGCCTTAGAGCCCCGTAGGGGCAGCTATAGCTACCGGCCTTTCAGCGGCCGGTGAGTAGAGGCAGCTCGGCTGCCGTCGAGCGTTGGGCCTGTCGGCCCTATCGACGGCCGATGAATGAGACGACGACAGTCGTCGATAGCAGGCGCCAGCCAGGCGCCCTACCTAGACACCGTTGACCTAGGCGGCTGCCGGTTGCTTCCGGCAGCCCTAGGAACGCTTCTAAGACGCTTTGGAGACTCCGGCGATAGATGTTGCCGGAGTAGTTAGCGTGCGCCCTCTAAGGGCGCTCTAAGAACTTCACAGACACCGTTGAATCGAGTGCGCATTCCGGCATCACCGGATGCGCAAGCGAAAGGATCTAATTAAGTGCCTGAAGGGCAATCATTCAAGACACAGAGGTGCACGTGCGCACACGCACAGTGCGGCAAAACGTTCGTAGCTAGGAAGGCTTACGGGGCCGGTGGCCTGTGGCCGAAGTACTGCGGAACCGCCTGTGCACGCGAGGCAAAGCGAGAGAGAGACCGGAATCGTACCCGCCCGTACGGGCAGTGTCGCCGTTGCCAGCGGAATCGTGACTGCCGTTGGGATGACGGTCGGTACTGTTCGGCCCTGTGCTTCGGCACAGCCGCCGTGATGGCGCACGGAATCCCTGAGCGCGACGCAGAGGCGCGCGTACAGGCCATCCTAGACAAGGACCCATCTTTGGCGTCACGGACGGCTGTGCGCGTCCGTAGGCGCGTCGTAGGGGGCATGACGCGCAACGACATAGAGACGCTGACCGAACAGAACGTCTGGGGAGCTTTCACTAACCGGGAGACGACACTCGGCGGGCATCTCGGCCCCGACGAGGGGCGTACATCTCTCCGTATCCCTGCCGTCGTGACCGACAAGCATCCTTGGTTCGAGGCCAACCCGGAATGGTGGGTCATTCCCGAGCCGGAAAGGCGCACCGTGAATCCTATGATTCGCGTTGCCGGGCATGTCTACCCGGCGAACGTTCTTGCGTTCCTGATCACAGTCGAGAGAAGGACGGCGGAGGAATTCCACCTGGCCGCGTAGGTGTGTAGCCGTAACCATTAGTAGAGGGGTATTCTCCGTTCCTCCTTGATTCCGAGTTGGTCACTCACTCCATGCCACCTTTCGGTGGGTCCTCCAGCAGGTTAGCCCCCGTCGTTGCCTAGCCAGGCAGCGGCGGGGCTTTCCTGTGCCATCAACGTTAAGGATTCCATGTTGCTTACCCATGATGACATTGCCCGTCTCACCCCCGGTGAGCTTGCTAACCAGTATTTCAACGAGCGGCTAGACCATCTGATCGACAATCTAGAAGTCATCGACGCCGACGAGAACGGCGTAATCACCGGTGTTATCTACGACGTGAGGTAACAATGACAGGCAGCGTAGAAGCGTCCGGCCCTAAGCCGGATATCACAAGTCAGCCCGAGCATGTAAGTGCCGGCCAAACCAACGACAATCCCGCCAACGATGAAGCGACGCCGGTTGACGCCCTAGGGGAAGCCCGTAAGCAGCTAGCACGCACCCATCTAGACATCGCTGCTACTCGGGCAGGCGTTGACGTCAGCGGTGTAGCCGACTACGTGAATATGGATGCGTTCCTTGCTAACGACGGCAGCGTCAACGCTGACGCCGTAACAGCGTTCGTCGAAAGCCTCACGCCTGCGCGTCCTGCGTTCGATCAGGACGTGACTAAGACTATGGGGGTACGCAATAGCGAACCTCCGCGCGACTTCACCAAGCCGCAGGACTTTAAGGGCATGACTCGGCAGCAGATTGAAGCCCTGGTAGCCAGCCGCAAGCTAGACAAGCTAGTTCGATAGAGGAAGAACCATATGAGCATTACTCCCTCCCAGGCCAACAGCTTCATCGCGGAGTACTGGTCTGCGATTCTGCTTACTAGCCTGCGTAAGAACGCGGTTGTGTCTTCGATGTTGGCAACCAATCGTGACTATGAAGGCAACGTGCGCCAGGGCTCCAAGGTGCATATCAACAGCCTGGTAGACCCCACGGTTTCCCCATACACGGGCGGGCCGATCACCACCACCCGACTTTCCACGGAAGACGCTGAGCTTCTAATCAGCGAGGGCGACTACTTCAGCTTCACTGTGAAGGACGTGGAGCGGGTTCAGGCTGCTGGCGATCTGGCGATGACTGCAACTGCTGCGGCGGGCCGTAAGCTACTTGAGGTTGCAGACCAGTATGTTGCTTCGCAGATGATCGCGGAAGCAGGCGCCAAGAACGTCCCGATTAGCATTCCCTCCGGCACTAATGCTGGTGATGCTCTCTATGATGCCGTGGTCGATAACGTCGTACAGGCTCTAGATAACAATGACGTTCCCGAGGACCGGCGTTTCCTGATCGTCACTCCGCGACTCAAGGCGATGCTTCTAAAGTCTCCCAAGTTCATCGACGCCTCTCAGTACGGCAGCACTGATGCCATCATGAATGGCGAGATCGGCCGTTTCGCTGGTCTCACGGTTCAGATGACCACAAATATCCCGCAGACTACTCTCGGAACTCCGGACGTGGATCTGATCGCCGGTCATCCGATGGCAACAACATACGCCAATCAGATTCAGGAGACCGAAAGCCTGCGTGACCCGTCCGATTTCGCGGACATCGTTCGCGGCCTACATGTGTACGGAGCAAAGGTGATTCGCCCTTCGGCGCTTGTTACCGCGAAGGTTACAGTCGCCACTACCTGATGCACGTCGATTAGCCCCCGTCTCGGCGGGGGCTTTTCCTGTATGGGGAGGGGGTATCCCCATGATCCGGAAAAAAGAGAACAGTGGAGGGGCTGTTCCTCGCGGTGCGTACGGGTCTGGGGTTTTCCGCTATCTGTTGCCGCAGGCCCCGCCATCTGCATATATGGCTTACGTTTGACGGCAGAAACGCCCCAAAGAACAACCAAAAAAGAAGCCCCTCCCAGCCAGGAGGGGCATTTCGTTCTTGGTAGCTATGATGGCATCACTCTCGCCTTCGGAGTTTGCGCCACCATCTTCGCCAGGCGGGTTGCAAGGTGGTTCTCGCCACCGTCCCACTCGGTTCTTGTTCCGACGTTTCCGCGCCATCCTTTGCGCGGTAGGTCAGCGTAAGCTCACCAAGAAGCCGGTTCTTCCAAGTCATCGATGCTAGCTTGTGAGCATCACCCTTCGCTATAAGGCGTAGGATCCCTAAGAATGCCCCAATTACTAGCGCGACGCCAATAAGAAGACCCGAACTTATGAGACTGCTGACCACTGATGTGATCGCAGTCTCCATGGTTCGCTAGATGCGGCCCTGCGTCAGGGAAGCACCCATTTTCGCCTCCTCTCAAATCGTTCTTTGACCGCGCCCTTCAACGGTCGGAACTCTGCCCGAGATAACTCGGTACTTATACGGGCTTGCGACTAGGGCCTGGAAAGCCGTCCTAGGGGTCCGGCTCCTGGCCCCACCGTGCAGATCCCTTGGTGCGACGCGCGAACGCCGCTACCGCTGGTCTCAGCACGGATTTATCGTGTGAGCCATGGCCATGGTAGACGAAGATCGCCCGGTGGGGCGTCAAAGTAGGACAGGCGTGGCTCCCCGGGTCTGTGAGCACATAACGAAAGCCCCCTAAGGCCACCTGACCTTAGGGGGCTCTGCGTTCTGGGAGCGTCTGGTGCCCCCAGCTAGCCGGGGTGTAGTTGGGTAGGCGCACACGGCTAGCCGGGGGCGGCTTGTGTCAGCCCGTCTTAGCGGAGCTGAGGTATTCGCCCGTCTCCCATTGGCCTACGGCCAGACCGAGAGGGACGGGGGGAAGCTTGTCGAACTTGCCTGCCTTTACCCCGGCGACGAACAGGTTCCAATTGGTGTCTGTTGTCTCGACGCTCGGGGACCGCCTGCGAATAGGATCGTCAACGGTGAACACGACGGCGTTGCCGTCGCGCTCAGGCTCATATGCGTCGGCCTTGATCGCCATGAGGAAGCTATCCCATGCGTGCTCTGTCACTTGGATGATGTGGCCGGGATTGTCGGTCTCGCACACCTGAATCTCGCGCGAACGGACGACTCGGCGGGCGCCAACACAGTTGCCTTGACTGCTGCTGGCGATGGTCCAGCCATCGGGGGTCATCATGTGTCCGGGTCTTCCTGCTCGTCTCGGGGATCATTACGGCCAGCTCTAGACGCCCGATCCCGTAGCCACGCAACACGCGCCTCATCTGCCATCTGTCGCAACCGGACCGCGATGGCGCGCAGTTCCGGCGACAGGTCATGCAAGAACTGATCCATGCCCTTCATGGTATGGCAGCTAGCTGCCCATAGCTATGGTAAATGCGGCTCGCCGTAGGTATCTATCATTGCTGCGGCTGCCTACGGTGTCCGACATGGCCGATCTTGACCGCCGCAAGCCGCTCTGGCCGCAGATATTCGAGGACATCAAGGGGCAGATCGAACGCGGAGAGCTGGCGCCTGGTGACCGCGTGCCCGGTATCCACGCGATCATGACCACGTACGGCGTTACCAACTCGACGGCTCAGAAGGCGCTCAAGGCGTTGAAAGAGGGCGGCTGGGCTGAGGGATGGTCCGGATCAGGGACGTTTGTGGTTGAGCATCCGCCGATCGAACCGGCCGAGTAGGCCGGATGTGATCACGCTCCGCGCTCGCCGGCACTTGTGTAACCCCTGATCAAGAGTCGATGGGGCCGTTTAGATGCCCTACGCAGAGTATATGTAGGTTTCTTTCGACATCTCCCGGCTTGGAGCACAGGAGAGCCCCCGCCCAAGCGGGGGCCTGTCAGCTTCCTACAGCCTTGTGCCGAGTCTCGCCAGCTCGTCAAGGTCGGGGATCACTAGATGGATCATCGGTGGCGTGTTCCGCTTGCCAGCCCCATCGGGGCCTAGCGCGTACGTGATACCGCCGACTGTGGCCGTAGGCAGGTCGGGCCACTCGTCAGGGCTCCGCAGGTCCGGCCACTTCAGCATCTCTATGCGGACTTCCGCCGATCGAAGGAACTGCCCCCGACCTTCTGTGTCGAGGCGCCCCCAGTACTCCCCGAAGGTCTCGCCGGTCGGCTGCCATTCGATGGCTGCCGGGCGTGATGGCATTGCTTCGAGCTTTGCGATGCGTTCGTCTAGGGCGCTGATCTGCGCCATGACGGCCTGACGGCCCGCCTTAGAGGTCATGACCCCTAGTTGCTCCGATAGCTCCCCCACTGCCATCTGAGCTTGCTCTAGCTCCTCGCTGTGGTCCTCGCCTGGCACATGGACCTTGACATGCCGTTCTAGGTGCCCGATGCGTTCCAGGATCGATTCCTCTACGCGCGCTTCCAGCACTTCGGCCCTGACACTGCCGTTGCCGCAGGACAGACCAGATACGGCCTTAGCCGAGCACCGGTAGGAGAACCGATCGCCGTGCGACGACGGGTTTCGATACAACGGCCTTGCGCACACAGCGCAGTATGCGACCTGCAACAGAGGTGAACCGCCTCTGCGGTTCCCCGCCCGCTTGTTGCTGTTGCGGTCAAGCGTGGCCTGTAGCCGTTCCCACTCCGACAGGGAGATCAGCGGCTCTGCCCGCTGGACGGGAAGCCCGTCACTGCCTCTGATCACACTGCCGTCGTCAGTCATGTAGTGGCCGAGCAGCGTCTTGGAACGTAGAAGCTTGATCAGGTTCCCGACGCGCCACAGAGCGTGTCTCGGCTCCTTTCCTGCCTGCTGTAGCTGCCAATCCAGGCTTGTCGGGATGCCCTCTCGGTTGAGGTGTGCGACGACGCTGTTTGCAGACTGCCCGCCGATGATGCGCGAGACGATGTCACGCACGATCGGCGCCGTTTGCGGGTCCGGCTGGAGTCGGTGACCGTCCCCACCCTTGACGGCCATGTAGCCGTACGGGAGTCGCCCGCCGCGATGCTTCCCCTGTCTGACGTTGTGGTCATACGCCTGCTTGGCGCGTGCCCGCATGGTCTTTCCCTCGAATTCTGCGAACACGGCAAGGATGGTTGCCACCATGCGCCCTACGTCAGATGACAGGTCGATTCCGTCGTCTATGGCGACGATCTCTATACCGTGGTCGTCGGCCCACCGCAGGAGTTCTAGGAAGTCGAGCGCGTTGCGCGCTAGCCGGTCGAGCTTCCAGCACACAATCACGTCGTACTCGTCGGGCCTGTCAAGCCATGCGGCCAGCTCTGGCCGATCCCACGGGCCTTTGGTGATCGCGGACACGTCGAGGTCTTCGGCGTAACCGACCACGCGGGCGTCTTTCAGGTCCGCCCATCCGTCGATCTTGGCTCGCTGACGAGCTGGTGAGCTTGTGTCATCAGTCAGGTTCGACAGTCGAATGACGCCTAACACGCGCTTGGTTCCCATGTCGGGAAAGCTAGCTGACTTGCGTATAGGCGTCAATCTGACTACTTTGACTCGTCCATGAACAGGACTCCTCTGTGCGCGAGGGACACCGCCCCGGGGCGGACGACCGTGCTGCCGCCGCCGACGATCGCGGCCGCCGTCGCCGTGTGGTGCGGGGCGACGAACGGTGGCCTGCTCGTCATGGGGGCGCTGGGCGGCAGGACGCCCGCGACCGAATGGATGGCCGTCACCTCCAGGGCGTGGTCGAACTCCAGGTCGGGCAGGAGCGTGGGGAGGCGTTCGGCCAGCATGGTCTTGCCGGTGCCGGGCGGGCCGAGCATCCAGAGGTTGTGGCCACCGGCGGCGCATACTTCGAGTGCGCGGCGGGCGACCGGCTGGCCGACGACGTCCGCGAGGTCGAGGGCGGGGCCCGTGGCCGTGGCGGCGGGCTCGGCGGGCTGCTCCGGATCGGGCTCGGGCGCCGCCTCGTCGCCCTTGCGCAGCCACTCCACCAGCTGGCGGAGGCTGGCCATCGGGATCACCTTGACGTCGGGCACCAGGGCCGCTTCCGCGGAGTTGGCGGACGGGACGACGACCGTGGCGTCGCCGTGACCGGCGGCGCCGAGGACGGCGGGCAGGACGCCGCGTACGGGCCTGATGCGGCCGTCGAGGCCCAGCTCGCCCAGGAAGAACGGGTCCGCTACGCGCCCGGCGGGAACCACGCCGGCCGCGCCCAGGATCGCCATCGCGATGGCGAGATCGAACTGGGAGCCGCGCTTGGGGAGGGTGGCCGGGAACAGACTGACGATGATGCGGGCGTCGGGCCACGGGTACATGCTGTTGACGACCGCCGACCGCACGCGGTCGCGGGCCTCGCTGAGCGCGGCGTCGGGGAGGCCGATGAGGTGGATGCCCGCCAGGCCGTTGCCCACGTCGGCTTCGATCTCCACCGTGCGGCCCGTCACGCCGACCAGGGCCACGCTGCGGGTGCGGGCCACGGCCATCAGATCGCTCCCCGGATGTGGCGCAGGGCGAAGTCGCCGGCGAAGCGCTCCAGGGCGATGACGTCCACGCGCACGGCGTCGAACGTGCGGGACTGGGCCGACAACCACTTGGCCGCGAGCAGGTGGAGCCTGGCGAGCTTTCGTCTGCTCACCGACTCCAGCGCCGTGCCGTGGGATCTGCTGGAGCGGGTTTTGACCTCGACGACGATAAGGGTCGTGCCGTCCTCGGCGATGATGTCTATCTCGCCGTGGCGGCAGCGCCAGTTGCGGTCGATGATCGTCATTCCCTTGGCCTGCAGGTAGGTCGCGGCCAGTTGTTCGCCCTGCTTGCCGAGCTCGTCCTTAGTGGCCATGTGGCGCCTCCGTCGGTCGTGGGGATCCTGCGATGGATCGACCTTGGCGGAGACGGGGTGGTGGCCGTGGGGCCGAGCGGGATTCTGGGGATGACGAGGCGCAGGAGCCCTGGGCCTGTGGATAACCGTTGCCGGTTCGCGGCGGAGGTGATGAGCCCGTCCTCGGGCAGTGGCCGCCGGCACCCGCGGCGAGGCTCGGCGAGAGGGCGGCGGGAGGGCGACGGGTCGGACCCGCGCGTACGTAGGTACGGGGTCACCGAGCAGGGGGGCGCGCGGGGTCAGGACGAGTGCCGGCGGTCACGTGATGACGCCGTGCACCGGCAACGCCGGCACCGGCCCGCCCGCGGGCGGGCGCGTCGAGAGTCCGGACGGTCCGCGAAGGGAGAAGCAGGGCCCGCCCGAGGGCCCGGGCACGCGCCGAACCGAGCCAAGCCCAACCGAGCCGAGCTGAACCAAACCGAGCCGAACCGAGCCAAGCTGAGCCGAACCGAGCTGAGCCATGCTGAGCTGAGCTGAGCTGAAAGGGCGCTGTCACCCGGAACCCCTGGTCTACCGGGCTACCCGGAGAACCCCTCCTTGGGCATTTCCAGATCGGCCTTCGCCAGCTCCTCCACGTTCACGTCCTTGAACGTGACCACCCGCACGTTCTTCACGAACCGCGCCGGCCGGTACATGTCCCACACCCAGGCGTCCTGCATCTTCACGTCGAAGAAGACGTCGCCGTTCTCCGCGGTGCGGACCTCCAGATCGACGGAGTTGGTCAGATAGAACCGCCGCTCGGTCTCCACGACATAGGTGAACAAACCCACGACATCGCGGTATTCGCGGTAAAGCTGCAGCTCCATCTCGGTCTCGTACTTTTCGAGATCCTCTGCGCTCATCGCGGTCCTCCTGTCGTACCGGTCCCCCGGCGTACCTGCTCAGGCAACCCCGGCCCCCATTTCATTCTCACCCATCCCCCTGGCCACCGTGACGAAGGAGTAACGGTGGTCGGGGCACGGGCCGTGCGTGCCCAGTGCCCGCCGGTGCCGCTGCGTCACGTAGCCCTTGTGCTCGGCGAAGCCGTACTGCGGGTAGCGCTCGTCGAGCGCCACCATCAGGCGGTCCCTGGTCACCTTGGCCACGATGGACGCGGCCGCCACGCACGCGGCCACCTGGTCCCCCTTCCACACGGCCAGCGACGGCGCCGGCAGCCCCGGCACCGGGAAGCCGTCCGTCAGGATGTACTCCGGGTCACAGGGCAACTGCGCGACGGCCCGCCGCATTCCCGAGACGTTGCACTTGTGCAGACCTTTGGCGTCGATCTCCCCTGGAGGGATGATCACTATGCCTACGTGGGCGGTGCGGACGATGCGGTCGTAGAGCCGTTCGCGTACGGCCGGCGCCAGGAGCTTGGAGTCGCCGAGGCCGTCGATCCGCCGGCGCAGGACCACGGCGGCGACGACGAGCGGGCCGGCGCAGGCGCCGCGGCCGGCCTCGTCGACGCCCGCGATCGGGGTGAGGCCGCGGCGGGCCAGCGCTCGCTCATAGGCGTAGAGCCCGGAATCGCGCCGGACGACGCTCGGTCGAGGGCGGAACGCAACTGTCATGACACAGGCAGCGTACGCCCCATTCGCCGCAGCCCGCGACCGAAAGCCCCTCTACTTGACGTTGTCGAAAATGTCGGGACGCGAGAAGAGATAGCCGCGCGACAGCGGCCAGTAGCGCACCACGGCCTTGCCGATCACGTCGTTCTCCGAGATGAAGCCGCCCCCGGGCTCCTTCTGATGGGCCCGCGAGTCGGCCGAGGCACTGCGGTGGTCGCCCATCAGCCACAGCTTGCCGGCGGGCACGGTGACGTCGAATTTATCGCCAGAGGCGAAATCGCCGGGGTGGAGATAGGACGCCTCGTCCAGCGCCGTGTTGTTGACGGTGATGCGCTTCTTGGCGTCGCAGCACTTGACGTGGTCACCGCCGACGCCGATGACACGCTTGATGGTGTCCTCGCCGTTCCAGCCCTTGAACACCACGATGTCGCCGCGCTCGGGCTTGCCCGCGAGCTTGTTGACGAACACGCGGTCGTTGATCAGCAGGGTGTTCTCCATGGACTGGGACGGGATGTAGAACGAGCCGACCACGAAAGCCTGCAGCAGCAGCGCGATCCCCACCCCGAGGACCAGCAGCAGCAGCGTCTCCCGGAAGCCGCCCTTCTTCTTCTCTTTCCCCACGCCCTCCGCCTTCTTGGTGACGGCCATCAACGCCTCCTCGACCGCCGGCGCCGACGGACCAGCACCAAGGGTACGGCCAGCCCGAACCCGGCGACCAGCGGCACCGACCCGCCGAGGGCCTGGAGCGCGGGCTGGCCGAAGGTGTCGGGGATGTCCAGCGAGCCGGCCCGGTCGAACGGCCAGACGATGACGAAGGCCCGCCCGATGACCTGGCCCTCAGGGATGGAGCCCCCACCGGGGTCGCCCGTGTGGGAGCGGGAGTCGAGCGACACCGACCGGTGGTCGCCCATCACCCACAGCCGCCCGTCGGGCACGGTGATGTCGAAGAACCGGTCGGAGGGCACGTTGCCCGGGTAGAGGTAGCTCTCCTCGTCGATGGGCGTGCCGTTGACCGTGATACGCCCCTTGGCGTCGCAGCACTTGACGTGGTCGCCGCCGACGCCGATGACGCGCTTGATGTAGTCCTTCTCGCCGGGGATGACGCCGAAGGCCGTGCCGACCCACCGGAAGAACCCTTCGACCGGGTTGGACGGCTCTTCGAGCTGGAACTCGCCGTCCCAGGAGTCGACGCCGGAGAAGACCACGACGTCGCCCCGCTCGATGTCGCGCGTGTGGTAGACGAGCTTGTTGACCAGCACCCTGTCGTTCTTGAGGAGGGTGTTCTCCATCGACTCCGAGGGGATGTAGAACGCCTGCACCACGAACGTCTTGATGATCAGGGCGAGCACCAAGGCCACCACGATAAGAACGGGAAGTTCTTTCCAGAACGACCCCTTCTTCTCCTTCTTTCCGCCCTTGGCCGGTTTCTGAGTCTCTTCCGCGACCACGTCCACCTCGTCCTCGACAGGGCGGCGCGCCGCGCCGTGCTCCTGGCTCTCGCTAGTCATCGCTGACGAGCCTAGATGATGCGTCGGCTCGACAAGCCTCGACCGACGTTACACCCATGCACGGGTCGCTCCACATAAAAGAAACGCCGCCGTAAAACCGGAACGACCCGTGCCACACGGGCACGGGTCGTTGCGGAAAGGCCGCGGAGCGGACTTACTTGGCGGCCGGCGTCTCGCGCTTCTCGCGGATGCGGGCGGCCTTGCCCCGCAGGTCGCGCATGTAGTAGAGCTTGGCGCGGCGGACGTCGCCACGGGTGACCAGCACGATCTTCTCGATCACCGGGCTGTGCACCGGGAAGGTGCGCTCGACGCCGACGCCGTAGCTGACCTTGCGGACCGTGAAGGTCTCGCGGGCGCCGCTGCCCTGCCGGCGCAGCACGAAGCCCTTGAAGACCTGGATGCGGGACCGGTTGCCCTCGACGACGCGTACGTGGACCTCGAGCGTGTCACCGGGGCGGAAGGCCGGCACGTCGCCACGCAGGGTCGTCTTCTCGAGCTCCTGGATCTTCGTGTGCATGAGAGTCATTCCTCAAAGTTCGTGGGCATGCGGAGGTCCACTCGGCCGAGCTCTGACGAGAGAGCGCAGCAGCGAAGCGGACACGCTTGCTGTCGGATGACCCGGGATAGCTCTCCGGGCATGCGCTAGCACCCTCATGACGAGAGGCAGCGATTCAGTCTGCCACATCTTCCCGCTCGACGCGAAACGACAGCTCCTCCAGCAGCTTCCTGTCGTGCTTGTCGAGCGTCGCGGGGTCGAGCGCCGCCGCCAGGTCGGGCCGGTTGCGGACGGTGCGCCGCAGCGCCTCGTCCCGCCGCCACCGGGCGACCTTGCCGTGGTGCCCGGACAGCAGCACGTCCGGCACCTCGTGGCCGCGCCAGACCGGCGGCTTGGTGTAGACGGGGCCCTCGACGAGGTTGCGCATGGAGCCGGGCGCGAAGGAGTCGTCCACGGCCGACTGCGCGTTGCCCAGCACGCCGGGCAGCAGCCGTCCGATCGCCTCCACCATGACCAGCACCGCGACCTCGCCGCCGGCCAGCACGTAGTCGCCGATGCTGACCTCGTCCACGCGCAGCCGCCCGCCGTACTCGGCCGTGACGCGGGAGTCGATGCCCTCGTAGCGGCCGCAGGCGAACAGCAGCCACGGCTCCCCGGCCAGCTCCTGCGCCAGCTCCTGGGTGAAGGGCCGCCCGCTCGGCGTCGGCACGACCAGGCGCGGGGAGCCCTCTCCGATCACCGCGTCGATGGCCTCGCCCCACACCTCGGGCTTCATGACCATGCCGGGCCCGCCGCCGTACGGCGTGTCGTCCACGGTCTTGTGGACGTCGTGGGCCCAGTCGCGCAGCTGGTGGACGCGTACGTCCAGGGTGCCGCGCTCGCGGGCCTTGCCGATGAGCGAGACGTCGAGCGGCGCGAAGTACTCGGGGAAGATCGAGATGATGTCGAGCCGCATCAGAGCAGGCCCTCCGGCGGATCGACGACCAGCCGCCCCGCCGTCACGTCCACCTCGGGCACCAGCGCCTTGACGAACGGGATGAGCGCCTCCTCCTGCCCCTCGCGGCGCACCACGAGGAGGTCCTGGCCGTGGTGCAGGACGTCCGTCACCTCGCCCACGGGCTCGCCGGAGACGGTCTCGACGGCCAGGCCGATGAGCTGGTGGTCGTGGAACTCGTCGGGGTCGTCGGAGGGCTCGACCTCGGACGAGTCGATGACGAGCATGGTGCCGCGCAGCTCCTCGGCGGCGTCCCTGCCGACGACGCCCTCGAACGACAGCAGCAGGATGTCCTTGTGCCAGCGGCTGCCGGCGATCACGAGGGGACCGCGGCCGGCGGGGTCGGTGGCGACCGACGCGCCGGCGGCGAAGCGGCGCTCGGGCTCGTCCGTGCGCACCTCGACGGTGACCTCGCCGCGTACCCCGTGGGGACGGCCTATACGGCCGACGACCAGCTGCACGAATGTGCCCTTTCTAACGCGAGCGCCCCCACCGGTCTGCCGACCGATGAGGGCGCGGGAACCTGACGCTAACGGACTGCCTCGTGCAGGTCGAGCAGATCGACCCGCACGTACTTCCCGTCGGCCAGGGCGTTGACGACCGTGCGCAGCGCCTTGGCGGTGCGCCCGCCGCGTCCGATGACCTTGCCCAGGTCCTCGGGGTGCACCCGGACCTCCAGGACGCGCCCGCTGCGGATGCGGCGTGCGCGGACCCGGACATCGTCGGGATGTTCGACGATGCCCTTCACGAGGTGCTCGAGAGCCTCCTCGAGCACGTCAGGCCTCGCCCTCGGTCGGGGTCTCGGCGGCGGCCTCGGACTCGTCCTTCTTCTTGCTGGACTTGCGCGGCGTGGTGGCGGCCGTGCCGGTGTCGCCACCGGACAGCGTCTCCTTGGCCGCGGCCTCGTAGAGGGCGTGCCGGTCGGCCTTGGGCTCGGCGACCTTGAGCGGCGCCGGGGCGGGCTCGCCCTTGAACTTCTGCCAGTCGCCGGTGAGCTTGAGCAGCTTCAGCACCGGCTCGGTCGGCTGGGCGCCGACCCCCAGCCAGTAGGCCGCACGCTCGGCGTTGACCTCGATGCGCGAAGGCTCTTCCTTCGGGTGGTACAGGCCGATCTCCTCGATCGCCCGGCCGTCACGCTTGGTGCGGCTGTCGGCGACGACGATACGGTACTGAGCGTTGCGGATCATGCCGAGCCGCTTGAGCTTGATCTTGACTGCCACGGGTGTGGTCTCTCCTGCATTCGAGCGTGGGTGAGCGGCGCCGCGCCGAGTGGGGCACGACAGGACGACGCTCCAGGGACAAACGTGGCCCGCGGGTCGATGAGAGGGCGCCCGCCTGGTCACGGTGTTCCAACATGCCATTGTGCCAGACCGCCGCCACTGCGTACGACCACCCGCGGCAGGCGAGCGCAAAGGCTCGCCCAACGTCACTTCTGGCCGGGCAGCTTCAGCTTGGACGGGTCGAAACCGGGCGGCAGCTCCAGCCCCGGAGGCAGCTTGCCGTGCAGGTTGCCCAGCATGCCACCCGGCTTGGGCTGCGCCTGGCCGTCACCGGAGCCCGCGCCGGACGACGACTTCTCCAGCGCCGCCTTGCGCGGGTCGCCGCTGACCCGGCGTCCCTTCTTGTTCTTCTTCTGGGCCTTGGCCGCCTTGCCGCGCCCGCCCGGCATGCCGGGGATGCCCATGCCGCCCGCCACCCGCTTCATCATCTTCTGGGCCTCGAAGAAGCGGGTCACGAGGTTGCTGACCGCGCTGACCGTGACGCCGGAGCCGGCCGCGATGCGGGCGCGGCGGGAGCCGTTGATGATCTTCGGGTCCTGGCGCTCGGCCGGGGTCATCGAACGGATGATCGCCGCGATGCGGTCGAGGTCGCGGTCGTCGATGGCGTTGAGCTGGTCGCGCATCTGGCCCATGCCGGGCATCATGCCGAGCAGGTTCTTGATGGGGCCCATCTTCTGGACCATCATCATCTGCTCGAGGAAGTCCTCCAGCGTGAAGTTCTCGCCCGAGGTGAGCTTGCCCGCCATCTTGGCGGCCTGCTCCTCGTCGAACGTCTTCTGGGCCTGCTCGATCAGGGTGAGGATGTCACCCATGTCGAGGATGCGGGAGGCCATCCGGTCGGGGTGGAAGGCGTCGAAGTCTTCCAGCTTCTCGCCGGTGGAGGCGAACATGATCGGCCGGCCGGTGATGTGCCGGACCGACAGGGCCGCGCCGCCGCGGGCGTCGCCGTCGAGCTTGGTGAGCACGACGCCGTCGAAGCCGACACCCTCCATGAACGCCTGGGCCGTGGTGACGGCGTCCTGGCCGATCATGGCGTCCACGACGAACAGGACCTCGTCGGGCCGCACCGCGTCGCGGATGTCGGCGGCCTGCCGCATCATCTCCTGGTCGATGCCCAGGCGGCCGGCGGTGTCGATGATGACGATGTCGTGCTGCAGGCGCTTGGCCTCGTCGATCGAGTGGCGGGCCACCGCGATCGGGTCGCCGACGCCGTTGCCCGGCTCGGGCGCGTAGACGGAGACCCCGGCGCGCTCGCCGACGACCTGGAGCTGCTGGACCGCGTTGGGCCGCTGGAGGTCGGCGGCGACCAGCATGGGCGCGTGGCCCTGCTCGCGCAGCCACTTGGCCAGCTTGCCGGCCAGGGTGGTCTTACCGGCGCCCTGGAGACCCGCCAGCATGATGACGGTCGGCGGCGTCTTGGCCAGGCGGAGCCTGCGGGTCTCGCCGCCGAGGATCTCGATCAGCTCGTCATTGACGATCTTGACGACCTGCTGCGCCGGGTTGAGCGCCTGGGAGACCTCGGCCCCGCGGGCGCGCTCCTTGACCTGGGCGACGAACGCCTTGACCACCGGGAGCGCGACATCGGCCTCCAGCAGGGCGATGCGGATCTCCCGGGTGGTGGCGTCGATGTCGGCGTCGGACAGCCGGCCCTTGGCGCGTAGGGAGGAGAAAACCGATGTGAGGCGGTCGGAAAGCGTCTCGAACACGTGGTTGGCCAGTCCTCGAAGCGAATGAACGTCTAAGACTCCAGCCTATCCGCTTCCCTAGCCGCTCCAGCCTGGCACGGCCATCCGAACCGTCAGGGCGTGCTCGACCAGCTCGATCAGCGCCCCCTTGACGGACTCCTTCTTGCGCGCGTCGAGCCGGACCATGGGGATGTGCGGGGCCAGGGTGAGCGCGTCGCGCACCTCGGAGTCGCTGTGCAGGTATTGCCCGTCCCAGCCGTTGATCCCGACGATGAACGGCAGCTGCGCCTCTTCGAAGTAGTCGATGGCGGGGAAGCTGTCGGCCAGCCGGCGGGTGTCGACCAGGACGACCGCGCCGATGGCGCCGCGTACCAGGTCGTCCCACAT
>NZ_JBFAHK010000028.1:0-90453 GCF_040802095.1 Nonomuraea sp. NPDC050783
GTGATCGCCACCGCCGGCCCGCGCAGCCGCGCCCGCGTCACCGCCGCCGGCGCCGACGAGATCATCGACCACACCACCACCGACCTGACCCCCGCAGCGGTGGGCGGGCCGGTCGATGTCGCGCTCAACCTCGCCCCCCTCGACCCCGACCGCCTCGCCGCGCTGCTCACCCTGATCCGCCCCGGCGGGGTGCTGGTCAACACCACGGTGTGGATGCCCGCCCCGAGCGACGCCGAGCGCGGCGTGCGCGGCATCGACCTGTACGTCCGCAGCGACGCCGGCCGGCTCGCCCACCTGGTGGCCCTGGTCGACTCCGGCGACCTGCGCGTCCAGGTCGCCCAGCGCGTGCCGCTGGCCGAACTGCCGGCCGTGCACGCCCAGGCCGCCGCGGGCACGCTGCCCGGCGGCAAGACCGTCATCGTCGTACCCGCCGCCTGACACCCCGTCGTCCCCCTCCGACAGCAGGACCGGAAGGAAACGACCATGCCGCTCTCGCTCGATCCCGGGATCGCCGAGGCGCCGCGCCGGCTGCACGAGCACGCGTCCGAGCTGGGCGTCGATCCCGGCCGCATCGGCGTGATGGGCGACAGCGCCGGCGGCGGCACGGCGGCGCCCCGCGCGCGTTCGACTCCATCGCCTTCGGCTCCGGCGTCGCCCGGCGCGCCGTCGCGGACCGCGTACGCGTCCTGAGGTCGCTCTGACCCGCGCCCCACCCCTGAAGGAGGGTCACAAGGACCCTCCGGAACCCGTCGCGGCCGCACCGGCCACCGCGGCCCCGATCTGACTGACCACCGGCTACGACAGGAGAACGACGATGTCCCACGACAACGTGATCACGGTGCTCGGCGCCACCGGCACCCAGGGCGGTGCCGTCGCGCGTGCGCTGCTGGCCGACGGCGGCCACACCGTACGGGCGGTGACGCGCGACGCCGCCTCGCCCAAGGCGCGGAGCCTGGCGCGGCTCGGCGCCGAGGTCGTGGAGGCGACCCTCACCGACGAGGGCAGCCTGCGCCGGGCGTTCGACGGGGCGTACGGCGCGTTCCTCGTCACGCCGTACTGGGAGCACCGCTCGCCCGCCCGGGAACTGGCCGAGGTGGACAACCTCATCGGCGCCGCCCGGGCAGCCGGTCTGCGGCACGTCATCTGGTCGACGCTGGAGGACACCCGGAAGGCGATCGCCGCCGACGACACCCGGATGCCGTTCATCGGCGACGGCTACCGGGTGCCGCACTTCGACGTGAAGGGCGGGGCCGCCGACGCCCTGTTCGCCACGTCGGGCCTGCCCGTGACGTACCTGTTGCTCTCCTTCTTCTGGGACAACCTGCTCACCCTCGCCAAACCGCAACGCGACCCCGACGGGACGCTCGCCCTGCACCTCCCGCTCGGCGACGCGGCCGTGGCGGGCGTCGCCTCCGACGACATCGGCCAGGCGGTGCTGCGCGTGCTGCGGCGGCCGTCGGAGACCGTCGGCGCCACCGTCCCCGTGGCCGGGGAGCACCTGACCGGCGAGCAGATGGCGGCGGCGCTCGGCACGGTGCTCGGTGAGCCGGTGGCCTACCGCCCGCTCAGCCACGACCAGTTCCGCGGCCTCGGCCTGCCCGGCGCCGACGAGCTGGGGAACATGTTCCAGTACTACGCCGAGTTCTCCGGGTCCTACCTCGGCCTCCGCGACCGCGAAGCCACGCGCGCGTTCGACCCGGAGCCGTTGAGCCTGATCGACTTCCTGGCCGCGCACCGTGCCGAGCTCGAAGCCTGACCGGTCGCCCGGCGGCTCGGCGGAGTGTCCATGACCGGCACCGGCCCCACCCTGTTCAGCCCGCCCGGCACCCCCGGCTACGCGGAAGCGGGCGCCTCCTTCCAGCTCGCGGCACCGGTCGATCCGGCCGGGGCGTTCACCGCCCGCTCGATCGGCGACGTCGTCCGCGCCGTCGCCGCCGCGCGCCGGGCGGGGCTGCCGCTGCGAGTGAGCACCACCGGCCACGCTATGGGCCGGACCGGCCCGCTGACCGGCTCGCTGCTGCTGCGTCCGCTCATCGACGCGGCCGTCCGCGTCGATCCCGACAGCCGGACGGCCCGGGTGCCCGCCGGCAGGACCTGGGGCGACATCCTGCCCGAGGCGACCCGGTACGGGCTGACCGCCCTGCACGGCTCGTCCTCCGGCGTCGGCGTCATCGGCTACCTGCTCGGCGGCGGCCTCAGCTTCTACGGCCGCCGGTTCGGCCTCGCCGCGAACCTCGTCCGGTCCCTCACCGTCGTCCTGGCCGACGGCGAGGTCGTCGAGGCGAGCGCCACGTGCCGCCCGGATCTGTTCTGGGCGCTGCGCGGTGGCGGCGGCGGGTTCGGCGTCGTGGTGGAGGCGGAGATCGAACTGATCCCCATGCACCGTGTCCTGACCGGCATGGCGGTCTGGGACCCCGCCGACGTCGCCCGCCTGGCACCGGCCTGGCAGGCGTGGGCGAGGGACGCCCCGCGGGAGGTCACCACCAGTTTCCGCCTGCTGTCCCTGCCGCCGCTGCCCTCCCTGCCGCCGTACCTGGCCGGCAGGCGCGTGGTCGCCCTGGACGGCGCGGTGACGGTGTCGGCCGAGTCCGACCTGCCCGCCGCGCGGCGCGTGCTGGACGAGATGTTGTCCCCGCTGTCCGCGCTCGCCCCGCCCGTGGCGAACACGTGGGCGCTCGCCCCGCCGCAGGCCCTGCCGCTGACCCACCTGGATCCGCTGCGACCGGTGCCCTTCGACTCGGACTCCGCGCTGGTCCGGGAGATCGACGCCGCCGGCTGGGCGGGAGCGCTGGACGCGGGGCCGGGCCTGACGGCGTTCGAGCTGCGCCAGCTCGGCGGCGCCTTCGGCGTGTCGCCTCCGTACGGCGGCGTGCTCGACCATCTCGCGGCGCCGCTGCTCTATCACGGGGTCGGCGTGGCCGGCGAGGAGACCGCGAGGGAGCTCGGGGCCGTACGGGCCGCCCTCCAGCCCTTCCTGACGGGATACACCGCGCCCAACTTCGTCGCCCACGTCGCGAAGCCCCAGCGTACGCACGACAACCACACCCGGGTCCGGGTGGAGCGCGTGCGCCTGGCCGTCGATCCGACCGGCCTGTTCGCCGGCGACGTCGCGCCGACCCTCGACGCGCCGCCGCCGTAGCGGACGGCGACGCGGGCGCCGCCCCGGGCCGGTCAACGACCGGTACGGTCCCGCTCCTGCCGGCCGGCTCCTGCCGTGCCCCGGCGGTCGAAGTCCTCGCGTGCCCTGATGATGTCGGGCACGTTGACGGCGGACCATGCGGCGATCGCGTTGGCCAGGTGCCCTGCGCTGATCCCGAGGTCGGTGAGGGCGTATTCCACCTGGGGCGGCGTGGTCGGGTGAACGGTGCGGCGTACCAGGCCGTCGCGCTCCAGAGCGCGCAGCGTCCGGGTGAGGACCTTCTGCGTGATGCCGTCGAGACGGCGCCGCAGCTCGTTGAAGCGCAGTGGCCCCTCCTGCACCTTGAGGATGCCGAGAACGAGCATGGACCACTTGTTGGCGAACGTCTCGACGACGGTACGCGAGGGGCAGTCCGGCCGGTAGGGCCCCATCACGTCCGGCGGGGCGTCAGCGCTCGCGGTATCTCCGGGGAACCTAGATGTCATGAAGGTGCCTTCTTCCCAAACGGTACCGACCTCTTCCAGGATCATCATCGACGAACGTCGGCTGCGCGAGAGGAACATCGTCGATGTCTGAGTGGATGCGCGCTGTGAGCCAGCGCGTCTTCGGGGGTCCGGAGGTCCTGGAGCTGGTGCGCGTCCGGCGGCCCGAGCCGGGCCCTGGCGAGGTGCTGGTGCGGGTCCACGCGGCCGGTGTCAACGCGTCGGACTGCAAGGTCCGCGCGGGCAGGGTGCCGGTGTTCGGTGATCCGCCGCTCACCGTGGGAGTGGACGTGGCCGGCGTCGTGGAGGCCGTCGGCGACCAGGTCGTCCGGTTCGCTCCCGGCGACAGGGTCCACGGCATGGTCCTCCCGCCACACGGCGCGTACGCCGAGTACGTGGCCGCCCCGGCGGACGCGCTCGCCGTCCCGCCCGCGGGTCTCGACCACCTCCACAGCGCGGCGCTGCCCCTGTCGGCTCTGACCGCCTGGCAGACCTTGACCAGTGTCGCCGCGCTCGCCGCGGGGCAGCGGGTCCTGATCCATGCCGCGGCCGGCGGGGTCGGTCACCTCGCGGTCCAGATCGCCAGGAGCCGCGGTGCCCACGTCATCGGCACCGCGCGGACGGTCAACCACCCCTTCCTGTACGAGCTGGGAGCCGACGAGCTCATCGACCACACCCGTACGGACTTCGCCGCTGCCGTACGCGACGTCGATGTCGTGCTCGACACGGTCGGCGGCGAGTACGGGCTCCGCTCCCTGGACACCATGACGCCCGGCGGGCTGCTGATCGACGTGATGGGCACCACCGGCGCCGGGGCCGGGCGGGACCGGGCCCGCGACGCGGCCGCGGCGCGCGGCATCCGGTTCACCGAGTTCTACGTGACCCCTTCAGGAGCCGACCTGCGGGACATCGGCACCCTGGTCGAGGACGGCGGTCTCCAGGTCGTCGTCCAGGACGTGCTGCCTCTCGAAGCAGCGGCCCGGGCGCACGCGATCAGCGAGACAGGGCGCACCCGAGGCAAGATCGTGCTCAGCGTCGCCCGCTGAGCCCCCCCAACGGCCCCGGCCCGGCTGCGCGCGGATCACCCGAAACCTCCGGACGTCGCTCCACGGCGCGCGATCACGGCCTGACCAGCGGGATGAGCACCTCGTCCACGATGGAGGCGATCTCGCCGGAGTCCACGACGCCGCCCTCCCACGCCTGGAGGAGGATCAGGCGCGGCCCGACGGACACGACGCGCGGGGTGAGGCTGCCGGGCGCGGCTTCGCCGCGTTCGACGGCCTGACGCAGGACGGACAGGAGCACTTCCTGGTGCGGGCGCACCACCACCCGGTGGACCTGCTCGAACAGCTCGGGATGGCGGTGGCGGTGCGCGATGAGCGGGAGCAGCGCGCGGCCGCGCGGCTCGCCGAGCGCCCGCACGAAGTGCTGGAGCAGGGCGATCAGGTCCTCGCGCAGCGCGCCGGTGCCGGGCGGTGCCGGCGGGTCGCCGAAGCCGGTCGCGGGGTCGCTCAGCGCGGCCAGGACGAGCTCGGCCGGGGTGGACCAGCGCCGGTACAGGGCCGCCTTCCCGGTGCCGGCCGCGGAGGCGATCTTGTCGAACGTCAGCTCCTCGAAGCTGCTCCCGGCCAGTTCGCTCAGGACGGCCTGGAAGATCGCGGTGGTGAGGGCGTCTCCGCGGCGGCGGGTGGGGCTCATGGGGACGGATATATCACGGGCTCCGCCGTGCTAGCGTCGCTAGTGAACAAATCTGTTCCTTATCTGGGGAGGCGGGTGACCCATGTTCAGGGCCGGCAGAACAGCCTTGCGCAACGTGCGGGTCTTCGACGGCATGCGGCTCGGCGAGCCCCGTACCGTCGTCATCGACGGCGCGCTGATCGGCGACGATCCCGAGGGCGCCGAGGAGATCGACGCGGCCGGGGCGGCGCTGCTGCCCGGGCTGATCGACGCGCACGTCCACCTGCACGGCCCCGAGGACCTGGCCACCCTGGCCGCCTGGGGCGTGACGACCGGGCTCGACATGGCCTGCTGGCCCGCCGAGCGGGTGACCGCGCTGCGCCGGGCGGCAGGGGTGGCCGACTTCCGCACCGCCGGACTGCCCGCGATCGGGCCGGGCGGCCACCACGCGCGCATGCCGGCAATGCCACCGGAAGCCGTCATCCTGACGGCAGCCGATGCCCGCCGGCACGTCGAGGCGCGGGTGGCGGAAGGCGCCGACTACATCAAGGGCGTCGCCGAGGCCCCCGGCGAGGGCGGGCCACCCGCGGACGCGCTGCGCGCCCTGGTGGAGGCGGCGCGCGGGCACGGGCTCAAGACGGTCGTGCACGCCGCCACCCCGGGCGCCTACACCGTGGCCGTGGAGTCGGGAGCCGAGTTCGTCACACACACGCCGATCACCGGCGGGATCGGGGCGCACGCCCTCGCCGCGATGAGGAGCGCCGGCCAGAGGTCCATCCCGACGATCACCATGACGGAGGCGTTGCTCACCGCCCTCCTGACCTCCACCCCGCCGCCCGGACGGGCCGGCCGGCTGGAGGAGGTCCTGGCCGACGTCGGCCGGCTGCACCGGGCCGGAGTCGAGATCCTCGCCGGGACGGACGCGAACGCCGAGCCGTCCGCGCCGCTGCCCGTGCCCCACGGCGAGAGCCTGCACCACGAGTTCGAGCTGATGGCACGGGCCGGAATGACGCCGGTGGAGATCCTGCGCTCGGCCACCGTGCTGCCCGCCCACGCCTTCGGCCTGCCCGACCGGGGCGCCGTCCGGCCGGGCATGCGGGCCGACCTGTTGCTGGTCGACGGCGACCCGACCCGGGACATCACGGCCACCCGCGCCATCCGCGCCGTCTGGTGCGCCGGCCACCCCGTCACACCGGCCACCCCGTCACACCGGCCACCCCGTCACGCCGGCCACCGCGTGAAGCCTGACCTCGACCCCGGCGCGCGCCCGGTCACTCGCGCCTGATGGCCGGCACGGCGTCGGCGACCGCTCGAAGGGTGGCGACGGGGTCGTCGCCGAGGGGGTAGACGCCGACGTGGTCCGCGCCGGCATCGAGGTGCGCGACCAGGCCGCGCGCGAGTCCGGCCGGGTCGCCGTAGGCGAGCAGCGCGTCGATGACGCGGTCACTGCCGGTGCCGGAGAGGTCCTCGTCGGTGAAGCCCAGCCGCCGGAGGTTGCCCGCGTAGTTGGAGACCCGCAACGCCTGCCCGGGCGGGGCGGCTCTGGCGACGGCGCGGGCCCGCTCGGCATCGGGCTCCGCGAGCGCGAAGTGTCCGGGAAGGAGCAGCTTGCCCGCCCCCAGGATCTCCCTGGCCCGCCGGGTGTGCTCGGGCGTGACCATGCAGGGGATGGCGCCCGCGGTGCGGTCGCGGGCCAGCCGCGTCATTCTCGGGCCGAGGGCGGCCAGCACCACCCGCTCGGACGGGACGCCGGCCAGCGCCAGCCGGTCCAGGTAGGACACCAGGGTGTCGTACGGCGAGGCCCACTCGGCGTGGACCTCGCGGTGCCCGATCCCGATGCCCAGCATGAACCGGTCGGGGTGCCTGGCGACGATCCGGTGGTAGGAGGCGGCGACGGTCCCGGCGTCGGCGGTCCACACGTTGACCACGCTCGTGCCGACCACCAGCCGGGTGGTGGCGTCGAGGAGCTTCTCCGCGAAGGCGAGGTCGGCCGGTGGCGACGCGTCCAGCCAGAGCGTGCCATAGCCGGCCCGCTCCACCTCCACCGCGCTCTCCGGGCTCACCTCGTGCTCGCGCAGGTGGGCGCCGAGCAGACCCAGGTCGATATCCATGATCCGATCCCAGCACCACGTCCCCGCCGGGAACCAGGACCAGTTGCGACGCGCTCGATAACCTGGAGGCATCGTCGCAGGACAGGGGGCGGCCCGGTGGAACTACGCGCACTGCGCTACTTCGTCGCGGTGGCCGACGAGCTGCACTTCGGGCGGGCCGCCGAGCGGCTGCACATCGCCCAGCCCGCGGTCAGCAGGCAGATCGCCCGACTGGAACGGGAGCTGGGAGTCCGGCTGCTGGACCGTTCGCCGCGCCGGGTCCGGCTCACCGCCGCGGGGCATCGGGTGCTCGCCGCGGCGCGTGATGCGCTCGCGGCCGTGGACCGGGTCCGGGACGCCGCCGGCACGCGGGCGGGCACCATGCGCATCGGTACCGCCGCCGGGTTCACCGCTCGCCTGGAGCGCGGGATCGACGCGTTGCGCGAGCACCCCTCGGCGCTCGGCGTCGGCGTCGAACTGGTCGACCTTCCCCTGGCGGCTCGTCTGGACGGCGTGCGACGGGGGGAGATCGACATGGCACTGGCGCGGGGGGTGCGCTCGGCACCCGGGCTGAGGGTGCTGCCGGCCTGGACGGAGCAGCTGTTCGCGGTCGTGTCCGTGCGGCACCGCGCCGCCGGTCGCGCGACGGCCGACGTGGCCGATCTCGCCCCCGGCGAACTGCGGATCCCGTCGCGGGACCACGGCCTGCTCCTGCCGGAGGCTCTGACCGCCGCGATACGGAAGGCCGGGGCCGAAACGCGTATCGACCGCCTTGCCGGCGGGACGGTCCAGGACACGATCGTCGAGGTCGGTTCCCATCCGCGGAGCTGGACCGTGCTGCCGGGCGACCAGGTCGCGGAGATCCGCTCCACCCGGGTGCGGGCGATCCCGTTCGCGCCGCGGGCCACGGTCACCGGCAGCGTCGTGGTGCCGCTCGACCTCCCGCACACCTGCGCCGCCGCCCACCAGGCAGCCTTCGGAGACTGACCCGTCCACTGTGAGACCAGTCATCTGACAGATTTTGCCGAGCGGGGATCCTTCCTAGGATCTCCAGATCGTGGGGAAAGCCGCGAAGAACCGCTGCGAGCCGGCCACGCGGCCCTCGCAGGCACGCCCGCCCCCCGTGGCGGAGAACCGGCATCCGGAAAGCCGCCTTACCAGAAAGCTTCGATCACCACGTTCCGAAAGTGATGGAGAAAATGTCAGGGACAGAGCCTCGACGTGTCAGCCGCCGCACTTTCGCGCGCTGGCTGGCCCTTGGCGGCGCAGGCCTCACGGCGGGAATGTTCACCTCACGCGCCACGCCTGCTCACGCGACGGACGGCACCGGCGTGCTGGCCGTGGCCGGCGCGACCGTCATCGACGGCACCGACGGCCCTCCTGCGCGCGATCAGACCATCGTGATGGCCGGGGGCCTCATCATCTGGTCAGGGCCCTCCGCCCAGGCGGTGGTCCCTCACGGCGCCACGGTCGTCAACGCGCGCGGCACGTTCGTCATCCCTGGCCTGTGGGACATGCACACGCACATGACCGCCACGGACGAACGGGTCTACCCGCCCCTCTACCTCGCCCACGGGGTCACCGGCATCAGGGAGATGTGGGGAGATCCCACGCTCTACGCGCTCAGGACGAGGATCGAGGCCGGAGCGCTGCTCGGCCCGCGCATCGTCACCGCCGGGAGCATCGTCGACGGCGTGCCCTCCGTGTGGCCGGACGCCACACAGGTCGCCTCTCCCGAGGAAGGCCGCGCGGCGGTGCGAGCGACCGCGGCGGAAGGCGCGGAGTTCGTCAAGGTGTACTCCCACCTCGGCGACGACATCTTCGGCGCCATTCTCGACGAAGCCAGGCGTCACGACCTGCCGGTGGCCGGCCATCTGCCCTGGCGCGTGGGCGCCGGCCGGGCCAGTGACGCCGGCATGCACAGCATGGAGCACCTGTTCGGCCTCCCGACCGCGGTTTCCGCCCGCGAGGAGGAGATCCGGCGGACGCTCGCGGAGACCCCCATCGATCCGGCCGACCCGAGGCGCTACTACGACCTGGCCCGGGAGCTCGACCGGCAGGCGTCGCTCAGCCATGTCCCGGCCAAGGCGGCCAGGCTGTTCGAGCGCCTGGCCCGCAACAACACCTGGCAGTCCCCGACGCTCAGGATCCTGTCGGTGGCCTCCTCACCCGCCGACACCTTCGCCGACGATCCGCGGCTCAAGTACGTCCCTCAGGACGTGCGCGCGTACTGGCGCGAACGTCTCGGCGAGCTGGCCCCGTCGACGCCGAAGCAGATCGCCGAGCAGAGCGCCTTCCTGCGCTACCGGATGGACATGGTGGCCGAGATGCACGCCGCGGGTGTGAGCATCATCGGCGGGACCGACACCCCGAACCCGTACGTCTTCCCCGGTTCCGGTGTCCACGACGAGCTGGCGCTGCTGGTGCGGGCCGGGCTGTCGCCCGGGCAGGCACTGCGCAGCATGACCAGCGAGGCGGCCCGCTGCCTCGGTCTGCAAGACCTCGTCGGGACACTCGCCGCCGGCAAGGCGGCCGACCTCCTGGTGCTGGACGCCGATCCGTTGCGGGACATCCGTAACACCCAGAAGATCCGTTCGGTCGTCGTGCGCGGCCGCCTGCTCGACCGCCGACGACTCGACGACATGCTGGCCGGGGTCGAAGCAGCCGTCGCCGCCCCGGCCACCGCGCCCTCCCGGCTGGCCGGCCGGCCTGCGTGTTGTTGATCCCAGGGCACCGAAGGCGAGCGGGGCGGCCGAGAACCGGCTCGAAGGGCCCGGACCTCCTGGCCGCCTGCGAGAAGGGCGGACCCTCGGCTGGGCCGGCGCCGTTCGGAGGCGCGTCGCGACGCGTACCAGATCGGCGACGGTACGCGGGCGGCTGTGCGGTGACGTCGGCCATGCGGACCTGGGAGCGGCCGGCGAGCGGGTGCGGGGCCGGCAGGATCGCGACCCGCCTTCGGTGCACAGGGCTTCTCGGGTACGAGATCGCGCCCGGCCTGGGCGCGAGGGGCTGGAGCGCCGGGACCGGCACCCGGGGCGCCTCCATCAGATCCGCCCGGACGGGACGCCCCGTGTCCTCATCGCGGTCCACATCGCCGTGCACCACGATGAGCGGGATCCGGCGTCAGCGGGGTTCTCCCAGGTCAGGCAAGCTCTGTCGCTGCGGGCTTCCAGACGTTGTTGACGCCGACGGACACCGAGGTGGAGGGCTGTTACTAGCGACGGGTCCAGAGTTGGTAGTAGCCGAAGATGCCGGAGCCGCCGTTGATGCCCACGCATTCGTAGTCGGTCCACGCGCGCAGTGCGATGCCGTCGTTTCCCTCGTATCTGCACTTTGAGAGACGGTAGTACCAGCTGTAATAGTCGTAGCCCTGGTCGCTCAGGTCGGCGGCGACGTGGGGTGCGCTGGAGAGAGTGGAGGTAGCGGCCGCGGGCCGGGCGAGGGCCGCCGTGAGCGCGACGCTCGACCCCGTGTTGGCGCTCTTGGTCGCTTCGGTGCAGTCGGTGGCGAGGAGAGCGCCTTCCTCGCCGAGAGCGGCGTCCTCGCAGGAGTATTGAGGTGTGGTTTCGCCGGTTTTGAGGATCAGGGAGCGGTCGTCGGGTTTGCCGTGTCTGGAGGAGCAGGGCGGCGAGCCGAAGACGACACCGGGCGCGGCTTGGGCGAGTTCTGCGCACTCGTAGTCGTTGTCCGGATTGGCGGTGGCGGGCGAGGCGGCAAGGCCCGGGAGGCTGAACGCGAGGGAGGTGGCTGCTGCGAGGGTGGTGGTGAGACGTTTCATGATGCTGCCTTCTGATGGGGATGGCGTCCCTGGGGGCAAGAAGCGCATGAGGGACGCGGGGTTATCAGGGTGATAACCCAGCCATCAATTACAGAACGTAACCGTAGGTTACTTTGTGCTACCTGGATGGATGCGCCCCGGATAGCCCTGTAGTCGGGTTGCGCCGAGATCCCTGCTCTTCCTGCGGCACTGTCGGAAGAACGTGCGTTCGGCGAGGCCGGCGCGGGCGGCTGTCTCGCCCGTGGTGCGGCCGAACCCGCGTTCCCGCGAACCCGTTGTCCCGGACGACGACGGTCAAGGGCGGATCACGGTCAGCCGGAAGGGGGCGGCGTGCTCGGCGGCGTGGGTCACGGCCGCCGCCGCGTCGTCGAGGGCGAACTCGGTGACGGCGAACTGGCCGAGGTCGAGCAGCCCGGAGCGGGCCAGGGCGGCCAGCCGTACGGGGGCGTCGCGCGGGTACAGCCATTGCCCGCGCACCGTGACGTTGTTGCGCATGAGCCACCGGTACGGCAGCGGCAGGTCGTCGCCGTTCAGCATGCCGACGCCGCCCATGAGCACGACCCGGCCGCCCTCGCGCACGGTCATGGCGGCGGCGCGTACGGCGGCGACCTGGGCCGTGGGCGGGAGGAGGTCGAGCACGAGGTCCACGGGGGCGGCCGCCGCCGCGGCCATGCGCTCGCGGTCCTCGTCCTCACCGCCGGTGATCCGTACGGTGCTGACCCGCGTGCCGAACCGGCGTTCCAGGGCGGCCAGGGCACGCTCGTTGCGACCCGGCGCGATGACGCGGGCGGCTCCCATGGCCAGCGCCACGGCGACCGCCGCGCCGCCGAAGTTGCCGCTGGCCCCGCTCACCAGGACCGTCTCCCCAGGCTGGAGCCGGCCGGCGAGGAGCCCGCCGTACGGCACGAGGCACACGCACAGCGCGCTCCACCGCGCCGCCTCGCCGGGTTCGAGGGGGCCGAGGGGCACGGCGTTCTCGGTGGGGATCAGCAGGCGCTCGGCGAAGGAGCCCTGGCCGTAGCGCCGCTGCAGGCGCAGCCCGCCCTCGCCGCGGGAGCTCAGGCCCTGCAGCGTGATGTCGGGGGTCAGCGCGTCGTCCCGGGACCGTACGGTTGGATCGCACAGCACCCAGTCGCCCGGGGCGAGCCGGGTGGCGTCGGGCCCGCACGCGCGTACCCGGCCGATCGCCCCCGTGCCGGGCGTCACCGGCAGCGGCAGCAGGTATTGCCGCTGTCCGGTGAACACCTCGGCCGCGTACGGCAGCACCGGCGCCGCCACGACGTCCACCACCACCTCGCCGGAGCCCGGGACGAGCTCCGGCACCTGCTTCACCGACAACGGTGAACCGAACTCCGCCAGCACAGCCGCCTTCATGATCGTGGCGCTCCTCTCTCTTGGCGGGCTTCATCCTGTCCGCCCGGCCGGCGCCGGGACCAGGACCGGTATCGTCCTGGGATGGGCCGGTACCACCCTGCGGAAAGGCGGTGATCATGGCCGAGTTGAGCGGCCGCGCGCTCGGCGACTTCCTGCGCTCCCGACGGGAACGGCTGACCCCCGAGGCAGTGGGGCTGCCGCCGCGTCCGCGCCGCCGTACGCTGGGCCTGCGCCGGGAGGAGGTGGCGGAGCTGGCGGGCATCGGCATCGACTGGTACGTACGGCTCGAACAGGGCCGAGCCGTCACCCCGTCCGCCGCCACGATCGACGCCCTGGCCGGCGCGCTGCGCCTGGACGAGACCGAGCACGCCCACCTGCGTACGCTGGCCCGCCGGCCGGCCCTGCCCGCGTTCACCCGGGAACGGGTGCCGGAGGGCACGGCCCGCCTGGTGCACAGCCTCGACCGGCCCGCCTACCTGACCGGCCGCCGCTGGGACGTCCTGGCGGTCAACGCCGCCGCGGCCGAGCTGTTCACGGGTCTGGACCGGCTGCCGCCCGGCGACCGCAACGTGCTGGTCTACCTGCTGCTCACGCCGGCGGCCCGCGAGTTGTTCGGGGACGGCTGGGCCGCGCAGGCGCGGCACGCCACCGCTCAGTTCCGCGCCGCGTTCGACCTGTGGGCGCCTGACCCGGCCTTCACGGGCCTGGCCGCCCGCCTGCGCCGTGGCTGCCCGGAGTTCGGCCGCTGGTGGGCGCGGCACGACGTCACGCGGGGCGGCGCGGGCGGCAAGGTGCTGCGCGGGCGCGCCTTCGACTACGCGACCTTCCAGGCCAACGAGGATCCCGGTCTCCGCCTGACGGTCTACACCCCGCGATGACTCCCGGCGCCTCGCACACCCGGCTCACCAGTCGGTGAAGGCCCCGTCCGGGGCGCCAACCTGAAGAGCCCGAGGAACCTCGTTGGATGTGAAGCCGTGGCCTCGGGCGAGGCGATCCGCCTGGCATGGCTTCGGCGTTCAGCCGTTCCCGGGGCGTTGACGGGGCCGGGCCCGGTCGGGTCGCGGTCGCGGATGTACTCGCGTTCCATCCCCGACAGGGCCGCCGGCACGGTGAACACCACACCCGAGGGATCATGGGAGCCCTGCAGCTCGCCGGTGAGGAACTCCAGGCCGATGCCGGCGGCGCGCAGCCGCTCGCGAGGGCGCCCAGGTCGAGGCCGCGGCCGAGCCGTTTGTGCTCGTGCACCACCAGCGTGACCGCCACCCCGGCCGTGCCCGGCCGGGGCGGCGCAGGAGGCCATCGGGCAGGCGTGAACCTCCACGCTGAGGTGGTCGTCATCGGACACCGCCTGACCGGTTCACGGATGCGTCCCAACCGGCTGGCCCGCTTGCGCGACAGGCGCGCGGCCACGCCCATACGCACGTCGTGGCTCGGCCCGTTGCCCTTCCTGGCACCGCACGGGATCGTCGCCAACATGATCGCCCGGCACCACCGGGCGGAGGCCAGGCGGTATCGGGCGCTTTCCCGGACACCTCACGCGCAGGCCGACGACGGCCCCGCCGACCAGGTTGCCGGCCGTGTCGACGCCCAGGTGCAACGGGCGTCCCTGATGGCGGCGCTCGCGAAGATCCCTCGCTCCCACCGTGAGGTGCTCCTGCTCATCGCCTGGGGCGGGCTGAGCTCCGAGGAGGCGGCCGAAGCGCTCGGCATCACCGGCGCCGCCGTCCGAACCCGGCTGCACCGGGCCCGCAAGACCCTGCGCGCCTCACTGAACGGCGCCGAGCCGACAACAGCCGGAAAGGACGGTTGACCATGGACGACATCGAGATGCTGCACGCGGCGCGCCCGCAACCCGACGCCCCCTCACACGCCGCCCATACGGCCGCCCGCGCGGCCCTGCTGGAGCGCGCCGGCAGCCCGTCGCCCACGGCGCGCCGCCGCACCCTCTGGCGGCGGGCGCGATGGATCCTGATCCCAGCGGTCGCAGCGGCCGTCGCTGCCGCGCTCGTGATCGTGCCGGGCCGTGGCGGCGACTCCCGGCCGCCGGCCATGAGTTCGCGAGACGTCCTGCTCGTCGCCGCCGACACGGCGGAGCGCACCCCTGAGGGCGCTGGGACGTACTGGCACATCACCATCACAAGAGAGGGGGCCGCGAGCGAGGAGTACTGGTATCGGCGCGACGGTCATTTCTGGATCAAAGGCAAGGGGCTGAAGGGGGAAGGCAAGCTCTTGGAGTGGCCGACGAAGCCTCAGCCTTTCGCGGTGGGGCCGCTGCGCATGACCTTCGAAGAGCTGCGGTCGCTGCCCGCCGACGAGAAGGCCCTGTACACCCGGCTCTGGTCGGCTGTCCCTGCAAGCGGTGTCCGCTCCAGCAGGGAACCGATCACAGCCGCCGAACAGGACGGCCTCGCCATGGAGTCGCTGATCTCGCTGATCAGTGAGGCGCCGGTCTCGCCCCAGGTCCGTGCCGCCGCCTATCGAGCGCTCGCCTCACGACCCGGAGTCGTCGATCTCGGCGAGACAGAGGGCGGGCGGCGCCTGCAGGTCCCGATGGCTTCCGGGATGGGCACCATGGTCGTCGACCCCGACACCGGACGGATCCGCGAAACCTCCGTATGGGCGCCGCTCACAGGCGGAATGGCCCATGACCCGGACGGCATGCGGACGATCGACGCCGAGTGGACGGACCAGCTCCCGCCCGAGTGACGTGTGCTTCTGCTCCCCGCAGGAGCGAGCCCGTGGCGATGCTCCCGGCTGCACGCCGGGCCATCGTCAGCTCCGGAGCACACCTTCGTTCCAGGCCGAAGGAGGGCAGGCCCGGCTCCAACGAGTCCCAGATCACGAAGTCCGGCCGGTCGACGCCACCGGTATCGCGCCACCACCGGCCGAACGCCTTGGCCGGCTCCGTTTGCCGGTCCCGCCGGGCCCGCGCAGGATCACCACGCGGTGCGGCCGGGCCGCAGCCTCCAAGCCGTGGAACAGGTCGTCGCGGCCCACGAACGCGCCGTTCGGCGCCGGCTCATCTGCCGCCTGTCGGTCCTGGCGGGGCCGCTGCGCAGGCAGTGCACCGGCACCATCCATTCCGCCAGCGGCGGCGGACCCTTGGGGCTGGGCCTTTTGTCGTGCAGGGCCAGGCGGGCCCGTCCGGCGGTGACCGCATCGGCGACCCGGTCCCCGGCGAACAGCCGCTCATAAAAGACGGTCATGAACTCCGCCGCGGCGATGGCGTACACGCTGTAGGCCATCGCCACCACCGAGGCCGCCCCGCCCTGCACCAGCCGGGTCGCCACCGCCGCTTCCACCTGGCTGCCGACCTGCCAGGACCGGCAGACGTCCAGCACCACCACCGGCACCCGCCTGGCCGACAGCACCTGCGCCCCCCGCTCGGCCTGAACGTCAGCAGCCCCAGCTGTCGTGATAGACACCGTAGACATTGAAGAGGTTGCCGAGCTGCACCTGCGTTCCCGGTAGGACACAGATGTGCTTGTTGTAGCTCTCGATCCTGTAGGTGACCCAGATGTATTCGCTCTGGGAAGCGCAGTTGCGGTAGTACTCCAGCACCGGGGTGGTGTAGTGGCCGCACGTTTCGCCCTTCAGCGCAGTGGGCCGCATACCATCTGACCGCGCATCGGCCGGCGTGGCGAGTGCGGTGAGGACGGTGAGGGCGGTGAGGGCGAGGGCGGCCGTCTTCATCTGAGCACGCATGTTGATTCCTGTTCTGTGGAGGACCTCAGGTCCGGATGACCGTCAGTCGTGTCATGGAGCCGCCGAGGTGTGTGGCCGGCACCGTCTTGAGAATCAGCAAAGCCACGTGGTGACGGTGTCCAACAGGGCTGCGGACAGACTCGGCCAGACGCGGCCAGACGCGTCCACTCGGTGGCCAAGCCCGGACAGAAGATCATTTGGCCTCCGAAGAGCCGTCATGCATGACCGTGCAGTCGTTTCCAGGCGCGGATCGGGGCGTGGGTCTCCAGGGACAAGGCACCGACGTTACTTTGGAGCCCATCGCCCGAACCCGAGCGGAGGGCCTTCCAGAGACGGCCAGGATGATCAGCTCGCTCGCGATCCTCGGACGAGATGGCGCCGCCAACCCCACCTCGCCCTGGCTGCTTCTCGGCCAACACCCCCACCGTCCGATCACCCCCAGCCACCTATGCAGACGGCTCCGGGATCTCGGCGTCACACACACCAGCCGAACCGCGGCCTTCAGTCAACTCCTCCGCGAGATCCCCGCCCCCGTCCTCGCCGACCTCGTCGGGTGCCACCCCCGCTTCGCCGCCGAACGAGCCCCCACCCTCGCCACCGACCGGGACAACCACGCCGCCATCCGGGCCACCTCGGCTCACCCGGCGCGCCGCTGGCCGGACGCCGAACGGCGGCCGGCGCGCCGCTGACCGCCCCCGGCCGGCAACTTGCCGCAGAACAGCGCCGCTCCCGACAGGCCGGCCCCCAGCGCGCCGGCCCGCCCGCCGGCGGCCGCCAGGCGTCGTCCCTGATCAGCAGCAGCGCCGCATCGTCACGCCTGCCCGTGGCTCCCTGCCCCACCACCTCGCCGGCATAGACCTGCGGCCGGCCGGGCCGCATCCACGCCCACCACCCGCGGTCGCTGCATTCGCCCTCCCGGCATCTGCCGTCTCGCCTCGGCGCCTCCTGATCTGCTTCGTGGCCCTGGTCGCGGGCCGTGGCCTTCACTGGCCATGTCCCCGAACGATGCCGGCGCCCGGGGCGTGCGGGTCAGGGTTCGAGGTGACCGGACACATCACCGGGCCCGGCCGGCCGATCCGCGGTGCCGGCGGTCAGTACGTCGCCGCCGTCGGGGTGCTTGGGCGTCAGCGTGAGCTTCACCTTGTGCGTACGGCCCCGGCTCACCCGGCCTCCGCCCCGGCGGTGACCACCCACGCCTTGAAACCCGCCTTGGCCTTGGCGTCGGCCTTCAGCTCCACCGCGAACTCCAGCTCGATCGGCCCCACGGCGAACGCGATCTGGCTGCCCGGCTCCGGCCACCGCCGCCGCCAGCTCATCCCGCAGCCCCTCCACCGCCTGAGTCAGCTCGTTGTCCATCGCGTTCACCCTCCGCTCATCCGCCTGGATCTTCATCCGCGACCCTGACTTCGCTACCAAGGCGACCCACGTGCTCGACCTCTGCCAGCGCCTCTGGAACGGCCGGCCCTTGGCCGGCAACGAGTACGTGATCTCCGCCGATGAGAAGACCTCGGTCCAGGCCCGCGTGTTCGGGCGCTGCTCGCCCAAGACGGGCATCATCCCGTTCATGGACCTGGCCGAGCAGGTCGTGACGCAAGAACCCTACGCCTCGGCCCGGCGGGTGTTCTGGGTCGTGGACAACGGCTCCTCCCATTGTGGCAAGGCAGCCGCCGACCGGCTCACCGCCCGCTTCCCCCACGCGGTGATGGTCCACACGCCCGTGCACGCATCCTGGCTGAACCAAGTGGAGATCTTCTTTTCCATCGTGCGGCGCAGGGTGGTCACACCCCACGACTTCACCGGCCTTCAGATGGAAGTTCACCCCGGCCGGCCTTGAGGACCTGCCGGCCCGGATCGAGCGACACGAACAGAAGGAGCGCCACTTCCAACAGCCCGTTGGCTGTGACCATCAGCCTGCCGCACTACCAGCGACCGCGTGGACCCTCGAATGACTTACGAGCCGGACCGCTAGGCTTCTGACGGTTGCCGGCTAACGAACCGTGCAGCCTGAGGCTGTGCTGTGACCGGAAACGATCACCGGTTGATGGTGCTCCTCGAAAGCCCCATGGCACGACTATGAGATTGCTGGAGTGTTCGGGGAACTGCCAGAGTGACCAGGTGTCTCGACTTGTTCCTGAACTGATCTGCTCCGACATCCAGGCCAGCCTGGGTTTCTACCGCCTGCTGGGCTTCAGGATTCGCTACGAGCGTCCCCAGGAGCGATTTGCTTACTTAGAACGTGGTGGGGCGGATCTGATGCTGGAGCAGCCGTTGA
This sequence comes from Nonomuraea sp. NPDC050783, assembly GCF_040802095.1. Taxonomy (NCBI): domain Bacteria; kingdom Bacillati; phylum Actinomycetota; class Actinomycetes; order Streptosporangiales; family Streptosporangiaceae; genus Nonomuraea; species Nonomuraea sp. NPDC050783. Next base: position 18,518 of record NZ_JBFAHK010000028.1, read on the forward strand.
GCCGAGACCGTCTCTACCCGCGCGCGGAGCTGGACCACCCCTACGGGCGGGGGATCAACCTCACTGTCGAAGTGGATGACGTGGACCAGATTCACACCACGCTGCTTGCCGCCGGCTACGAGATGTGGCTGCCTTTGGAAGAGCGCTGGTACGAGCGCACCGTCGACGCCGTGGGCGTGCGCCAGTTCGCGGTGCAGGACCCCGACGGCTACCTACTGCGCATCTCTCAGCACCTGGGGATCCGCCCCCGATAGCCACCCACGTCATGCCGCGGCTTTGGCACGGGCGCGGCCTCCCCGATGGATGCCTTGCTCACTGCGGAAACGGGCGCGTTCGCGGCGTTGGGCGGCCGGCACATCGGGATGGCGGGCGTGGGCGTTGCGCCAGCGCAGGTAGGCATGCAGGGCGCGGGTCTGGACGACGCCGCCCGCGCCGCCGTCCTCGGCGGCAACGCCACGGCCTTCCTCGGCCTCGCCCGATGACGCTCGCCCGCACACCGCTGGGCACCTTGCGCGGCCTCACCGCCGACGAGGTGCCCGGCCTGGAGCTCGACCCCGCCACCTCCGGTGAGGACTGCCTGTGCCTCAACGTCTGGACACCCTCCTGCGAGGGCGGCCGGCCGGTGCTGGTGTTCCTGCACGGCGGCGCGTTCGTGTCCGGCTCGGGCTGCCCGGGCTCTGGTACGGCGACGGCGTGCCCGCCAACCTGGCCCTGCGCGACCAGATCGCCGCCCTGCGATGGGTGCGGGAGAACGTGGCGGCGTTCGGTGGCGATCCTGGCCAGGTGCCGCCGCCCGGGTGCCGCTGCTGGTGACCACGACCACCGAGGAGACCCGGCTGTTCACCGCCAACGGCAAGGCCGCGATCACCGGTTCGGTCGTGTTGCTCAGCACCGACGAGAGCGGAGGCAGGCTGCGCGTGGTCCCGAACGACGCGGTGCCGCTGCTGGAGGCCGGCTTGCTGGACGGGCTCCGGAAGGTGTCGCTGGACGGGCCCGGGAAGGTGTCGCTGGACACCAGCGTCCCGCAGATCGGCGCATCCGTGGACCGGGCCGGCGGCTTGACCGGCAAGGGCGTCAAGGTCGCGGTCCTGGACACCGGGATCGACGCCACCCACGCCGACCCGGTGGACAGGGTGAGCGGCGGGAAGGACTTCACGGATGAGCCCGACGAGAGGGACCCGGTCGGGCATGGCACCCACGTGGCCTCGACGATCGCCGGGAGCGGCGCGGCGTCCGACGGGCGTTACCGCGGCGTGGCCGCGGCTCCCCCCCACGGACGCAACGCCACCCGCAGCCCGCCGCGGTCGCGCGCCGGCCAGGTGGCCGGCCCCGCCAGAAGGTGTTCTACCTCATGGGGATCGTCCGACCACGTGACGGCCACCAGGCCACGCACCAGCTCCTCCGTCGACCCGTACGGCTCGGGCAGCCGCCGCTCGTCCCACGCCGACGGCAGGGGCACCGCCACCGGCTCCCACGCCTCGATGCCGCCCCCCGTACGCCGCCGCGACCTGCTCCAGCAGTTCCTCGGGCAGCCCGGCCGCGGCCCGCCTGACCTCCTCCCGCGCGGCCGCGTCGGCCGGCGGGGCGAGCCGCAAGCCCAGGCCTCGATCTTGCCGTCGGGAGGCGGTCCAGGGCAGGGTGTGGCGGACGCGACGACGAGGGAGGACGCATGGCGACGGCGGACGACGGGACGGGCCCTGGACCGGACGCGGCCCGGGGCCCAGTGGTGGGCCCAGCGGTGGACCCAGCGGTGGACCCAGCGGTGGGCCCAAGGGTGAACGCAGAGACGGAGGCGGGCGCGGGAGCGTCGCGTCGCATTGCCGAGGGCGCGCTCTACGTCGCGATCGGCAGTTCGTTCGCCGCCGGCCCCGGCATTCCGCCCATCGTCGAGCGCCGGGCGGGCAGGTCCGGCCGCAACTACCCCCACCAGGTCGCCGACGCCCTCGGTCTGCGCCTGACGGACGTCACCCGCTCGGGGGCGACGACGGCCGACGTCCTGGAGGGCCGGCGCGGGGTGCCGCCGCAGGTCGGCGCCGTCACGGCCGGCACGGCGCTCGTCACGATCACCGTGGGCGGCAACGACCTCGGCTACATCGGCGGCCTGATCAAGGCCGGGCTCGCCGCCGCCATCGCCCGCCGCCTCGACCCCCAGGACCGAGCCGACCGGAGCCGAGCCGACCGGGACCGAGCCGACCGGGACCGGGGCGGCCGCCTCTCGCGCATGGCCGCCCGCTGGGTGCGCGACCGCGTGTCCCTGGAGGTGGACGGCGACCGCGTGGAGGCAGCCGAGCGGGCCATGACGGCTGTCGGCGAAGCCGTGCGGCGGCGGGCGCCGGCCGCGCGGGTGCTGTTCGTGGACTATCTCACGATCGTGGGGAGCTGCGAGCGGGCCGCCGTCGTCCCCGCGCCCCTGCTGCCGCTCACGCCCGCCGAGCTGCGCCAGGCCGCCCGCACGGCCGAGCTGCTGGCCGCTGCGTTCGCCGCCGCCGCCGAACGCAGCGGGGCCGAGCTGGTCCGCGCCTCGGCGGCGAGCCTCGGCCACGGCCCGCTGTCACCCGAACCGTGGGTGACCGGCTACGAGGGCTCGCTCCTGCGGCGGAAGGCGGCGGTGCCGTACCACCCGACCCTGACGGGCATGACGGCCGTAGCCGGACTGGTCGTGGAGCACCTCCGCACCCACCCGTGACGGCCCGGGCCCCGATGGCCCGAGCCGTCCCGTCCGAGCCGGTGTCACCGCAGCTCGGCGGCGATCCTCCCGGCCCACCCCGCGATCCGCTCCGCGTTGCCGCCCCGATGGGGCGTCGTGATCGGGAGGAGCGGGGATAGTGCCGGGCGAGCGCAACGCTGACGGCGTGCGGAAAGCAGCGTGGCGGATCAGCTGTCGGCGGGCTGGGCCGGGTAGCGCTCAACCTGCAGAAACAGGATCACTCGACGATCGATTCATCCACGACTCCCGTGGACGTCAACCCTGGCGGCAGCTACCCGGACCGGACTTCCACCGGCAAGCGACGATGAGCTCACGAACAAAAGATCAGCCGCTATGTCATGGCTTCACCTCCTGCTCTGCTGGGCGCACGAAAAGGGGTCAATGAATATCCGAATCCGATGCATTTATGCTGCGCTGGTACAGAATCCGTACCGCGTCGGCGACGACGTATCCGTTGGCGTCGTCGGCCAGCTCGACGGTGGCCACGCCGGCAGCGAACGAGTACTCACCGAGCGACACCCACCGCCCGTTGCGGGACCGTTGGTCGACCCGGACCGTTGCTGACCCGCCCGCGTGGTTCACCACGTACGGCGCGTTCGACGCCCGGTTCCCGTCCGCGGTGTACCAGACCGCAACCTGGTACACCCCGCTCGTCGGCACCGCCAGGGTCCACCGCGCCCTTGCCGCGCCGGTGCCCGCCGGGCTGGTGGCGTAGTCCCGCCCGTAATACCCGGGCACGCTCTGCGCGTTGGTGTTCCAGGTACCGGCCACCACGGAGAAGCTGGTCGAGGCGTTGTCGGCCACCGTGCCCTGATAGATGAGCCGCACCGCGTCGGCGACGACGTACCCGTCCGCGTCGTCGGACAACTCGACCGTGCCCGTGCCGACAGCGAACAGGAAGTAGCCCAGTGACACCCACTGGGAACCCCGAGTCCGCTGGTCGATGCGGATCGTCGTCGCCCCGCCCGCGTGGTTCACCACGTACGGCGCGTTCGACGCCCGGTTCCCGTCCGCGGTGTACCAGACCGCAACCTGGTACACCCCGCTCTCCGGTACGTCCGGCCGCCAGCGGACCTTCGACGCGCCGGTGCCCGCCGGAGCGGTCCGGTAATCCTGCCCGTAGTACCCGGACACGCCGGTCGCCGGATTCCAGGAGCCGGACACCATCTCGAAGCCGGTCGCGCTGTTGTCCGCGACGCCTCCGAGCCGGACAAGGCGCACAGCGTCGGCGACGACGTACCCGTCCGCGTCGTCGGACAACTCGACGGTGGCCGTGTCGCCGGCGATGAAGGAGAAGGCGCCCAGCACCACCCACCGTCCGCCCTCGGTGCGCTGGTCGACCCGGAAGGTCGCCTGCCCGTCCGCATGTTTGACCACGTAGGGCGCGTTCGAGGCCCGGTTCGAGTGCGCCGGATACCGGACGGCCACCTCGTACGTCCCGGTCATCCGCACGTCGGGCCGGAACCGCGCCACCGCGCCGCCGGTACCCGCCGGATGGGTCGCGTAGAACTGCCCGTAGTACCCCGCCACCCCGGTCGCATTGGTGTCCCACGTGCCGGACACGATGTCGAAGCCGGTCGGCGCGTTGTTGTCCGCGACGGTTCGCGGCGGATCAGCGGCGGGCCCGCCCGAGATCAGCATGAGCTGATCGGGAGCGATCACCTTCCCGCCACCACGGCCCGCGTCGACAAGGGTGAACCGGATCCAGTGCGTGCCTGCGGTCAACGTGACCACGCCCAGGGGATAGAGCCGGAAGCCCTCACCCGTCGTCATCGTCGGATCGACCCGGCTGTACGGCAGATCCGTCCCGTCGACGCTCGTGCGGATCCGGCCCCGGTCGCTGCGACGGTGCTGGCGTACGGACACCTCATAGCTGCCCGCGATCGCGACGTCGAACGGGACCTCGACGTAGTCACCGAGACCGTTCGCCTCGTGCCGGATGACCTTGCCGCCTCCGGCATTGGCGTCCGAGACCAGACGCGGCGCGCCGCCGGTGTTGGTCCGGGCCTGCGGGACGGCGAGCTCGTATTCGCGCTGGGCGAATCCCGGCCCACTGGCCAGGCTGTCGCGCCCGTTCGTCAGCCACTCAAGGTCGAACCGAGCCACCGTGATGCGTTCCGGGAAGGCGCGCGAATCGCCGTCGCGTCCGTAGATCAGCAGGATCGTGCCGTCGGACAGCGACGCGAGGTCGGAGTAGTAGGACGGGCCAGGATTGACCACCCGGCTGTAGCGGTAGCTGGCGCCCTCGTCGTAGGAGACCGAGACGGTCATGTTCTCCCGCGCCGCGGCATCCGGCCGGCTGTACAAGATCCGGTTGACCGGTCCGCGGGTGTACCGGATCAGACCGGCGTCGACGGCGACGAACTGCTCGACCGAGCCGTCGACCACCGGCGGAGACCATGTCGCCCCGCCGTCAGTGCTGGTCGACGTGATGCGGTAATGGGTCCCGCCCGCGCCCCACCGGCCGTTGATCACAACCGCACCGTCGCTGCGCTGAAAGACCCGGCTCTCGCCGATCGGATAGCTCGTGGAGAACGGGATCGGCGCGCTGCGCCGCCAGCTGATCCCGTGGTCGTCGCTGAGCAGCAGATCGACCCCATAGTGGGGTTCGGAGCCGGAGGCCTTGTGGCTGACGGGCATCAGCAGCCGGCCGTTGACGAGCTGGATCCCGTGACCCGGGGTGGGGGCCTGGCTCGTCCAGCCGTTCGGGTTGGTGGCGTACAGCGAACTCAGGTCCACCCGTGCACCCCAGGTCGCGCCGGCGTCGTCGCTCCGCTTGACGAACGTCGACGCGTCCGCGCCGCGGTAGAACAGGAACACCGCACCTGTCTGCCCATCCACCAGCAACGACGGGCTGCCAATGCTGTCACCCTCGGGCGCGTCGTCGGCGACCACCACGACACTGGCGGACCAGGTACGCGCGCCGTCCAGACTGCGCCGCAGCAGCAGGTCCTTCTTGGCGCAGTCGCAGTCGGACTTACGCCCCTCGGTGACGGCAAGCACGACATCGCCGGCCAGGGCCTCCTGGCCGCCCGAGGCGGGCAGGAGTGTTCCCGCCGGAACCACGGCGAACGCCTGCACATGCATGCGTACGTACGGGTCATCGGTATCAGTCGCGTCCCACAGCTCGGTCTCGCTGAACGAGCCGCCACCCGGCGGCACCGCGACCGCGGCAGGCGCCGGAGAGAACAGAGTCCCCAGGGCCACTACGCACGACACCAGTGTCAAACGCAGGAGCGCCACCAGCACTCCGGGCCGCGCACGGGGCGGACGTGACATCTCGATCCTCCTGATGGGGTCGCTACCAGAACAGGGTGGGCTGCTGCGCCGTCACACTGCCGGAATCCACCCGCTTCTTCGCAGATGGGCCCCGGCTGATCGAGGCAGCATGAGGAACGGAGGTGAACACCACTGTTTGCGCCGGTGGCGGACCCGACCGTAGAGGCAGCAGGGGACACCGGCCAAGCCCGCTACCCGCGCCGGGAGCAGGCTGGCGTGGGGGCGCGGCTGTCCGCCACGGTGTGCACCGGGTCGGAGGCGATAGGGAGCGGCCCGATCGCCGCCATCGGCACGTACGGCGTGATCACCACGTACGGCGGCCGGGCCGGCGCACCCCGGCGCCACCGGCGCGTGGCGACCTGTCCGGGCAGGATCACGGTGCCGTTCGTCACCGAGGTCATGACCTGGCCTCCGTCCGGATACGCGGATCCAGCCTGGTGCGGAGCACGTCTGCTCCCTTCAGCAGCCGGCGGACGATCATCCTGATCATCGCGGCCACCTCCGGTCGGGCGCCGGGCCGACGGAGTCGCCCGGCACGAAGCTGCAGGGCAGGGTGACCTGTCGGGCCGCGCCGCGCGGCGCACCGAGCAGGTCGATGAGGATCTGCACGGCCGTACGGGCCATGTCGGCGCGGGGCAGGGAGAAGCGGGTCCAGTCCCGCAGCTCCGGGGTCCACGACGGCGGGTCGCCGAGCAGCGCGATCGAGCAGTCATCGGGGAAGCGCATCGTGGCCGCCCTGCTGGTCGCGTCCAGGGCGGTGGTCAGCCGGTTGTCCTCGCTGGGCTCCACGAGGATCGCGGTGACCCCGGCGGTGCCGGTCCAGTGCTCGGCGAACGCGGGCGACAGGTCGGCCGGGTCGGCGAGCTCGTGGATGAGCGACTCGTCCACCTCGATGCCGGCGGCGGCGAGGCCCTGGCGGTAGCCCGCCTCGCGGTCGCGGGTCGGCTCGGTGCCGGCGGGCTCGCGCAGGTAGAGGATCCTCCGGTGGCCGAGCCGGACGAGCTCGGCGACCAGGTCGCTGGTGGCCGTCACGTAGTCGGCCGCGACGTAGGACAGCTCGGCGCCCGGCAGCTCGCGGCGGCCGATGAAGACGAACGGGAAGTCCTCCCTGACCAGCTCCGCCAGCTCCTCGCGCCGGACGTTGCGGCCGAGCAGCACGCAGCCGTCGGCGAGCTTGAGCCGGTTCACCCCGCCGCTGTAGATCGCCCGGTCGCCCGAGCTGACCGAGCTGAACAGCAGCAGGTCGTAGCCCTGCCGCGCGGTCTCCTCCTCCACGCCCATCAGGAACGGGAAGTAGAAGTCGCGCTGATCGGTCGGGAAGACGGGCTCGAAGGTGTACAGGCCCAGCAGGTGGTTGCGCCCGCCCTTGAGGCTGCGCGCGGCGATGTTGACCGAGTAGCCCAGCTCGGCCGCCGCCGCGAGGACCGCCTGCCGCGTTGCCTCGGCAACCTGGTCGCTGACCGCGCCGCCGCTGAGCACGAGCGACACGGTCGCCTGGGAGACACCCGCGCGTCTGGCGATGTCCACCTGGGTGGGTCGGCGTTGCGGCCGGGGAGGAGCCATGTGAATCCTTGTTAATACGTATTAAGAAGTGGACAAAAGGCTAATTCTCGATCTCGGGCACGTCAACAGATGACTCGCTTAGCCATCCCGATGCGCGCTCGCACCACGGCGGCAACGAGGCCGCGACGTCGGTGATGGAGCCGTGACGAACGCTTCATCCGCGGTGCCCGTCGAGGTCGCCGCCGGTTCCGTGGTCGACGTCTGCCGCTACGGCATGATCGTCGTGAGCGGCCACGGGCGGGCCACGCCCCCCCGCGGCACGATCGCGCCGCCCACGGACACGTACAGATGGTCAGTCGAAGGTGAGCCAGGTCCCCTTGAGCGGCCGCTGTTCCACGCCGGTCGCCGACCAGTCGCACACCCCGTCCGGGAAGACGCTCCGCAACCGGGTGACCTCGGCCGCCGTGAACTCGACGTCGTAGTCCGTGAGGTCGACGGGCTTGAGCCGGCACTTCACCACGTCGTCGGCCAGTGGGGCACCGGCTTCGAGCCGCGGCGTGCCGAAGGCCGGGAACAGCGCGCCGCACTCACCCTGGTTGTCCGCCGACAGCGCCTGGCTGATCTTGCGTGGCGGCGTTTCCGGGGTCCAGCAGGCGTCGGTCAGGTCGGCCGGCCTGTGCAGGAGTACCTTGCTCCGCAGGCTCTCGGCCGAGGTGTCGGCGGTGATGCCGGTGAGCCAGGCGTCCATGCTCGCCAAGGCGCCGCGCAGCACCGGGCTGTTCAGGCTGAAGCCCCCGAACTGGTTGTCCTCCACGAGCATCACGTGGTTCCGCGCGTCTCCGTTCGCGGTCACGAGCCGGGCGCGGGTGGAGAATCCGTGCACCATCATGTGGATGTCGCCATCGGTGGTGTCGTCCGAGTACGCGCGGTAGTCGATGATGGGAGTGGCCGCCAGCCCGCCTGCGCCGGACAGGATCCGGCCGCTCTCGTACGCCGCGCGGGTGGCGGGGAGATCCGCCACGGTGCGCTGCGGGATGTGGTCCGCGTCGATGTCCAGGCCGCCGATCCCGGCGTTGAGGTCGAGGAACTGCTGCTTGGTGATGACTGCCCGGTTGAGTGCGGAAAGGCCGTACTGGATGCCCACGTTGTCCAGCGGCCGGAGCGCGAAGCCGGTGTCGGGGTCCCTGCCGTAGACGTTCACGGTGTGGTCGTAGACGTCTCCGCGGGCACCGTCAGGACGGGTGAGGGCGTTGTAGCGCAGCGCGGCCGGTACGTAGGATGCGAACTCGCCGTCCGGGTCCAGCCGTGCAGCTCCGTCGCTCAGGTTGGGAATGCCGGCGGAGACCCTGAACCCGGCGATCTGACGCTGCTGTTCGGGGGTGAACGCGCCGGGCGCCCGCTCCTTGAAGTACAGGTCGAGCAGCCGGGCGTCCATGAGCGTGAAGTTGGTGGCCGAGGCGACGTCGGGGAAGCTCTGCCCCACGATGATGCCGTCGAGCAAGCCGGGGTAGTTGTCGGCGATCTGGTAGCTCTGGTAGGAACCGCCCGATGAGCCCCAGCCGATCGTGAAACGCGGTGAACCGTACTGCTCGATGATGTGTTCCTTGACCATCATCATGGTCTCGGCGGACAGGAGGTCGTTGCAGTTGTTGCCCATCACGTTCAGCGACGAGGAGGCGACGGCGTATCCGCGGCCGAGCATCTCCGGGCTCGTGACGCCGCCGGTGTTCGATCCCTGGACGTACCAGCCGCTTCGGCACCCGCCGCCGAAGGTGTAGATCAGCCGGCCGTTCCAGCCCTGGCTCGGGCTTGAGCGGGTGGGCGCGGCGTCCGCCGGGTCGTGCAGCATGGAGATCTGGTAGATGGCCCGGTTGATCGTTCCGGTCTCGATCCGGATCAGGAACGGGACGCTCACGCCGTCCGAGGTGGTGGTCTGGGCGAGGTCGGGCGGGCGTACGGCCGGGTCGGGCAGCGCCTTGATGGCTCCCGTGGTAGAGCGGTAGGCGTAGTCCACCCGGGTCGCGGCCGAGCAGTTGGCGTCCAGGGCGGCGCCCAGCGTTGTTCCGTCGAGGAGCCGGAAGCGCTGGGTGGCGCACATGTACGGCTGCTCGTGCGGGCCGCTGATGACAGGGCCCGTGATCGGGTGGTTGACGACGGTGAGGCGGGCTGCGCGGCCCACGTCGCCCCGGATGGCGGCGGCCAGGTGGTTCGTACCCGGCTGTAAGCGGGTGACCAGACCGGTCAAGTGGTGCCGCTGCGGGTCGGGGGTGAACAGGTGCGTCACGTCCCTCCCGTCGTGCTTGATGGTGATCCGATCGAGGGGAAAGCGTCCCTTGGCCTCCACCCGGATCAGCACATCGTCGCCGCTCACGGTCCCGGCGGGGCCGGACAGGGACACGATCCGTAGCAGACCGGGTTCTTCGGGTGCGGCTTGGACGCCGCTGACCGGCGCGATCACGAGCAGGACGACCACGACGGGGATCGCCCGCCAGGCGCGCCAGCGGGCGCCTGCGCCACGAAGAGACATTGTTACCTCCGGTGTCGATGGAATCCGGTTCACCTGACGGGGAGCAACCGGACGGCGTCGGCGCTGGAGAGCAGGGAGAGGTCGCCGAGGTCATCGGAGCACCCCGTGTTCTCCGGCAGCGGGATGGACGGCAGGGAGAAGGTGTCGTCCCACCAGGACGGTCTGCCGCGTCGACTCGGCGATCTGGTCGCTGATCGCGCCGCCGCTGAGCACGAGCGACACGGTCGCCTGGGAGACACCCGCGTGCCTGGCGATGTCCGCCCGGGTGGCGCGGCGGTGCCGTGGGGGAGGAGCCATCTGAAACTCCTGGTTAATACGTATTAGGAATGGTGCCGAAATGCTAGGCACCGAGTTCGGTCGCGTCAATAGATGACTTGGTCAACCATCCGGGTGCGCGCTCCCACCATGGTGGCGAGGAGGCCGTACGCAGCCGCCGGGGCGAAGTGGGCGACCTCCAGCCCGGCTCGCGGGAGCCTGGCCGGTCAGCGTGAGGCCCGTCATAGATGTCGCGGCCACGGCGGGCAACACTCTCCGAACGTGCCAGTGGACTACCCCCGCTCCAACACCGGCTTCTGGAACTCCTTCACCGCGTACGTCCCCCAGATGAGCGCCGCGAGCCGGCTCGAACCGAGGACCCTTCATCAGCCAGGGTGACCAGGCGGTGACGCCGCTCGTGGAGGCGTGCCGGACGAGTCGATCACGTGGGCGGCGGGCACGTTCGACGGTCCCCAGGGCAGGATCGCCGTCGGCAGGGGACCTCCAGGGCGGCCACCTCGGCCGGCGTCCCCGCAGGCTCCCGGACGCGGATCCGGTTCCCGGACGGCACCGCGTACCGCACCGGGCCCGGCCGCTTCTCCTGGCGGCGCCCGATCTCCTGAGGCGGTCCGACCGGAAGTTCGCCGGGAGGAGCAAGATCGTTCACCTGGGCGTCAGTCCCGCCCGGTACCAAGACCACATGAAGATCAAGAGCAAGCTCCTCGCCGCCACCGCGGCCGCGCTGGCCACGGCCGCCACCCTCGCCGCCCAGCCTGCCTCCGCCACCGGCCGGGCCACCTGCCCGGCCGGTTACCTGTGCCTCCAGCCGAGCTCGTCCTCGGCCAGGCCCGTGCTGGTCGAGCAGGGTGGCAGCCGGTCCTTCCCGGACGGGCTGCAGGTCTCCCAGGTGTCCAACCAGACCGGCGTGACCTACTGCGTCAGCGGCACGCCCTACGGTTACACCCTGGGTGCCAGGAAGGCGGTGACGCGCGCCCACACCGTGCTGTCCGTCAAGCCCGCCGGCCACTGCGCGGCCTGAGCCCGGTGAGGCCCGGGTGACGGATCACCCGGGCCTCACCGGGTGTGGTCAGTACGGACGCTGGAGGTGGCGGCCGAGCGCCGGTTCGTACACGCGGCCCCCCACCAGGACCGTCCCGTCCAGCGCGGTCGGGCGGTAGGCCCCGCCGAGCCAGCCGTAACGGATCGGCAGGGACGGCACGCCCCACTCGTCGTACCCGACCACCGTGGCCATGCCCGTGCCCAGCTCCAGCTCGGTCCCGACGTGCCCGCCGACGGTGAGCAGCTGAAGGCGCACCGATCCGGCCGCGCCGGTGAGCGCGGCCAGGTCGCCGCCGACCCCGGGGACGACGCGGGTGACTCCGTTGTTCCCGGAGGTCCAGGAGGGCCGGTCGTCGTCGGAGGCGTAGTGGTGGACGGTGACCGCGCCCGTCCCGGCCGTCTCCGAACGGATCCGGCCCGCCGGGTCGCGCGCCCAGCTCAGGCTGCGCTCGCCGGAGGTCATGCGGGACGGCAGCCCGTCGGCGAAGTAGCCGATGGTACGCCCGCCGGGCAGCGCGGTGGTGCGGCCGGCCGCGTCGTAGGCGTAGCCGTCGCCGCTCAGTCTGCCGTCGGGGCCGTAGGCGTACGTGGTGATCGTCGCGGCCGGGTCGTCGGCCACCGGGCAGTCCTCCTCCGACGACTGCACCGCCATCCGGGTCCTGTTGCCCGTCCCGTCGTAGCCGTAGCGGCGCAGGGTGCACGTCGGGAACGCCATGTCCAGCGCGGAGACCAGCCGGCCCGCCTTGTCGTAGCCGAGCTGCCGCTCGGCCATGAGGTCGGTCCGCATGCTCAGCGCCTCCTGGCCGTGGACGTTCCGGCCGACCTGGTCGATCATCACCGGGCCCTCCAGGCCGTCCCGGGTGTAGATCCGGGCGAAGCCCTGCCCGCGCTCGTCGTAGCCGCCCTGGAAGTGCAGGCCGCCCGGCAGGTCGCCCTCGACCTGGCGGCCCTCGGCGTCGTAGCGGGCGGTGAACGTGCCCGCGACCGAGTCGGTCACCGAGGTGGGCAGGCCGCGCGGCTCGATCGTGGCGTCGTAGGTGTAGACCCTCGTGGACGGGGCGGAGTCGGTGACCTTGACCGGGCGGCCGAGGTCGTCGTACGCGGTGCGGGTCTGGCCGCCGTCCGCGTCGGTGTGGGAGATCACCCGGCCCAGCCGGTCGTAGGCGGTGACGACCTTCTCCGTGCCGCGCCACCGCTGCGCCGGCCGGCCGGTCCCGGGGTCGTAGCCGAGTCCGGTCTCGGCCTCGCCGCCGGCCTTGACGGTGACGAGCCGGCCGGCCGCGTCGTGCCCGAGCACGGTGACCGTGTCCCCCTCGGTGACGGTGGCGGGCAGGCCGGAGGCGGTGTAGGTGTAGGTCCTGCCGCCTTCCTGGCAGACCAGGCCCGCCCATGCGGGCCGCCCGCCGCACGGGCCGTCGCCGGTGGCCGCGTACCGGGTGGTGACGGGGGCGTCGGTGGTCATGGCCTGGCCGCCGGGGTCGCGGACCGTCCTGACCTGCCGCCCGGTGGCCCAGTCGTAGGTGATGGTGGTGGTGCGGACGTCCGCGTCCGGCTTGGACTCGCGCCCGACGATCGCCGCGCCGACCTTGACGGTGGTCGGCAGGTCGCGGGCCGTCGCGGTGGCCGGGCGTCCCTCGTCGTAGGTGTGGACGGTGCGGGTCCTGGCGCCGATGGCGTACCCGGCGGGCAGGTCGTCCACGTCGGACTCCAGGCTCACGATGTGGACCGGGCTCAGCTCCTGGAGCTTGCGCCGCCCCGTGGCGTCGTAGACGGAACGGGTGGACAGCAGCTCGGCGCGCTCGTCGGTGGCGTAGCCGGTGATGGCGAGCTCGGCCAGCCGGTAGTCGGTTATGTCGCGCTGCGACAGCTCCCTGTTGGCGGCGGTCAGCTCGCGCACGACGTGGCCGAACCGGTCGTGGTCGGTGGCCGACAGGTGCCCGCCGGGCGTCAGGACGTTGACCGCCCGCCCCGACGCGTCGAGGTAGGTCACGGTGGGGGCCAGGCCGGGCGGCTGCACCGCCGTCGCCGTCACGGGCACCGAGGACTGCCCCCAGGCGGCGATCTCCCCGGCCGTCACGTCGGCGGGGCCGCCGCCTGCCCTGGTGAGCGGCACCCCGTAGGTGACGGTGGTCCTTGCCTCGCCGGCGACCTGGTCGGCGGTGCCGGGCTTGAGCGTGGCGCGGGTGACCGTGCGCAGCCGGCCGTCGCCGTCGTAGGCGAAGGTCCACGGCAGCTCGCCCGGCGGGGTGAGCGAGGTGACGCGGCCCGCGGCGTCGTAGCCGTAGAGCGTCTTGAGCGCGGGGCTGATGCGCGGGTCCCAGACCTCGGCGAGCCGTCCCGCGCCGTCGTAGCCGTACTGGGTGATCACCGCGCCCTCGATCGAGACGGTGGCGAGGCGTCCCGCGGCGTCGTAGCCGAGCTCCAGGGTGTGCCCGGAGCGGGTGATCGACTTCGGCCGGCCCTGGTCGTAGGCGTGGCCCTCGGGGACGTACAGGTCGCCTTGCCGGGTGAACGTGGTGACCTCGCCGCCGGCGTCGGTGAGCGTGTACGTGCCGGTGAGGGTGAGGTGCTCGGCGCCGGGCTCCGGCTTCCAGCCGTCGCCGGCCCTGGTGAAGCGCACCGCCGTGCCGTCTGCCCGGGTCAGCTCGACCGAGGTGGGCGAGGTCTCCCTGAGCGCGGGCAGCGGGAGCGACCAGCCGGCGTCGCGGGAGGAGGCCGTGCGGGTGAGCGTCAGGCCGAAGGGGCCGCCCGCCGTGGTCCGCAGGTGGTAATCGCCGGTCTGGAGGTTGAGCACGCCCGGGCCGACCTCCGTCGTGGCCGCCTGGGTGGCGCGCCGGTCCACCACGACCTCGACCGGGTCGGATTCGGCGGTGGTGGCGCCCGTGACGACCGCGCGTACCTGGAGCACGGCGTCGCCGAGCTGCGTGCCCGCGTCCCAGGTGAGCCCGGACAGGGTGCCGGGGGCGGCGACGGGCCAGGCGGTGAGCGGCTTGCCGTCCGCGCCGGTGACGTTCGCGACGGGCAGGTCCGCCCAGGCGTCGCTCTCGGAGCGCCGGTACTGGAAGGTGGCCTGGGTGAAGGCCGTGCCCGTCACGGCGAGCGGCACCACGCCGGTGGTGCGCAGGCCGTCCGCGGGGGCGGCGAGCGAGGCCACGGCCGTGCCGGAGCCGACGTTGAAGGTGTAGGTGGTGGCCGGGGAGGCGTTGCCGGCCTTGTCGAGGGTGTGGACGCTGAGCTTGTGGGCGCCCGTGGTGGGCGGGGTGAGCTTGACCTTGACGGCCTGGCCGACGGTGGTCACCTTGGTGGTGGCGCCGCTGTCGAGCTTGTAGGCGACCCAGCCGGCGTCGGTGCTGGTGGGGGCGAGGGTGAAGACGCCTTCCTTGCCCGCGTCGCCGTTCCAGCTCCCGTCGCCGGGATAGTCGGTGGAGGTGACTGCGGGGGCGGGCGGCTTGACGGTGTCGACGGTGAAGTACGCCGTCTGCCAGAGCTTCGAGACCAGCGAGCCGTCCTGGGCCCACGACCGGAACATGTACGACTTGCCGTTGGCCAGCTTGCCCGCCGGCACGGTCGCGCCGGAGAAGCCGTTGCTGGCCACGTACGCGCCGTAGTGGTCGTCGAGCAGCATCGTCTCGCCCTGGTACAGGTCGAACTTGCCGCGCACGTTGCCCCCGTCGGGGTCGCGCACGTGGGTGCGGAGCTGCGGGGTGAGCGTGTTCGTCCAGATGGTGCCGCCGTAGTCGACGTAGGGCGAGACCCAGGTGGAGACCGGCGTGTCCGGGTAGGAGTTGTAGGTCACCGAGATGACCGGCACGTGCGCCGGGGCGTTGCCCGAGTGGAACCGCTTCCAGGCGTACTCGTCGGACTCGCTGCTCGCCCGCAGGCCCATGCCGGACTCCTTGTAGCCCTGGTCGGCCCAGTACTGCGCCAGTGAGGTGACGTTGGCGGTGACCCAGCCGTCGGCGCAGCCGCTGCCGTAGCCCTTGGTCTGCGTGGAGGAGGCGTACTCCTTGATCATCGCGGGGCCCGGCCAGCGCGAGGCCGTCGAGGACTTGTTGGCCGACCAGACCTCCCACGTGCGGGCGTCGCAGGACCACGAGTGGTGGTTCCAGAGCTTCAGCGTGGCGGAGATGATCTTCTTGCCCACGATGCCGGGCGTCTTCCACGTGATGAACGAGCGGGCGACCTGGCCGCCGCCGTTGTCGCCGATCTTCAGCTCCGTGGCGCCCGACTGGTCGGTCCCGTAACCCTCCTGGACGAACGTGTCGAACACCTGGCCCAGGTTGAGCGAGGGGTCCACGGTGACGGGGTACGTCGTGGCGGGGTCGTCCAGGAAGGCCGGATCCGGGGTGAGGACGAGGTCGTCGCCGGAGACCTTCATCGCCACGGGGGCCCGGCGCAGGTGCTCGCGGGAGACCGGGTGCGTGGAGGCGTCCCACATGACCGGCGCGGGAATGGTGGCGGCGACCTTTCCTCCGGCGCCGACCAGCTCCACCCCGCCGTCCCGGGCCTGGCGCGGCGTGAGGCCCGGCGCCTTGAGCCGCAGCGTGTACGTCAGCGGCGCCGCCGGGCGCGCCTTCAGCAGCAGGAACTGCTCGGCGCCCGTCCGGGTGGCGGTGACGACCAGGTCGGCGCCCGGCAGCACGTCCGGGTACGTGGCCGTCTCACCGCTCAGGCGGGGCGCCGGCAACGCGCCCTTCCACTGCAGGGTGACCTTGGCGGCCCCCTCACCGATCGTGATCAGGTCGGTCAGCGCGGGCGTGCCCGCCCGCTGGGTGCCGAGGCCGGTCCGCCCGCCGCCGAACCTGAGCGCCCTGCCGTGGCCGCGAGGCACGACCTCGCCCGACGGGGCCTTGGTGAGCGCGACGTCCACCGGCGTCCACGCGCCGTCGCGGCGGAACCTGACCGGGCCGGCGAACGTGTCGACCGTCAGCGTGCCGTCCGGGTCGGCGTAGGTGGTGGTGGTCTCGGTACGGGCGTCCGCCACCTCCACCCGCCGGCCCGTCAGGCGGGCGGACAGGCGGGCGGAGGCCTCGTCGGGCGCGCTCGGCCCGGCGGCGACCCGGGCCGGGTCGCTGGGGTCGTCCACGGCCTGAGCGGCGGCGGGAGGTTCCGCGGCGGCCGGCGATGGGGGCACGGTCAGGGGAAGCAGTAAGAAGGCGAGGCCACCGGCGAGAGCCCGCGGCAGGAGGGCAGACATGAGAGCTCCGGGGTAGAGCGACGCCCCCGCCGGATCGGCGGGGGCGTCAGGTTGTCACAGGGGCGATCTACTTGCTCTGGCAGCTCTTCTTGCGGACCTCACCCCAGACGATCGGGCCCGGGTACTGCATCCGCAGCGCGAAGCACTGCTTCTTGTTGGCGGCTTCCCGGATCTTGTAGATGTACTGCGCGATGCCCGCCGCGAAGAGCACCTTGCAGGCCAGCTTGATCTTGCTGTTCTTGGCCTTGTCGCAGGCGGCGTCAGCCACCTTGGCCGCGCCGGCCGCCCCGGCGTACAGCCAGGAGCCGTAGATCTGGCTGGTGAGCTTCTTGGAGAAGATCACCCGGCACATGGCCTTCCACCACTCGCACTGCAGCTTGAGCGCCGGGTCGGCGACCACGGGGTAGGCGGCGCCCGCGTGGTCGACGGTCTGGACGAGCGTCATGCCCTCCACCCGGTACGAGGTCGGTACCGGGTTGCCGTTGGCGTCCTTGGCCCAGGGCAGGTCGATCTCGGCCAGGTAGAAGTCGTTGTTGTAGATGAGGACCGTGCCGTCGTCGTCCTCGACCTCCAGCATGGAGCCCTCAGGCGCGCTGATCGGGAAGCGGTACTCGGTCGGCGCGGAGGCGTCGTGGATGACGGTCAGCGCGCGGGCGACCTGGCCGGTGCGCTGGTGGGCGTAGGTGACGCTGGGCTGCTTGGCGGCGTAGGTGACCAAGCCGGGCAGCGGCTGGTTGCCGGCGCCGCTGGCCTCCGGCATGCCGATGCCGATCTCGTTCTCGCTGACCGAGGCCGACAGCGTGTGGTCGGCGTCGGTGGCGGCGGCGAAGGGGCGCTGGACGTCGCCTTCGGGGATCACGGTCGGCGGGACGGTCTTGGCCTCCTCGACGATGTCGGGGACGACCTTGGTGAGGGCGGCCAGGGTGGGGTCGCCGTCCTGCGCGAAGGAGGGGGTTCCGATGACGTTCGCGCTGCTGACGGCCAGTACGGCCGTCAAGGCGACGATGAACGTCCGAGCGGACTTGCGCATGGATGTCCTTCCACATGCGGTGGGGGAAGTACGCAAACGCCGCAAACGTAAAGATCGCCGACTGCCAATCGGGTGATCTTGGGTTGATGATCGGTAAACGTTTCCCGTCTTCCGGATGTCGTCTTTCGAACCGCGCCGCGCCGGGGGACGCCGGAGCAGGCCCGCCGGACCCTGCGCCGGCGTGGCGACAGCCCGGTGTCAGCGCCTGCGGCGATGTCCGAGCGGAACTTCACCGCCACGACCGTGCAGCGCTTGTCGTTCGCGTCGGTCGGCAAGCTGGAAGAGCCGATCGTCGCCGAAGCCACCCCGGCCGGCGCCCCGGTCGCCAGGCAGGACGCCCCGCAAGGGAACGGGCAAGCCGTCGCTGGACGGCTTCGATGACATTCCGATCATCATCGTCTGCGTTGGTCGGGCTGGTCAGGAAGCCGGCGGCGCGGACGAGGATCTCGCGTTGGAACGCGGACAGGATGTCGTTGGGGTCGCCGTAGGTTTCCCACAACTCCACTGCGGTCGTCACCAGGCCGACGATCTCGTGGTCGGCAAGGCCGTCCATGGCCGAGCCGCCTTGGGGTGAGGCAGGTAGGGCGTCGAACTCGCTCAGGTCGGCCAGGAGCTGGGCGGCCCTGATGACCACGTTTGTCTGCGCGCTCGTGAGCACCTGCTCGCGGTCGCCGTACGTGCCGTGGAGCTCGACGGCGGCCCGCGCGAGCATCTGCAGGGCGTTCGCGGGCTCAGGAGGGTCAGGAGCGGAGGGCGTGTGCCGTTGGGGGGAGCGTGCACTGGTCGAGGAGGAACGCCAGCGGGTCGTTCCCGTCGTCGGTGATCATGGCGAGCACGTCGTTCAATAGGTGCCTGGTAACGACCGCTCGTCCCTCGGCCGTGGTGACAGAACCGAACGGTCCCGATCTGGACGGCCACGCCCAGCCGGTGAGAATCGGCCCTCGACCGCGCGATCACATGCCGGTCGAAGCTGTCCAGGAAGAAGAACTTCTCCAGGTCTGACAGCGGTGGCGCCTCGATAACGAGGCGAATGTACCGGCTCTGTGGCGGTTGTGGGACGCCGTCGGCGATCATGCGCTGTGTGATCTGTCGGCAGCATTACACCTGGTAAGAAAGGGAGTCATGTCGGGGCAGGGCATCAGGAGCAGGGCATCAATCGACGTCGGCTGCTGACCTCGGCCGCGGCCCTGGGCGGCCTCTCCCCAGGGCCGGCCACCGTTCCCGGTCTCGCGCGGGCCGCGTCCGCGCGCCGCGCGACCCGCGGCGCCGACCGCCGAGATGGACGCCGGCCGGCTCTCGCTCGCGGGGGGCCCCGACCATGACCGCCACCAGGCTCTCCGAGTCCACGGCGACCAGCCCGGGCCCTCCCCGATGCCCCATCTGGTGCAAGTCCGGGGCGATCCACAGGGGCGACTGGATCGGCAAGCCCATGTGGCTCATCCTCGACCTGCGGATGGGCTCCTACGCCGGCGGCCTGAGCAAGGGCGGCCCGGATGGGAGGACCAGGTGCCCGCGCCCATGGGCGATACCCGCTTCCGCGCGCGCAACGTCTGGTTCGGCCGCACCATCGTGTGATCGAGGCGATCGCGCCGAAGCTCCGTCATTCAGCGACATTCGGGAGTTCATCGTGTTGTCATCCCCGCATTCACTCCGGCCGCGCCGCTTCTCGGCGAACCGCCTGATCCGCTGGGCCGGCGCTGTCACTGCCGCGGTTCTGCTCACCTCGGCCCTGGTGACCGGAACGGACACGCCGGACGGCCACGCCGCCGTCAAGGAAGCGACCCCCCGCTCGGCCATCGACGCGCGGCCCAACGACGGCTCGGGACACTGGCCGGACTTCTCCAACACCGGCTATGCCCACACCCCCGCCAACGCCGGCGGCCTCGGCCTGGGCGCCTATCCCGGGAAGCTCACCGACTACCGGGCCGGCATGAGCCCTGACAAGCCGCTGCGCGTTGAGTTCCCCGACAACAGCGTGATCGCCTTCACTCGTTTCACCGCCCTGAAGACGTACATCTATGGTGACAATCTCACCTTCGTGGGCTGCCTGTTCGAGGGCACGAACCCCAACGACAACCTGGTGCAGATCTACTCCGACACCAACGTCACGTTCCTGTATTCGACGTTCAAGCCCAGCTCCTACGCGATGCCTCCCGGCAACGACGGCACGGTGTCGTCCGCGCACGCCGCACCGGGCACGCCGTTCGAGGACTCCTGGCAGCTCGCGACGACGATGAAGGAGGCCGTCGCGGTCATGGACCACAACGACATCTGGGGCAACGCTGGGATGATCATGGTGACGGGCTTCCCCGGCCGCCCCTCGACATGGACGAACAACTACATCCACGACATGGCCGACACCGCGCACGATGTCTACCACCACGACGGCATCGGCCCGCAGAGCGAGGGCGACGGCGGCAACATGATCGTCCGCCACAACACCCTGGCCTCCCTGGGTAACACCAACGCCCTGGCCCTGCAGGGAACGGGCGTCTACCAGAACGTCTCCGTCACCGACAACTACATCTCCGGATGGGGTTACGCCCTGAGCATCGGCACCATCAACAACGCCAAGAACATCACCGTGACCGGAAACGTGTTCTCGGCCGAACTCCGCCAGCTCTACGGCTTCCTGTACGGCAACATCTGGGGCGGCACCGCCCGCGGCTCCACCTGGCGGAACAACCTCGTCCAGGCGCGCGCCGGCGACGGCAACACTCGCTACTCGCCGGCCGACAACGGCAAGTACCTGTGGCCGGCCGGCACCGCCCACACCACCGACTACACCGGCTGACCGGCCCGGCGGACAGGCGGCCCAGCGCGGCAGCTGCTGTGGTAGGCGCCCCGACCAGGCGTTCACGGGCAGTCGCGCCCGCGAGAAGTGATCGCGAGTGTTCGTGACCTCGTGAGGTCTGGCCGCGCTCAACGATGCGAACAGCAAGCGCTCCCACAACGCCGAGCAGGCGGAACAGCCGCCGCGCCGGAGCGGTGAGCCCGTGGCAGCCCACCGCGAGGCCGGCGCGTACCGCCTGGGAGCCGTGTGAGAGCGGGCCCAGCCGTTCGCGGGTGTCGCTCAGCCGCGTGGCGAGCTGGGACAGAGCGGTCAGCCGATGCCTGGCCGTGACCAGCACCGCGCACCCGGGCGTGCCCCGCAGCGGGGGCTGGACCTGACCGCGCCGCGGGCGTCGTCCAGCACGACGAGGTAGCGGCCGTCGGCCGGCAAGCCACGGTACAGCTCGGCCCGCTGGTCCAGTCCGGTGGGGACCGCGGCGTCGTCCAGCCCGAGCGCGCGTAGAAACCGGCCCAGCACTTCCTCGGGGTCGGCGGCATGTGGACCACCGCCGCGTAGGTTGACGTCCAACTGCCCGTCCGGGAAGTCACGCCGCAGCTGATGCGCGACGTGCACGGCGAGGGCCGACTTGCCGACGCCGTCCTGCCCCGAGATGACGCACAGCGGCAAGGCCGGCGGTAACTGGCAGACGCCGCCGCTCCGCGTCCTCCACCGGGACGTCCCGCGCCTGCCGAGGGGCGTCGGCCGTCGGCACGGCGTCGGCCAGGACGGCGGCGCTGAGCCGCTGAAGTTCCTCGGCCGGCTCCACGCCCAACTCGTCGATGAGCACCGAACGAGCGCGCCGGAAGGAGTCAAGGGCTTTGTCGCGTTGCCCCGCTCGCGATCACGCCAGCATCAGCCGCCGCCACCCGTGCTCGTTCAGCGGCTGCTCGGCCATGAGCGGCCGGAGGTCCTCGATCACTTCTTCAGGCCGGTCCAGGGCGAGCTTCGTCTCGGCCCACCCGAGTCTTGCGGCGACAAGACGCTCGTTCGGTTCGGTCACTCGGCCCAGCAGCGGACCAGTGAGCCAGGCGCTCTCGGCGGGCTCCCCACGCCACAGCGCCAGAGCCGTGCGGAACTGCCGATCGGAGGGGGAGGGGCGTCCCACAGCGTCTCCACCAGCCGTTCCTTCCGTCCCGTGGAGTCGCACCGGCCCCAGGACCTTGGCCATCAGGTCATGTCGACTCCACGCGGTTCCTCTCCAGCGGATCACTTGCGTTCTCACAAGAGGGCGTCCGGAATCCGAGAATGGGCGGCCACCGTCAGCGATCGTCACGACCACGTCCGTCTCGAGCGTGCGTCCAGGAAGTGCTCCGGTCGCAGCACTTCCTGGACACTCCTCACACGCCTATCGAGATCATCTCCATATGGCCTGAGAAGGGGTCAAGACCTCAGACGACGATGGCCGCTTGGGCCACGCCCACGGCCGCCGCCTGCACTCATGAGTCACCCGCCCAGGATGTTCTTTGTCTGCCGCCCTCTGCGGGCCGGCCGCGAGGGAGGCGGTGAGGACGAATCGCACAGGCACACCAGAGACACAGGTCAGTCAACCTGGCGGGATCCCCCCTCGCCTGCGGTGACCCGGGAGAATGCCAGCGGTCAGCGCCGCCGGTACTTCCCCCAGGGGCATCGATCTGTCCGTCCACACCGCGACGAGCTTGAACACCGGACCCCGCGAGGTGCCCAACCGGAAAACCGGCTGAACCCTCACGTACTGGTCGCGGCCTGCGCCTGACGTACGCGCCGTGAGACCGGGCCGCCTGTTTCACGAGCCCTTGATCACGACGTTGCCGTGCTACTTCGACGGGCAGAACACCGCCTTGACGGACTGGGAGACGGCCCGCATGGCCGCCTCCCGTTCCGGCTCCCGGCCGGCCACCGTCGTGGAGACGGCGTACTGCAGGCGGCCGTCGGAGGAGGTGTAGGTGGTGGCGGCGAAGCCGGGCGCAGCGCCGCCATGTCCGGGAAGCAGTTCGGGGTTGCCCGCGCAGGGGCCGCCGGGCGGCAGCGGGGCCTGGCCGGGCGGCGGGTCGGTGATGACCTTCTGCAGGTCGGCGGGCAGCAGTTTGCCCTGCTGGAACGCCTGCTGGAAGCGGCTGACGTCACGTGCGGTGGAGATCACGCCTCCGGCGGTGAGCAGGGTGCTGGCGTTGAGCCGGTCGACGTCGCGCAGCTTGCCGGTTTCGTCGGCCCAGTAGCCGTGCCCGTGCGGGCCCTCGATGCCCTGCGGCGGCTTGGTCGGCAGATAGCTCTCGGTCATCTTCAGCGGGCCGAACAGACGCCGCTGGAACTCGGCGGCCATGCTGTGGCCGGTGACCTTCTCGATCATCATGCCGAGCAGGAGGTAGTTGGTGTTGGAGTAGTTCCACGTGCCGATCTCCACCGGCCGCTGCCTCTTGCGGGAGATCTCCAGCAGCTGGATGGGGGTGTAGCGGGTGGTGAAGTCGAACGGCGCGGAGGGAAGGTATTCCGGGATGCCGCTGGTCAGGGTGATGAGGTGGCGTACGGTGATGTCGGACGCGTACTCGACCAGATCCTGCTCGGCCACCTGCGGCAGGACCTCGCTGAGCTTGTCGTCCAGGCTCAGCTTGCCCTCCTTGACCAGCTGCATGACGATGGTGGCGGTCATCTGCTTGGTCTGCGAGCCGATCCGGTATCGGGCATCGGACGGGATCCTGCCGCCCTTTCCGTCCAGCAGGCGCGAACCGGCCGAGCCCTTGCCGATGCGCTTGCCGTCGTAGTACACCTCCCCGATGACGCCCACCACGCCGGGCGTCGCGGCCACCGTCTCCAGCGCCTTCTGCACATCGGCGATCTTCGGCCGGCCGGCGCTTTCGGCCACGGTGGCCGTGGCCATCGAGGTGCCAGGCAACGCCGTGGCGAAAGCCAACGCGGCACATCCCACAGCAGTCAGGTTTCGTGCAGTCACTCTTGTCACCAAAGTTCCCTTCTTCTGAGACGCCGGCAGCGCCACGCGAAGGCGATGCGAAGGTCTTCCGGCGCCGCAACGTTCGAGGACCAGGTGTAGAGCGTCGGCCGTTTCCCCGGTGTTTCCACCAGGCACGACCGCCGCGTGCGCGAGGCTGTTGAAGGAGAACGGCCACCTGGCGGCGGGCTGCCGGCCGGTTGGGGTGATCGCCGCACGCACCCGAGGAGGTCAGCAGGGGACAGGGGACACCGACCGGCCACTTCGGGCAGGCTCGCATACCGCTCCTGCAGCGCCTGCCGCCGCCGGCGGCAATGGTTCGCTCGGACGGGTGCAGTACGCGATCTGCGAGCCCTGCGGCGTCGGCCTGCTGAAGAAGATCAGCTTCTCGCCTGAGCGGCAGTGTGGCAGTACTGCGGGTTCGGCACGCTGGCCCTGCACGAGTTGGAGACCCGCCACCCGGGCCTGACCTGGTACACCACCGGCCCGTACGCTCATGCCCGGGGGATTTTACGAGCGGTACCGGCGCGGCAGCGACAGTCCGTGGACCGCGAATCAGCACCCGTGCCCACACTTTTGAGCGCTTGATCGCCGGCCTCGGCGTGTGCCGGCCGAACCGATGCGAACCGAAGCCGGGCTGCTGCGCCCCCGTCGCACCAGGAACCTGGCTCGTCGCTGTGAACGGCCCCGACATCGGACGGCGGGAGGACGCGCACGCCGTCCGCCGCCAGATCCAGCGTCCCGATGACCGATGGGGCAGCACTACGCCCAGGTAGTGATCTCCAAGGCGCGCCTACGGTCCCGCCGCCGCGATGCCACCTGGCGATCTATGTCGGCACCTGGAGATGCTCCCACCGGCACCGACGCCCACCTCTGGCGGACCTTCCACGAGTTCTGCCACCTGCGCGACCAACTCACCCTCACCGCCGGACCCGTCGCCCGTGAACGCTGCGGCGGCTGCTCTCCTACCAGCCCGGACTGAGGTGCCCAGCAGATTCCGGACAGTCGGCTACATGAGCTGACAGAAGTCTGGAAGAGGTAGGCACGTGGCAAGACGTCGCAGGCAGTTCTCGCCGGAGTTCCGAGCAGGGCGCTGCACCTGCTGCACGTCACCCCGATCGCACCCGGGCCGTGCCCGATCGTGTGCGTCGAGGGATTCGCCGGCGCCGGCATCGCAAAAGCCGCCGCCGATCTGGGCCACCGGCTGATCCGGCCGGCCCGCGAAGACGAACCCGGACCCGCCCTGCCCTTCCCCGGTTGGTTACGCCAGCGCATCCTCGCCCTCAGCGCCGTCATCTGGCACAACTGGACCATCGGCGCACCCGTGGAACGATCCCTGATCCCCTACGATCACTGACCCGAATGTCACATCAGCGATCCAGCGGCGATCAACGACGCTGGCCGCGGGCGCGCCCAGCGAGCACGCGGCGGACCGCGACGAGCATCTGGCACGGGTGGCCGCGAAAGCCCTTCGGACAGACCGTCCAGGGCTGGCCCACCGTCTTCGCGGAGATCCCCGCGCTCGCTCGTGGACTCAGCGACATCGACCTCGTCTCTTCGACCAGCCCCCCATCCCCGGCCGACACCCCCACCAGCCTGAACCCTCCTCCGGAAGATCGCCGACAGTGTCACGGCGTTGGTTCTGGCCGGCGATCGCCGCCGAGGTTGCCGTGCAGGCGAGACCTGCGGCTGCTGTGCTGACGACCGCAAGCCGCGACGGTTTTCACCAGGCACGCACGGGGATTCCCTTCTGCTGCTGGAGCCCTGAGCGAACACGACGGCGTATTCACTCGGCCATCGGGTCGGCTGCAGGGGTGAGAAGGGGGCGAATCGTGAGGAAGGCCATCAGCAGCACGCCGCCGGCGCACCACGCGCCGATGACCAGCGAGGTCGGGAAGCGCTCGCTGAGCGCGCCGGTAGCCAGAATGGCGGCGCCCTGGGCGATCTGGAGACCGGCCGCCATGGCACCGAAGGCGCGGGTCCTGAACTGGTGCGGCAGTACGGAGTTGAACAACGCCTGGGCGGCGGGCATGAGCAGCGACATGGCCACTCCCGAGGCGCAGACCGACAGCAGCACCACGGCCAGAGGCGGGTCCAGGAGCGCGGGCACCAAGGTGAGCGGCGCGAGGACGGCCAGCGGCCGGATCAGCCTGGTCCGCAGGCCCGGCGCGAGCAGCCGGGTCAGCAACAGGCCACCGATGGCGACACCGAGCGGGTTGGCCGCCATGATCAGACCTTGCGCCGTGCCGGTGCCGGCGTCGATCTCGGCTGCCCAGGAGACCGCGAGGCCCTCCGGCACGACCACGAAGGCGGCCACACCGAAGCAGATGAGCGCGATTGCCCGCATCAGCGGATCGCTGAAGACGACGGCGTACCCCTGCCTGGTCTCGCGCCACAGACCGGTGCGGTGCGCGGCGGCAAGCGTCGCCGCCCGGAGCCTGACCCACAGCCGCAGCAGCAGCGCCGAACCGAGGAAGGTGCCGGCGTTCACGGCCAGCGCCAGGTGCGAGCTGTAGCTGCCGATCAGCCCACCGGCGGCGTATCCGGCAACCTGGGCCAGGTTGAAGACGGAGTTGTTGAAGGCCAGGCCGAGCGCGTACCGGTCACCGGTCAGGATCTGCGGCAGTTGGGCGGACCTGGCCGCCTCGAACGGCGGGGCCAGCATGCCGCTGACGAACAGCAGCCCGAGCAGCACCGGGACGGGCATGCCGGGAAGGGCGACCAGCGCGATCAGCGCCGCTCTGATCAGGTCGCAGCAGACCATCACCGAGCGCGCGGGAAAGCGTTCGGCCATGGCCGCGAGCACGGGTCCGAACGTCAGCCACGGCAAGTAGCCCAGGCCGAAGGCGGTAGCCGAGGCCAGGGCCGAGCCGGTGCGGTCGAAGACCAACAGCGTCACCGCGGCCTTGCACAGGTAGTCCCCGATCCAGGACAGGGCGCTTGCCGCGAACACCGCGCGGTACTCGGTCAAGGCGAACAGGTCCCGGTACCGCGCCGGCCGTTCCGCATCGGTCACCGGGCGGTTCACTCGCTCTCCATAACGCATCACAGGAAAGCGGCCGGCTACGCACACTACGCAGGCCGGCCGCGCTTCACTTCGAGATCAGCCCCAGGTGCTGTCCTTGCGGGTCATGGGACACCTCCCTCCCGATCATGGCTGTCATCCGCCGACCATGATCTCCCTCATCGTCATAAAATCCCCACATGAAGCGCCATAAGATCACCACATGAGCCGTGTGGAGCACGGGCGGTTTGCCGTTCTTGGAGTACGCGGCCGAGCCGCTCTCGTCGGCGTACATTCAGGTCGATGATCCGCACTGGACCCGTGATCGGATCGGGGCGCCCCGGCCGGTGGTGACCACGGTGATCACCTCGACGCACCGGTCCTGGATCGCCACCAGCACGGCTCACCCACGGAAAACCGGATCTCTGCATCTGCACCCTCGGTGATCGTCTTGCGCAGCTCTTGGCGAATCGCGGGTCCAGCCGAGATACGGGGAAAACCGGCCATGAGTCGATCTCGACGCCCGTTTCCGCAGGCAGGCAGGCATGCGGTCAGCGGTCAACCATGATCAGCCTGAGGGCGTCTTCCTTGTCCTTGTCGGACGGCAAGCTGTACCGGCGGGTGGTCTTCAACCGGGCGTGGCCAAGAATCTCGGCAACCACGACCAGGTCGGTCCTGCCGCGGACCAGCGTGGTGGCGAGCGTGTGACGCAGGACGTGCACGGTGGTGGGATCATCCAGCCCGGCCGTCTGGGCGATCTCGGCGATGATGCCGCCGGCGGCCCGCGCGCTCAGCCGTCCGCCCTTGGCGTTGAGGAACAGGGCCCGGTTGTCGCCCGCGTGGGGCCAGTCGGGGCCTTCATCCAGCCAGAGCTGCAGCTCGCTGCGGAGCTTGGGGTGGATGTCGACCTCGCGGAACTTGCCGCCCGTGCCGTACAGGCGCAGCCTGCCCCTGCGGGCCGACATCTGGACGTCGCCGACGTCGAGGCGGACGACCTCGCTGATGCGCGCGCCGGCGTAGTACGGGATCAGCGCGATGCACCGGCCCCGGGGCGACAGCTGCGCCTCCACAGCGCGCAGCCAGCGGACGCGGGCGCGGCCGGCCGGCGCGGTCAGGACGGAATTGACGTAGACGCGGCTGCGCCTGGCCGGGCCGTCGCGCAGCAGCCACATGCGGTAGTCGCGTACGGCCCAGTCCCGTGCCTGCCGATCGGCGAGGGGATCGGCAGAATAGGTGGCGGCGTGGTCGGCCAGCCAGGACAGGAACATGCGCACGCGCGAGCGGTAGGCGCGCCGGGTCTCGGCCGACAGCGGCGCGCGCTCCAGCGCCGCGGCGTACTCGCCGAGCACCCCGTCGTAGGCGGGCGGCAGCCGGGTGGGGCGGGCACCCGGACGGCGCTTCGTAGTCTCGGAAGCGGACCCGGGCTCCTGCGACCGCTTCGAGTTCGTCGACGACCACGCGGGCGCCTTCGGCGTGAAGCGGCTGTGCCGGGTGCTGAAGGTGTCACGCTCGGGCTTCTACCGGTGGCGCAAAGCCGCGCCGGCCCGGGCGGAGCGCGGCGCGGCCCGGGTCGTCTCTGCCTTGGTCATGGGCGTCATCTCCACTCGAACCTCCATGACAACAGCGCCGGAGAGCAGTCCAGCACCCGGCAGCACATCGTGACGGCGGCCGCGCGCGCCGCCGACGGATCGGTGTGGGCGAGGTACATGGCGACCCCGAGCCCGTCGCCGTCGGCGCTGACGTAGACGTGCTCCAAGCGGTCGTCGCTGCGCGCGTGCGTCCAGAACGCGTCCGTGATCCGCTGCAGCGGCGCCTCACCCGCGCGCTCGTCCTTCGCCCTGAGTTTGATCAGCACGAGCTGCACACCGCCACTATCCCCACGAGAATCCGTCGCCGACCTGGCCGCACAGCACGATGAATTCACATACGTAATGCAGAAGCATTTCCACCCCCTCGCGAAAGTGTTTTGTCGTTGTGCCGACGACGGTACCCCAATTTCGTAGCTGCCGGGCTGGCAGGAATGGCCCTGACAGCATGGTGTCGCGATATGGACGCCGTTCTCAACACCACCGAGTTCGTCACCGAGGAAATCGTCGAGGACGAGTTCAACGTCGTCATCTGCCAGAAGTGCTACTGAGCCTTCTGGTGACCGATTGAGATGACGCCCCGGGCCCGGCGCCGGCCCGGGGCTCGTCTTTCAATTCGTGGGGGAACCGATGTCTCGTGCCTTTCCGCCGTACCTCGTACTCGGCTCGTCGGCGCTCACGATCTCGGTGATCGGCGATGAACTGCTGCACTACGTCTACCTCGTGCGGGCGGTCGATGGGGACGACCGGCTCAACCTGGGCCTGCTCGGCTTCCTCATCTCCGCGCCGCCGCTGCTCGGCGGCCTGCTGGGCGCCTGGCTGGACCGCCACCGGGCGCTCAACCACCACGTCCTGCTGGCCGCCTTCGCCGCCTCGGCCGCCTGCTGCCTGGCGGTGTGGGCGTCCTGGGCGACGCCGCACGCGGTGCCGGCCGCCTACTGCGCGGCCTTCGCGCTCGGTGGGCTGAGCCTGACCATCGGGATCGTCTGGCAGGCGCGCGTCTCCCAGCTCACGCCGCCCGACCGGCCCGACCTGGCCGCGCGGGTGCTGAGCTGGACGAGCACGCTGATGAGCGCCGGGCTGGCCGTCGGCCCGGTCCTGGCAAGCCTGCTGGTCGGCACGGTGGGGCCGCGGACCCTGATCCTGCTGGACGCCGTCAGTTTTGCCGCCGGCGCGCTGCTCATGATCCCCGTCGCCCGACGGCTCAAGGCGAGCGCCCCCGCGGGGGCGGGCCCGCCGCGCGAGCGGCCGTCCCTTTCGCTCGGACTGGGCCTGGTGCTGCGCGCACCGCTGGTCAGAGGGCCCGCGCTGGCCCTCGCGGTCATGAACGTCCTCGGCGTGGCCGTGGTCTTCGCGGTGCCCCTCCTGGTGACCGAACGCGCCCTGCCGCTCGACCGGATCGCCTGGGCCGGCACGGCCGGCATCCTCGCGACGTTCGCCGGCTCGCTGCTCGGCACCTACCTGCGCCACGGGCCCTGGTTGCTCGGCTCGGTGGTGCTGGAGCCGACGCTGCGCGCGGCCGGGCTGCTGGTCCTCGCCCTGCCGGCGGGGACGCCCGGCCTGCTGGCGGGGGTCGCGCTGTTCTTCCTGCCGCAGGGGATGGCCCGCATCGCGCGCATCTCGTACCTGGACAGCAGTTTCGCGCCCGAGGTCAAGGCCAGCGCGGTCGGCGCCTACCGGATGCTGGTCCGCGTCCTGATGCCGCTCGGCCCGCTGGTCATGGTGCCCGTCGTGGCCGGTGGGGGAGCGCGGCCCTTCCTGCTGGGCGGCGCGCTGCTTCTGCTGGCACTCACCTGCTGGCTGCTCAGCGACGGCGCGCTGCGCGGCGGCGCGCACGGCTACGTCCTGTCGATGTCGAAGGAACAGACATGATCATCGGTGTTAACGTCACCTCGCCGAGAGGGTTCGCGTTCGCGCACGCCTTCTGGGACGAGGGGCTGATCGGCTACTACGAGCTGATGCTCGACAACTTCCTGCGCGTGGACCCCGTGCTGCTGGCTCGCGAGCTCGACGGCAGGCCCGCCGCCATCCACATCATGTCCTCCCGCTTCCTGCACCGGACCGCCGAGGAGCTGGCCGAGCTGGCCGCCAGGATGCGTCCCTTACTGGCCGCCGTCCGCCCTCTGTACGTGTCCGACCACCTCGGCGTGCACATGGCGGGCGGGCAGTTCCTGCCCGACATGGTGGAGGCCGACTACCACCGCCCCCGCCCGCTGCTGGAGGCCGCTGCGCGCTGGCAGGACCTGCTCGGCTACGACCTGCTGCTGGAGAACTTCCCCTCCTGCTCGCCCCATGGCGGGGGACAGGTCGCGTTCTTCGCCGAGCTGGCGCGCGCCACCGGCATCCGGCCCCTGCTGGACCTGTCCAACGCGCTCGTGGCCGAGCGCAACGGTGCTGACCCGGCGGCCGACTGGCTGACCTGCGGACCGCCCGTCGCGCACTGCCACATCAGCGGTTACCGTCCCTCCGACCTGGACCCCTCCTTCATCGTCGACTCCCATGATCGGCCGGTCGCGGAGGAGGCGTGGCGGCTGCTGGAGTCGGCCGGCGACGCGGTGGCCACGCTCACGGTGGAGCGCGACCGCATCGACGACCTCGACGAATGGCGCGCCGACCTGCGCCGCGCCCGCCTGACCGCGGGGGTCGGAGCGTGAGCGTTGCCTACCCCGCGCCGCGCCTGGTGGCCGCGCTGCCGCCGGGCAGCCGCGAGCGCGTCCTCGCGTTGTCCGCTCTGCGCATCCTGCGCAACGAGCTGTACGCCGGCCACCCCGCCCTCGCCGCCGCGCTCTTCGCGGCTCTCGGCGAGCGGCTGCGGCCGGACACCGACGCCTTTTCCGCGCCCGGCAGCCGGACGGGGCCCGTCCCGGCTTCCGCCACCAGAGCGGCATCGGCCCCGTACGCCTGGATCCCGCCGCCTGGCACACGTACCGCACCATCATCCGATCCGACACCTGACCGAGGAGCCCACATGGCGAACCTGCACCCATGGCCCCGCACCGAGAACACCATCGACTTCATCCAGCACATCCGCGCCGACCGCGAGACGATCTGGCGCGCGCTGGCCACCGAGGAGGGGCTGACCCGCTGGCTCGGCCTCACCGACGCCAGTCTGCCCCTGAAGGAGGGCGCGCCGTTCCACCTGACGTGGGAGGCGCGCGGCAAGGTCAGTGGCGAGAAGTTCCTCAGCTTCACCGGCACCGTCCGCAAGGTGATTCCCTACCGGTTGCTGGCCCTGGACTGGGTGCTGCCCTTCGGCAAGGACGTCACCCACATGTCGTTCCAGATCCAGCCGTCGTTCGCGATGTTCGGCATGGACGTCGGGCCCGAGTGCGACCTGTGGCTCATCCACTCCGGGTTCCCGGCGGAGGGCGTCGGGTTCTTCGAGTTCGACGGGCATTCCCGGCATTGGCGGCAGGGCATCGGTGACCTCGCCGCCCACCTGGAGGAACGGCCGGGCAAGCCCACCCCGTACGCGCTGGCGGGCCTGCAGTTCGTCGGCGGGGCGCCCGGACAGGGGCTGCTCGTCTACGACGTCGTCCAGGGCTCGCCCGCCGAGCAGGCCGGCATCCGGCCCGGGGATGTCATCAGGTCCGTCGAAGGGCTGCCGCTGGCCTCGCTGGACGACTTCCACGACTGGATCGACGAGCGCAAGCCGGGCGAGAGCGGCGCGTTCGAGCTGGGCGACCGCACGGTGACGGTGACGGTCGAAGGCGTCGAAGAAGCCCGCCAGCGGCTCCTGATCAGGCAGGGGGACCAGTGGACGCCCCGCCGATGACCCCTCACACCACTCCGAACGCGGCAACTTCAACCACGGCCCCGCAGAGCCCCGTCACTTCCCCGGGCACGTCGCCCCTCCCGGTCGTCGTCGAGGCGGCGCCGGCGGCGGTCGCGCGCGTCGTCTGGGAGACGATGCTGACGCTCCGCGAGAGCGACCGGGGCCCGCTCCACTTCCGCCACGCCCCGCTGCTGGCCACCGGAGACCTCGGCGGCGCCGGCGTCCCGATGTCGTCCATCCTGACACCGTCGGGCCTGCGGGCGTCACTCGTCCGCGCCCTCGGGCTCGCCGAAGCGGACGCCGACCTGCACGCGGCGGCGAGCGACGGGGCCGGCCAGGCGCTTACCGCGCTGCGCGCCGGCATCGCCGCCTTCGCCGAGCTGCCCCCGGAGCGGCAGGCGGAACTCCTGTCTTGCCTCAATTGCCTGACCGAGCAGGCGACCGTCATCTCCCTCGTCCCGCGCGCGACGCCCGACCACCCGCGCACCGCTGCGGGCTCCCGGGTCCTGTACGAGGTCGGCCGCGCCCTGCTGCGCCGTTACAACCCGCTGGCCCGCCCGATCCTGGAGGGCGTCGCGGAGAGCACCGACCCTGTGCTGCGCGTCCTGGCCCGCGTGCAGCTCGGCGCGATGGCCGTACGCCTGCGGGGCGACCTGGAGAACGCGACGGCCCAGGTGGACGCCGCGCGGGGTGGGTACGCCGAGGCCGAGGCGGACCTCGACGGCTTCCTCCGCGCGCTGCTCCAGAGCCGCGTCTCCCGTCTGGCCGCGCTGGTCGCCCTGCGCCGTACGGACCCGTCCGGCCAGGCCGCCGCCATGGAACGCTCGCTGGAGACGGCCCTGGAGCTGGAACGCCTCAGCCGGACGCGGCCCCGCTATGACCGGCTGGTCGCCGCGGAGAACATGAAGATCGTCGCCGAGTCACACCTCAAGGCGGCCGGCGGTGCCCGTGACGCCGGGGAGGTGACGAGGTGGGCGACGACGATGTTGTCCATTGACCCGGACGACCCCGGCACCTGGCGGGACATCGCCGCGAACACCGCCCGCTGCGGCCTCACCACGGAGGCGGCGATCGCGGCGGTGGGCATGACGTACGTCGGCGGCGCCGGAACGGTCGCGACCATCCAAGCGATCGTGACCACCCCGCTCGCGTCCACCCCACCCACCACGCCCCCGTCCGGCGAGCTGCGGCAGGCGCTGGCCGGGGCGATCGCCGGGCTGGCCGCGGCCGGGCACGCGCGGCTGCGCGGGGCGCCATGATCGTCCCGTTGGGGGAGCGTGTCACGAACCCCGCGTCCGCGCTCAGCCCCGACTTCGACCAGGCCCGGGTCGGCGCCCTGTCGGGCACCGAACGCTGCCTGGCGGTCCTCGGCGGACGCCTCTTCGCCGTCGGGGACCGTCACTCCGGCCGCTGGCTGTACGAGCTGCGGCCCGGCGGCTGGCAGCGGCACGTGCCGGCGGGCGAATGGTTGCACCACATCGAGAGCGGCGACGCGGAGTTGCGGGCGTGGAGCGGCGACCCGGTGTCGGGGGACGTCCTACGCGGCGCGGGCTACAGCGGCCGCGCCTGGACGGAACGCGATATCCCTGGACAACCCGGCCATCTGGGGGTCCTCCACCCGCAGGAGCCGTTCGCCTACCGGGAGCGGCGCGCGTACCCGGGAATGAGCGTCTGCGAGGTCAGCGACACGAGGAGCGGCGAGGTCGTCGCGAGGTGGCGGGCCCCCACGGCGGGGCTCCCCGCCTGGGAGGACGACACGCTGTGGCTCCGGTACGAGGCGTGGCCGCGGCAGGAGCTGGTGGGCTGGTCCCTGCGCTCCCGCCAGGTCACGCAACGCCTACCCCTGCCCGTCGGAGCCCTCGCCAACCTGATCGCCGCGCCGGGGCGGGCCGCCGCCGTCTGGGCCGACCCCTACACCCCCACGTCGGTCATCGCCGCGGACAGCGTGCCGGAGCTGGCCGCTGAGCTGAACGCCTTCTCCCCGGGTTTCGCCGACCGTCCCTACACGGTGAGCACCGTCTTCGTCGAGGACGCCTGCGCGGTCGTCCACACGCCGCCCGGCGACCCGATCGGGCGGATCATGATGCTGCACGGCGGCCCGCACTCCGCCGTGTGGCCTGTCTACTCGCCGCTCGTCGCCTTCCTGTGCCGGCTCGGCTGGGAAGTCCTCGCGGTGAACCCGCGCAGCAGCTCGCTGGGCTCCCGGTTCTCGCCGAACGCGTGCCGCTACGGTGTGGACGACGCGCTCGACGTGGCGCGCCTCGCCGAGGCCAGGGACGACGGTCTGCCCCTCGTACTGGCGGGGTGGAGCTACGGCGCGTACCTGGCGGGAAGGGCGATCGGCGCGGGCGTCCGCTGCGCGGGCCTGGTTGCGCTGTCGGGGTTCCTGACCCCGGAGACGCTGGAGGCCTCGTCCCATCCGGCGGTCAAGGCGTTCCGCGAGGCGCGCCCGCTGCCGGGGCCGGATCTGGACGCTCTGGCCGCCGTCCCGCTGCTCGCCGTCCACGGGCGCGCCGACGACCGCATCCCCCTGGCGGCGATCCGCGCGGAGGGGACCGGCCATCCCGCGCACACGCTGCTGGAACTGCCCGGCGAAGGACACGGGATCGTCACCGACGAGGGAGCCGCGCGGGCGTACGCGGGCCTCGCGGCCTGGCTCACGGAGAGGAGACCCGGGCGATGATCGCACCTCCGGGCGAGGCACTCAGCCTCGCGCGCGCCGCCGTCAGCGAGTTCCTGCTGGACGCCGCCCCGCAGCGGCCGCTGCTGGTCGCGTTCGCCGGCCTGCGCGGCGATGCCCCCGTGCCGCATTACGAGTTCGTGGGGCTCACGCGGTCCATGGATGTTTCCACCTGCTTCGTCAGGGACCTGCGGCAGGTCTGGTACCGGTCCGGCGTGCGCGGGCTGGGCGGCTCGCTGCCGGAGGTCGCCGCCCGGCTGGCCCGCGTCGCCGACGGCGCCGGCGCGACCAGGACGGTCTTCGTCGGCGCCTCGGCGGGCGGGTTCGCCGCCGTCGTCGCGGGCGTCCTGGCCGGCGTGGACGAGGTCCACGCGTTCAGCCCGCAGACCGACCTCAGGCCGCTGCACCGCTGGGCGGCCAGGGACTTCCGCTGGTCAACGCCCTTGCTGCGGCGCTGGTGGCGGGGGCACGCCCGGGAGCCGTACGACGACCTGCGCGCCTTCCTCGGGGGGCGGCGGTACGAGTGCCGGATCTTCCTGCATGTCGGCCGGCACGACGCGGACGAGCGCGCCGTGCGGCGGCTCGCCGGGCTGCCCGGCGTGCGCGTGGTCACCCACGATGTTTCGGGCCACGCGATCGCGAGAGCGCTGCGCGCCGAGGGCACCCTGGAGAAGATCGTGACCAGCGCACTCGACCCGCGCGGTGACCACACACCATGAGATGCCCGGCATCCGCAACCCCGGGATCCGCCGACCCGACACGTGGCCCGCGCTCGCCGGCCCTCGGCCGGTCGCCGAACTCCAGCCGGAGGACTACGCCGCGATGATGGAGCACGTGAAGACCGCGGCCGGCGCGATGAAGGCCGGGGCCGGCGCGACCTGGAACCGGCACCTGTCCGCGCTGGTCTCCTTCACCATCCGGGCCCAGTGCCAGGACGTGCTGGCCGCCAACCCCGCTCACCGCCTGCAACGCCGCAGAACCTGCGAGAACGCCTGCTGTGGCGGATGCTGTACGAAACCGCCGCCCGTGCCGAGGAAATCCTCTCCCTCTCGACGTCGAAGACCTCGGCCTCCGGCTCCGCCGCGCCGGTGTTCCTGGCCGACCGGCGCGCCCCTGACTCCAGATCTCGCGCGCCCGCGGCCGCCGACATCTACCCCGTCACCAGGCGGGCGTACCGCCACGGAGTTGCAGGCCAAGAGCCGCCACCAGCGACCCTGGGTCACCCACCTCAGAGGATGTCGCGTCCACCGCCGAACCCGTGCTGAGCTGCGGCTACAGCAACCCCTGGCCCCTTTCCGGCGTATTCCGGCCGCCCCCGTGATGGTCCAGATCCGCATCATGCACGACGATGCCGACCGGGTACGCGAGGTGGCCGCCCTGGTCCTGACGGCCTTGCGTGGCCACCCCGCCGATGCCCGCCCGCTCTCGGGGCAGGCAGACCGAAGAGCGCCAAGGCCCCCGGACGAACCCGCCGGTTCCGGCACCTCAGGACACAGCGGCTGGTTCGTCTTCCCTTCCTCCGCGCCCCTCGCTCGGACGGCACCCGTCCCGGCTCACGTCTTGTCTCGGTCATCAGGATGACGTGGGACAGCGGCAAGAGCTTCGACACGCAGACTTGACGGGGAACATCATCGAGACCGGCACCGACTCCTACCGCCTCGCCCAGACCCACGCAGCCCAGCAGAACTGACCACCGGTCCGGCTCCGCCGG
The DNA here is from genome assembly GCF_040802095.1 of Nonomuraea sp. NPDC050783. Taxonomy (NCBI): domain Bacteria; kingdom Bacillati; phylum Actinomycetota; class Actinomycetes; order Streptosporangiales; family Streptosporangiaceae; genus Nonomuraea; species Nonomuraea sp. NPDC050783. Next base: position 54,587 of record NZ_JBFAHK010000028.1, read on the forward strand.
CGACGGTCAGGCCTCGCCGAGGTCGGTGCAGTGTGTGATCGTCGCATCGTCCGCCGCCACTGCCTGGCGCGCCTCCGCCTGCCGGACACGACGGATGATTTCGGCAGGCCCGCTCGACGCTAGGAGGGCCATCACCTCGGGCCAGTCGGCGAGCTGGAACCGGTCCACGATACGGCTGGCTCCATTGCTGAGCAGGACGGCGCCGGACAGCTCGGAGATCGGGCAGCTTCCGGTGATCGCCTCGGCTGCCGCCCGCGGGTCGTCCTTGGCCAGCCAGAAGCCGCCTGGCTGGTTGCGGTGGGCGCGTAAGTCTCGCAGGAGCCGGTGGTACTCGTCGCTCCCCTTGGCGGCGGCCTCGATCGCGGGCTGGTACGACCGGCTGATGCTCACCTCCCGGGGATCGGATACGACGAGCGGCGCATCATCTGCTCTGTCGAGCGCGAGGACCGAGTCACCGAGCACCAGGTACTCGAGGAGGCCATCGGACAGGCGCAGGATGGCTACGGTCGCCGACGGGCTGATGGGGTTGGCCACGTCGCAGGTGTCACGATGATCGTTGGTCACCTGCTCGATGGCCTCGGCGAGCAGCGCAGAAACACTGCGGTCCTGCACGAGTGACAAAAGGCTGAGGAGGCTGCTTCCCAGGCGATCGGCATACCAGGCGACGCCGTGCCGACAGATCGATTCGGTGCCGGGGATGCCGGCGCCGTCAATCAGCACCGCTGCCGTCGGTCCTACGCAGGTGAAGTCCTCATTCGCGCGGTCAGTCCGTTTTGGAGCGCTCATCATCGTCACCCGCATGTCCTGCCGCCCCTCCCTCCGATCAAGGCGGAGATGGGGCATCCGCCGTGGCGCCGAAACGATTCCGACACGCGGACCCGCAGCCGCCAAACTGCGGTCACTCCTCGCGAACGTCGATCATGCTTCCAGCCGCCAAGTGCGGTCAAGACTCACGAGCAACTGCGGTCAGTTCCCACGAACAAAACCACTGCGGCGACCAGCAGCGCGGGACCGCCCGCTGCGCCGCCGGCCAGGCGAGCAGCACATCGTGCACCCAGTCGGCCGGCGGCCCTGGACGCTCACGGGTGGGGATGGCCCGCGCGCTGTACGAGATGAAGGGCGATGACGGTGAGCGCCGCTACACCGTTCAGCAGATCGCCGACCGGCTCGGCGTCAGCCGCGCCACGATCTACCGCCACCTCGATCCCGACAAGCTGGTCTCCGCGTAGGAGGAGCCCAGTGCTGCCCCGGTCACCTACTACGACGCCAAGGCCAGGCCGAGCTTGTTCTTGAGGGACCTGGAGCGATCTCCCAAACGCCAAGGTTGAAGGTTAAGTTGCCGGAGCGGTGCGGCGGAGCCGTACCACCACAAAGGCGAGCAGCCCGAGGGCGGCCAGCGCAAAGACCGCATTGCCCATGAGGTCCACATTGGCGGGCGCGGGGAAACTCGGCGGCTGAGGGAAGCCGTGCCAGGCGTAGGTGATCAGGCCGGCAGCGCCCAGGGCGAACCTGTGCCAGGGCCCCCAGCCCATGCGCCGGGACCAGCGCAGGATGAGCAGCGCCATTGTCGCGTAAAGCGCGAGGTAGAAGCCGACCGTGACCCACGCGGGCACGATGGACTCCAGCTCGATTCCCGCCATGGCGAGCAGAGTGGGGAGCCAGAACGCCAGCCCGGCCGCGATGGTGATCGCGAAGACGGCCCACGGGCTGGCCGGCGTAGCCGGGAGACGGAGGCGGCGGAATCGAACGGACAGGAACGCGGCGATGATCAGGGCGACGGCCGCGATCAGCGTCCAGATGATCTGAGCGGCCGACAACGGGTAGATGGCCGGACCGGCAAGGGCGATGGGCGCCGCGCCGCCCAGCAGGAACAGGACGGCTGACGCGGTGAGGCCGACCTTGCCGAGCCAGGGCGTGTCCGACCGGCGTGAGCCCGCCTCTACCATCGAGATCGGCACCGCGATGCTCCACACCCCATGGATGGCCAGAACGAACACCGTCCAGTAGGCGCCGATGCCCAGCGCCGGAATGAACCCGTAGTCGAGCAACCGCAACCCGACATAGTCGGGATCGAACAGCGACCGGGTGAGCAGGCCCTCCTCGATCACGGCATAAGCGAGCCCGAGCAGGATGATCCCCGGCCACCCCAGCCGCCACCGGCGGGCGACCTCACGGATCAACAGCGCGCCACCGCCATAGAGCGGAATCAGCCCGATGATCATCGGCAGGGCGTCGATGGCGACGTTGCCGAGCAAATACTCGCCGACCAGCGGCGCGAGAATCAGCAGGCCCAGCGCTGGAAGAATGCGCGTGAACACGTCTGCCCTCACCGGTTGCAGAGCTCCGCGCGCAGGGCAGTGCGCGAAGGGGCGGGAGGGGCGGGATCGACGGGACAGGCAGGTCCGCGATCGAGGGACGAAGTGACCGGCTCGCCGCGACAGTACGTGTTCGACATGATTGAAAGCTACGTTGCTTTCAGAAATTCTGTCAACCAATTGATCTGTATAAGTGCAGTTCAACATGGATGTATTGATGCGTTGACGGTGAAGTTGAATGCAATGAAACGTTGCATTGGATGGCGTCGAACGCAATAGTGGTGTCATGCCAGAAGGAAGGTTGACCCGGCAGGACCGCCAGCGCATCGCGACCGGCCTGGCCGAAGGCCGCTCCTACGCCGAGATCGCCAGGCGACTGGGTCGGCCGACCTCGACGATCAGTCGTGAGGTCGGCCGCAACGGCGGCCCCAGCGACTACCGGCCCGAGCGGGCGCACCAGGCGGCGGCGCGACGGGCGCGGCGCGGCATCCCGGCACGTTCGGCCGAACCCCAGGACCGCAAGGTCTTCGAGGTGGAAGAGGGAGCTGTCGAGCTGGCCGTCGCGATGGGCCTGCCGAAGATGGTGGCGCGCGTGCTCATCGGCCTGTGGCTGAGCGAGGACGGCAGGCTCACCGCGGCCGAGCTGTCGCGCGGGCTGAACGTCAGTCCCGCCTCGATTTCCATGGCGGTGGGCTACCTGACCCAGCAGGGGCTGATCAGGCGCGAGCGTGATCCGCAGCGGCGGCGCGACATCTACGTGGTCGACGACGACGCCTGGTACCACTCGACGGTGATCAGCGCGCGGCAGACGCTCGCGGCGGCGGAGATCACGAAGGCGGCGGGGCAGACGCTCGGACTCGACACCCCCGTGGGACGCCGCCTGGCCAGGGGCGGTGCGTTCCTGGAGCGGATCAGCCTGGACGTTCTGGCGTCGGCCGAACGCTGGCGCGACCTCCCGGCGTGATCAGATCGCAGGGATTGTGCCCGGATCTCAGGTGCTGTCGTCCGATCGCCCCCTCAACGCCCACGAGGCCCTGTTCGACCCCGTAACGAAACTCCCGCACGCAGCGCCACGCCAGCGGCACCATGGAACGAAACCCCGTGCGAGGCTCCCGTATGCGGGCTGACCGTCGGCCAGCCTGCGACAGCGACGTCCCGCCGTACCTCGCCGTCGGGCTGGACGTGCTGCAGCATCAGGGTGTTGATGTACACGAGCGCGGCCTGCAGGATCAGTTGGGCCTGCAGCGCCATAAGCCGAGGGTTGTGCGGGCGGTGCCGGTCAACGCTCAGAGTTGGTGTCCGCCACGCCGTTGCCGGTAGTCGCTCGTGCGCACGCGCGACCCCGAGGTCGTCATCGTGGAGTACGACCTCCACGGATCCATGACCGGCTCCGGCCGACACTTCGCCTTCTCCTATGCCAGGGCGATTCGGATGTGGAACGGCCTTCATTCAGATCAGCGGGACGCCTCGTGGCCAAGGGTGCGATAGCCGCCGGGCGACACACTGGGCTCGACCGGATCGCGTAGCCCAGCACGCCGGCGGATGCCGCGCCCGCACCCACGATCAGCGGTGTGCTGGACCTGGATCGGATCTTGCCGCCGACTGGCCGCTCCTGCTGACCGGACCGCCCCGCGCGGCCGTGATCGGTTGCGTGAGGCTCCTGGCGGAGTGTCGAATGGGATCGGCACGAGCGGAACGCCGGCGCATCCCTGGGAGACGCAATGAAGCCGTTGGCCATCGTCCTGGTAGCGGTCCTGCTGGCCGCGGGCTGTTCGTCGCAGCGGCGGGACAAGGTCACGGTCGCGTGCGGGGCGAGCGAGCGGTGGTGCGCGATGATGGTCAAGCGGTTCTCCGACGCCACCGGCGTGGAGGCCGACTTCGTCCGGCTGTCGAGCGGTGAGGCGCTGGAGCGGATCAGGTCGGCCAGGGCGCGGCAGGAGTTCGACGTCTGGCACGGCGGCCCGGTCGACTCCTACGTGGCCGCCAAGGATCAGGGGCTGCTGGAGCCGTACGAGTCGGAGAAGTCCGGTGAGATCCGGAAGCAGTGGATCGACCGGGAGCACACGTGGAGCGGGATCTACGCCGGTGTGCTCGCCTTCTGCAACAACACCAAGGAGCTGGGGGAGCGGGGCATGAAGCCGATCCGCTCGTGGCGGGAGCTCCTGGACGAGCGCCTGCGCGGCGCTGTCGCCATCGCTCACCCGGCCACCTCGGGAACCGCGTACACCGCCCTGTGGACGCAGGTGGAGCTCAACGGCGGCGACCAGGACGCGGCGCTCGCCTACATGCGCGACCTCCACCCGAACGTCCTGCGCTACAACTCCTCCGGCAGCGAGGCCGCCGTGCAGGTGGCCAAGCAGGAGGCGGCGGTCGGCGTCGTCTTCTCCCACGACTGCGTCGCCGCCCAGGAGCAGGGCTATCCGAACCTGGAGGTGACCTTCCCGCAGGAAGGCACCGGCTACGAGCTCGGCGGCCTGGCCGTGCTGGCCGGGGCGCACAACCCCGACGGCGCGCGCAGGTACGTCGACTGGGCGCTGAGCGGAGCCTCCCAGCGGCTGGGGCCGCTGGTGCAGTTCTACGCCCTGCCCACCAACACCAAGGTGCCGGCGCACTCCAAGGCGGCCGACCCGGCGGCGGTCAAGCTGGTCCCCTACGACGTGGAGGTGGCCGGGCGGGCCAAGCAGGCGCTGGTCGGCAGGTTCCGCGCGGAGGTCGCCGAGCCTTCGTGACCGGTTCGCGTGGCGTCGTCAGGAGCAGCCTTCGAACTGCGGAACCTCGATCACCGACAGGTCGATGCCCGACTTGCCGAACCACTTGTCCAGCAGCATGTGCGCGGTGCCGTCCTGGTACATCTGGGTGATGGCCCGGTTGAGCTCCTCGCAACCGTCGACGTCGCCCTTGCGCAGGCCGATCGCCGTGCGTTGCTCGTTGAAGGCCGCGCCCACCAGGTGCAGGTCGACGCCGGGTTTGGTGAGCAGCCCCGCCAGGATCTGGCTGTTGGTGGAGATGGCGTCGATCCGGCCGTCCTTGATCATCTCCAGGCAGGTGTCGTAGTCGGGGGCCTCGACGGGGATCGCCGCGACTCGGCGCTCCTCGACGATTCGCTGGGCGATGTTCGTGCCGCGCACCCAGCAGATCTTGCGGCCCTTCAGGTCCCGTACGTCACGGATGTCGTCCTTGTCGGCCGGCCGCACGGCGATGTCCTGGAAGTCGACGTGGTACGGCCCGGCGAAGTCGATCACCTTCTTACGCTCCGGGGTGATCGACATGTGGGCGAAGACCAGGTCGGCACGCCCGTCGGTGAGCACGGTGAGCTGATCGCCGGCCTTGATCTCCAGCCAGCGGATGCGCTTGCCCAGCCGGGAGACGAGGTCCTCGGCCACGTCGATGTTGAAGCCGTGGTAAGCGCCGTCCTGCCCCTTGAAGCTGATCAGCGGCACGTCGGAGCGGATGGCGACGACCAGCTCGTCCTTGGCCACAAGGGAGTCCGTCCGCGTCGCGCCGCAGGCGGTGAGCAGCAGGATCAGGCAGATCAGCAGTCGTCTCACCGGTACTCCCTCAGGCGTGGCCGGACGCCGACCAGGATGAGCAGGGCGCCGGTGACCAGGCCGGCGGGGACCAGCCGCCACAGCGTCTCCAGAGCTCCGTCGCCGGTGTCGATGGCGCGCTCGAAGTCGGATTCGTACCGCCGGACGAGCCCTTCCAGCACCTTGTCGTAGCTCTCGTAGGCCTGGGTGAGCTCGCCGTCCCAGAACTTGATCGCCGCCTCGGCGGGCAGGGTCCGCATCCGCGCGTCGGCCTGCTGGAACCTCTGATAGGCGGCGAACGTCCTGGCGCGGTCCTCGCCCGTCAGGCCGCCGAGCAGCCCCTGGAAGTTCGCCTGCAGCTTGCTCTGGTAGTCGGGCAGGCTGGTGGACTCCACGGCGACGATCGTCCGGGCCTTGTCCAGGAAGGTGTGTTCGTAGGTGTCCTTGCGCAAGGGGTCGAGCAGGTAGCGGCTCTGGTCCCCGTGCATGCTCCTGCTGATCGCCCGGGCCCTGGTCAGCGTGAGCACCGAGTCGAACCCGCGGCGTTTGCCCTCCTCCAGCGCCTGGCCCTGCCGGTTGATCAGGACCGCGCCGGTCACCAGGCCCGCCGCGCCCAGTACGGTGGCGCACACCAGCGCCGGCGCGAAGACCCGATGGAATCTCCTGGCCAGGTACGTCTGCAGGGCCAGCAGGCAGACCAGCGCGAGCAGCCCGATGACGATGACGGCGGTGCCGGCCAGCCAGGTGGTCGAACGTTCGGCGTCGTGGGCGCGCCTGACGATCGTCCCGGTCTCCAAGGTCAGGTTGTAGGCCTTGGGCAGCAGCTCGCGGTGCATGAGGTCGGTGGCCCGCTGGTAGGCCTGGACCACGGGGGCGGGCGGACGCCCCGCTGTGTGCCCGGACTGGACGTCGAGCAGCCGCGCCTGGGTGGCCAGCCGTTCGTAGCGGCCGAGCCCTTCGATCAGCGCCTCGACCGTGCGCTGCTCGGTGGGGTCGTCCAGGGCCAGCCGGTAGGCCTTGAGCAGGCTCTCGGAGATCTCCAGCCGCCGCTGGTCGTAGGCGGTCAGATCGGCCTGCTGCTGCGGCCCGTACTCCCTGCCCAGCAGCAGGGCCTCGGCGACCAGCGCATCCATCTCCGACATCTGCCGATACAGGCCCGTCGTGGCCAGCACCTGCGGCCCGGCGTCATGCCCGATGGTGCGCAGGCCGGCGCCAGTGCTCGCGGCGCCGGCCAGGACCGCGGCCAGCAACAGCGCCAGCGAAACCAGGGACAGCCCGGCCAAGGTGCGCACCCGCCTGGGCACCGACACCTCGCGCCGTACCGGCGGGCTCACCGTTACCGTCATGGCCGGCTCCGGCGGGAGACGCCCGGGACTTGGGTGTGCACCGCACCTCCCGAGATCGATTCGTGCCGCGAGATCGAGCATGACCGCGGGCGCGGCGGATCCGCAAGAGTGGCCGCCGGTGGATCAGCGGCTGTCCTGGACCCGGACGCGCACGACCAGCCCGCCGCCCCCGCCCGCCCCGCCCGACGAGGCGGTCGCCGACTTCCTCCAGCGCATCCCCTACAACCTGCGCAACTACGGGCGTTACCAGCCGCGACCGCGCTCTCGCCTACGCCGTCCAGGCTCGTGAAAACCGCGGCAGGAGGCCCACCTCAGGTGCGCCGGCCAGGCGCTGGATCAGGGGCCGCCCTGATCCAGCGCGCAGCAAGAATGCCATTCGGCCGCGATGAACGGCTGCTGGACGAGTAAGTCCTAAGTCGGGTCAGTGATCGTAGGCGATCAGTGATCGGGTGATGGGCCGGCCGGTGTCGCGGTTGTGCCCGATGGCGGCGACGAGGGCCAGGATGCGCTGGGCGATCCGGGCGCCGACGCCGGCGACGGTACGCCGCCGTGCAGTTCCAGGTCGAGCTGGCCCTTGAGGGTGTCGTTGACGGACTCGATGAGCTGGCGGATCGGTTTGAGCAGGTGAGCAGGGCGGGATCATGTTCGCAGATGGCCATCAGCACCTGCCGTTCGTCGATGTTGGGGGGTGGCCAGGGCCCAGGTGATGGGGAGAGCGGCGGGCGTGCAGATCAGGTGCAGGCGCAATCCCCAGAAGTAGCGGGGTGGGAGCGGCAGTAGCCGTAGCCGGCCCAGCCGGCCAGGTCCGAGCGCTGGAGGGTGAGGCGGGAACGGCCGCACTAGACCGGGGTGGAGTCCACGACCCACAGCGGATCGGCCCACAGGTCGGTGTCTTGTGCCGGCGTCCGGATCGCGCGTTTGAACAGCGGCAGAGCCTTGGGCAGGCGCTTGTTGCAGCCGGACTGGCCGGGCAGGCAGGGGAAGGCGCCGGGCAGGTGTGCCGGGACGTAGCGCAGCCGGCGGGCCTCGGAGTGGATGCCGCCGGCTGGCCCAGCCCGCGCCGCAGATCATCCTGGCCCGCGCGCACGTCGTGGCGCAGGCTCGCGGTGTGCTCGGCCAGATCGCGCAGCGCGCTCTCCAAGCGCAGCGGCGCCGGCCCGAACAGCAGGGCGCGGATCGACCTGGGCGAAGGTGCGCGGGCACCGCAGGAACGCACCCCGCTGCAGGGGATGAACCGCTGCAATCGCAGCCCGGGTAGCGTTCGGCGACGATGCCGGTGAAGGCTCGTCCAAGCTATCCGTGGCCACTACATACTGTTTTTGAATAATTTCAGAACGTTACTTTGGGGCTGGTCGCGCGAACCCGAGTGGAGGGCCTTGATGGATGTCACAGAGAAGAGGGCGGGCACCAGAGCGGAATCGGACGATCACCTACCGTTATGGCAGGAGCCTTCCTTTTCTCCCCGCAAGGCGCTCGGCTGTAGGTTCTGAGATATGTCCCGTCTTCCCGGTATGGCCTTCCGCGATCACGTCATCCCGGTTCCGCTGGTCCACGGCGTCGACGGCTCCCCCGAGATCGAGGTCTTCGCCCGCGAGGTCGTGGCCGCGGGCCGGGAGGGCGACGATCTGCCGTGGTTGTGCTTCCTGAACGGCGGGCCCGGTTCGAAGGCGCCGCGGCCGCCGGCGCCCGGCTGGCTGGCGGTCGCGTTGCGCACCCACCGCGTCCTGCTGCTGGATCAGCGGGGCACGGGCCGCAGCACCCCGCTGCACGCGCGGACGGCGGCCGGGCGGACGGACGCGGAGCTGGCCACGTACATCGGCCATCTGCGCGCCGACAGCATCGTGGCGGACGCCGAGCTCGTCCGGCGCAGGCTCGCCGGTGACCGGCCGTGGACGACGCTGGGGCAGAGTTACGGTGGGTTCGTCACGATGACGTACCTGTCCGTCGCGCCCGAGGGACTCGCCGGCTGCCTGGTGGCCGGCGGTGTGCCGCCGCTGACGGCGACCGCCGCCGAGGTGTACACCCGCCTGTACCCCCGGGTGGCCGCCAAGAACGCCGCCCTCTACCGGCGCTACCCGGAGGACGTCGACCGGGTGCGCCGGATCGTCGGCCATCTGGCCGCGCACGACGTGCGCCTGCCCGACGGCGACCGGCTCGACGTCGCCCGGTTCCGCAGCCTGGGGAAGCTGCTGGGCAGCGGCGACGGGCTGGAACAGTTGCACTGGCTGGTCGAGGATGCCTGGCACGGGGACGACCTGAGCGACTCTTTCCGGTACGCGGTGATGGCCGCGACGGGGTTCGTCGACGACCCGCTGTTCGCCCTGCAGGAGTACATCTACGGCGCGCCCGGCCGGCCCACCGGCTGGGCGGCGGAGGAGGAACTCGCCCGGCATCCGGAGTTCGCCGCCGACGCCGATCCGGTGCTGTTCACCGGCGAGATGATGTACCGCTGGATGTTCGCGGAGATCCGCGCGCTTCGCCCGTTCGCGGGGGCGGCCGACCTGCTGGCCACGACTTGCGGGTGGCCCGCCCTCTACGATCTGGAGCGGCTCGCCCGCAACGAGGTGCCGGTCGCCGCTGCCGTCTACTTCGACGACATGCACATGGACGCGGGCCTCCAGCTTGAGACGGTGGCGCGGGTGGGCAACATGAGGGCGTGGGTCACCAACGAGTACGAGCATGACGGCCTCGCCGCTTCCGGCGGTGCTGTTCTGGAACACCTCCTCGACATGATCGCGGGACGCCGTTAGACGGGCAGGAGGCGGCGGCCGGAGCCGGGCAGCCCGGCCGGCAGGTCGTCCAGATCGACTCCCCGCGCCCGCGTGATTTCCTGGGATTCGCCTCAGGAGGGCCGCCACCATGCTCAGGGCCCGATGTGATGCGGCACGTATCTGCGGCATGCATCTGCGGCATGCATCTGCGGCATGCATCTGCGGCATGCATCTGCGGCACCGTGCCGCCGACGGGTTCGTTCTTCGCGAAGACGCACCGCATCCGCCAGCGCGGCGGCCCGCTCCGGGGCAAGGCCGGCCGCCGCAAAGGCAGAAGGCCCGCACCGCCTCCGGAATCACCTGCCCCTGCCTCACCATGGACCCAGCTCCAGCTGCCGATCGAAGTCCGCCGCGACTACGCCCTGTCCAGGGTTTTCTCGGGCCGGCGGGGCACGGTGTCGCCCTTCGGATCCCCGTACACCGTCGGCTGCCGGATGAGGAGATCGGTGTGCTGCTCGGCATGGCCCGGCCAGACCCGCGGCGCCCAGCGTGCGTGTCTCCGTACGATGGACGCTTGGTGTGCGTGGCCCACGGGTCAGCCACCCGAGGATGGCTGACCCGTGGGGATTCTACGGATGGTCATCGTGCCGCGGCGGTGGCGTCAACGTCTCGCGTGACGCCGGACGTGCCGCGTGGAAGGCCGCGGAAGGGAGGGTGCGCCGGGCCTTCCGTGACCGGGGTGGTCGCGGGTGCTGGGTCCCGGCGTCAGACCGCTTCCCCTTCGCCGAGCGGTGCGTTGCCGTCGACGAGTTCGCACGGCGCCACGGGGCCGTCGGAGACGCGCGCCCAGATCGCCGCGATGACGTCACCCGGCTCGGGGTTGTCGTTCACGCCGAACTCCAGCACGCCGGTCTGGCCTGGCTTGATCTGCGCCGGGTCGATCTCGAAGCCGGGGGTGTCCTCGGAGGGCGGGAACACGGCGAGGGGTGCCTGTTCCTTCGACAGCCAGTGCGAGCTGCGCGGCCGGGTGGCGCACTTCTTGCCCGCCGGCAGGTAGTCGACGACGATGTTGTAGCCCATCCGCCGCAGTTCGGCCTCCAGCCCCTTGGGATCCTTGGCCTCGTTGATGGTGATGGACACAGTGCCGTCGGGGTTCTTGGCCACGGCGTAGGCGGGTGTGCCGCCGAACATCAGCGGGAGGGCCACCGCAGCTGCGGCGGCCAGGCCCACGGCGGGAGCCAGTATCGCGGGGCGCAGCAGCCTGCGGCGCTGCCTGGCGGGGGTGGGCTCGTCCTGAATCGCGGTCATCACGAACTCCTTGAGTAGCTGATGACGGCCCTCAGGAAAGTCCCGCTTCTCGGGAAAAATGTTCATGGGTTCTCCTTGACGGACCGAACCGCGGTGCCGCGGTCACTATCTCCTGTCACGGGGGTCAGGGCGAGTTCCAGCTTTTTGCGGGCCCGGGACAGCCGGGACCGCACGGTGCCGATCGGGATGCCGAGCGCCTCGGCCGCCTCGGCGTAGTCGAGCCCAGCTCCGGCGCACAGCAGCAGCACGTCCCGCTCGTGCTTACGCAACCGCCCGATCGCCGTACGCACCTCCTGTAGCCGCTGCTCATCGGCGATCCGCCCGACCACCTCATCGGCGAAATCCGGGACGGGAGCGGCACGGGGCATCTTGGCGAGGGCCTCCCAGTGCAGCCGTCTGGCCCGTTTCAGGTTACGGCCCACGTTGGTGGCCACTCCCAGCAGCCATGGGCGCAGCGAGCCGCCGTCCGGGTCGAGCCGTTCCCGTAACCGCCACACCTCCATGAACGTCAGCGACACCACGTCCTCGGCCGCCGACCAGTCACCGACCACCCAGTAGGCGTGGTTGTACACACTCGTGGCGTACTCGTCGAAAAGCTCGCCCAAGGCCTCTTGATCGCCATCCCGCAGGCGGGTACGCAACTTCTTATCCACAGGGACTGCTGTCGCGAGGACGTCGGCGAGTTCCCTGTGCGGGCCCCTTTTGTTGCGACAAGCGCGACACTGCCAACCCCAAGGGGGCCAGACCTCCTGTCTGGCGGCACGGATTCACGGATCACCTGGACTCCTGTTTTGCCGCAGGCGAGCGTACCGGCCATCCACCTCACCGCGCCTGAGGGGTCCACGCACGGATCCAAACGGGAGCCGGCCCGCCGCAGGCAGAGGGTATCCCTGCAGGTGTGGGAAGTGATCTTGCTGGGAAGCAAGTGATCGGTGGGCGGGGGCCCACTTCTTCGGGGGAGAGTCATGGGTCTTTCCCCCTGAACGCGGACACCTTGGAGACTGGATCTTGAGGTCCAGGGGAAGAGATGTCCCTGATGGTGATGAAGAACTACCCGCCCGAGTTCAAGGCCAGATGACGCGGCGGCGGGCCACGATCAACATCTTCGTGCTGGCGGCCGACGACCGCCTGAAGGAGTTCGTGGACGAGGTCGCCCGCAGGAACGGCGGCCGCGTCTTCTCCCCTCAGCGCCGACCGCCTCGGGGAGTACGTCGTCAGCGACTTCCTACGCCTGCGCCGCGCCCGGTAATCCCCGCTCAGCCCACCCAGGCGGGCACGACCTGGCCCAGCCGGGCCGGGTCGGTCATCGACCGGATCGTCGTGATGACGCCGTCCACGATCGTGAAGGCCACGACCGTGGTCGGCCGCCCGCCGATGGTGATGACGGCTCCCGGCGCCCCGTCCACCAGCGCCGGGTGCAGCCGCGCCCGCGCGTTCCTGAACAGCGTCGCCTGACCGGCGATCTCGCGCGCGCCCCGCACGGTGAACACCCCGCGTGGCGTCTGGCCGCGCAGCTCGGCGTCGGGCGCGAGGATGGTCAGCAGCCGGTCCACGTCGCCGTGGCCGACCGCCTCGAAGAACGCGTCCACGACCTCCCTGCCCGCGGTGTCGGCGGCGGCCACGCCCGCCCGCAACCGGCCCCTGGCGCGGCTGGCGAGCATCTTCGTGGCCGCGGTGCTGCGCCCCAGGATCGCCGCCACCCCGTCGAACGGCACCTCGAACACGTCGTGGAGCACGAACGCCACCCGCTCGGCCGGCGTCAGGACGTCCATGACGACGTACAGGGCGAGACCGACGGACTCGGAGAGCAGCACCTCCTGCTCGGGATCGGCCCCGGCCTCCCAGACCGCGTCGCGCGGGAGCATCCCGACCTCCAGCTCCAGCGGCTGCTCGCGCCGTACGCCGTGCCTGCGCAGCACGTCCAGGCAGATCCGGACCGTCACCGTGGTCAGCCAGCCGCGCAGCTCGCCGATCCCCTCGGCGCCGTTGCGGACGAGCCGCAGCCACGCCTCCTGCACGGCGTCGTCCGCGTCCGCGTGCGAGCCGAGCAGCCGGTACGCCATCGCGTGCAGGTAGGAGCGCTGGTCCTCGAACGCGGCAGCCAGCTCTTCCTCGTCGGTCACGATCACGGTCCTTCCTTGATGGTCTCCGCCACCACGACGTGCCGCAGGCCCCAAAGGTAACGTCGCCGCCCGCGTTACCTTTCCGGGGCGCGGCACGTCGTAGTGGCGTCAACCGAACCGACGACCCTCACGGGGGAGCAGACATGACGCGTATCAAGGACACTTCGAGCCAGCCCGATATCACGGGCGCCGTGCAGCAGCTCTACAAGGTGATGTACGGCGGCGGCGTGCCGCAGGAGACGATGGAGCTGGTGCACCTGCGCGCGAGCCAGATCAACGGCTGCAGCGCCTGCGTGGACGCCGCCGTCAAGGGTGCCACCAAGTCGGGGGTGAGCGCGGAGAAGCTGCTCAACCTCGCCGCCTGGTACGAGAACCCCATCTACGACGACGCCGAGCGGGCCGCGCTGGCGCTCACCGAGGCCGCGACCCGGCTGGCCGACCGACCCGGCGCGGTGACGGACGAGATCTACGCCGAGGCGGCCAAGCACTACGACGAGCGGCAGCTCGGAGCCCTGGTGCTGATGATCGCGACGACGAACTTCTTCAACCGCATCAACACCACGTTCCAGGTGCCCGCCGGCCAGAACTGGCAGTGAGCACCCCGCGGCGGCCCGCCCCGGCGGGCCGCCGCTGGGCCGGAACGATCAGGAATCAAGAAGCCCCGGCCCGCGGGCCCCGACTACCTTCATCGACATGGACCTCACCATCCACGAGACGTTCCTGCCCCACGACGACCCCGCCGACTCGTTGGCCTTCTACCGCGACATCCTGGGGTTCGGGGTCCGCAAGGACGTCGAGCACAACGGGCTGCACTGGATCACCATCGGCCCCGTGAACCAGCCCGGCACCTCCATCGTCCTGCACCCTCCCGCCGCGAGGCCCGACCTGACCGACGACGAGCGGCACACCATCGCCGAGATGATGTCCAAGGGCACCTACGCCGTGCTCAACCTCGGCACCACCGACCGCGACGAGCCGTTCGACCGGGTGCAGGCGCCGGGGGCCGAGGTGGTGCAGGAGCCGATCGCGCACCCGTACGGGCGCCGCGACTGCGCCTTCCGCGACCCCGCCGGCAACCTGATCCGCATCAACGAGCTGCACTGAGCGATCTGATGAAATTTCGTACTGTTGTGGAGCCTCCCGAGCCGATGCGCGGGCTGGAGGTTCCCGAGGCCGTCGTGGACGCACTCGGCGCGGGCAAGCGGCCCCGCGTGATCATCACGCTCAACGGCCACACGTGGAGGAGCAGGGTGGCCATCATGCGCGGACGCTACCTGCTCGGCCTCAGCAAGGCCAACCGCGAGGCCGCCGGCGTCGAGATCGGGGAGGAGGTCGAGGTCGGCCTGGAGTTCGACCCCGAGCCCCCGGCCGTCGCCGAGCCTGAGAAGCTCGCTCGCGCCCTCGACGCCGACCCGGCCGCGCGGGCCGCCTACGACCGCCTCTCCCACAGCGCCAGGCGGCAGCACGTGCACGCGATCGAGTCGGCGAAGCGGCCGGAGACGCGCGCCCGCCGGATCGAGCAGTTCATGGCGACGCTGCGTGACGGCTGAATCGTCGGTGACGGGCGGTTGACTGTCCCGCATGGATGAGGACGTGCGCCTGCGGGACGTGACAGAGGCCGATCTTGAGGTGTTTCTGGAGCAGGAGCACGATCCCGAGGCCGGGCGGCGGTCGAGGTTCCCGCCCAGGGAGCGCGAGGCGTTCATGCGCCACTGGAAGACGCGCGTCCTGGGCGATCCCACCGTGCACGTGCAGGCCGTGCTGGTGGCCGGCGGGCTGGCGGGCTGGCGGGCTGGCGGGCTGGCGGGCACCATAGTGGCCTGGCGGGAGGGTGAGCGCCGCTTCATCGGCTACTGGTTCGGGCGGGCGTTCTGGGGGCGCGGCATCGGCTCCCGGGCATCGCCGAGCGCGCCGGCCGACGTCGTCCGCGAGGTCGTCGTAGCAGTCGGCGCAGGATCTGCCGGTGGAGGCCATCATCCAGCCGCCCGGTGCGTCCAGCGCGCCGCAGCCGTCGCAGCGCGGCACGTCCGGTCCCGGTCAGCCGCCGCTCGGGCGAGGACCGGGGGATGCGGCCAGCGGGAGTCCACTGCAAGGCGCGGTAGGCGTCGCGGGCGCGGTCCAGGTGCACGTAGGACGTGGTGCAGCCCGGGCCGGGGTCGTAGTCTTCTCCGTTCCAGCCGTTACCGGTCCCGCCGACGGTGATGCCCCAGCGCACCGTCGTAATGCCCGTCATCGACGGTGTCGGTGTACTCCAGCAGACGCGCGCACGGCAGGGGCGACGTTCTTGCTGAACAGTTCCCGCTCAGCGCGCGAGAGCGTCTGCCGGCCACGACCGACATGGGTAGCCGGGACACCAGCGCGCCAGCGCCTCCACCGGCTGTTAGCCTCGGGCTTTCGCGGTGAATATCGCGAGGATTGATCAACTACATAAGAAAGTGCTTCCGAGCTGGGAGGATGGGGCTTGTCCAGAGTCCTGTCCCCGCCAGATCAAAAAGCACTTTCCACGTGAAGACTATCGCCTTTCACCGCACCATCACCGCCTCCGCCGACGCCACCGGCCTGCTCTCCCACACGGGGAGCTTGCTGCTGCTCAAGACCCTGCATCTCACCGGCCTGGACCGGACGCTGTCCGCCCAGCTGGAGCGCTGGCGACCCGCCCGCGCGGTGCACGACCCCGGCAAGATCGTCGCCGACCTGGCCGTCGCCCTCGCTCTCGGCGGCGACTGTCTGGCCGACATCGACCTGCTGCGTGCCCAGCCCGAGCTGTTCGGCCCGGTGGCCTCGATCCGACCGTCTCCCGCCTGATCAACCACCTCGCCCGCGACGAGGCCAAGGCACTCAAGGCCCTGCGTGCCGCCCGCGCCCCCGCCCGCGAACGCGCCTGGCACCTGGCCGGACCCACGGCGCCCAGCAGCGACGGCGAACTGATCCCCATCGACCTCGACGCCACCATCGTCATCGCCCACTCCGACAAACAGCACGCCGCCCCGACCTGGAAACACACCTTCGGCTTCCACCCCATGACGGTCTTCGCCGACCACGGCCCCGGCTGCTCCGGCGAACCCCTGGCCATCATGCTCAGGCCGGGCAACGCCGGCTCCAACACCGCCGCCGACCACATCGAAGCCACCCGGCACGCGCTGGCCCGGCTGCCCCAGCACCGCAAGCGGCAGGTGCTGATCCGCACCGACGCCGGCGGCGGCACCCACGAGTTCCTGACGTGGCTCACCAAGCCCGGCCGCCGGCTGTCGTACTCGATCGGATTCACCCTCACCGAGCAGATCCGGCAGGCCGTGCTCCGCCTGCCCAAGACCGCCTGGACGCCCGCTTACGACGCCGACCGGCAGGTCCGGCCCGGCGCTGGGCCGCCGAACTGACCGGCCTGCTGGACCTGACCGGCCGGCCCAAGGGCATGCGCGTCATCGCCCGCAAGGAACGCCCGCACCCCCGCGCCCAGCTGCGCCTCACCGACATCGACGGCAACCGCGTCACCTGCTTCGTCACCGACACCAAGCGCGGTCAGCTCGCCGACCTGGAACTCCGCCACCGCCGCCGAGCCCGCGCCGAAGACCGCGCTCACCCGCCTGCAAGCGCTGCCGGCCCCACCCTGACCAGTCACAACCCGCCCCTACGACCAGGAAAGGACACCCGCGGGCCCGTGGAACCCCGCCCACCCGACGCGACAGCCGGGCCGGCGCGCTGACCACCACCCGCCACCAACCCTCAGCCGAACCACTCAGCCGGCCAATCCTCGGTCATGAAAGATCGAGATTAATGCCACCACCGATTAGGGCCAGAGCCGTTAGTGTTTTACAGTCCCGTAGCTGTACGCGCGCCGAGCACCGGAGGCGCGCCGACATCCCGGGTAACCGGGAATTGCAACCTGCGCAGTACGACGCGATCCCGCTACCGCGGAAGTTTACGGACCTGACATTGATCGTCATCCCGCCGATTGACGCTTTTATCTGCGGCTTATCTCAGAATTGTGCCGGTCAGGGTGGCCGTTCTTGGAGGGCGTCATGCGTCGGCACATGTCCTGGGCTTCGCTCTGTGTGATCCTTCTGGCCGGTCCGCTCTCCGGAACCACGCCCGCGGAAGCGGCGGCGCGGTCACCTCTCCGGACGCAGGCATCGGCGCCGCCCCAGGAGATGACCGAGCAGGAAGCCCTGGAGCGGGCGCGCAAGAGCGGCGAGCCGGTGGAGGTGCCGTCGCAGCGCGGTGAGCACCGTACCGTGCGCGCCCTGCCGTCGGGACAGTTGGAGGCGACCGAATACCTGCGGCCCGTCCGGACCCGACGGGACGGCCGGTGGGTGGACATCGACACCGGCCTGCGGGCCTCCGGCTCCGAGGTGCTTCCCGGAGCGACGACTGTGGGGCTGCGGCTGTCCAACGGCGGTGACGGCCCCTTGACGCGCATGTCCCGCGGCGGCCGGGAGCTGACGCTGTCGTGGCCGCAGCCGCTGCCGCAACCGGTGCTGGAGCACGACACCGCCGTGTACCAGGGCGTGCTCGGGCCGGACGTCGACCTGCGGGTGCGGGCCGAGCCGGACGGTTTCGCGCACACCCTGGTGGTCAGGACCGCCGAGGCGGCCAAGGATCCGCGACTGGCCGGCCTGACGTTCCGGCTGGACGCTCCCCAACTGTCGATCACGACGAGTCCGGGTGGTGGGTTGCGGGCCGACGACGCCGCGACGGGGACAGGCGTGTTCGAGGCTCCGGCGCCGCTCATGTGGGACTCCACCGGTTCGGCGCGGGCGCGCGGCGCGGCGCCGACCCCGGATCCGTCCGCGGCACCGGGGGAGGGCGCGCGGATCGCGCCGGTGGGCGCTCAGGTGTCCGGCGGCCGGCTCACCCTGACTCCGGATCAGAGCCTGCTGACCTCACCGGACACCACGTTCCCCGTCTACATCGACCCCGTGTGGCAGACGAACGCGGCTTACGCCTGGGCCATGGTCTCCTCGGGTTACCCGAAGCAGACGTACTACAAGTTCGCCGGCAACGCCACCGAGGGGATGGGCCGCTGCCTGGTGCAGAAGGATCCCGATTGCGGCATCGACCAGACCAAGAGGCTCTTCTTCCGGATGAAGCTGCCGTCGGTCAAGGGCAGCTACATCCAGTCGGCGGAGTTCGTCGCCTTCGAGACGCACGCCTACGACTGTCACAACTCCACCGCCGTGGAGCTGTGGCGTATCAGCTCGCTGACTTCGGGGGCGACCTGGAACAACACCTCCGGCGCGTGGACGGCGAGGCTGGCCTATCGTGACGTGGCGTACTGCTCGCGGGCGCCGGTGGAGTTCGGCGGCGCCACGTTGCGCTCGCACGTGCAGGACGCGGTCAACAAGGGCTACACCACCATCACCTTCGGTCTCAAGGCCTACCAGGAGACCACGATGGCGTGGTGGAAGCGCTTCGCTGACGACGCTTACCTGCGGGTGCAGTACAACCGTCCGCCCACCCAGCCGGACACCGGCGCGATGTTCGCCGGCCCTGGCACCCCATGCCTGGACGCGCCCCAGGCCAAGGCGGTCAACGTCCGCTCCAAGCTGTACGCCGTCCTGCGCGACCCCGACACCGAGGACGCCGCCAAGGTGCAGGCGCAGTTCCAGCTGCACTGGGCCGACAAGACCGACGGCTCCGACTGGGGCGCGAAGTGGACCGCGCCGCTGACCCCGGCCAAGACCTCCGGCTCCCGTTTCGAGGTCGATCTGGAGGCGCTGAACGTGCAGCTTCCGGTGCGCAAACTGCTCGCCTGGGGCGTACGGGCCTGGGACGGCGAGCAATGGGGCCCCTGGAGCTGGGACGGCGCGCAAACCGGCTGTTACTTCACCTACGACCCGGCGGTGCCCGCCGCGCCCACCGTCTCCTCCGCCGACTATCCCGACGACGGCACCTGGCGCGGCGGCATCGGCGAGGCCGGCGCCTTTATCCTCAGCGACGCCGAGGGCGTGGCCGCCCGCTACGACCTGTCGCTCAACGGCACCCCGCTGACTTCGGTGACCACCACTGCCGGGCAGGCCCGGCAGGTGCGCGTGGTGCCCGACCGATCGGGCCCTAACCTGCTGACCGTCCAGGCCTTCACCCAGGCGGGCCAGAACAGCAGCCCCACCACGTACGAGTTCTGGGTCAGAGCCGGTGCCGACCCGGTCGCCCGCTTCACCCTGGATGACGCCGCCGGCGCCACTACGGCGACGGCGCAGGCTCCTGGCACGGCGGCGATCCTGCGCGGCGGCGCGGCCCTCGGCGGTGCCGGCAGGGCCGGGACCGCGCTGGAGCTGGACGGGACCACCGGTTACGCCGAGACGAACCTGCCCGTGATCGACACCAGCCGCAGCTTCTCGGTGTCGGCATGGGTGCGGCTGGACGCCCAGGACCCCGCGCGGTACTACACGGTGCTCAGCCAGGCGGGCGTGCACAAGAGCGCGTTCTTCCTGCGCTACGACGTCGGCAGCGGGAAGTGGGTGTTCGCCAGGCCCTACAGCGACAGCACCGTCCAGGACGACGGGTGGGCGACGGCGTGGTCGGCCGGCCCCGCGGTCTTCGGCCGGTGGACTCACATGGTCGGGGTCTATGACCAGGACACCCAGAAGATGCGCGTCTACCTCGACGGCGTGCCGGGCACCGACAGCCGGGCGGCGACCAGCGTCTGGCGGGCCGGCGGCGGGCTGCAGATCGGGCTGGCCAAGTGGCTGGGCCGGCCGACAGACTATCTGCCGGGCGCGATCGACGACGTCCGGGTGTTCCAGCGAGCGCTGTCACCCGCCGACGCGCAAGCCCTGGCCGGCAACGCCGATCCGTCCGGGGACGCTCCCGCCGCGCACTGGACGCTGGACGAGGAGCAGGGCGCTCGCCGCGCCTACAGTCCGGCGGCTCCCCTGACCGCGGCCCTGCGGGGCGGTGCGACGCTGGGCGCCGAGGGGCAGGACGGCGGTGCGCTGCGGCTCAACGGCGTCAACGGCGTGGCGGCGACCGGCGGCCCGGTGATCGACACCAGCCGCAGCTTCTCGGTCGCGGCCTGGGTATGGGTGGACTCGCTCGCCTCCGGGCGTCACCTGTCGGTCCTGAGCCAGGACGGTGTCAACCGCAGCGGCTTTTACCTCAAGTACGACCCGGTCCAGCGCAAATGGGTCTTCACCCGCTTCGCCGAGGACTCCCCCGCCTCCGACGGGCTGAGCTTCCCCTCGTGGTCGAAGGAACCGGCCAGGGCGGGCGCCTGGACGCACCTGGCCGGGGTGTGGGACGCCGACGCCCAACGGATGCGGCTGTACGTCAACGGCGAGGCGATGGCTCCCAGCGCGGTGGTGACCTCGGCCTGGTCCGCCACGGGCGCGCTGCAGATCGGCCGGTCGCAGTGGCAGGGCGCCCCGGCCGATCACTTCCCCGGCGTCATCGACGACGTGCGCGTCTACGACCGGGTCCTCGGCGCCGGCGAGATCGAGGAGTTGGTCACCCAGCACCCCGAGCTGGTGGCCCGCTGGGCCTTCAACACCGACGGGTCCGCCGAGCCCGCGGGCGCCCTGGCCATGTCCATGAACGGCGGCGCGACGATCGACCCGAACGCCGGCTTCCGGTCGATCTCGGCGGCCGGGCTGGCCCTGAACGGGACGTCCGCCTACGCGCAGACGGCCGCGTCGCCGGTGCGTACCGACGACAGCTTCACCATCGCCGGCTGGGTGTACAACCTCGGCCGCCCGGCCACCGCCAGGACCGTGTTCTCCCAGCCCGGGGTCAACACCAACGCCTTCGCCCTGCGGTACGTTCCCGACACCGCGGAACCGGAGGAGGCCGGGGCCTGGCGCCTGGAGATGAACAACGCCGACGACGCCGCCTCCCCGCCGCGCACCGCGCTGCACCCGTCGCTCAACGAGCAGGACTGGGACCACGTCGCGATCGTCTACGACGCGCTGCGCGACCGGATGAGCCTGTACGTCAACGGCGCCCTGCACCAATCCGAAGCCGGTGTCTCCCAGCAGAAGGACGTCCTCGGCATCCCTGCGTCCGGCGGCCTTCAGGTCGGCCGCTCCCGGTTCGGCGCGGCCACGGGCGGCGAGTTCTGGCCGGGCGCGATCGACGACGTCTGGATCTACCAGGGCGCGCTGACCGCCGAGCAGATCGGCTACCTGGCCGGCGGCGGCGAACTGCCGACCGAGGACGGCCCTTGAACCGGCCGCTGAACCGGCCGCTGAACCGGCCGCTGTGCTGAGACCGAGCTCGCAGAGCGTACACGGGTAAGGACGTGATGCAGGTGAACGGGAAACTTCGCGGGCGGCCGTCGCGCCTGAGGCCGCGCTGGTCGCCCCGGCTGGCAGCGGTCGCGTTGGTCCTCGTGATGCCGGCGGGTCTGCTGTCGGCGCCATCGGCGCCGGCCAGCCCGCCTGGCTCGGGACGCCCGGAGGTGCGCGATGCCGAACGCCTGGTCACCGGCTCGAATCTGCGGGTACGTGAGCACGAGCCCGATCCTTCGGACCAGCCGGCGCCTGCGGCCAGGGCCGGCTGGCCCGCCGGCGCCACGGCTGAGATGACGGTTGCGACGGCTGCTGAGCGCGAGGCGGCGGATCTGCCTGTCGCGATCCTGCGACCGGCCGGCACCGACGAGGTCGCGGGCAAGGTACGGGTACGGATGCTGGCCCGCGCGGACACGGCCAAGCTGGGCGCGAACGGCTTGGCCTTCACCGTCGCGCGGTCGGACGCCGCTCGCGCGGGCAGGGTCGCGGTCCGCCTCGATTACGGCGCTTTCGCCCAAGCCTTCGGCGGTGCTTACGGCGCCCGGCTGCGCCTGCATCGGCTTCCCGGGTGCGCGCTGACCACACCGTCCACGCCCGGCTGCCGGACCGCCGTTCCGCTGCAGTCGGTGAACAACCCGGTGGAGCGGACGCTGACCGCCGAGACCGACGTCGCGCCGGGTGCCGGCACGCTGCTGGTGGCAGCGGCCGCGGAGGCGGGATCGCAGGGCGACTTCAAGGCCACCTCGCTCGCGCCGTCGGCGACCTGGAAAGCCGGCGGCAACACGGGAGATTTCACCTGGTCGTACCCCTTGCGGGTGCCGCCGGTCCCTGGTGATCTGGCGCCCGACGTCGCCCTCATGTACTCCTCCGGCAGCGTGGACGGCAGGACCGGCAACACCAACGGGCAACCGTCCTGGATCGGCCAGGGCTTCGAACTGTGGCCCGGCTTCATCGAGCGCAACTTCAAGTCCTGCGAGGACGACGGCGCGCCCAAGGACGAGTGGGGCAACTCGCCCGGTGACCAGTGCTGGGGCTACGACAACGCGACGGTCACCTGGAACGGCAAAGGCGGTGAGCTGGTCCAAGCCGCCGACGGCAGCTGGCGGCTCGCCGACGACGACGGCACCACGTTCGAGAAGCTCACCGGCGGTGCGAACGGCGACGACAACGGGGAGTACTGGAAGGTCACGGACACCACTGGGGTGCAGTACTTCTTCGGTCGCAACAAGTTGCCGAAGTGGAGCGAAGGCAAGCCGGAAACCGGCTCGACCTGGACCATGCCGGTCTACGGCGACGACTCCGGGGAGCCGTGTCACCGCTCGTCGTTCGCTGAGTCATGGTGTCAGCAGGCGTACCGCTGGAACCTGGACTACGTCGTGGACCCGCGCGGCAACGCCATCGTCTACACCTACCTCCGGGAGACCAACCACTACGGCCGCAACTTGAAGCCCGCTGACGAGACCCCCTACACCCGCGGCGGCTACCTGACCTCGATCTCCTACGGCCTGCGCTCTGACGCGCTGTACGCGACGGCGCCGGCCAGGGTGCTGTTCGACGTGTCGGAGCGATGCATCCCCGATGCGGCGTTCTCCTGCGCCGCGGATCAGATCGAATCCCACCCGCAGTACTGGTGGGATGTTCCCTGGGACCTCAAGTGCGACTCTGGGCAGGACTGCGAGGAGGACCACGGCGCCGCGTCCCCGACCTTCTGGTCACGCAAGCGGCTGACCAAGGTGCGCACGCAGGTGATCAAAGCCGACGGCTCCGGGTACCGCGACGTCGACTCCTGGTCGCTGACCCACAAATGGGGCCTCGCCGACGTCGAGCGTGACCTGCTGCTGGAGGCGATCCAGCACACCGGGAACGCGGGTGCGACGCCGGTGAGCCTGCCCCCGGTCCGGTTGGACTACGTGCAACTGGAGAACCGGGTCGACAAGACCGGCGACGACATCCTGTCCTACATCCGCTACCGGCTGAGCGCGGTCTACGACGAATCCGGCGGCCAGCTCGACATCTCCTACAGCGGCAAGGACTGCGCGCCCGGTGACGTCCCCACTCCGGAGACCAACACCCGGCGCTGCTTCCCGGT
This sequence comes from Nonomuraea sp. NPDC050783, assembly GCF_040802095.1. Classification (NCBI taxonomy): domain Bacteria; kingdom Bacillati; phylum Actinomycetota; class Actinomycetes; order Streptosporangiales; family Streptosporangiaceae; genus Nonomuraea; species Nonomuraea sp. NPDC050783. The sequence goes on from NZ_JBFAHK010000028.1 coordinate 78,228, forward strand.
GATCTGGCAGCCTCCGGGACGGGAGGACCGCATCAGCGACTGGTTCCACAAGTACGTGGTGACCTCGGTGATCCAGACCGACCGCACCGGCCTCTCACCGGACATGGCCACCAAGTACCTCTACCTGGGTGGCGCGGCCTGGCATTTCGACGATGACGACGGCCTGACCAAGGAGAAGTACAAGACCTGGTCGCAGTGGCGCGGCTATGGCCAGGTCCGCACCCTGACGGGCGGCTACGACAGCCCCTCCACCCAGGACGACACCTTCTACCTGCGCGGCATGGACGGCGATCGGCTCAACCGCGACGGTGGCGCCAAGCGGGTGTCGGTCTCCGACGGAGAGGGCGGCACGCTGGCCGATCACGCGGCGTTGGCGGGATTCGAGCTGCGCCGGGTCCAGTACGAGGCGCCGGGCGGCGCGGTGCACCTCAGAGCGGTGAACACGCCGTGGCGCGTGCAGACCGCCTCTCGTACCCGCTCCTGGGGAACCGTGACCGCCAATGTGGTCGACGTCGATGTCACCCGCACCTGGACCGCCAAGGACGGCGGCGGCTGGATCGAGACCAAGACGGACACCGACCGCACCTCCTCGGGACCGGGAGCGGGCCGTCCGCAGACGGTCAACGATCTCGGCGACCTCGCCACCGCCGCCGACGACACGTGCACCCGTACCACGTACGCCGACAACACCGCGGCTCACATGACGGTGTTCCCACAACGGGTGGAGACTGTCGCGGTCGCCTGTACCGCGCAGGCCGACCGCTCCACGCAAGTCGTCTCCGACGTGCGCAGCTACTACGACGGCGGCGCCCTCGGCGCTCCACCGTCCCGAGGCGATCTGACCAGCACCGAGAAGATCGCCGAATATAACGGGACCACCGCGACCTACGTCACCGAGCAGAAGACCATTTACGACGGGTACGGCCGCCCCACCAGCGTCACGGACGCGCTCGGCCAGGCCGCCACCACCGCCTACACCGACATGCGCGGGCTCACCACGAGGATCACCAGTACGAGTGCGCCGGCCACTCCAGGAAACGCCGCCACGGCGTTCACCACCAGCCAGGAGCTCGACCCCGCCTGGGGAGAACCGACCGTCACCACCGACGCCAACAATCTCAAGACCGAGCTCGTCCGGGACGCGCTGGGCCGCCTGTGTCAGGTATGGCTGCCGAACCTCAGCCGAGGTGGCGACAAATACCCCAACTACGAGTTCGACTACCAAGTCGCGGAGAACCAGATCGTCGCCGTCACCACCAGAGCCCTGACGGCGGAGGGCGGCCAGCGCCTCGACCGGATCGAGCTGAAGGACGGCTGGCTGCGCGACAGGCAGACCCAGGCGCCGGGCCCCGAAGGCCGCTTGATCACCGACACCTTCTACGACGAACGCGGCCAGATCGCCAAGAGCTACGCCTCCTACTCGGCGGCCGGAGATCCGGTCCCCGCGCTGTTCGGCGTCGGCACTCCCGGCAACGTGGAGGCGCAGACCCACGTCGCCTACGACGGGCTGGGCCGCAGGACCGTCGAACGTCTCGTGGTCGGCAACGGCTCCCAGGCCGCACAGGAGAAATGGCGCACCACCTACACCTACGGCGGCGGCAACCGCACCACCGTGACACCCCCGAGCGGAGGCGTCCCCACCACGGAGATCACCAACGCCGACGGCAAGGTGATCGAGCGCCGCCAGTACACCGGCGGCGTCCCCGCGGGGCCGTACCAGGCCACGGCCTACACCTACACGCCGCAAGGCGAGATCGCCTCGGTCACCGACCCGTCCGGCAACATCTTCACCGCCACCTACGACCTCCGTGGCCGCCGGGTCGCCACTAGCGACCCGGACAAGGGCACGACCAGCTATGCCTTTGACGACCTGGACCGGCAGATCTCGGTCACGGACGCCCGTGGTCAGAAGGTCGTCACTCGCTACGACGGCCTGGGGCGCGTCCTGGATACGCGGCGCGACTCCGCCGAAGGCCCCTTGCTGACCTCCTACACCTACGACACCGTCACGTGGGGAAAGGGAAAGCAGGCCACCGCCACGCGTCACCATGACGGCGCCGCCTACGTCAGCAAGGTACGCCGCTACGACAAGCTCGGGCGCATCGAGGTCACCGACCTCACCATCCCCGCCGCCCAAGGCGGCCTGGCCGGCACCTACGTCTCCAACAGCACCTACGGACTCGACGGCACCCTCCGCAGCCAGAGCGCCGCCGCCGTCGGCGGACTGCCTGCCGAGACTCTCCTGTACGACTACGACGCCTGGCTCCGCCCTACCCGCCTGACCAGCGGCCAGGAAACCTACGTCAACGACACCCGCTACACGCTCACCGGCAAGCCGATGCTGCGCGAACTAGGCGACAACGGCAAACACGCCTGGCAGACCTACACCTACCAGTACGGCACCCAGCGGCTGACCGGTGTGCGCACCTCACGCCAGGGCATCGACGGCTACGACCACGACGCCACCTACACCTACACCGACGCGGGCTCCATCACCGCCGTCTCCGACGTCTCGCGCGACGGGACCGACACCCAGTGCTTCTCCTACGACGGGCTGCAACGCCTTACGCAGGCGTGGACCCAGTCCACGACTGGGTGCGCGGAGGCCCCGTCCGCGGCGGTCATCAGCGGCGTCGCGCCGTATTGGCACAGCTACGGTTACGACACCGCGGGCAACCGCACCGCCGAGACCCGCCACGCCACCGGCGCCGGCCGGAGCGACACCACCCGGGCCTATGCCTACGCCACCCCCGGCAGCGGCAACCGCCTGAACCGGGTCACCCAGACCGGCGGCGACGGCGCCCGCACGGACACCTACGCCTACGACGCCGCCGGCAACACCACCCGGCGCAGCATCGGCGCGACCACCCAGACCCTTGACTGGGGGCCCTCCGGCGAGCTCGCCCGGCTCACCGAGGGCGACGACGTCACCGGCTTCGTCTACGCCGCCGACGGCAGTCGCCTACTGCGCAAGGACCCGGACGGCACCACGCTCTACCTGGCGGGGACGGAACTACGCCTGAACGCCGGAGCCACGGCCCCGATCGGCACCCGGTACTACGTGCACGGCGACCAAACCGTCGCCATGCGCACCCCCATCGGCGTCACCTACCTGACCAGCGACCACCAGGGCACCGCCCAGGTCGCCGTCAAGGCCGCTGATCTGAGCTCCTCCACCCGTCGCACCACGCCCTTCGGTGGCCGGCGCGGCATCGACGTGAGCGCCTCCTGGCCGAACGACAAGGGCTTCGTCGGCGGCACGGAGGACCCCACGGGCCTGACCCACCTCGGCGCCCGTGAGTACGACCCCGACACCGGCCGCTTCATCTCCGTCGACCCCCTCATGGACCCGGACGACCCGCAGCAGATGAACGGCTACACCTACGCGAACAACAATCCGGTCACCAACTCCGACCCGAACGGGCTCATGGCCTGCCCATCGCCATCGTGGTGCCAGAACGTCACGCCCCGGGTCACCCACAAGGTTCCCAGAAAGAATTGGGCGGAACGAAATCATCCCGGCATCATCATGCGTGGCCGCATCAGAGCCAGGGCGCCGATTCATTATCCACGTGAGCGCGAAGTCGGAGCGTCGGGCATCCGGGTCCCTGAATACCTCGACATCGAGCGCTTCAGGACGATCTTCTGGAAGAAGTACGCGGACGCGAGCTCGGGCCGGACGTACACGGATGAGAACTTCGTGTACGAGATGGAGCTCGTGGCGGCCATGAACACCTGCCGCGAGATGAAGGAGTGCCTGCACAGCGATTGGTACATCGACCTGCTGTCCGCCTTCGCCTGGATGAATCTGGACGGCATGGTCGGCTCGCGCGGCATGCGCACCGGAAAGATGCGAGAGGGAGCCAAGGCGGCGAAATCGCGCAACGCGCATGTGGTCGGTTCCAAGAAGATATTAGGCATCTGCAGCAGCTTCGTGCCCGGCACTGCCGTGCTCATGGCCGATGGTCGTGCCCGGCCGATAGAAGACCTCAAGACCGGCGACGAAGTGGTCGCCACCGACCCGGAGACCGGCCGTACCGAGACCAAGACGGTCCTGGCCACGATCACCAGCAGGGGTGTCAAACAACTCGTCCAGATCACCCTCGGCACCGCCGGCCCGATGACCGCCACCGACACGCACCCCTTCTGGGTGGCGGGCGATGTCGGGCGCTGGGTGAAGGCCATCGACCTGCAACCGGGTATGTGGCTGCGCACGAGTGCCGGCACTTACGTCCAGATCGCGCACGTCGCTACCTGGACGGCGCCTGATCAGCGCGTCCACAACCTGAGAGTCGCGGACTACCACACGTACTACGTCCTGACGGGTGCCGCGCCGGGTACGGGGCAGGATGCTGGAGCGGCGGATGTACTCGTCCACAACGCCGGAGGCGACCGTTGTGGCGACCCGCCGCCCACTCTCGACGCCACCGGGAAGCTGCACTCCGATCAGCCAGAGCTGCCCGATCATGTCCCCAGCTATTGGACCAGGCAGGAACTGGAGGACCTGGCCGATGACCTGCGTAAGAGCATCAGTACGCGGAAGCTCGAACAGCAGCGCCTGGGCGAGGGGCCAAGCCATCGCAGGCGGATCCACGAGGAGGAGCGGATGCTGCGCCGGGTCGAGAAGAAGCTGAGCGGAAGCTAGGAACGCGATCATGGCCACCGGCGACGAGCTGGTACGGAGGATTCTGGACGATGAGACGTCGTCCAGAGCTCGTTCGCGGGCTACGTCCTACCTCCTGCGGGAACTCGGACGAGGCTATCCGGTCGAGCGGCTGGCTCCTTTGCTGATGAGTGACGATCCGGAGGTGGTGCAGAGCGGCGCATGGCTTGTGTCCGAGATGGGAGGCAAGGGAGTGGTCTTGCGTGGATTGATCACCCGCCTCCTCGATCACGCGGCCGATCGAGTACGTTTCCACGCACTCGACTCGCTGCTCTGCTGGGCCACTCCTGCTGACGGCGTGGCCATCGCGACGGCGATCTCGAAGGTGATCGACACCTCCTCGGCCGTCCGCTGGAAAGCTCTGCGCTTTCTCGCCGCGCTCGGCCGTTCGGAACTGGAAGCCGGTGCGGCGTCCCTGCAGGGCCGGCTCAAAGAACTGACGCTGTGGCTGGCCGGGCATGAGATGGACGCGTTCGACAGGAGCGAGATATTGACGAGGCTGGACGCCTCCGAACCTCTGGTCCGAAGTTTCGCGGTCGCCGCAGCCGCGCGCATGTCGTGGCAGGACCCGTCGCTCCTGGCCCATGCGAAGCAGTCGACCGACGACGACATCAGGGAGTTCGCTCGCACCGAACTGGAAGGTTGAGACGATCTCGCGCATCGAAGCCCGCGCCGTGCAGCTGGACGATCGCACGGTGGCCGGCGAAGTACAGGACCCGGCCGATCCCGGCCAGGATGCCGATGACGGGGACGAGCAGGCCGGCCAGGAATCCCGCCGGGCGCGCGGCCTTCGGCGGCGCCGAGCCAGGGCCACCACGAGCTCGGGACGCCGTACGTGGTCAGCAGCTCGACGACCCACGCGGTGCGCGTGAGGATGGCGTACGCGGGGAAGGCCACCCAGACGACGGCGAGCACGGTGACGATGACGTGAATCATGTGGGGCGCTCCTTGTTTCGGTGACGCCGTTTCGGCGACACCGTTTCGGTGGCGCCGGGAGGACGCGGCCTCGTTCGCCGGCACCCTGGACCTCGCCGCCGCAGAACCCCAGGATGAAGAGCCTGCTCTCGCGCGGCACAGGCTTGCCAGGAGGAGGTGGTGGACGTCGCATCGCCGTCCTGGCGTCACCGGCGGTTCGGTCACCGCCTCTCAATCGCGGCAGGCTGCCGGCAGGGATCTCACCGCCGGGCGGCGGCCGGGCCGGTGCGGCCGGATGCGCGAAACGCCGGTGGTGCCGCCACCGCGTCGCCGCCTGTCACCTTTCCTCTTGCCCCTCGCTGAGGCCGGTGGGCAAGTTCGGCACGATCCGTGGGCCCTGCCCCCGCAGTGTGGACACCTTGAGTACCGGATGATGGAGATCCGGAGACAAGGAGTTCCACGGGGCGATGAAGTCGTATCCGCCGGAGTTCAAGGCGGGCGCCGTCGCGTTGTACCTGTCCGATCCGGGACGGACGCCGGCCGCGGTGGCCGAGGACTTGGGGATCAGCCGGGAGACGCTGCGTAACTGGGTGCGTCAGGCGCAGGCCGACGGCAGCGTGGGCGCCAAGGCGCGGGGCCCGGCGAGGAAGCCGGCACGGGGCCCCCTATCGTCCGATGACGTGCTGGAAGAGGAGAACAAGCAGCTCAAGGCCCGGATCCGGGAGCTGGAGCTGGAGCGCGACATCCTGCGCCGGGCCGCGGAGTATTTCGCGGGAGAGACGAACTGGTGAGCCGCTTCGAGTTCGTTGACGACCACGCGGGCGCCTTCGGCGTCAAGTGGCTGTGCCGGGTGTTGCAGGTGTCCCGCTCGGGCTTCTACCGGTGGGTCAAAGCCGCGCCGGCCCGGGCGGAGCGGGCCGCGGCCGATGCCGCGCCGGCGGAGGAGATCCGGCGGATCCCTGGCGAGTTCGACGGCACCTACGGCAGTCCGCGCGTCACCGCCGAACTGCGGGCCCGAGGCCGCCGGGTCAACCACAAGCGGGTCGCGCGGGTGATGCGCCACTGCGGCATCGTCGGGCTGCACCTGCGCAAGAAGGTGCGCACCACGGTGCCGGAACCACGGTGCCGGAAGCCTCGCATCACCAGGTGCCTGACTTGATCCAGCGGGACTTCACCGCCGAGGCGCCGAACCGGCGCTATGCCGGCGACATCACCTACCTGCCCGTCGGCGAGGGCCGGTTCCTGTATCTGGCGACCGTGCTGGACCTGGGCTCCCGGCGGCTGGCGGGCTGGTCGATCGCCGATCACATGCGCACCGAGCTGGTCAGCGACGCGCTGCGCGCGGCCGCCGCGATCCGGGGCAGCCTGGCCGGCGTGATCTTCCACTCCGATCACGGGGCCCAAGTCGGACATCTCCGCACTCATCGCCTGGGCCCGCCGGTCTTCACCGTTCGTCGACGCCACTGTCTGGATGAGGGCAGAGCACGCCGAATACGTAGTGCCCGTCATCACGACAACGGCCGCGCTCACCACCGCGCTCGCCCAGCTCCCGCCGACAGCCGTCCCCATCTTGGACGTGCTGCTCGGCATGGAAGGAACGACGATCGTCGACGACCTCACCCGGGACAGCGTGTCGGGCGTGGCCGAGGTCCTGCGCCCGGCCGGCTCGTACGCCGGGGAGTACGTGGCGGCCGCCACGGTGGTGCAGGCCGCACGCCGGCGCTCCATCCCCGTCGTCACCTCCGCGCCCTTCCCACTAAGGGCCCTGTGGCCGGAGATCGAAATCGACCTCGTCCCATAGCGCCAGTTCCCCTCAGCAGCCCAGGCCCAGACACCCGGCTCCCGGACGCCGCTGTCAGTTCAGGCACCGGCGCCCCGGTCAAAGGGGCTGAGGGAGTGCGCCTCGGCCGCCCTCGAAGCGCTGCGAGCGTCTCGGCGACTGCCTGATGCCCGAACGGTGTGGCCCGGCAGGCAACAGCGTCGGCCGGCCACGGACGCGCAGGCGGTTTCTCCCGTCAAGGACTGCGAGGTTCGTCCGAGGGGCCGGTGGCGGCGAGGTGGTCGTGCAGCGCCGCGTGACGGAACTGGTAAACCGGGCCGACCGCGCGCAGCAGCCCGAGCCGGTGAGCGTCGTCGAGGAAGTCCATGATCTGCCTGGGCAGCCGTCCGGCGAGCGCCTGCCGCATGCCGGCGACCTTGCACAGCAGCGACGCGTGATGGTTGCCGAACGTCAACACGCCCGACAGCGTGCCCGCCAGGACCCCTGCGAGCAGCCCCGCGAGCCCGGACGCGAACCCGTCGGCCAGGACTCCGGCGAGGATGCCCGCGAGCGCCCCGGCGAGCATCCCGGCGAGGACGCCCACGTGCGACTGCAGCCGGCACAGGGCGTCGTCGGCCCGCCAGCTTGAGCGCGGCGTGCTGACCGCGGTCAGCGTGGGCCGCGCCGCCCACTCGATCACGGCCGACGCCACCGTCACCACCACTCCGGCCACCACAGCGAAGGCGATCCCGAACGCGGCCCCGAACACGAGCTCGACCACCAGCCCGCCCACGACCCCGACGGCGGCCCCGTAGGCGGCGTTGCCGGCGACCGAGTGGAGCAGGAGGGCCGTGCGCCCGCGCAGGCGCAGATCGGCGTAGCCAGGGGTGTCGTCGCTCCACCCTCGGGACAGGCCTCCCCGAAGCAGCCCCACCAGCGCGAACACCAGCGCGAATCCCGCCCCCTGACCGGGCCCGGCCATGAGGGCGAGCATGAGTCCGCCGGCGAGCGCGCCCGCGAGCGCCGAGGTGAACCGGGTGAAGAGTCCTGCCATCAGGCGGATGTGCGGCGTGGTGCGGGCGATGCGCCACCAGGCGATGTCGCGGGTGGCGTCCGGGGGGAAGGCGTGGGCGAGGTAGGTCAGGTAGCGGCGGGTGGCCTCGGGGTCAAGGTGGTGGCGGGGGCGGAAGTGCTCGGCCGGGTCGGTGCTGGGCGGGCGGGATTGGATCAGGGCGGGGATGAGCCGGTCGAGCAGGTGGGCGCGCAGCGCGTCGGCGTCGCTGCCCAAAGGGCCGAGCAGTGCGGCGGGGTCGGCGCCGGGGGTCAGGTAGACGGTGCGGATCAGCCACAAGCCGAGGGGGGTGGCGGTGAGCCGGGTCAGGCCGGGGGCGGTGCCGGAGCGCAGCGCGGTCAGCACCTGTCTCCAGGCGGCAGGCGGGGTGGCGGGCAGGCAGGCGGTCAGGTGGTCGGCGGCGGCTTGCGGGGTGACGGGTTTGGGGACGATCACCGCTGCGGCGGTCAGTGGCCGGCCGGCCGCGTGGACGGCGGTGGTGAACTCGGCGCGGCGGGTGGTGAGGATGAGCTGGTCGCGGGCGGTCAGTGAGGTGTTGAGCGCGGTGATGACGCGGGCGCGGGCGGGGGCGGGGATCTCGTCCAGGCCGTCCAGGATGTGGCCGCCGTCGGCCAGTGCGGCGGCGGCGCCCGCGCCGAGCTGCGGGGCTTTCAGCGCCGGGTAGTCGGTGGCCAGGCGGACGGCCAGCCAGTCCTGCAGCCGGGGATGCGCGTCGGTGTCCCAGCCGGAGACCGGTAGCAGCACCGGCACCGCGACGATCTGCCCCTCGGCGGCGGCGGCCTGGTCGGCCGCGCGGGTGGCCAGCAGCTGCAGCAGCAGCTGGACCGCCAGGGTGGTCTTGCCCATGCCCGCGCCGCCGGTGATGACCAGCCGCCGCCGGGTCAGGCCGCGAAAGGCGCCGGCCAGGGCGTCGATCCGGTCGCTGCGGCCGGTCAGGGTGAACTCGGTATCGGCGCTGATCAGGCGGGCCTGGCTCATCACGGTTTCGTCGGCGATGAGCTGCCAGCGCACCGGGATCGGTTCGGGGTCCTCCAGCAGCCGGTGGCGGGCCTCGGTGCGCCACTGCTGCTCCACCAGGGCGGCCAGTACCTGCGCGGCGGCGTCCACGGTGGTGTCCACGGTGGTGTGCCCGGCGGCGTCCACGACATTCCGCGCCCGGCTGCCGGCGCCGGCGTCGAGGCGGGTGGTCGCCGAGCGGCGGGCCCAGACCAGCACCGTGCCCGCCAGGGTGAGCGCGGCCAGGATCACCGCGGCCAGGTCGGCCCGGTTGACCGGATCGTCCGGATCCAGGACCCGCCAGACCAGGGCCACCCCCGTGACCGCCGCCAGCACGGCCAGCACGGCCAGCACGGCGACGGCGATCCGCCCGGCGGCCTTGGGTCTGCTCATGCCCTCAATCGTCGCCGTCGGCCGGGCGTCCCGGCAGTGCTCGTAGGCGAATCGTGACCAGCGGGTCATGGCCGGGTGACGGGCGCCCCGGCCGGAGCGTCCTGGTCGATCCCGTTCGAGCGTGGTCTCGCCCGAGCAGGACAGTCGATCCGCGCCGAACGCCGCGCGACGATCAACGGCCGGGACCTGCCGGCGAGCAGCCCGCTGGGTACCGAGCCCGTAGCAGGCCAATGGCCTGCGGCGATGGTCTGCGCCGCTGATGTGCCGGGACAGGCCGCCGGGTCAGCTGTCGGCGGGCTGGGCCGGGTAGCGCAGCCCCTGACGGTGCCGGTGGCACAGGTAGACGATCGCGCCGCTTTCCGGCACCGTCCGCTCCCGCGGGCCGCCCCACTCCAGGCCCGGGTCGAGCTCGGCCAGCGTCCGGCGGAATTCGGCGACGTCCGGGTCCGGCCGCCGCCCGGGCTGTGGCCCACCGGCGCGGGCAGTGGTTCGTCGTGCAGGGCCAGCAGGGTGTCGACAACAGTGGCGTGGGTGGTGAGCCGGCCGCGTAGCTGTTTGCGGCGGGCGTTGCGCGCGGCGGTGATCTCTTTGAGGCTGACGGTCTCGCCGGACAGGTGCGGGCAGGTCGCCCGGCACAGGAAAGTGTCGTCGGTGCCGTCGGGGTGACGCAGGTAGACGCGGATCTCGGTGATGTCGCGGGGGTCGTAGCGGATGGTGACCTGATCGCCGACGTAGTCGGCCAGGACCGGGTCGATGTAGCGCAGGGCCAGGAACTGGATGCCGTCGGTGTGGACCTTGCGCGGTTTGGCGACAGTGCACAGCAGCAGGTCCAGTTGCTCCAGCGAGTCGGGCATGCGCGGGATGAACGCGCCGGCCTCCCATCGGGCTTGGGGTGGGAGGCGAGTTTCGGAGTGCGGGCGCAGGTTGTAAACCTCGCGGATGAACCGGCCGATCGCGGCGTCGAGCTCGGCGAGGGTCAGGGCGGCTTGGGCGGCGCGGTCCTTGCTGCCCTTGGGGGCGTAGCCGGGCGGGTGGGCCAGGCACATCTGGTTCATGGACACCATGAACCGTTCGATCTTGCCGTGGCCGTGCGGCTGGCCCTTCTTGCTGAACATCGGCCGCACGCGTAGGTCGGCCATCACCTGCTCCAGGTGCGAGGAGGTGAAGTCCGGGCCGTGGTCGAGGTGGAACACCCCGGGGATGCCGCACACGTGCCAGCCCGGCTCGCTCTTGCGCCAGATGGCCTGCCGGAAGGCCAGCGCGGTGGACAGCGCCGAGGGCGCTTCCAGGCTGACCGCGTACCCGGCGATCGCGCGGGAGTGGTCGTCCTCGACGGCGGTCAGCCAGGGCCGGGCTGGCTGGCCCTTGGGGTCTATGACCCACAGGTCCAGCTCGGTGTGATCGGCCTGCCAGATCTGGTTCGGCTTGGAGGCCTCTCTGCGATGCACCAGCTCATACACCTCCCGGTAGCGTTTGGCGCCATCCAGGGCGAGCGTGAGGAGCGCCGGGTCGAGGTTGCGGACGATCTCGTGCACGGTGGAGTAGCCGGGAACCGGCCACTCCTGCGCGGTGGCGATGCTGGCGGCCTGCCGGTGGATCAACGCCACACTTGGGCGGGGTGGTCGCAGCGCCAGGCCCTCGATCAGCAGCCGCAACGGCTCGGGCATCCGTGCCCGGCCGCGGTCCGAACGCGGCCGGCGCACCAGAGCGGCCAGGCCACCGGCCCGACAGGCCGCGGCGCCACCGGCGCAGCGTCCGCTCGGCGGCCCCGCAGGAGACGGCGAGCCGGGAAAGGGGGACACCCTTCTTCGAGATGGGCCCTCAGCAGCCGCCAGCGCTCGATCGCCGCCCGGCGTTGCGCGTCGCTGAAGCCCGTCAGCGGGGCGGGGTCGTCGTCTGACGCGACTGTTTCATCAACCGTCCCTTTCTGACCGCCATGACACCACTGCGCCGGCCCCGTTCGCTGGGCCCGTTCGTTGGGCCGTTCGTTGGGCCCCGCATGGGGTGTTCCCGCTTTGCGGGCGGAAGTTGCCGGCAAACGGAGTTATGCTCGGTTGCCGGCCGAGTTGACGGGCTGGTGGGTGGGACTCACCCCGAAGCCATGACTGCGGGCGGTTGGAGCTGCTCGGGGATACGACGCTGGAGGGCCTGGCCACCAGCATCCGTGCCGAGGTGAACGCCATCATCTACGCCACGATCTGGGGTTGCCTCCTCTTTTCGAGCCAAGCGGAGTACGTTCCCGGAGGTTCGAGCCCGGCTCAACGCGGCGTGCTCACTCGCCCCTGTCCTGAGCCGTCCGGTTGAGGACGATGTCGAGCAGGCCGGGGAAGCGAGTCTCCAGATCGTCGCGGCGCAGCGTGAGGTAGAGCTTGCGACCGGCGCGGCGCTGGCGGATCACGCCGCTCTCGCGCAGGGCTCGCCAGTGGTG
>NZ_JBFAHK010000029.1:0-86928 GCF_040802095.1 Nonomuraea sp. NPDC050783
CCGCAGCTCGGCCCTTCGTGCGCTCATCGCAGCGACCATGCATCAGATGCAATACGTAAGGTTCACGCGATAATAATCTGTTATCACGTACATGGGATAATGGGCGAACCGAGAGGTCCCGCGACGATCATCAGCGCGCCGACATAGGTTTTCTCTCCGTGCCGCTGTTGCTCAGAAAATTCGCGGTCCTGTCCTGATAGGAGGTGAAGCGGGGCGGCGTTGCGAGCTGTGGCCGTCAACCTCGATGGTGGCCGGGTCGGGGTGGGCGGCGAGGCTGTCGTACCAGGCCAAGCCTGTCCACCGGCCCACCCGACGACATCGCCGCCGGCCCTGCCCAAGATCCAAGATCACGAGGCCCGGGCATTTCAGCACGACGAAAGTGTGGCAGGAACAGGGACGCTAACGGTGGTGCGTCACCGCCAGGGTGCGCACGACGCAGAACTCGTTGCCCTCGGGGTCGGCCATGACCACCCAGCTTCGGTCTGGGCCTTGGCCCACATCTCTCTTGACGGCGCCGAGACCGAGCAGCCTGGTCACCTCGTCGTCGGTGCTGCCGTCGATCGGGCTGACGTCGAGGTGGAGCCGGTTTTTCACGGTCTTGCCTTCGGGCACCTGAATGAACTGCAGGGTGGGCGGCATCTGGCGGGTGAGCACCTGCTCGATGGTCGGCTCCCAGGAGCCGATCTCGACCTTGCCGTCGTTGCGGTCGATCACTTTGAAGTCCAGGACCTCGCACCAGAAGGCCGCGACCGTCTCCGGGTCGTGGCAGTCGATGGTCAACTCGGTGAATCTACTTGTCATGTCTCTCTCCGGTGTTCGAAGGCGTTCCGAACCATGCGGAGAGTGCCGCACGCAGCGAGGGCGTGGCGGTGTCCGCGGGTTCGTCGAGGCCGGCGGCCCAGGCGAAGTGGCCGTCCGGGCGGATCAGCAGGGTGTCGGCCGGCCGGTCGGTGGTCTTGGCGGTGTGGACGTCGAGGAGATGCCGCCAGTCCCGGGCGGCCTGGCGGAGCTCTGGGCGGTCGGCCAGGTCGAGCAGGACGGGCCGGGCGGTGTGCATGAGCTCGGCGACGCTGGTGATGCCTTCGTCGGTGTGCAGGGTGAGGTCGGGGGCGAAGGTGCCGGCCAGCCGATGATGACCGGTGCCGGGCATCGGGTAGCGGATGTCGGTGCCGGCGACGAGGGCGCCCATGCGGCGCAGCGGCTGCTCGTCGGTGAGCAGTTCGGTGAAGAGCTCCCGGAGCGCTTCGGCGGCGGCGTCGTGCCCGCGCCGCAGGGCCACCTGCGCTCGGGTATGCAGCATGGTGCGGGCGCCGGCGAGACGGCGTTCGGCGTGGTAGGTGTCCAGCAGGCCGGCCGGGGCCGTGCCGTGCAGGTCGGCGGCCAGTTTCCAACCCAGGTTGACCGCGTCCAGCATGCCGGCGTTGAGCGCCACTCCGGTGGCGGGGAACAGGTGCGCCGCGTCACCGGCCAGGAAGATGCGCCCCTCGCGGTAGCGCTCGGCCTGGCGGGCCTTGAAGGTGAAGCGCGACAGCCGGGTCGATCCCGCCAGCGGCAGGTGGGCGCCGAGCACGCGGTGGATGCTGTCCTGCAGTTCGGTGAGGGTCATCGGGACGTCGTCGTCGTATTCGGTGGTCTCGTCCTCGATGGTGTAGAGGGAGACGGACCGGCTGCCGGGTGAGGAGCCGACGCCGAGCAGGCCCTGATCGGTGCGGGTGAATCCGGCGCGGATGGTGCCGAAGCCGGGGACGTCGAGATCGCCGTTGCCGAGAACGGCGACCGTGTCGGGCAGGGTGACCTGGGCCAGCCGGTTGACCTCGGGATAGATGGTGCCCGGGAACGGGATGCCGGCCCCCTCGCGGATGCGGCTGCGCGCGCCGTCACATCCCACGACGTAGCGGGCGCTCACCTGGTAGGGGCCGTTCGGGCCGCGCACGTCCACGGTCACCGCGTCGTCGTCCTGACTCACCTCGATCACTTCGTGTCCGCGGCGGACCTCGGCGCCGAGTTCGCCGGCGCGTTCGTCGAGCAGCCGCTCCAGCAGTTGCTGCGGCAGGGGCAGGGCGTGCATGGGGGGATCCGGCATCCGGGTGAAGTCCAGGTGCACCCCGCCGAACGGGAACCGGGGGGCGGGCATCGGGCCGGTGCAGGCCGCTTGGAGACGTTCCAGCAAGCCTCGGTGGCGCAGCAGTTCCAGGATCTGGCCGCCCAGGCCGCCGGCCTTGGGGGTGTCGCGGGGTCGCGGCTGTCGTTCCAGCACCAGCGGCCGCACTCCGGCCAGACGCAGTTCGGCGGCCATCATGAGGCCGGTCGGGCCGGCCCCCACGATGATCACGTCGGTCTTCCCCGCCGGCCGCTCTTCTTGCGCGGGCTGGGTGGCATCGTGGTGCTTCATCATCAATGATCTCTCAATCGTGTCGGGACGGAGCTGTCAGCCGGGAGCCAGGCGGCTGAGGTGTTCCCAGGCGCGGTACTCCTCGGTCCTGGCCTGGTTCATCTGCTGGACCAGGTCGAAGGACTGGCCGCCGACGATCAGCCGCAGGGGCGGGCGGGGCAGGTCCACGAGTCGCATGACGACCGGCGCGGCCGTGCTGGGGTCGGGCCCCGCTTCGTCGCCCCACATCTCGGCGAGCTTCGCCCGCAGCGCGTCGTACGCCGGGTCCGGCGTGGTGGCCGTCGTACCGGTCGTGAACAGTCCGGTGTCGTAGCCGCCCGGCTGGACGATGGTGACCTTGACGCCGAAGGGCTCGACCTCCATGGCCAGCGCCTGGCCGAGGGAGTCGATCGCGGACTTGCCGGCCGCGTACAGACCGGCCGAGGCCATCCCGCCGCCCGTGCCCATCGTCGTCACCAGGAGGATGTGGCCCGAGCCCTGGGCGCGCAGGTGGGGCAGCACGGCCTGGGTGACCCAGATCTGGCCCAGGACGTTGACGTCGAAGTGGGCTCTGATCTGGAGCTCCGTGGCCTCTTCGACCATGCCGTACAACATCGCGCCGGCGTTGTTGACCACGATGTCGAGCTTGCCGAACGCGGCGACCGCCCGTTCCACGCCCTCGTGCACCGCGGCGCGGTCGGAGACGTCGAGCGGGAGGCACGCCAGGGTGTCGGGATGGCGGGCCCGCAGGGCCGCCAGCGGCGCCACGTCGCGGGCCGCGGCCACGACGCGATCTCCTCGCTCCAGCGCCGCCTCCGCGAACGCTCTGCCCAGCCCCCTGGAGGCGCCGGTGATGAACCAGACACGCATGATATTCACTCCTTGCATCAGTCGTCGATGGCCTGGTAGACGGTGGTCCAGAAGTCGGCCATCAGGTGGGCCGGATTCGGGACGGTGTAGCCGAGCTGGCAGAGCAGGATGCCGGTGAGCTGGTTGCCCGGGTCGGCGTAGGCGGAGGTGCCGCTGCCGCCGTCCCAGCCGAACTGGCCGATCGGCGCGTAGTCGCCGCGATAGGTGCGCACCGCCATGCCCAGGCCCCAGCCGCCCTGCTGGCCCTGGCCGAAGGAGATGTGCACGGCGCTGGTGGCCAGGGCGGTGCGGGCGGCGTTCTGCTCGGCGGTGAGCCGGTTGGTGGTCATCAGCTCAACGGCCGCCCGGGACAGGACGCGGCGGCCCTGGTGCACCCCGCCGTTGAGCAGCATCCGGAAGTAGGCGTGGTAGTCGTCGGCGGTCGACACCAGGCCGCCACCGCCGCCCTGGAACGCCGGGGGCTTGCTCCAGCGACCGTTCTCGGGCTCGTCCCAGGCGAGGAACTCGCCGGTGGACGGGTCGGGGGCGTACAGGGTGGGCAGCCGGTCGAGCTGGTCGACGGGCACGTGGAAGCCGGTGTCGCTCATGCCGAGCGGTTCGAAGATGCGCTCGCGCAGGAAGTCCTCGAAGCTGTGGCCGGTGACCCGGGAGACGAGCACGCCGACCAGGTCGCTGCTGATCTGGTACTGCCACTGCTCGCCGGGCTGGTGCATCAGCGGCCGCTCGCCCAGGCGGCGCATCCACTCGTCCTGCTCCGGCACCTCGGTCGGCAGGTTCGGGGTCAGCCCCCGCTCGAAGATGGCGTTCAGGATCGGGGTGCCCAGCGCGGTCATGTCCATGCCGAGGCCGAAGGTGGAGGTCAGCACGTCCCGCACGGTGATCGGACGGCGGGCCGGGACGGTGTCGTCCAGCTCGGCGTCGATGCTCTTGAGCACCTGGCGGTCGGCCAGTTCGGGCAGCCATGGGTCGATCACGTCGTCCAGCCGCAGCCGGCACTCGTCCAGCAGCACCATCGCCGCGGCGATCGTGACCGGTTTGGAGGTGGAGGCCATCCGGAAGATCGTGTCGCGGCGCATCGGCGTGCCGCCGTCGTGCCGCATCGTCCCGATCGCCTCGACGTGTGTCTGGCCGCCGCGGCTCACCAGGGCGACGAGGCCGGGGATCCTCCCCGACTCCACGTGCCGGGTCAGCACCTCACGTAGTCTGCGTAGTCCCTGCTCGGACAGGCCGTTCCTGCCGATTGCCATGATTTTTTCCTGTCGTCATGATTGGTCCGCCGGTTCCGTTCCGATCCGGCGTTCGTGCGTCCCCCTCGCGGAGGGGCCTGTCAGCGGGCAGCCCGGCCCGGTGACGACCGCTCCGCGGCGAGGCCGGGAGCGTAGTTCCTGAGCCGTACGAGGTGCGGGCGGGCCACCGTCGTGCCGAGCTCCTCCTCAGGAGGTGGGCCCAGGAAGAACTGGTCGGCGCCTTCGCGGCCCATCTGCTGGTGCTCGGCGACGAAGCCGCGCATCTCCCGCTCGTAGGCGGCGAACGCCTCCGCTTGGTCTCCAGCGGTGGCCAGTTCGCCGGCCAGGATGTAGGCGCCGATCAACGCCTGGGAGGCGCCGCGACCCGAGGACGGCGCCGCGCAGTAACCGGCATCCCCGACCAGCACCACCCGGCCCGCGTACCAGCGGTCCATCTCGACCTGGGCGTTCGCCTCGAAGAACAGATTCTCCGCCTCCCACATCTCCGCCAGCAGGCGCCGGACCAATCGGCCTTGGCCGGCGAACCGCTCGGCCACGATGTGCTTGTGCTGCCCGTGGTCATCGCGGTTGTAGGCCAGCGGTCCGGAGGCGAAGTGCAGCGCCGCACGGGCTCGGCTGCCGTCGCGGGTGACGAGCACCCCGGCAGCCTTGCCCGGTACGCGGTGGACCCGGCCGCCGAACCGGCCGGGCAGGCCGAAGACCGCCGTGTAGAGGCCCAGGTGCCGGACGAAGCGCTCCTGCGGCCCGAAGACCAGTGAGCGGGTGCGCGAGTGCAGCCCGTCGGCGCCTGCCACCAGGTCGAAGCGGCGCGGCCGGCCGCGGTCGAAGGTGACCCGCACGTCGGCGTCGGTCTGCTCCAGGGTCGCGATCGAGTCGTCGAAGACGTACTCGACCTCCCCGCAGGTGGCCTGGTACAGCAGGCCGGCCAGGTCGTCCCTGAGGATTTCGACGTCGGTGGGGCGGATCGCCACCGGCAGGGCGTCCTCGTCCGTCATCGCCGCGCCGCCCAGGCGCAGGTCCAGCGCTCGGACCTGGTCCAGCAGGGCCATCCGGTCCAACACGTCCAGCGCCTCGCCGCGCAGGCCCGTCGCGTAGCCGCCCGTGCGCACTCCGGGCGCACGTTCCACCACGGTCGGGGTGAACCGGTGGTGGCGCAGCCAGTACGCCAGGGCGGCCCCGGCGACGCCGGCACCGCAAACAAGGACGTCCATCCACGTGCTCCCTCGACCGACGGCGAATCGTACGAATCGAGGATCAAGTACGGTGAATATCCGGAACAACGGCGAAACCCGAAAGATCATCTTCAGTGGGAGTGGACGGAGCAGGTCAGGCGTGGAACTGCGGGACATCGAGATCTTCCTGACCTTGGCCGAGGAGTTGCACTTCGGCCGGACCGCCGCTCGGCTGTGCCTGTCGCCCGCCCGCGTCACCCAGGCGATCCAGAAGCAGGAACGGCAGGTCGGCGCGCCGCTGTTCGAGCGCAACAATCGCACGGTCCGGCTGACGGAGGTGGGGCGGCAGCTCCGGGACGACCTCCGTCCGCTGTATGCCGGGCTGAAGGAGAGCGTGGAACGTGCCCAGCTCGTCGGCCAGGGCATCACCGGCACGCTGCGCGTCGGCATGCTCCCGCTCAACGCCTACGACCTGCGCCCCTACTGGGACGTCTTCCGCCTGCGCCACCCGCGATGGAAGCTGCGCATCCACAAGGCACAGCTGGGCGAAGCCTTTCCCGCGCTGCGCCGCGGGGACATCGACGTCCTGGTGAGCTGGCTGCCCGTCGACGAACCCGGCCTCACCGTGGGGCCGGTCGTGTTCGCCGAGCAGCGCGTGCTGGCCGTCGCCGCCGACCACCAGCTCGCCGGGCGCGCGTCGGTCTCGCTGGAGGTGATCTCCGACTTCCAGCACCCGCACGCCGACACCGGCCCCGGTTACTGGTATGACGCCTACGCCCCTCGCCTCACCCGGCGCGGACGTCAGATCGAACGCGGCCCCGTGGTCCGGGACGCGGAAGAGGCCATGACCCTCGCCAGCATGGACGGGCTCGTCGTGCTCTTCCCCGCCCACGTCAGCCGCTACTGGGCGCGGCCGGACATCGCCTACCTGCCGGTCACCGACATGGAGCCGCTGCCGTATGCGCTGGTGTGGCGCAGCGAGGCGGAGAGCGAGCCCATCCGGGCCCTGGCCGGGATCATCCGCGACCTGGGCCCTCTCCCGCCGGCCTGAAGAGCCCGTTCAGACCGTGGTGAAGTCGAGCCGGGCATCCATGTCCAGCCGGAACCGGCCGTAGGGGTTCACGTGAGCCCAGAACAGCGGGCTGAGGGCTCGCCGGTCCTCCTCGGTGAGCTTGCGGGCCCACTGCGGATCTCGCAGAACGGCCTGAAGGAGCTGGGTGTTAATGAACACCAACGCCGACTGCAGCAGGTGCAAGGTGAGCATGGACACCTCGGCGTGCTCACGGTCAGCCCCGGTCAGCACGCCTTCGCGGCCGTAGAAGATCTTGTCGTTGGCGCTGTTCCAGTTCTCCACGACCTGTAGACCGCTGTTGATCTCCCGGCGTAGCTGCTCATCCGCGAGATAGTCGCAGGCGAAGATCGTGCGCACGACCCGGCCGAGTTCCTCCAGGGCCAGATAGACCGGGTGCTTGGGGCCGTTGCCCTTCATGAAACGGCGCAGCACCTGCTCGGTTTCCGCTGTTCGCAACCGCAGCGCCGTCGCGTACTTGATCATCTGGTCGTAGTTGCGGGCGATGAGGTCCCAGTCGATCGGCCGCTTCTTGAGAATCTTGTCCACCTTCGGCCAGGCGGTCTGGACGGCGTCGGGGCTGTACAGGTCGATCGCGCCGATGTTCTTCAGCCGGGGCAGCAGCTTGAAGCCCAGCAGCTCGGTGAAGGCGAACCCGACCGTGGTCGCGCCGTGGGTGTCGGTGTAGTTCGCCTCGATCTCGGCGTTGGTGCAGTGCCGCAGCAGGCCCTCGATCATCGCCGCGACCTCGGAGGAGGAACACGACTTGAGCTGGGAGTAGATGCACAGGCGGCCTTTGTCGACGTGCCAGTAGATCATGACGCCGTAACCGCCGTAGCGGGCGTGGAACTCGGTCATCAGATTGGAGTCCCAGGAGGCGAATCGCTTGGAGTCTGAGGCGGTGCTGGTCGCCTCGCCCCACCACGCAGGATCGCGGGCCTCCAGGGTGGCGTTGACCACCGCGACGATCGCCGCCCGCAGGTTCTCCCGGGTTGACGTAGGTCGCGCGCACGTGCCGTAGCGCGGCCTCGTCCTGGCCGTGGTCGCCGGTCGCGGCCATCTGCCGGATCCCCATGTTCGTGCCCAGCGCGAAGAGCACGAGCAGCAGCCGGCGGTTCAGCGTCTGCTTGTCCAGCACCTCGCGGGTGGCCACCGAGGTGAAGGCGTCGGTGAAGTCGGTGAGGAAGGCGGTGTCCTTGAGGATGTCGAGCAGGTCGATGGTGCCCCACCGGCGCTGGACCTCGGCCTTGAGCTTGCCCAGGTTCCTCGGCTCGGGCAGCTTGTCGAGCTTGGGGACGCTCACCCACGGCTTGCCGGCCCGCGTGATGATCCGCACCCCGCCGGTACTGCCGGCGGTCAGGCCGGCGTTCAGCTTGTCCAGCGCGGCCCGCATCCGCGTCTTCAGGCCGGCGATGAACTCCGTCGGGTCCAGCGGTTTGTCCAGCGCCGCGTAGTGCACGTCCCGGTTGTCCTCGAAGTCGCCGGGCAGGTCCTCATCGGGGTCACGCCAGCGGCCGGCGCCCTCGACGTAGATCTCGCGGCGGCGCAGTGCGTCCTTCAGTGCCTGTCTTTGAACCCCCGACTGGACCTTGAAGGCGGTCACCGTCGGCCGCCAGCATCGTGAGAGCCGAGGTGTGGAAGACTCGGTCAGGTGTCGTGATATCTAGCCGCGTGCCATCCAAAGTGGCCAGAGATGTGGTCAGTGCCAGTGGAGGGGCCAGGCGCCGGCTTGATGACTTCACAGGAATAATGGGCGCAATCATGACCCGTTTCCTGTACCTCACGCGCCACGGCGAGGCCACTCCGGACGAACAGGCCCTCACTGAGAACGGCAGCCGTCAGGCCGCATTGCTCGGCGAGCGGCTCCGCGACGTCCCTCTTTCCGAGATCCATCACGGTCCGCTCTCCCGGACGACGCAGACCGCCCGCCTGATCGGCGAGCATCTTCCCGGCATCCCCCTGGTGGAGTCCGAGGCTGCCGGTGACTACGTCCCCTACCGGCCGGACAAAGATGAGCTGCCGCCGGAGCACGCCGACCGTTACCTGAGCTTCCTGGAGCAGTTCCCCGCCGACGAGGGCGACGATCTCGCCGCACGCGCCCTGCGTACGTTCACGGGTCCGGCGGCGCAGGGAACCCGCCACGAACTGGTGGTCACGCACAATTTCCTCATCGGCTGGCTCGTCCGTGCCGCCCTCGACGCGCCGCAGTGGCGCTGGCTCGGACTCAACCACGGCAACGCCGCCCTGACTGTCATCCGGTACGCAGCCGACCGTCCCGCATCCATCCTCTTCTACAACGACATGGGGCACCTGCCCGCCGAACTGCGCTGGACCGGCTTCCAGCCTGAGCTGCACGTGTGACCCTTGGCCCTCAACGGATGCCGTGGCCAGATCGGGTGTCACCTGACAATCCCCGGCAGCATGAAGTGACGGGGGGTCGTGGTGTTGCGGTTGTCGCCGTGCTGATCAATCGGATGGGTCAGCGCCTTCGGGAGCGTCAGGCTGGGGAGATGCCTGCATTGCCTGGATAGGCTCCTCCATCGAGGCTTCAACCTTGAACGCGGTGCGCAGGCCGGCGATCTTCAAGATCCGCTTCAGCAGGGGCGGGAAACCCGAAAAGACCTCAGCCACGGGCCGCAACGCAAAGCGACAATAGGTAGACACAAAGCACTTTCTCACAGGTCAGAGCGGGCGGAAGATCGCTCCATGAGCCGTTCGTAACGCCGTCACGGTGACGGCGTTACGAACGGCTCTGACGCTGTCTCCACGCCCTCGTCCGGCATCTCGGGCTGCAGTAGATCGCGCCCGCCTGGTGCTCGGTGCCCGCCACCCATCCCGTCCCGCACTGTGGACACACCACCCAGCCCTGCGCCGACCCCGATTGCAAGATCGCCACAACCGTCCGGCTGCGCCGCACCCACCTCCACCGCCTGCTCCGGCACGCCGGCGAGCAGTACACCGCGTCTACCCGACAACGCGTCGGCAACTCCCGGCCGCAGGCCAGGCACATCAACACAGTCGCCGAACTCCAGCAGCGCGAGAAGAACACGCGACACTACAGCGCCACTACTTGATCTTGATGTTCAAAGACAGGCACTCATCGCGATCAGCACGCACAGCTCGTACGGAATCCGCTCCACCCGGCCGCTACCGGCGTCGACGACGCCCTCCAGCCATGCCTTGGGCACCACCCCGTCGATCGGCACCGTCTCCGCCGTCGCGTAGTGCCGCTGATCGGAATCGACGCCCGCGTAGCGGGCCAGCAACTCGATGGCGTCCATCACCGGCCGGTAGGCGGTGTTGTGGCACTTGAACTCCAGCGCGGCCAGCAGCGGCGCCAGCATCCGCCGGTAGTAGTGCGAGTAGGAACCGCGCAACTGGTAGCGGATCCGCTCGGCGACTACGCGCTCGGTGGCCATCAGCTCCTTGGCCAGCGCCCGCAGCGTCTTCTCCCCGCCCGGCACCGCGGGGAAGACCACCTGCCGGACCGTCTCATCGGGCTTGCTCAGCGCGGCGTTGACCATCTTGGTGAAGATGCCGCGCTTGCCGGGCACCGCGGCGAGCTGACCGATCAGCTCTTTCTCCACCCGCCGCTCGGCGCGCGCGTTGATCCGGTGGATCAGCCCGATCAACAGTTCCACCAGCCCGTCCACGAGTTCGGCCTGCCGGGTCCAGCACAACGCCGCCAGCAGCGTGTAGCGCACCGGCGCCGAGCAGGCCGCGAAATCCGAGGGATACATCCGCATCGCCCGGCCCCGCCACGCCGCCACGATCTGATCGGAGATCTCGGCGAACACCGCCTCGCCCAGCCCCAGGGAGCGAGCGGTCGCCAGCTTGCCGATCTCCACCAGCAGGGTGTCCAGCCCCAGCGGCCCCGGGTCGGCCTTCAACTCGGCCAGCACGTGCGGCCGCCGCAGCAACTCCTCCAGCCGAGCGCACACGGCCGGCCCGAGCCGCGCCATCACCTGCTCGGCGAAGGCATTCTCGAAACGGCGGCATCCGGAATTGACCACCCGTTCCACCTGGCCACTGGCCGGCGGTTCGATCCTGGCGCTGCGGCACCGCTCGCGCACCGCCTCGGCCAGGCGATCACGGTTCGTCTCGATCGGGCACACCTTGTCGGCCAGCCACTGCGCCAACCGCTCCTCATCGTCCTCAGACGCCGGACGGGTACCGAATCGCTTGCGGATCCGCGCCGGTGACGCTCAATGGTCCTGCCCCGCCAGGAGTACTTCGCCAGCAGCTCCGGCTCGACCTCCACCAGCGATGCCACGTACTGCACCGCGGCCGCCGGTATCTCCTCGGGATAGGCGGGAAACCGCCCCTCGATCTCGTAGAACTTCAAAATCAAGGCGAAACCGAGCTTGCCGGCCCCTGCCTTTTCCCCGACCAGGTCCCAATCACCCTCCACCAGCGTCCACGCGCTGATCAGCTCATCCTGTTCCCAGTCGGTACGCATCTCGGCGCTCCTCCCCAGACCGGCGTTATCAGCAGCTCGATCACCATTGAGGAGCTCGAAGGGGTTACCGGAAGGTATGCACTACTTGAGATAACTACGTGCTGGAACCGATAACTAACTCTTCGCATATCCCTCATTGGCCCTCAGGACTGGCCGGGGTGGCGGCTCGCCGTAGCTACAGGAGGACCAGGCCAAGTCCTCGAGCCTGGTGGTTCTGAGAAATGTTTGTGAGAGGATTCGGGCATGGCCGACGGCCCCCAGGCTCGCGAAAGCACCGCATCCGCCGCCGATTCCGGTATCTCCTCCGCCGATGTCACCCGTGACGCTGATGAGGTCGAACGTCGTTCCTGTCCACGATGCGACGTCGAACCCGGATCGCCCTGCCGGTCACGGTCCGGCGCCGTCGCCGGGACCTACCACACTGGCCGCTTCACCAAGGTGCCCCGGCTGGCCAAGCGACTGCGCGTCCAAACCCCCGCCGACCGCAGACCCGGCCAGCCGTGGCGGCCCGGCACCCCGCCACCCGCCCCCGTCGACTCCGACCGGCCCGCGGCCGACATCCGCATCGGCTACGCCCGCTGCTCCTCCCTCACCCAGGAGCTCCAGTCCCAGCTGGACGCCCTGGAAGCGCACGGCATCGACCGCGACAAGATCTTCTGCGAAAAGATCTCCACCCGCCTCAAAGTCCGGCCCGCGTTTGAAAAGGCCCTCGCCACCGCCCGGCAGATCAAGGCCCATGCCCCACACTGCCGCGTCATCCTCACCGTGTACGAGATGAAGCGACTCGGCCGCGACGCCAGCGAACTCACCGCCCTGGCCGACCACCTCACTGCACACGGCCTGATCCTGGAGATGCTCGCCGGACCACTCGCCGGGATCTACGATCCGGCCGGACCCGGCCGGATGCTGTTCGCATTCTTCGCCGCCATCCGAAACCGAGCGGGAAGCAATCCGCGAGTCCACCCTGGAAGGACTGGACGCCGCAGCCCGCAAAGGCAACCACGGCGGCCGTCCCACCGTTATCACTGACGACATGATCCACACCGTGCTGCGGCGCCGCGCAGCCGGCGAACCCGTCGAAAAGATCCGTAAGGACCTGATCATCCCCACCGGCAAACGCAAGGGCCACAACCCGTCCCTCGCCAGCATCTACCGCACCCTCGCACAACACGAGAAGGCCCAGCGCTACCCCGATGCTGTCCGACAGGCCCGCGACGAGTACGCCACCATCCGCAAGGGGTTCCAACCTCGCTAATTTGCGGATCCGCTCTCCGCGCCAATGACCACGGGTGGTCCTCCTGTAAGGCTGCGGCACACCCTGTTACCGCAGGTCAGGAGCGGGTTCGTTGGATTCTGCTCCGTTGCTACTGGAACCCCTGGAAGCCGGAGTCCCACAGGTGCGAGGGGCCGGCGATGCGGGCGACCAGGTCCACCCAGCGGCGGGCGCTGTCGTACTGGCGGGCCAGCACCTCGGTATCGCCGGACGCCTGGTACAGCGTCCACGGCGCGAGCGTGACCACGTCCCCCCAGCCCGCGCCCGGCCGGACAGGGGTCCAGGCGGAAACGCCGGGGATGACCGGTACGTACCAGGGGACGGTGCCGTCGTCGAGCTGCTCGTCGGCGACGTCGCGCAGCCAGGAGCCGAGCATGCCGTGGCAGTCGTACAGGAACGCCGCCGTGGGGGCGAAGATCTGCAGGTCGCCGGTCCAGCCGAGGCGTTCGTCCCGTTGCGGGCAGTCGGTGGGCAGGCCGACGAAGTTGCTGCGCATGCTCCATCGGATGTTCTGGTGGAGCTGGTTGACGAGGTCGTTCGAGCACGTGAACCAGCCCGTGGGCGCCATGTCGGTGTGATACACGCGAGCGACGACTTCCTCGGCGGGGTCGCCGCCGCGCCAGCCGGTGACCTCGGCGTAGCGGAAGCCGTGGAGGGTGAAGCGCGGCTCCCAGGTCTCGGGGCCGTCGCCGCGCAGCACGTAGCGGTCGGTGGAGATCGCCTCGCGCAGCGGGCGGACGCACAACTCGCCGTCCTGGAGGACCTCGGCGTGCCGGAGCGTCACCACGTGCCCGGCCGGACCGTTGACGGTGATGCGGAGGCGGCCGGCGAGGTTCTGGCCGAAGTCGAGGATCAGCCGGTCGCCCGGGCGTGCGGTCACCGAGACGGGACGGATCTCCTCGGTGCAGCGTACGGGCGGGCCGGTGGGTGCGGCCAGCGTGGCCGGGTCCCGTGCGATGACGCGGACGGGGCTCCAGCCGGTGTCGTCGAAGCCGGGCCGCGACCAGCCCGGTCGTTCGGCTCGCGCGTCGTGGGTCTCGCCGTCGAGCAGCCCGGCGGCCAGGATCGGTCCGTACGTGCCGCGCCAGGACTCGTCGGTCGCGACCGTCACGCGGCGGCCGTCGGCGAGGACGACCTCCAACTGGGCCAGGAGCGCCACATCGGTGCCGTACAGGCTGGCGTGGCCGCCGTGGTCGCCCAGCCGGCCCCGGTACCAGCCGTCGCCCAGCCACGCGCCGATGGCGTTGTCGCCGGGGTTCAGCAGGCCGGTGACGTCGTAGGTCTGGTAGAGCAGGCGGTGCCCGTAGCTGGTCCAGCCGGGCGTCAGCGCGTCCCGGCCGACGCGGACGCCGTTGACCTCGGCCTCGTACAGGCCGTGGGCGGTGACGTACAGGCGGGCCCGCTCGACCTGGCCGGGCAGGCGGAACTCCTTGCGCAGCAGGGGTGGGCGGCGGTCGTCGCTCTCCTGAGGGGCGACGGCGACGGCGGTCCAGTCCTCGGCGCGCAGCAGTCCGGCCTCGACGGCCAGCGGCGGGCTCCACGAGCCGGCCGGGCCCGCGCCGCCGCGCACCCGGACCTGGAGGTGGACGCGTTCCCGTGAGACGAGCGGTGCGCGGGCCCAGGGCACCAGGACCGAGTCATCACCGGTGATCCACTCGGTGGTCTCGGTGCGGCCGTGGCTCTCGAACCGTAGCTGGTAGGCGCGCTGGACCCAGTCCGGCGGCGCGGTGGTCTTCCAGGAGATGCGCGGGCCGGACTCCCCGATGCCGAGCGGTTCTCGGTGGTGCTCGACGGTCGGGGTGGAGACGGTGACCGTGGCGGGGGTGGTGTTCAACTCTTGACCGATCCGTTCGTGAGGTGGGGCGGGGATGCCTGCGCAGGTCGTTTCGGGATACGCCGCCGGAGAACACGAAAGGCCACCCTCGCAGGAGGGTGACGGAGTTCGGGCCTGTGGCGTTCGGATCGGGGAGACCAGCCGTCCGTTGTGCGGAACCGCTGGTCTCCCCGACCTTGTGGCGATCTGGTTACTCCTTCTTGTCGAGGTCGTCAGCCGCCGCGGCCAGGGCGTCGAGCGCCGCTTCGACCTGCTCCTGCGACTTCGGCGCCGCGAGGACGGTCTTGGCCGTCTCCAGCACCTTGGCGAACGGCGCCCATGACGTGGCCGTGTAGTCGTCCTTGACCGTCGGCGCCTTCGTCACGACGTCCTTCAGCGTGGAGGCGTCGACCGCCGCCTCGTTCTGCGGCTGCGGCTGCAGGCCGAGGATGGCCTCGTTGACCTTGGCCGTGCGGTTGTCGATCTTCTTCTGGGTCATGTCGGGGTCGTCGACGGCTGCCAGGGCCTTTCTGCCCGCGTTCACGGCCTTCCGCAGCGCCTCGACCGACGGCGCGGTGTACTTCGACGACTCCAGCAGCCTGGCCTCGCCCTGGTCGATGGCCTGGGCGAGCTTGGTGAAGTCGACCGTCACCTGGGCCTCGATCCCGACCAGCTGCCTCATGGCGCGGGTCAGCGCGTTCACGGCCTGGTCGACCTCCTGCTGGGTGTGCTGGGTCGCCTGGCCCTCGCGCCGGAGCGCGTCGAGCAGGGCCTGGGCGGGAGCCAGCTTCTCCCTCAGGTTCGCCAGGCTCTTCGCCGTGAAGGTGTCGGTCATCGCCGCCAGGATCGTCGCCTGCCCGGCGGCCTGCTTCAGCGTGGTGACGTTGAGCGGGATGAGCTTCTCCGCCCTGATCGTCATCTCGTACATGCCGCGGGCCCAGTCCGCGCGCCAGTTGTGGATCACGTCCCAGACATCGTTGTTCTGGTACTTCAGGTAGCGGTAGGTCCGGCCGGTCAGGTCGTGGGACTGGAAGCCGGGGAAGTCGTTCTGGTTGTTGTTGACGATCGTGGTCCAGTTCTGGTTGTCGTTGGACCCCGAGATCGTGTACCGGTGCGCCGCGTCGGACCCGCCCACGGCCCGGAACGACAGCCCGATCGTCGTCAGGTCACGGGGCTGCCCCAGGTCGAGGGTGATGAAGAACTTGCCGTTGACACCGCGGTAGGACTGGTCGGTGCCGTCGTAGTTGTCCAGGTCCCAGTCGATGCCGTTGAAGGCCTGCCCGACGTCGTAGCGACGGACGATGCCCTGCTGCTCCAGAGGGCCGCCGGGGCACGTCGTCCAGTCCTTGACGCCCTGCGGGTCGATCTGGTCGCAGGTGTAGAAGTCACCGATCGGCTGGAAGTCGATCACGCGCGGCGTGTGGTTGTCCGGGTCGGTGTTGCCGAGGTTGGCCGGGTCGGTGGCGATCGGGATCTGCTCGTCGTAGACGTTGGCCGGCCCGACGGTGCCCGCGGTCAGGTCCACGTTGACCTGCTGCATCCACTTCACCGACACGCGCCCCGGGTAGGGCTTGTAGGTCGGCGAGGTGACCGGGCCGTCCTTGCCGGTGCCGACGGTCACCGTCTTACCGGTGTCCCCGCCCGGGCCCATGGCGTCGTCGTCGATCGTCAGCGGCAGCCAGATCGTGGTGGAGTGCTCCAGGTCGTTGACGAGCCAGCGGCTCCCGTTGAACAGGTAGACCGGCTGGTCTTTGGTACCGAGGTTCCAGACCCCGCCGACCTGGCTGTTGTAGGTGGTGTTGTCGGCGAACGGCTGCAGAGGCGTCCAGGCGTCCTGCCCGTTGCGGAACCCGTGCTTGTCGCGCGGCCGGGTGAAGCCCTCGGAGATGTTGGCGATGCGCTGGTACATCGCCTGGTTCTTGAACCAGCCGGACTGGCCGGAGGTGAGAAGGTAGACGTACTTGCCGCCCGGTCCGCGGATCGCCTGCGGCGCCTCACGGTGCTTGGCGATGTTGATGTCGTACGCCTTGTCGGGCACCACGCCGGTGAGGTCCGCGTTCAGCTCCCACACCCGCATGTAGATGTGGTCCGTACCCGTGATCAGGTACTGCTTGCCGTCGCCGCCCATCGCCGGGTCATCGGTGTAGATGGCGTAGTCCCGGCTGCCGAAGCCGATGTTCTGCCCGTAGCGGGGCGGCACGGGGCTGCCGCCGTCCATCGCGTAGTAGACCTCGGCGTTGTACGTCGGCGACAGGATGCGCAGCTCGGCGTACCCGAACATGCCTCCCTCCGCGGGAACCTTCCAGTCGCCGCTCTTGAAGGTCATGACCGGCTCGAACACCGGGACGTCCTTGGACTCCTGGCTGCCGGGCTGAGCCACCTTGAACGTGGTGGTGGCGACGTCGGAGAACTGGGTCCTGTCGGAGTTCGCCGACACGGCCTTGACCACCATGCCGTCGCGGATGGGGACGTTCGGCACGTCCCACCGGTTTTCCCACTGGAAGGCCGTGCCGCTGGTCCTGGGGTCGGAGCCGTCGGTGGTGACCAGCACCTTGTATTTGTTGAGGTCGATGTCCGCGGTGACGTAGACGTTGTCGCGCTCGTTGACGACGACGGACTGGTTGCCGGCGTTGACGCCCCGGTTCTCGTCCACGCGCGGCGAGATCAGCGGCGTCTTGAGCGTCTGGCGGGCCTGGCTGTCGTCCTTGACGGCGTGGTAGCTCTCCTTGGCCACCGTGGACTTGGCCATCTCGTCCACGATCGGGACCGTCGCGTCGTTCGGGTTCGGGTCGTACGCCCCGTTCGAGCCGCCGTACCCTTGGGCCGAGATGCCCGCGGCCTTCGTCGGGTCGGACTTCGCCGCCGGGTAGCGGACGATGTAGGACTCCGCGCTCGGGTTGACGCCCTGGGCCTTGGCGGCGTCGTAGGCCGTCTGGTCGTAGGGGGTCATCCGCACCGCGACGGCGGTGAGCGTCATGTCCGTGCGAAGGTCGTTGAACTGGTACGTCCACCAGTTCCCTACCTGGGACGTCCCGTAGCTGCCGCCCCCTACGCGGCCGGGCTTGTCCGGGTCGTAGCCGCCGCCGCGCGGACCGCGCGGAGTTTCGAAGCTCTGCACCTGGGACGGGTAGTCCCGGCCGTTCACCGGAATTTCCGGGCTGCCGTCGTAGGTTCCGGCGGCGTTCTTGGTGTCCCAGTCGGGGCGTAACTGGCCGACCCGTTCGCCCATGGCGTCGGTGAAGTCGGTGGTGCCGGGCTGGCCCTGCGGGCCGACGTTGAGGCTGGCGCCCGGCCGGGCGTGGTCGGTCACGACCGTGTACGGGCCCTCCGGCCGGTCGGCCTGCAGCACGACCGTCTGCGAGGCGCCGTACCCCCGGAACAACTCCCAGTGTGCCCAGATGACGTACTTGCCGGTCTTGGACCGCTCGAAGTCGATCCGTTCGAGATTGGCGTTGGCGAACGGGTAGGACCGGGTGCCGTCGGGGTGCACGTACGGCGTCTCCGGGCCGAACACCTTGGTGACGCGTTCCTTGTCGATCCAGCTCTTGCCGCGGTACAGGTACATGTTGTTGCCGCCGGCGGAGCTGTCGAGCTGGGCCTGCCCGATCGAGTAGTAGTAGCCGTCCACGGCGGTGTTGTCGAGGCCGGGGCCCAAGCCCTTGCCGTCGGGCGTCAGCCCGGTGGAGTTGTCGATGGTGATCGGGCCGTCCGCCGCCGCGGCCGAGGCCGTCGGACCGGCGAGGGCAGGAGAGGCGATGAAGGCCGGCGACATCGACGCGGCGATCGCCACGCCGATCAAGCCTGCGGTGAAGCGGTTGGCGCGTGAGCGCGACCTCGTCTGAGGATGGAATTCCATGGGGGGTGTCCTTATTTCCGACCCGCTCGGAAGTACGAAGTGCTTGAACAGTGAGATTTCGCGGGGATGTCAGCCCCTCTTCGCAGTCGGGCGCTGACCGGGGCGTTCATGTCGTTCGGCTCAGGTCATGGTTCTTCCTCCCGGTGAGAGGACGCATTGAGGGACGGACGGCTGCCGTGACTGCTCGCCTGCAGGGGGAACACGCGCAGCGCGTTTCGGCGAGGATGTTTACGTAAACATCAGCGCCGTCGGAAAGCTCGCGCAAAGGTCGTGAGATAGCGGAAGTGTGTGTCGATTACGTGAACTTCGCCGCGTCCCGTGCGACGTTTACGTAAACACGACGTGATGATTGCGCGGATCGCCACGAGCGTCAACCCCCACGGGATGAGAACGAGTGGCCGGTTCCGAGCCCGGTATCACCTGACTACCGCGCGGGAGACGCCGAACTGTCACGCACCACCAGGCGGAGAGGGACGAGGTCGGTGCCGGGCGGAAGGGCGCCGCCTTCGCGGATCTGCCGCAGGACACCCTGGACGCAGCGGCGTCCGACCTCGGCGAAGTCCTGGTGGATCGTGGTCAGGGGCGGGATGCAGAAGGCGGCTTCGGAGAAGTCGTCGAAGCCCACCACGCTGATGTCACCCGGCACCGAACGCCCCCGCTCGTGGAAGGCGCGCAGCAGCCCCATGGCCATCTGGTCGTTGGCGGCGAACACCGCGGTGCAGTCCGGCTCCTCGGCCAGCCTCAGACCAGCGACGTAGCCGGACTCGGCCGACCAGTCGCCGGACAGTTGCGGCGGGACCGGGCGCCCGGCCTCCTCCAGCACCAGGCGCCAGGTCTTGGCACGGGTCTGCGCGGCGAAGGACGACTCGGGCCCGGCGACGTGCCAGACCGTGCGGTGGCCGAGGTCGAGCAGGTGGCCGACGGCCAGGCGGGCGCCCTGGGCCTGGTCGGTGTCGACGACGCTGTAGCGGTCACCCGCGTCGGAGTTCACGACGACGGCGTGGACGCCCGGGGGCAGCGTCACGGTGCCGTTGTCGGGCAGGCGGGTCTCCATGATGATGATCACGGCGTCGACGGCGAGCTCGCCCATCCGGGTGAAGGCGCCCAGCACGCTGTCCTGGGTGGGGACGTCGAGGGGGATCAGGGTGATCGCGTACCCCTCGGCGGCGGCGTGGGTGGCGATCGCCTCGACGGTACGGCTGTTGCCGATGGAGGACAGGTCGAACAGGATCACGCCGATCGTGTTGAACTTCCCGTACCGCAGGGCCCGGGCGGCGCTGTTGGGCCGGTAGCCGAGCTGGCGCATCGCGGCGAGCACCTGCTCGCGGGTCGAGCCGATGACGCCGGGGTGCCCGTTGGAGACCCGGGAGACCGTCTGGGAGGAGACGCCGGCCAGCTTGGCGACGTCGGCCATGGAGACGCGCTGCTTGCGACGCCCACCCGGGATGCCGGAGCCACCGCGGTCCGCCCCGCCCGCCGACACGCGAACCTGCTGGTCAAGATCGTCACGGTCCATCGTCGTGTCCGCTCCCGCCTGATCCGCTCGCCTCCGCCGGCCGAAGCTCGGCGATCGAGGCTCTTGACCCTCTGATGTGATGGGTGCCACCATACCGCAACGGAAGTTTACGTAAACATCCACGGCATGGCTGTCGCTCGCAGCCGACCCGGACCCCGGCGACCGTCAACTGAGACGCGCGCATGTCCCGCATGTTCACGTCACCATCGCGCACGCAGAAGCCATCACCCCGCCGGCACATGGCGGCACGCAAGAACCGTCGCGCAGCCAAGCACAGAACTTCGCCCCCCAGAAAAGGTGGCCCCGATGGACAGATCACTCTCGCGCCGCGGACTCATCAAGGGGTCCGTGCTCTTCGCCGCCGGCGTGGCCGTCTCCGCGTGCGGCGGCGACCCGCTGGCCAAGACCAAGTCCTCGGCGCCCGCCGCGGGCGCTCCCAAGGTCACGCTGAATCACTGGTACCACGAGTACGGCGAGGAGGGCACCCAGCAGGCGGCGATGCGGTACGCGGCCGACTTCACCAAGGCCAACCCCGACATCGCGGTCAAGGTGTCCTGGATCCCGGGTGACTACGGCACCAAGTGGACCGCCGCCGTGCTGACCGCCGACGGCCCCGACGTCTACGAGGTCAACGACGTCAGCCCCAACATGGTCAAAGCCGGCCAGGTCACGCCGCTGGACGACGTGCTGGGGGCGGAGAAGGCCGACTTCAGCGAGAAGGTGCTGGCGCCGTACACGTGGGGCGGCAAGGTCTACGCGGTGCCGATGATCATCGACCCGATGCTGCTGTTCTACCGCAAGTCCCTGCTGCAGAAGGCGGGAGTGGCGATCCCGACGTCGTTCCCCGAGCTGGTCGAGGCGGCCAAGAAGCTCACCGCCGGCAAGCAGAAGGGGCTGTTCATCGGGAACGACGGCATCGGTCCGATGAACAAGCTGGTGCCCTGGTCGAACGGCAACATGTTGATCGACGATCGGACGATCGCCTATGACGACCCCAAGGTCGTCGAGGCGCTGGCCGCACTGAAGGGACTGTACGACAGCAAGGCCACCCTGCAGGGCTACTCGACCGACTGGTGGGACCCAGGCGCGTTGATCAGCGGAGCGGCAGCCATGCAGTGGATCGGCATGTGGGCGGTGCCGGGCATGACCGCAGAGCTGGGCGACGACGTCGACGCCTTCCCGCTGCCCGCGTTCGGCCCCGGCGGCCAGGAAGTGGTGGAGATGGGCGGCTGGGTGCAGGTCGTCAACGGCAAGAGCAAGAACCTGGAGGCGGCCAAGAAGTACGTGCGCTGGCTGTGGGTGGAGAACGCCACCGCGCAGACCGACTGGAACCTCGGCTACGGCTTCCACATCCCGCCCCGCACCAGCACCGCCGCCAAGGCCGGCAAGCTGAGCAGCGGCCCGGCCAAGACCGTCATGGACGCGGTGGCCGCCCACGGACTCAAACAGCCGGCACTGTGGACCACCGAGGTCAGCCAGCCGTACGTCGACGCGGCCACCGCCATCGTCAAGAAGGGCGCCGACCCGGCGAAGACGCTGGCCGCCGCGGCCAAGCGCTCCCAGGCCATCCTCGACAAGGTGCCCGTCCTGTGACGACGACCGCCGCACACCCCACCCGCCGGTCGCAGAAGGCGCACCGGGCGCCCGGCCGGTGGGCCGCCCGGTGGCCGGCCTGGCGCGCGTTCATCCTGCTCACCCTGCCGATGGTGGCCGGGCTCTTCCTGTTCAAGTACGTCGCCATCGGCTGGGGCCTGCTGCTCAGCTTCAACGACGCGCGCGGCACGATCGCCCTGGACAGCTGGAACGGCCTGGACAACTACCGGCAGCTGCTGTCGGACCCGGCCTTCACCCGGTCGCTGGTGACGATCGTGCTGTTCACGCTGTTCATCGTGCCGGTCACGTTCGCGCTGGCTCTGGGCCTGGCGGTGCTGGTCAACCGGCTGCGGGGCGGGCGCGCGTTCTTCCGCACCACGTTCTTCATCCCGGCGGCGGTGTCGTACGTGGTGGGCGCGCTGGTGTGGAAGATGAGCCTGTTCAGCGGCACGCCCTCCGGCGTCGCCAACAGCATCGCCTACCTGCTGGGGCACGAGGACGCGATCGGCTGGGTGGCCACCGTGGACCCGCCGCTCTACTGGATCGTGCTGGTCACCGTACGGCTGTGGCTGCAGACCGGCTTCTACATGATCCTGTTCCTGGCCGGCATCCAGCAGATCCCCGCGGAGCTGTACGAGGCCGCCCGCGTGGACGGCGCGCACTCCGAGCGGCAGTTGTTCTGGCACATCACCTGGCCGATGCTGCGCAACACGTCGGTGGCGGTCACCCTGCTGCTGATCATCAACGCGTTCCAGGCGTTCGACGAGTTCTACAACATCCTGGCCTCCAACCTGTCGGGGCTGAGCGGCGCGGACGGCCGCACGCCGCTGATCTACCTGTTCCAGACCGCGCTCGGCCAGCAGAACTACGGCGCAGGGGCGGCGGGCGCGTTCGTGATCACCATCCTGATCGTGGCGTTCACGCTGCTGCAGGGCCGCTTCGCGGGGTTCGGCAGCTCGGCCGAGGAGGAAAGCCGATGAGGAAACGGCACCTGGGCTCGTACGTGGCGGTGATCGTGTTCGCGGTGCCGTTCCTGCTGCCGTTCTACCTGCTGCTGCGCAACGCGCTCATGACCAAGCGCGAGCTGGGATCTCTGGAGTGGACCTGGTGGCCGGAGCACATCAGCTTCCAGGGGTTCGCCGACGCCTTCGGCAACGACGCCGTGCCCTTGGCGCACGCGTTGGGGAACTCGATGCTGATCGCGACGATCTCGGCGCCGGTGTCCACGCTGCTGGCCTCGATGGCCGGATACGGCCTGGCCCGCGTCCCCGTCCGTGCCTCCAAGCCGGTGTTCTACTTCATCATCGCCACGATGATGGTGCCCGGCGCGGCCACGTTCATCCCGACGTTCGTCGTGGTCGGGGCGATGGGCGGGGTGAACACGATGTGGGGCCTGATCCTGCCCGGCCTGTTCAGCGCCTTCTCGGTGCTGCTGTTCCGCGGGTTCTACCTGCGCTTCCCGCGCGAGCTGGAGGACGCGGGACGGGTGGACGGCCTCGGCTACCTGGGTCTCTACCGGCGGCTGGCGCTGCCGAACTCAGGGGCTTTGTTCGCCTCGCTCGGCATCCTGGCGTTCATCGAGCAGTGGAACGCGTTCCTGTGGCCGCTCGTCATCGGCCAGGACCCGGAGTTCTGGACCGTGCAGGTCGCGCTGTCCACGAACCTCAACCAGCAGGCCGTCAACCTGCCGGCGCTGTTCGCTGGCGCACTGGTGGCCATCCTGCCCCTGGTCGCGCTGTTCCTCATCGCCCAGCGCTGGATCGTCCGGGGCGTGCTGCTCTCCGGCATCAAGGGCTGAACCTGCGCCACCGCCCCCGGCGGCACGCGCAATCGAGATCGTTGCTGAGAACAGGAGCCATTTGTGACAGTTGACCCCACCCCCCGGTGGCTGCGCTGGCCGTCGGACCCCGCACGCCCCCGGCTGGCGTACGGCGCTGACTACAACCCCGAGCAGTGGCCGCGCGAGGTCTGGGACGAGGACATGCGCGCGATGCGGGCGGCCGGGGTGAACATCGTCTCTCTCGCGATCTTCTCCTGGGCGCGGATCCAGCCGAGCGCGGACGTGTGGGACTTCGCCTGGCTGGACGAGGCGATGGGCCTGCTGCACGCCCACGGCATCGCGGTCGATCTGGCCACGGCGACGGCCTCGCCGCCACCGTGGCTGACCGCCGCGTACCCGGAGATCCTGCCCGTCGACCAGGAAGGGCGCACGCTGTGGCCCGGCGGGCGCCAGCACTGGCGCCCCACCTCACCGATCTTCCGCGAGCACGCGCTGCGCCTGACCCGCGCCATGGCCGAGCGGTACGGCCGCCACCCGGCGCTGGCCGCCTGGCACGTCAGCAACGAGCTGGGCTGCCACAACATCTACGACTACTCCGACGACGCCGCTGCCGCCTTCCGCGACTGGCTGCGCACCCGGTACGGAACGCTGGAGGAGCTGAACCGCGCCTGGGCCACCACGTTCTGGTCCCAGCACTACAGCGACTGGTCGCAGATCCTGCCGCCGCGCCTGGCCGCCACCTACCTCAACCCCACCCAGCAGCTCGACTTCAAGCGCTTCTCCTCCGACGCGCTCAAGGACCATCTGCGCGCCGAACGCGACCTGCTGCGCGAGCTGACGCCCGGCGTCCCGGTCACCACCAACTTCATGATCATGGGTGAGACCAAGGGCATGAACTTCGCCGACTGGGCGGCCGAGGTCGACTTCGTCTCCAACGACCACTACGTGGACAGCGGCCCGCAGGCCCGGGATGAGCTGTCGTTCTCGGCCAACCTCACCGGCTCCCTGGCCGGCGGCAGGCCCTGGTACCTGATGGAGCACTCCACCAGCGCCGTCAACTGGCAGCCCGTCAACCTCGCCAAACGGTCCGGCGCGCTGGCCCGCGACTCCCTCACCCACGTCGCCTACGGCGCCGACGCCGTCTGCTTCTTCCAGTGGCGGCAGTCGGCGGGCGGTGCGGAGAAGTACCACTCGGCGATGGTGCCGCACGCCGGCGAGGACAGCGAGGTGTTCCGGGCGGTCGCCGATCTCGGCGCGACGCTCGCCGCGCTCGCGCCGATCGCGGGCACCCGGCGCAAGCCCGCCCCCGTGGCGATCGTCTTCGACTGGGAGTCGTGGTGGGCCAGCGAGCTCGACTCCCACCCCACCTCACGGCTGCGTTACCGGCAGGAGGCCCTTGACTGGTACAGCGCGCTCCTCGATGCGGGGATCCGCGCCGACGTCGTCGGCCTGGACGCCGACTTCACCGGTTACCGACTGCTCGTGGCGCCTGTCCTGCACGTCGTGCCCGACCGGCTCGCCAAGCGGCTGGAGGACTACGTGGCGGCCGGCGGTCACCTGGTCACCACCTACTTCTCCGGCATCGTGGACGAGAACGTCCATGTCCGGCTCGGCGGGTACCCGGGGGCGCTGCGCGACCTGCTCGGCATCCGCATCGAGGAGTTCGGCCCCTTGCTGGACGGCGACGCGGTGGACCTCGACCTCGGTGTCACCGGCACCGTGTGGACCGACCGGATCGACGTGACCGGCTCCGCGGTCGAGGTGGTGTCCACCTACAAGACCGGCGATCATGCCGGGCGTCCCGCCGTCACGCTGCGCCACGCCGGTGCGGGCTCAGCCGCCTACGTCTCCACCCGGCTCGGCCCCGACGGTCTGGCCGTGCTCCTCCCTGACCTGCTGGAGACCTCCGGCGTCGGCTCCGACCTGCCGCCCGAGCTCCGCGGCCTGGTCGACCAGGCCGTACGCACCGACGGGACGCACGACTACTGGTTCCTGATCAACCGCACCGACGACCACATCGATCTGTCCGCGCTCTCCGGCCGGCCCCTCCATGGCCCTTCTCTGGCTCCGGACGCGTCCGTCGCCCCGCGCCAGGTCCGCGTCCTCCGATACGCCGCATCTTGACCGTAAGCCCGCCCTGATCCCTGGAGTGCAACGTGCACACGGCGCCCCTCACCCTCGATCCCGCCCTGCGCGTGGCCTCCGTCCGGCGGCGCACCTTCGGCACTTCGTCGAACACCTCGGCCGCTGCGTCTACACCGGCATCTACGAGCCCGGCCATCCCACAGCGGACGCGGAAGGGTTCCGCGGCGACGTGCTCGGGCTCACCCGGGAGCTCGGCGTGACCGCCGTGCGCTACCCCGGCGGGAACTTCGTCTCCGGCTACCGCTGGGAGGACGGCGTCGGCCCGCGCGAACGCCGCCCCCGCAGGCTCGACCTGGCCTGGCGCACCACCGAAACCAACGAGGTCGGGCTCGACGAGTTCGTCCGGTGGAGCCGCGCGGCCGACCTGGAGCCGATCATGGCGGTCAACCTCGGCACCCGCGGCATCCAGGAGGCGGTGGACCTGCTCGAATACTGCAACATCCCGTCCGGCACCGCCCTGTCGGACCTGCGGATCGCCAACGGCGCCAAGGAGCCGCACGACATCCGCATGTGGTGCCTGGGCAACGAGATGGACGGACCCTGGCAGATCGGGCACAAGACCGCCCGCGAGTACGGCCGCCTCGCCGCCGAGACCGCACGGGCCATGCGCATGGTCGACCCCGGTCTCGACCTGGTGGCCTGCGGCAGTTCCAACTCCTCGATGTCCCACCTTCGGGGCCTGGGAGACGACCGTCCTGGAGGAGACCTACGACCTGGTCGACCACATCTCCTGCCACGCCTACTACGAGGAGAAGGACGGCGACCTCGGCACGTTCCTGGCCTGCGCGACCGACATGGAGCACTTCATCTCCACCGTCGTCGCCACGGCCGACCAGGTGGGGGCCAGGCTCGGCTCCCGCAAGACGATCTCCATCTCCTTCGACGAGTGGAACATCTGGTACGCGAGTCGCTGGGAGGCGTCCGCCCCCCTCCAGGGCTGGCCGATCGCACCGCGACTCATCGAAGACCAGTACCATCTCGCCGACGCCGTGGCCTTCGGCGGTCTGCTCATCACGCTGCTGCGTCACAGCGACCGGGT
Organism: Nonomuraea sp. NPDC050783; assembly: GCF_040802095.1. Classification (NCBI taxonomy): domain Bacteria; kingdom Bacillati; phylum Actinomycetota; class Actinomycetes; order Streptosporangiales; family Streptosporangiaceae; genus Nonomuraea; species Nonomuraea sp. NPDC050783. The sequence goes on from NZ_JBFAHK010000029.1 coordinate 26,204, forward strand.
CGCCGCGGCCTGCCTGGCGCAGCTCGTGAACGTGATCGCGCCCATCATGACCGAGCCGGACGGCCGGGCGTGGCGGCAGGCGATCTCCCACCCGTTCGCGCAGGCGGCACGGCATGCCAAGGGTGACGTCATACGGGTCGAGCCGGTGTGCCCGGCCTACGAGACGGCCGAGTTCGGCGAGGTGCCCGTGCTGCACGCGGTCGCGACCCGCGACGAGGCGGACACGACGCTGTTCGTGGTGAACAGGTCGGTGCACGAGCCGGTGGAGCTGGAGCTCGACGCGCGGGCGCTCGGGCCCGCGCGGATCGCCGAGGCGACCACGCTCACGCACCAGGACGTCTACGCCCGCAACACCGCCGACGACCCCGATCAGGTCGCCCCCCGCCCCAACACGAACCACCGCAGCGATCCGCTCCGGATCGTGCTGCCCCCGGTCTCCTGGAACGTGATCAGGCTGACGAGGGCATGACCGGCGAAACGCCTGCCTGCATTTCCAAGACGGCACTCCTGATCATCTGCGTGTCGTGTCTCCGCAACGGAGACGATGACGAGACGTCCCATCCCCCTGTTGTGAGGTCCTTATGTCGTCATTTTCGCCGGGGCCGCAAAGCTACACCCCGAGCTGGCCGTCGGTCGACCTGCATCCTCCAGCCCCGGAGTGGTTCCAGGACGCCAAGTTCGGCATCTACTTCCACTGGGGGGTGTTCACCGTTCCGGCCTTCGGCACGGAGTGGTATCCCCGCAACATGTACAACAGCGGCTGTGATGAGAACAATCACCACAAGGAGGTCTATGGCGATCCCGCGGCGTGGCCGTACCACAACTTCATCCATGGTGCTCATGACAAGGCCGGCAACTGGGTCGAGTTCGCGCCGAGGCTGAAGTCGGCCGGGGGGAACTTCGACCCCGACGAATGGGCTCAGCTGTTCGTCGACGCCGGAGCCCGCTTCGCCGGGCCGGTGGCCGAGCACCACGATGGATACTCCATGTGGGACAGCCGGGTCAACGAGTGGAACTCGGTCGCGACCGGGCCGGGGCTCGACCTGATGCGGTTGCACGCCGACGCCATCCGGGCCAAGGGCCTGAAACTCCTGGCAGCCCTGCACCACGCCTACAACTTCACCGGCTTCTACGAATGGGCGCCCGCACAGTCCTCGGCCTCATTGAAGAAGCTGTACGGCCAGCTTGACCCGGATGCCGAGTTTCAGCTGTGGTTCGACAAGCTCAAGGAGGTCATTGACGGCTACCAGCCGGACATCATCTGGCAGGACTTCGACCTCAAGCGGGTCCCTGAGGCCCAACGTCTCGATTTCCTGGCGTACTACTACAACCAGGCGGTCGCCTGGGACAAGGAGGTGGTCGTCACCTACAAGGACGGGTTCACCACCGAGGGCGAGGTCTTCGACTTCGAGCGCGGCGGGCCGGCGATCATCCAGACGCCCTACTGGCTGACCGACGACAGCATCTCCAGCTCCAGCTGGTCCTACACGGTCGGGATCGGCTACTACTCGCTCAGCACCATGCTGCACGCCCTGATCGACCGGGTCAGCAAGAACGGCACCATGCTCTTGAACATCGCCCCGACGGCCGACGGCACCATCCCCGACGGACAGCGGTCGATCCTTCTGGGCATCGGTGACTACCTCAAGCGCTTCGGCGAGTCCGTCTACGACACCCGGGCCTGGGAGACCTACGGGGAAGGCCCCACCCACATGGGCGGCGGCGACTTCGTCGAGCCCCGGGCAGGAACCAAAACCGACATCCGTTTCACCCGTAGCAAGGACAAGACCGTGCTGTACGCCACCGTGCTCGGCTGGCCGGGGAGCACGCTGCACATCACGACGCTGGCCGCCGACCGGATCAGCCTGGACAACCTGGCCTCGGTGCAGTTGCTCGGCCCCTCCACCGGCCAATACATCACCTTGCCCGGCCATAGCCAGGACGGTTCGGGCCTGCACATCACGATGCCGTCGTCCGATGCCCCGTTCAGCGCCCCGGCCTACCCGGTCAAGCTGACCTTCAACGGCGAGATCCCCGCACTGAGTGCGATCCCCGTCCCGTCCGGCTGGGTACAGATCACGAACGTCGCCACCGGGCTCGTCCTGGGCAGCGGTGGGAACGTCGTTCCCGGCTCCGCGCTCAAGCAGTGGAACTGGGACGGCAGCCCGAACCTGCAGTGGCGATCGGAGGACTTGGGGGCGGGTGGTTCCGTCTGGTCAACCGCGCCAACGGCATGGTCGCCGACAGCTGGGGGGACTTGGCCAACGGCGTCCACTGCAAGCTGGCCGCCTGGAACGGCGGCGACAACCAGCAGTGGCGGTTCAACGACGCCGGAAACGGCCGCTACCAGATCATCAATCGCGGCACCGGCACTGCCTTGGACAGCGGCGGCGACACCACCATCGGCTCCAAGGTGAAGCTCTGGAGGCTCGATTGGAGTCCTAACCTGCAGTGGAACATCACCGCGCTCTGACCCACGCGCTGGCGGGTGCACCTCCACGCTGAAGGATGTCGTGGCCAAGGCCACCACCCTTGTCCGTCACCGGGTCGGGGAAACCAGTGGCTCTGTACAACGGACCTGCCGGTCTCTCCGACCGCCCGGCATGGGCAAGCGCCGGCCTGGCTGCACCGCGACGTGGCCGGGACCACGTCCACAGCCTCGGCTACCGCCACATCTCGTCGCCCACAACTCGGCGGCGACCTGACCCAGGCCGCCGCCGAGCACGAGTCCCTACGGCTACACCGCCCGAGGGAGGTCTCGAAGGGATGAGGGAGATGGTCACCATCACGAACAGCTCCGGTGAACGCATGGCGGACCACCCGTCTGGCCCACTGCTCCGACGCTGGGGACCTGCGGCTGCCGGTGAGGAACTCGCCCGCCTCCTCCTGCCGCCGGATGCGGCCTTGCCGGCACCGCCTGCCCAGGCCGGCGTATGGGACACGATCAGGCAGCACCGCGGCCAGGCTCTGCAGGCCTCCGTGGAAGCCGAGGCCGAAGTAGGTACACCATGGCCGCAACCTCTGGCCTCCCCGTATGCCCGCTTCTTCCACGACGGCGACCGCACCGACTACGAAGCCCGGGGGTTCGCCCCTCAGAACCGCCTGACCCGAGCCGTGCTCATGGCGACGGTGACGGAAGACGACACGTGGCTGAACGAGGTTGCCGACGGCATGGTTCAACCGTGCGAGCAGAGCTCCTGGTGCTGGCCGGCCCACGAGGAATCATGCCGGGTGAGCGGGCCTGTCCTCCCCGACATGGCGGAGCCGTGTCGGGATCTCGGGGCCGCCGACGTCGCCGCTCAGCTCTCCTGGGTCGATCAGCTCCTCGGCCCCTGGTTGGACAGACGGTTCCCCGGGCTGCGCGAGCGAGTGCGCTCGGAGACTCACACGCGAGTCCTCGGCCCTTACGCGCGGCGGCGTGACTGGCATCGGCTGGAGAATCGCTCACCACCGACTTGCCTCGCCGGCACATCTACTGCTCGGTGAAGCGCTACCGCTATCGCGGTGACAACATCGCGACTCCATGGACTCCGATACCGGTAGCCCCTTGGGCGGCTGACCAGCGGGCAAGGTACGTGGAGCGCCCGGCGTGTGGAGACGCGCACGCCGGGCGCGGCGGGCCGGCCGGGGAAACCACCGGGAGCAATCACGGCAGGGCGCCTCGGTCCGACCCGACACAGCACTCCGGGCTCGCCGTAGGAGTGAGTATCACTCTCACCCGCTCCGGCAGGGCGATGCCGCCACGCTCCAGCGCGGTGCGCACCATCTGGCCGATGCGTGCGCAGGACATCACCCGATCACGTGGCGACTGCCTGGATACGGGCACGGCCAGCAACGGACCGGACAGCAGCACGACAGGCCGGCCCACCCGCTCGACCCGCAGCGTGAGATACGCGCGCAAAGCGGCCGACAGATCGGCGCCGAGTTCCTGGAAGGGATGCGGCCGGGGCGGCTGCTCACCGGTCCACAAGGTCAACGGCCCCTCGCTCCGGTCGCGCCCCAGCAGATTCCGCACCTGGCCGGCGGGGTTGGCTCGGCATGCCCCTTGCTCGATCATGAACGTGTACCACGATGACACCACACTCAGATGCTGGACGGCGGAGGCGGCCGGCTGGTCAGGAGCCCACCGGTAGCTGTGCCGGTCCAGCCGCAGCCGCAGCCGCAACCACAGGATGATCGCCCTCACCCTGACCAACGACGACCGGGGTCAATGAAGATACGTGGAAGCCGATCAAGCGGTTCGGAAAGCACCTCTTGAACCGCCCTGATGACGGCTCGGCTTGCACATCCCGGCCGCGTACCACCTCATTCGCCGAACATCCACCTCACTGCTGTCGCCGGTCAATCAAGTTGGAGGCACGTCCGTGGCGGTCCCTCGCCGTACCACTCGGCAAGAGCGCACGCGTCGCTGTGGCCGAGAATGTCGAAGAAACCACAGCCCAGATCCGGTTTGGCGGCCCATCGCATAGTTCTCAACGGCGCCCTTCTTCCGCGGACTGTATCAGGGCGCGCTCACCGGCCTCAGAGATAGGGCGGGGCGTCCTGACACAGCCGACCAGAGCGAGGCGACGACGGATTGGGCGCGATCTTCGTAACAGAGGAGACCCGGGTCCAGGCGAGCCCTGGGGGAGGTCTTCGCCCCCGCTGCCGCCGGCCGAGCTTCCCCGCCACCCCGATGACAAGAAGAGGAGCTGATCATGAAAATCTCCCGGTACTCGGTCGGCCACGAGGTCGCCGCCCTGCCACAGCCCGTGCCGCCGGCACAGCTGACCGCCCAGATCGTCGCCGCCCGGATCGAGGACAGCTTCGTCCAGGCCGTGAATGTCGACACCACCAGGGTGGCGGACGCGACCGAGGCGGAACTCCTCGCGCTGCGCTGGCTGCTCGCCGACAACTCCTGCTATGCCGGGATGGCCGGTAAGACGTACCACCAGATCGTGACGTTCGGGGAGGGACGTCACGGCCAGGTCGTCTTCCGCTACACCGCCGCCGCGCAGGGCGGCATGAACGTCGACGGCACCGCCGTCTTCCTGGGCCGTGGCCTGCCTTACGGCGCCGCGACCGCCGACGCCGCGACCCTCAAACAGGAGCTCGGCGGGACCTACGGCGTCCGGTTCAGCGGCAACTGGACGGACGTCGAGCTGACCAAGGTCAAGTGCGCGCTGAGCCTGGTGCCCGAGGCGGACCGTGAGGCCGTGCGCGGCGTCGAGTTCGCCCGCGTCGCGGGGCTGTCGGGCGACGGGCACAACGGCTACACGCTGGCGCTGTTCGAGCACACTTTCGCCGCGCACATCGCCTCGACGGGCACGGTCAAGGTGGCGACCGCGGCCTTCGACAAGGACGCCCGCGGCTTCGTCGGCACCTATGAGCGGCGCCTGCCGCCGAGCGTACGCGTCCTGCTGCACGAGATCGGCCACGCGGTCGAAAGCGCGCCCCACCGCATCGACGCCTGGCGGAACACGACGGTGACCGTGAACGGCCTGCACCCCGGCACCGTCCAGGACCACACGCCGGTGACGCAGGACGTGCTCGACGAGGCCCTGCGGCTGCACCACCGCGACTTCAGCGAGCTGAACAAGCTCAGCCTGCTCGCCTCCGGCACCTACAACGCCGCCCTGCACAAGGAGCCCGAGGTCAAGAAGCTGATCGCCGACTGCGCGGCCCGCAAGGGCAAGCTGGCCGTCCTGGCCGGCCAGGTCACCGCGATGCTCGACGACCCCGGCAAGGGCGATATCGCGGCGAAGACCGTCAAGGACATCCAGGCGGACTTCAGAGCCATCACCGACGCCTACACGTACGCGGCGAAGATGCTCTCCGGCGGACCCTACACCGACGACTCCTACCAGGAGCTCAAGCGCGACGCGGCGAACCTCAGCCAGGACGTCATCTGGCAGCCCTACCGTGAAGAGCTCCTTCGCTGGGCCGACGTCCGGCTCCGGCAGAACGCATGGGAGGCGCTTCACAAAACGTGGCAGGGCGGCCGCACGGGACGCGAGCAGAACTTCGTCAGGTACGTCAACCAGCAGAACATCGGCTACGACCTGACGAACTATTCGACAACCCACTGGCGCTCGATCGACAGGTTCGGCTATGAGCTGTACGCCGAGGCGTATTCGTACTGGCTGGTGCACCCTGACGCGCTCACCGCGCACCACGCCCAGCTCCTGCCGTACTTCACCAACGGCACCCACCGCATCAGCGCCACCTGACCCGCCACCGCCGCCACCGCCGCCACTGCCGCCGGGTGCTCCTTCCCGGCGGCAGTTCATCGCGGGCCTGTCCAGCGCTGACGGCTCTGGCCCACTTCCGGTGGTGACAGGACGGCTTCACCAGGGCGAATGTGCCTCGCGCCTTTGGAGAAGCCACCCCTGGGTGAGGGTCATCCGATCGCGTAGGCGTGGTGGATGGTCTGGCGGACGGTGTTGCCCACGGTGTCGGTGGACGTGGCGCGCAGGGAGACGAAGCCTGCCGTGCGCGGGTGGCCAACCGCGCCGTCCAGCCCGAGCCGCTGGCTTTGACCCGGATGTCGCGCCAGGTCACTCCGTCGTCGGCGGACATCTGCAGGCGTGCGGCGAGCAGGAGCATCGCGCGTTTCCACTCGGGCGTGGGACGCCGGTCCTCGCCTGCGGGGTCGTCATCATCGCCAAACTCCGGCAGAGCACCGCGGGCCTTGCGGGCCTTGCGCGAGAGCAATAGTCAAGACCTGTGGATCGTGAGTTCTTAGGCGGCTGTGGGGACGGGCGATCCTGATGGGCGTTCGATGAGTTTGCCGTTGGTGAGAAGGTGTCTTTGATCCCTGTTGATGATCGTTAGGAAACACAAAAGACCTTGTTTGCCAGGGATTGTCACTAGCCGTGATCAATAGGATGCTTAATGTTGGTGGTCCGCATCCCGCCGTTGTCCCGTACGTCGCGTGCGAGGGGAGAGCGGACCATGCCGACCATGATCGGTCACGTCAGCCAGGAGCGGTACGAACAGATCATCACTCGTGCCCGGGAGCTGATTGAGCTCCAGACCCGTTCCCAGTTCGAGCTCGGGGACCTGGCGCTGGAAATCGAGCCGATGCAGCCGCACGGCGGCGCGCACCCGGACCGGGGCGAGGCGCTGTTCGGCGTCTTGGAATCCCTGCAGCTGTTCGCCGACGATCTCGCGATTCCGGTGAAGACCCTGGAGACCTATCGCTGGGTGGCCTCCCGCTGGCCGGCTCAGCACCGCCGGCACAGGGTCCCGTACTACATTCACAAGACGTTGGCCTCGCTGCGCGATGATGAGGAGCGGTGGGAGCGCATCACCAAGCCGCCGCTGGACAGGCGCACCCAGACGCACCGGTGGACCGATACGGCCGCCAAGCAGGCCGTCGACCAGAAGTTCGCCGACACCACCTCGGTGCAGCAGAAGGTGGAGCGCATCCACGACCTGGCCCGCGACGAGCAGGTCGCCGCCGCCGTGGCGACCGATCTGCTGCGCCGCCCGGAGGTCGCCTTCAAGGCGATGACCGACACCACCGTCCGGCATCTGGTCAACCGTGCGCAGGTCGATCAGGCCCGGCAGGCCGGCGAGGCGGCCCGGGAGCGCACCCCGGCGCTGCCCCGGATCGAGCGCAGCCGTGACCTCATCGAACTGGTCGGCGCGTGCTCGGTGGTCGTGGCCGCGGTGGGCCGGGTGCTGCCGACGCTTCGCGGGCACGCCTTCACCGCCGAGGAGAAGGCCGTCGTGGCGCGCAATCTCGGCCGGGTGCGCGCGACCGCCGACTGGCTGGAGGCGGCCGTCGAGTCCGGCGACGTGAGCCTGGACGAGGGCCTGGCCCGGCTGCTGCGCGGCGAGTAGCGCCATGCCCTCCAGGGGCCTGGCCGCTAACGTCTGCGGCGACCAGGTTCGTCTCGCGCTGCTGGAGGCCCGCCCGGCCGGGCTGACCGCCCGGCAACTGGTCGGCGCCACCAAACTGAGTCTCTACCAGGTCCGCAAGGGCATCCTCTACATCCGGGAGGCCTCGGCGATGGCCCATTTGACCCCGCTGATCTGGACCTACGCCGATGGCTACCGCTTCTCTTCCCAACCCGATGACTGGATCGCATACGAGCGCTCGCGGATGCGCACCGAACTGACCCGGATCAGCCGCCTGCTCTGGGCGACGGTGGCACCGCACGCGGCCGCCCGGCCGGAGGAGGAGTGGGTCAACCTGGTGCTGGGCCAGCTCAACGTGGTGCAGGCGGCGCTGGGTCTGCTCAACAAGGCCGGGCGAGCGTGAGCCGATGCGTCCGCGCCGTTATCCGTCCGACACCGGCGATGAGGAGTGGGCGTTGATCGAGCCCCTCCTGCCGGTGCCCGCCTGCCGGACGCGCACCGGTGGGCGCCCGGAAAAGCACCACCGCCGCGACATTTTCGACGCGATCAGGTACGTGACCGACAACGCCTGCAAGTGGAGGGCCCTGCCAGCGGACTTTCCGCCTTATCAGACCGTGTTCGGCTTCTTCAGCCGGTGGACCCGGGCCGGGGTTTTCAACCGGGTCCGTGATGAGCTTCGCCGTGCCATCCGATTGCGAGCTGGGCGCTGCCCCAACCCGGTCGCGGGCGTCATCGACTCCCAGTCGGTGCGCGCCGCGGCCACCGTCACCGGGCGTTCGCGCTCCTATGACGCCGGGAAAAAGGTGGGAGGCAGGAAACGTCACCTGGTCGTGGACACGTTCGGCCTGCTCATGATGGTCATGGTCACGGCCGCCGGACAGCCCGACCGCATCCGCCACAGCGTCTTTTCGCGCAGCGGGATGTCGCGGCGGGACAGCAGCAGGTGGATGGTGGCCTTGGCGACCGCGCGGGTCTCGTCGGGACTTTCCTTGCGGCGTTCGGCCTCGGCTGGGACCGATGGGGCGGCCCAGTGCTTCTTGGCCTGGCACCAGGCGAGTCAGGAGGTGACGGCGGCGCGGTTGCGGTTCCAGGTCGCCGGCGCGCATCGGCCCCACAGCTCGGCGAGTGCGGCGCCGATCTCGGCGTCGGCGACCTCGGCCAGCGGCCGGTCACGGCCGAGCCGCTCGATGGTGCGGCCGATGGCCGAGGCGTAGGCGCGGTGGGTGTTCGGGTTGGCCGTGCGCGCGGCGGACAGGAAGGCGTTGGCCGCCGCGGCGAGGGTGGCGTCCCCGCCGCGCAGCGCGGCCACTTTCGGCGCGGCGTTCATGCCGGCCGCCCGGTGAGCTTGGTGCGCGGCGCGGCGCGGCGCTCGCTGAGATGTACCGGATAACGTGCCGGAGTCGCGCATCGCTCGGGCGAGGGGTTGTCCTAGTCGCCGCTCCACCGTGATCGCTCATGTACGTGATAATCGTCCATTCCATGTCGCGAGAATCTAAGAGCGTCTCGCTCCTGCGAGACGCTCCCGTCGGGGTGCTGCTGGGCTCGCAGTCAGGCGAACCGGTGACGCGGAGCGGATGACATGGGCCCAGCGCGGCTGCAGCGCTTCGATTCTGTACGCCCTTCGCTTGGGCCCACGGGGCCTTCTTAGCTGGCCAGGGGCGGTCCGAAGTCGAGTCGTGCCGGAGCGTCGAGGCGGGGGATGAGCAGGGTGCTGTGGGATTGGGCGCCGGGGTGGTCGAGCTTGGCCAGCGGCATGGTTTCCAGGTCGGTGCGGGCGGCGGTGCCGGAGGCGGTGTGGATGTAGTGCACTGGGTGCTCGGCCGGGTAGAAGCGCAGCAGGTGGTCGCGTAGCGCGGTGATCTGTGAGCTGACCGCGATGGTGGCGGCGGCGATGTCGGGGCCCTGCTTGATGCGCAGGACTGGCGCCTGGGGCAGCAGCAGGTTGGACTTGGTGTCGGGGACGATGGCCAGGTCGAGGAAGACTGAGGCTTCCCAGACCGAGAAACCGTAGAAGGGTTCGATGTTGAGGTCGGCCCAGATGCCGTCGAAGCAGGACACCGTTTTGGTGACGTGCACGCGCAGCCCGCGCTCGGGGGCTTGCTGCAGGAGCTGGTGGGCGGTGGAGGCGCCGCACATGACGCTGCCGTAGGTGGCGAAGGCCACGGGGGGCTCGGCGGCGGCCGCGCTCAGGATGAGGTCGGTCCATTGGCGGTAGGTGATGCTGCGGTCCTTGTCAGGACCGTAGTGCTGGGTGAGATCTTCCATCGTGGGCAGGCCGAAGTCGGGGGCGTGCAGCGGGGGGACGGCGAAGACGCGGGTGCAGCGTTTGAGGACGGCCAGCATTTCCAGGGTGAAGTCGTTGGGCAGTTGCATGCCGTACCCGACGAGGTAGATGTCGGCCTCGGGGACGCGCAGGTCCCACGGCACGGTGACGCTGGCCGCGAACGGGCGGACGGGTTGCGGGTCGCTGGTCATGCTGGTCTCCCTTACGAAGGTCTGGGTCAGGCTTGAGGCCAGGTGCGGGCGGGGCCCACGGTGACGGGCATGACGTCGGTGACGTCGATGGCGTAGCGGTACAGGCGCTTGGCGCGGTGGCTGTTGTCGGGGTCGAAGAAGCGCAAGGTGACGTCGAAGACCTCGCTTGCGGGGCGGGCGTGCGGGCTCGGCTCGACGTCGATGTGCTGCAGGGCCAGGCCGCGCCGCAACGCGTCGGACAGGACGTCGCGGGCCTGGACGGCGTTGGTGGCGGCGAAGTTCAGCGCCCGCTCGGGGCCGGTCGCGCCGCGGTTGCGCAGGTCGTGGTAGATGCGGGCGAGGAAGTCGGTCAGCGCGGCGGGCAGCCGGCCGCCGGCCGGGCCGGTGCGGGGGCCGGGGTGTGGGGACTATTTCCTCAGAGAACAACGCTAAGGATTTTCCGCACGTCAGCACGGGTGCGCTGAGCATGGCCCACGGAGCGTGGTTAGTGGAGGTCCTCGGTGATGGTCCAGCGATGGCCTCGCCCGATGCGTTGGACTTCTTGGCGTAGAGATCGGGCGCGTTCGCGGGCGTCGGGTCCGGCGATGCCGAGGGTGATCCGGTGGCCGGTGGCCTCGTAGTGGGTGCGGTGGTCTTCTCCGGCGGCGAGGCGGAGTGCGATGGTGAGCCGGGCGCGGAGCCGGATGCGTTTGCGGGGGTTCTGGTCGGGGTTGAGGCCTTCGATAACGATGTAGGAGAAGTGCGGCGCGAGTTGCTGGTCGGTTTGGGCGCGCGCGGTCTCGCGGGACAGTCGGTCGGCGTCGATGGTCTGACGGAGCCGGTCGCGTTCGGCGACGGGGATGGGGCGGCGTCCGAGCCAGTCGGGCCAGCCGTCAGGCCGGGTTGGCGACAGGGGTGGCACGGGGTCGGCGTCCTGTCCGGCTGGCGTGCTGCTGCCCTCGGCCACGTGGCTCCTTTGTCTCAGGTGGGATGCTTGTTGATCAGCTACATATCGCATGTGCTGGCGGTCTGGGCAGCTCAGCCGCTGGTCCTGGGGGCGAGCAGGCTGGTGACCTGGGCGATGGCGTCCGGTGAGGGCTTGAAGTAGCGGCGCAGGTTCTCCGGTTTCTTGTGCCGGGATTTGGCCATCAGCATCAGCAGGCTCGCGCCGGCCTCGCCCAGGTGGGTCAGCGCCGAGTGGCGAAATTCGTGCAGGTCCCAGCCCGTGCCGGGGCCGCCCAGCGCGGTGTGCTCGTCCAGCAGGGCGCGGGCTTGGCCGTAGGACAAGCGGGCCAGGCCGGTGTCGGGGCAGATGTCGCGGGAGCTGACGACCTTGCCGGGGCCGGGGCGGCGGTGGGTGACGAAGACCGGGCCGCGGGTGCGGCCTTTGAGCAGGCGGGGCAGCAGCCGGGCGGCGCCGGCGTCCCAGTAGACGGTCTCCAGCACGAAGTCCTCGCGGGCCTGGCCGCGGCGGCGGGTCTTGGCGCGGGCGCCTTTGGCCTTGACCTGTGCCTGGCGGGCGGTCAGGTCGAGGTCTTCGATGTTGAGGGTGAGGATTTCCTCGGCCCGGGCCGCGGTCTCATACAACAGGCGGTAGAGGGTCTTCTCGCGGACGCCGACGTCGCGGCGGGCGATCAGCCGGTCGATCGCGGTCCTGGAGCGGGCGGGGGTCTGGCTGTCGGGGGCGGCCAGCCGCCTGGCCCAGGCGGGCACGGCGGGTGCGGTGTGGCCGTGCTCGCGGCACCAGGCCAGCCACGACAGTACGGCGGCGCGGCGGGCGTTCCAGGTGTTGACCGCCGCGCCGCCCCACAGCGTCTCCAGGGCCTCGCCGATCTCGTCGTCGGCCACCGCCGCGAGCGGGCGGTGCTCGCCGAGCCGCAGCGCGGTCTTGCCGACGCCGGCGGCGTAGGCGCGCATGGTGTTGGGGTTGGCCACGGTGTCGAGGAAGACGTCGGCCGCGGCGCGGACCGTCAGGCCCTGCCCTGTCGGCAGCGGCGTCACCACGGCGGGCACGGCGTCCTCCTTGCCGCAGATAACAGGGCCGCTTCGCGTACGCCCGGCGGCAGGTCACCGCAGGTCGTGATCAGCGATGCCACAGATAATAGAGTGTTATCTGCAGGATCAGCCATCCCCGGACCTGGCCCTTGGGGCGGTCGAAACTCGTGCGTACGCTCAGACGGTCATTGGCCAGCTTCCCTCGGTGTCCAGAAACACCTACTTTTAGGGGTGCCACCGGAATACGGCGGAAACGGGCCGCGTGCTTGATCACCGTCACAAGGATCTTGGTGTTCAACCTGGTTGGTGACGGTTTCCCGGGTTCGGGTAGCTCGGCCTTCGGGAGGCTCGGGCGGGTCAGATGTGTGGGAGTGTGTCAGGCGTTGCTGGCAGTGTTGGGGGTGTCCAGTCCCACAGGGGACCGAGTGTGCGGGGCGCGAGGCGCGCCCACAGCGTCGAGGGAGTGAGCCGGAGGGCGAGAGCAGTCAGGGCGTGGGTGAACGGCCCGGCGTTGATCACTTGAAGGCCGGCCTGGTGGGCGTTGTGGGCGGTGGCCTGGGTGCGGGGGCGACGCTGGGCATCGTAGGCGTTCAGCGCCGCGGGTACGGGCGCGTTGTCGGCGAGGGTGGCGGTCAGGCCGACGGCGTCTTCGATCGATTGGCCGGCGCCTTGGCCGCGATCAGGGGGCGGGACAGCCGGGGCTCACGGCGGCGCGGCGCCGGTCGCCGGGCAGGTCTGGAGTGAGCGCTGTTCAGGTCCGTGCGCTAATCGTGTGTGATGTCCGGGTTCTGGATCAGGGCGCGGAACCCGGTCAACAATGCCTTGAGGCCTACTTCGAACTCGTCGTCGCTGCTGACCTCCGCGAGGGCGTCGGCGTGCTGCACGATCAGGGGCAAGACCGCGGCGTCTCGGGAGCGGAACAGCAGGCGCCGGTGACGGCTCTCTTCGGGATCTGACGAGTCCAGGCCGAGGTTGAAGTTCACCGAGCCGATGATGAAGGTGGCCAGCGACGATGCGGCGGCGTACGCGAGCCAGGGGCTGAAGCCGGCGCCGATGAACAGTTCGAGGGAGTATTGCACCCCGGCCAGCGAGTTGGGGCCGAGCCGTTCGGTCCCGCGAAGGAGCGAGGCCACGCCGGGGTGCCGGAGCAGGTGCTCGCGGAACAGGCGTGCGGACCACGCCGCCTTCTCGGCCCAGTCCGTGTCGCCGGGCGGAACCGAGCTCGCCACGCTGAGTGCCCGGTCGACTAGCAGGGTCACCAGTTCCTCGCGGTTGCGCACGTGGCGGTAGAGGGACGCCTGCGTGCAGCCGAGTTCCTCGGCGATGTTGCGCATGGTCAGCGCGGCCACCCCGCGCGTGTCGAGCAGGGCCATGGCCGTGTCGAGGACGGCATCGAGGGTCAGTGATCTGCGCCGCCGCCGCCGCGCGGGTTCGTTCTCCTGGGCAAGCCACCAGGCCGCCGTGCCCGGCCTCGGTTCCGCCCGCTGGTTCTTCCGCGGGTCATGCGGGGGCAGCTCGCCGGCCATGCCTGTCGTTGTGAGTTCGCGCACGGGACCACGATAAGGCCTAGGCGAACGCCGATCACTTATCATAAGCTAACAGCGTTCACATAGTGGCGCGTTGAAGGGATCATCATGCGCGCAGTGCGCAACACCGACCAGGGCATCCTCGTGACCGAGATCGACGAACCGGTAGCGCCCGGCGTACGCCTCACCATCGCCTCGACGGGCATCTGCGGGACCGACGTGAACTTCGCGGCCGGCGGTGCTCAGGGCTACACCGTTCAGGGCTACACCTACGGCCACGAGTTCGCCGGCACCGCCGCCGACGGCCGGAGCTATGCCGTCGAACCCCTGGTTCACTGCGGACAGTGCGACCAATGCCGCACCGGCCATGTCCAGCGGTGCACTGCCCCGGAACACGGAACGCTCGGCATATTCCGAAACGGCGGCATGTGCGATGCCGTGACGGTCTCGGAGAACATGCTCGTCCCGCTTCCGGCCGGCCTGGACGTACGCGACGCCTGCCTCGTGGAGCCGGCGTCAGTGGCCTGGCACGGCGTCCGCAGGGCGGCGCTCACGCCGGGCGAGCGGGTGGCGGTCGTTGGCGGCGGCAGCATCGGGCTGCTGGCCGTGGCCGCGGCACGGCAGCGCGGCCACGACGTCGATATCGAGGTGCGCCACAAGCACCAGAGGATGGCTGCGGAACGTCTCGAAGCCGGCCCAACCGAAGGCCTCTACGACGTCGTGATCGACGCCGCCGGCAGCGAGTCCGGTCTCGCCCGCTGCGCCGAGCTGGCCCGCCCCGGCGGTCGCATCGTGCTGCTGGGCGTCTACGTGCACACCGTTCCCATCCCGGGCGTCGCCAGCCTCGTCAAGGAACTCACCTACGTCAACTCCATCTCCTACAGCCGGCACGACGGCATCCGCGACACCGAACAGGCCGCGGCGTTGCTCGCCGGCAACCCTGCGATCGCGCAGACGGTGATCACCCACCGCTTCCCCCTCGACGATGCCGCAGAGGCCTTCCGCGTGGCCGGTGACCGGGCCTCCGGAGCCATCAAGGTCGTCCTCCACCCCTGACGGTTGTCTCCCCGTCTCCATCACCCGCTGTGGCCTGCGGCAACGCTCTACTCGGCACTCATGGCAACCGACCCGAGGCGAAGGCGGCACTGCGACCTCAAGAGGCACACGAAGACGCAGACGAGTATCCGACAGGGTCGGCACCTGCCAGGGACGGGGGCGTGTACCTCAAGGACAACGACATCTCGCCGGTCGACCCCCCACCCCGCCGGGTGCCCGGTTCGACGGCCCGCCGCCCATGGACGTCGCGCCGCACGCCATCGATCCCGAGGCGGCCGAGCGGCTCTGGACGCTGAGCGAGCGGCTGCTCATCGCCTGACCCGTCCCCAGACCACGTACGTACGAAGGAGTGATGACATGTCCACGCAGAACATCATTGGCGTCACCCCGCCGGTCGCCGAGGAGGCCAGGCGTACCGTCCCCGAGTTCGTCCGCCCGGGTGAGCGCCTCATGTGGATCGGCGGCCGTCAGGTGCCCGGCTCGTCCGGGGAGTTCCTGACGAACACCGACCCGACCACCGAGGAGGAGCTCGCGAGCATCCCCCGCGGCACCGCAGAGGACGTCGACGCGGCCGTCCAGGCAGCCCAGCGGGCGTTCACCGACCCGTCCTGGTCCGGCATCGACCCCGACCGGCGCGGCCGGATCCTTACCCAGATCGCCGACGTCTTCGAGGAGCACGGCGACGAGCTGGCCAACATCGAGTCCCGCACCATGGGCATGCCGAACTGGATGACACGGCACATGATGGGCGCCGTCGCCCAGACCTACTGGCACTTCGCCGGCTGGCCCACCAAGCTCAACGGGCACACCGTCCCGCTAACGCCCGGCCGCCTCGGCTACACCCGGAAGGTGCCGCTCGGCGTGGTCGGCTGCATCTGGGGTTGGAACGGCCCCATGCCGCAGCTGGCGCTCAAGCTCGCCCCGGCGCTCGCGGCCGGCAACACCGCGGTGCTCAAGCCGCCGGAGTGGGCGTCGCTGACCACATTGCGCTTCGCGGAACTGCTGGACCAGCACACCGACCTGCCTGCGGGCGTGGTCAACGTGGTCACCGGCCCCGGGAGCGTGGCGGGTGAGGCCCTGGTCCGCCACCCCGGCGTCGCCAAGATCGCCTTCACCGGCTCCACCCAGGTCGGCAGGCACGTACACGAGGTGGCGAGCGCCGACCTCAAGCGGCTCACCCTGGAACTGGGCGGCAAGTCACCCGTCGTCGTCGTCTTCGCCGACGCCGACCTGGAGGCCACGGCCCACGGCGTCTCGATCGCCCTCCTGGGCGGCAGCGGACAAGCGTGCACCGCCGGCACCCGCATCCTCGTCCAGGAGAGCGTGCGCGAAGAGTTCACCGAGCGCCTGACGGCGGCCATGGCGGCGTTCACGGTCGGGGACCCTTTCGACCCGGCGACGATGATGGGCCCGCTCGCCACGCGCCGTCACTTCGAGCGCGTGACGGGCTACTTCGACATCGCCGCGCAGGAAGGGGCGCGCACCCGCACCGGCGGCACCCGATACGGCGACCGGGGCTACTTCGTCGCCCCGACCCTCCTGGACGAGGTCACCCCAGACATGCGGGTGGTACGGGAGGAGATCTTCGGGCCGATCGGCGCCCTGATGAGCTTCACCGACACCTCCGACGCCGTTGCCAAGGCCAACCAGACCGAGTACGGCCTGGCGGCGTCCGTATGGACGAAGGACCTCAGCACCGCTCACCAGGTCGCCGACGGCATCGACGCGGGCACGATCTGGGTCAACACCCACCACGAGATGACCACCGGGCCCATGCCGTTCGCCGGGTTCAAACAGTCCGGGGTCGGCGGTGAGGGCGGGCCCGAGGTGATGGACGCCTTCACCAAGCACAAGGCGATCCTGGTCGCCCTCTGACGGTGCAGACCAACCCGGCTTACGATCGGGGTGGGCGCACAGGCGCGCCATCATCCCCGGTTCACACACGACAACATGTTCATCGGAAGGGGACAAGCATGCCCAACGGCACAACTCCGACGAGGCGATCCCAGCGGCGTTGGGGAGCCCGCGGCGCGTACGTCATCGTGGGTGTCCTGCTCGCTTCGTTGGCTCTCGTAGCTTCGCCTGCCAATGCCTATCCGCCGAATCCCGGCATCATCCGGAACTGGGCGACTGGGCGGTGCCTCGACAGCAACTTTGCTGGACAAATCTACACGTTGCCCTGCAACAACGGCAACTTTCAGTTGTGGCAAATCTTGTACTACGACGGTTCATGGTGGCGCATCAGGAACTACCAGACTGGTCTATGCATCGACGGCAATAACAACTCGGCCGTCTACATGTCCCCGTGCCAGGATCCGAACCTCTGGCAGAAGTGGAGCATAAACTGGCGGGAAGGGGCTGCGATCTGGAGTAATGTCACCTTCAAGCACGCCACGAACTCGTGGTGCCTCGACAGCAACGGAGCCGGCGCGGTCTACACGCAGCCCTGTAATGGAGGGGGGTTCCAGGACTGGCGCCCCGACGGCTACATGTAGCAATCGAAAGCCAGGCCGTCTTCCCATAGCCCCACGACCGACGTCACAGTGACCCAGCTCCGGGGAGACCGAGAGAAACCGTGGGAACGGTCAGGCCGGGGTGCTTGGCATCCGGCTGAGCAGTCCGTCGTAGGCGGCGGCTGAAGGCGTTGGGCGGCTGTCTGGAGGCAGGGCCGCCACGACAGCTTCCGGCTTGGCGTGCGCGGTCTGGTCGTCCGTCAGTGCGGCGGCCAGCGCTTCGTAGGCGGTGGATCGGCCGATCTTGAGGGTGCGAGCGGCTTCGGTGACCGAGACGCCGTCGCGTACGAGACGGCGGAGGGCGGCAAGTTCGGCGGGGCCGATGACGCGGGGCCGGCCGGTCTTCTTCTTGCCGGGCAGCATGCGCCCTTCGGCCTCACGGCGTGCGGCGGCGGCGATGCCGTCGGCCTGGCGCTCGGCGCGCAGCTCGAGTTCGTACTCGGCTGCGGCGGCCAGGACGGTGAACATGAACCGGCCTTCTTTGGTGTCCAGGTCGAAGTTCTCGGTCAGGGAGACGACCTTTACGCCCCGGGCACGCAGGTCATTGACGGTGGTCAGGACGTGTGCGGCGGAGCGGCCCCATCGGTCGGACTTCCAGAACTTCACGGTGTCGCCCTGTCTCGCCATCGCCAGGAGCCGGCGCCATTCGGGCCGGTCGACGCCATGCTTGCCCGAGAGCTTCTCAGTGAACATCTGGTCGTAGCCGGAGGCCTCGATCGCGTCGATCTGCAGTTGGGGGTTCTGGTCACGGGAGGAGACCCGGACGTAGGCGAGGATCCGCCCGGCGCCAGCGGCTGGCTGTGGCTCGGCGAACTCCACATTGGGGTAGAGCTCGCGGTAACGGGAGGCGTTGGCGAGCACGTGCGCCCGGCCGGCGTTGTTGATGAAGGCGTAGGTGCCACGCGGCTCCCGGCCGTCCGGCACGCGCCGGTCGACCAGCGGCCCTTCGGGCGTCGGGCGCCGGTAGACGTCGAGGCGGGTGAACTCGCGGGCGGCGTCACCGCGGACCGCGAAGCAACCCTCATCGCCAGCGAGATACGCCTCGACCAGACGCCGCCACAGTTCCTCGGGCAGCAGCCCTTTCGGCGGCCGCTCCGGCATTGCGGCACCTCCGAGTCCAGAAACGTCTACCTTTCTGGACACTCTAACGACCAGGCTCGATACCGTCCAGAAACCCCATCCGAAAAGTAGGCGCGTCGGGGCTGCCGGTTATGGGGCGAAGAGGACTTGAGACTCGAGGTCGAGTCGGGTGGTGGGGCTGGCGGCCGGCGGGGTCAGGTTGAGGATCCAGTTGCCGAACCGGCGGATGACGTGGGTGATGTAGGGCGAGATGGTGGCCAGGTCGTCGAGGTCGACGGGGTGGCCGTCGGCGGCGATGGCGTTGGCCGCATCTGTGATGTCCTGGGCGGTCGAGTAAATGACGCAATTGGCCAGCAGCTCGTTGACCTTGATGATCTTCTCTTGATAGTCGGGGTCGTTGTGGCCGATGAGTTTGCCGCCGAACATCAGCCAGTCGGCGAAGTTGTGGAAGGACTCGTTGCGGTTGGTGACCTGGGTGATCTGCTCACGAAGGTCTGGATCCGACAAATACCGCAAGAGCGTGATCGTCCTGACCGCCCGGCCGAGCTCGCGGAAGGCCCGGTAGAGCCGGTTCTTGCGGGAGTGGTTGCCCAGGCGGCGCAGCAGAGTCACCGAGGACAGCCGGTTCTCGCGGATCGAGATCGCGGTGCGGAGCAGGTCCGTCCAGTGGGTCTCGATGAGAGCCCAATCGATCGCCTCGTCGCCGAACAGCGAGTCGATGTGCTGGTACCGGGTGCCCGGGGTGGGTCGGTAGAAGACCAGGTCGTGCCAGTTGCGGATACGGGGCAGCAGGTCGAACCCCATGAGCGCGGCGAGTCCGAAGACCGGCAGCGACTGGCCTTGCGTGTCCGCATGGATGGTGTCGGGCTGGATCTCCGAGGCGTTCTTCAACAGCCCTTCGATGATGTAGACCGCCTCCCACACGCCACATGGGATGAAATGGGAGAAAAGCGCCACATGGGTATTGGAGATGTGTCTGTAGGCCAAACCTCCATAACATCCGTACCGAATGTGACTCTCCGCAAACAGATTGTTTTCCCACGTCTCGATCTGGGAGCCGTCGGCGGCCACGGTCTTGCCGTCACCCCAGACCGAGGCGATGTCGAGCTTGTTGAACTCGTTGATGACATCAGTCGAGGCTTTGGAGATCTTGTCGCTGGTGGAGTGCTTGTTCGCGGTCATGGCGATCTCGGCGGCGCTGACCTTGCCGCGCATGTGCGCGGAGACCTGGGCCGGGCCGAGCAGTGTCCCGTAGGTGAACACCATCAGCACGTACCGGCCGAGCGCTTCCTTGATCTTCGGGTCGGAGCCTGAGGCCGGGCCGAGGTGCCGGGTCCAGCCGGTCTGGTAGGCGGTGCGGGTGAGGATGTCGAGCAGGTCCCGCTGCGGGAGCCGTTCGTGCACGGCCTCCTCCAGCTTGAGCGCCTCCTTGCTCCGCTCGGCGCCCTTGCGCCGTTTGAGCACCGGCCGTCCGCCCTCAAGGGTCAGGTCCGTGTTGGCCGGATACCCGGCGTCGACCCCGGCCGCCGTGTCGGCCAGGAGCTGCCTGTAGTGGCGAGTCAACTCGCGCGGGTCGGTCGGCAGGTCGGCCTCGGTGCAGAACCCCTCCACGAGCGGCTCGCACTCCTCCCAACTCATCAGCTGATCGTGCAAGTTGGCATAGGAGTCCGACCCGGCCACCGCGATGTCCCCCGACTTCAGTTCCGAAGCCAGGTAGGAGAACACGCACACTTCCAGGTGACGGCGCACCAACATGCCCGGCCGGTCCGGGTCCTTGAGGATCTTCCGCCACATCGCCGAGGCGAACGCGTCCACGTCCACCACCATCTCCACCGTGACCGGGGCGCCGTCCGCGCCCGTGAGCTTCACGCTGATCCGGTCGGACACGAACGTCGCCCGCGCGTTGCGCTGGGCTTGCAGGTACTCCACCGCGTCCAGCACGCTGCGCTCGGCGTTGGTCGACTCCAGGTCGATCGAGTCAACCAGGGTGAACAGCGCCGAGCGGTGGGACCGGTAGTGCTGGTCGAGCAGCGGCAGGTAGTTGTTGCCGTGATAGGCCGACACCGCCTCGTGCGCGGCCGCCAGAACGTCCAGGCCGCCGGCCTCCTCCAGCGCCTTCAACACCAGCCGGCCCGCCCGCTCAGCAACATCCCCGGATCCGGAGCCCGCGCTCGCAGCAGAATCGGTACTCGCGCCGTCCGCCGGCGGACCGGCGGCGTCGGACTCCGCGGGTGTGACGGCCTCGCGGACGCCGTCCAGAACACTGCCGAACACACCCAGCAGGTGTTCGGACTCGGCCCGGTGCGCCTCCCGTAAGGCTTCCAGCTGGTCGCGGCCCTTCTTGTGGATTGTCGCGATCCGCTTGCAGAACATCGTGACCACGTCGTCCCGCACTCCAGTCCGCACCGTGTGCAGCAGGCTCACGATCAATGTGAGGCGCTTGTCCTCGTCCAGCACCTTCCGCAGGTCCGCGACATCGGTGACCCTCGCCTCTCCGGCGAAATGTGCGATCTTCCCCGGCGGGATCCCCTCTAACCACGCCTCGGTCGGCCCGAGGGCGTCCAGTTCCCGCAGGAACGCCAGACGGCCCTTGAACTTGTTGAGCGACGCGGCCTGTGCCACGTCCTTCAACCCGTCGTACGCGCTGCGCCGGGTGATGGGGTCGACCAGCAGCAGCCGGGCCAGCCTTGCCCGGGCTCCGGCGTCGACCCGGGCGGACACCAGCGTGAAGAACCCGCGGTTCACCTCGGTGCGGATCTTCTTGGTCATCTCATCCAGCGTCGTGTAGCCGGGCAGCTCGCATTCTGCGCGAACCAACTCCTCCAGCGCCACGTTGATCAAGTCAGCGGGGTTGTCCTTGGCCTGGGCCGCCTTCCGGATTGCCTCATCAGCCACCTCCCGGACCCGAGCCGCGTCATAGGTGACGCCCATCCGCTGGCGTACGAACGACCGATGCCGCTTCGCCGATCGCTCCGCGGCATCCTCCAGCGCCACCCCCTCCGGCAGGCCGATCACCTCTCGGATGTGCTCGGAGACCACTGCGGGGACGTCCTTGAGCTTGGGGAAATATCCCAGCCGCTGGTAGGCCTTCAACCACACCAGCAACGCCAGCAGATGTTGATCATCCTGCGTCTTGCCGCGCGCCCACTCCACCTCGACTGCCGACGGAGTGAACACCTCCGCCAGTTCCCGCGCCGACACGGCCCGCGCGAACCTCGGGTACGCCGTCCGATCGATCGACGCCACCCAAACCCTCCGGAACCATCACTAACCAGCGTGAAGTCAGGAGTTTAGCGACCGGCGATCAAGAGCACGGCCCGTTTCTGCCGTATTCCGGAGGCACCCGTTTTACAGGCGATACGGCAGCCGTGTGGCAACGGGCAAACGGTCCCTGCCATGCCGTCTACCCGAGCCCCGTTGCGCCGTCTACTCCACGATCGGCGGGCTGTCGGCGACGCTCACCTTCAACTGTGCCCTCGACGACACCACGCTCCCGACCGGAGCATCGGCCAACTTCGCGTCCACGACCACCCCCCGGCGGCCGAGATAGTCGTAGGTCTTCCGGTCGAAGATGTACTCCTCCCTGACCCCCATGGGCGAGACCATCGCCGCCGCGATGCCCTTGCGCCCCGCGGCGTCCTGCGCCTCCTTCACTGTCACCACCCCGGGAATCGTGGCCGCGGCGCGGAAGAGCGCGGCCCGCTGCGCGGCGGGCAGATAGGACTCCTGCAGCAGCCCGCCGACCCGGTTCCACGCCTCGTAGTCCTGCAACCCGTCGTTGGGCAGCTGCGTGTAGAGGTGCTTGCGCATGCCCTCGGTGTCGGTCGGCAGCTTGCTGACGTAGGCGTAGTCGTTGCGCAGGAACTCGGCGCGGTCATCGAAGTCGGCCGCCCGCCCCGGACGGCCGGGCTTGCCCACCAGCGCCTGCTCCGCTCGTGCGGCCGGCGGGAGGGTGTGCCCCGGATACGGCAGCGGCGCCAAGAGCTCCTCCTGCAGGACTCCCTTGACCGCGCTGCCCTCGACCGGCAGCCAGATCGTGCGCTTGGAGCGCGACAGCCAGATCCCCGCGTCCCCTCCGGAGGTGTCCATGCTCTGCGACTCATAGACGAGGAACTGGCCGGGCCTGGGATGCAGCTCCGGACGGCTGCCGACGTGCTCAGCCGCCCGCGACAGCACCTCCACTGCCGCGACCGTGCGGATCATCGGCGGGGGCGGCACCGGGGCAGGTGGGCTCTGGACGACGAACACCGCCGCTGCCACCGCAGCGGCCAGACCCCCTGCCAACGTGGCGCGCAGTGCGAGTCGGCGAAAGCCGGAGCGGACCGGGGCCGACATACCGGCCATCAGGCGCTCCGCCTCGGCGCGCAGGTCCTCCTGCGCGGGGACCTCGGAGCGGAAGCTGTTGAGCTGGGCCAGCTCATCCATGGCGAACCTCCTCGATGACGAGTGCTGTGGGGTCGGTCCCGCCCAGTTCCTCCCGGATCTTCGCGCGGGCCCGGTTGACGCGCGAGCGGACCGTTCCGACGCGGATGCCGAGCGCCTCGGCGGCTTCGGTGTAGGTGAGGCCGCCCCAGGTCACCAGGAGCAGCACGTCGCGGTGCCCGGCGGGCAGCGCGGCAAGCGCGGCGGCCAGGCGTTGCTGTACGGCCTGAGCGCTCAGCCGCTCGTCGCTGCGCGAGGTGAAGGGTTCGGTGACCGGGTCCACACCGGTGCGGGCCAGCAGGTTCAGCTGCCTTGCCTCGGTGCGCTTGTGGCGGCCGATGAGGTTGGTCGCGATGCCGTACAGCCAGGGCAAGGCGTTGTGCCTGACCAGGTCGTAGCGGCCGCGCTGGCGGAAGGCAGTGAGGAAGGTCTCCGCCACCACGTCCTCGGCGACGTCGAGTCCGAGGCGGCGGACGACGAATCTCTTGATCTCAGGCGCGTGTCTGCGGAAGATCTCCGCGAACACCTCGGGCTCCTGCCGGGACCGCGCGATGACGGCGGAATCGGCGGGGCTCGTTTCTGACATGCTCTGGCCTCTCGGCTCACGGATGGGACACCCCTACTTGCCCGCCCGGGGCCGACCGGTTCCCGCCATCAGGTCCGGACCTGCGGACCAGAACGAAACCCGCGACGACGAGGACGACCGCTGAACGGCTGGCCCAGCGGCTGGCCTGCGTGGAGGGCGCCGGGCGCCAGCCTGGCGGAGAGATATGAGACCCCCATCGTGATCAGACCTGTTCGTCGCCTTCGGCCGTCGCATCGCGCAGCGGCCGCAGGTTCCCCGGCGCCTCCGGCCGGGTGAACGGGTAACTGCCGTGGAAGTTGATGTGCTCCCAGATCAACGGAGTCAGCCGGGCCCGGATCTCCGGGCCGATCACCAGTTGCCCGTCCGCCTGCAGGGCTTTCACAGCGGCGTCAATGTAGAGGCTATTCCAATAGATGATCGCGTTCAGACCCAGGCCGAGCGCGCCGAGCTGGTCTTCCATGCCCTTCTCATACCCCTGGCGGAGCTGGCCGAGGTTGCCGAAGAAGACGCGCCGGGCCAGGCCGTTGCGGCCCTCGCCGATGTTCAGCTGGGCGCCCATCATCCGCCGGTAGTCCTCCAGGTGGGCCACATGCAGCAGGTGCATCGACTTGAAGATGCGGCCGTAGTGGGCGAACGCCGCCCCAAGCCCGGTCAGGCGGCCGTCGGCCGACAGCATCCGCAGCAGGTCGTAGGCGCGCACCTGGTTGGTCACCAGCGACCCGGCCACATGCAGCATGTCGGCCCAGTGGTGTCGGATGATCCGAATATTGATCTTGCGCAGGCCCAGATCGTTGAGGTGCCGGTAGCCGTTGTCGGCCTTGGCGACCGCCTGGCCGGCCAGGCCGACGTCGACCAGGTCCAGCCGCCACATCTGGGCGTCGCCGATGTCGGCGATCCTGGGGGCGAACTGGTAACCGCAGATCGCGAACAGGCCGAACACGATGTCGCTGTAGGAGGCGGTGTCGGTGGTGACGATGTCGGGCTGCTCGATGGCGTCCAGGCGGTGCAGGGCATCCAGGATGAACAGCGAGTCCCGCATCGTCCCCGGCACCACCAGCCCGCCCAGGCCCATGACCCGGTCGTTGACGACCGCGAGCCAGGTCGAGCCGCGGGAGCGTTTGCCGCGCCCGAAGTAGACCGGGTTCGGCCGGGAATGCAGCGACTTGACCGGGACCACGAACCGCAGCCCGTCGGCGGAGGCGACCAGGCCGCCGCCCCAGTCCTGCACTGCGATCGAGATGTCGCTCTGCGCGGTCACCAGCGTCGCCGACGCCACGGCGATGCCCTCGTGGTGGAAGTATCCCTTCTCCACCCCGAGCAGGCGGCTCAGCGTGAGCGCCAGCTGACCGGCCTTGACCACCGGGACGAATCCGACGTTGTAGGATCGGGCGACCAGCACGCCGGCCTGGCTGATGTCCAGATCGGGGCGCCGCGCCTGCGAGCCCGACAGGTGCGGCATCACCTCTAAGTACCCGGTGTGGCCGTTGACCTCCAGCAGCAGCTCGGGGTAGTCGATGCGCGGCAGCATCGCCTGCACGGCGTCGTGTACCGCCTGGTAGCCGTCCGGCAGCGGCAGCGCCTCCAGCTTCTCCAGGTTCAACCGGCCGCCCTTGACCGTGACGGCCGGGTTGGCCGCGACCTGCTTGTAGGCGGCGTCCAGGTCCTCGGCCAGATCCTGCAGATGCCGGGTCGGGTCCATCTCCAGGCCGAGCGCGGTCAAGACGCTGTCGCGGTGCACCTGCCATACCGGCTGCGGGATCAGCTTGCCGCGCGGATCGCCCCACCGGTCAGCGCCGATCGCGTAGACGTCGCGCCGTCGCAGAGCCGCGTGCAGGGCCTCCAGCAGGCAGAAGGTGTAGGCGGCACGGTCCAGCGAGCCGTCGGGCAGGTTCGGGTTGTGATACACCAGCCGCCGCCACGACCCGCTCACCAGTCCGTCGTGTTCGCGCATGTGCTCGACCCCGGCGTACTTGCCGCGCGCCAGCAAGGTGGGCAGGTCCTTGACCGCCTTCACTATCGGCGTCCCGGCCGGGGTGCAGCCCCACGGGATCGCCTGGGCCAGAGAGTCGATGAACGGCCGGACCGTCTTGAACCGGGCGATCAACTCCGCCCGCCACTCCAGATCGTCGTCGTCTTCCTCACCCGGCACCAGCTCGGCGATCAGATCCAGCGCCGCGGTCAGCCGCTCCTTGGAGATCACCTGCTCGATCCGGCCGACCAGATCCGCCGCCCGCGTCGGCCCCTTCTCGGCCTCCAACGGCGTCGCATACACGACCGCGACCGCCGCGGCCAGGTCAGCGGCGGCCTTGCGGAGCTTGGGCAGCGACTGCAGCTTTTGCTCCCGCCCGGCCCGGGCGGCGCGCGACAGCAGCCTGGTCGCCATCAGCACGTCGAACAGCAGCAGCGCGTCGTCCACCGACGCGCCTTCCAGATGCCGGACCGTCGCCAGCAACGTGGCCGAGCGCCGCATCGCCTCCAGCTGCTTGATCTTCGGGGCCTTGGCGGACATCCCGTACGCGGCGAGCTCGGCCAGCTTCACCGGCGCCACCCCCAGGGTGTCCACCGCGCCGCCGCCCAGCGCCCACACTGCCTCGACCCGCTCCAGCGCCTTGCCCTGCCCGGTCCCGGACACGTCCGTCACCGTGGTGCGCATCCACTCCAGCGTGGAGACCCTCCGGCCGTCGGGGACCTCCAGCGTCTCCAGCAGTTCGCGCCGCAGTTCCACCGGCGTCCGCTCGGTCAGCACAACGTTGATCGCGTCCAGCTCGTCCGTGCGCACATCGCGTACCAGCCGCTCCAGCACGGTGATCCCCGGCAGCACGACCTTGTTGTCGATCAGCCACACCACCGCCCGGTCGAACAACTCCCGCCGCGAGACCCGGAAGTTCCGCACCCGCGAACCCAGGAATCTCAGCAGCTCGTCCTGGCCCTCGGCGAACTCCCGGTACTCCAGCAGCTCCCGGATCTCGCCCTGATGGTCCCACTGGGTCTGGGCCCGCTCCGGATACAGCTTGATGCACGACAGGTCCGCCACACCGATCTGCTCGGCCACATAGTCCACCGCGGCGTGCGGAACATCTCGCGGATCAAGCAGGAACGTGCCGAGCATCCGCACCGTGCCCCATTGAACCGCCCAGCCCAGCCGGTTGTGAGAACCACGCTTCTCCGCCACCTTGGCCAACGCCGGGGCATCCAGGTAGAAGAACCGCTCCAGATCAGCCGGCGACGGCGCCGCCGGAAACCGGCTATACCGGCTTACCTGCTCATCGGACAGATACTCGGCCACAAGGGGCGAAACTAATGATCAACCGCTAGCTACCGGCGAGTACATCCAAGCTGAGACCTTGATCCGTCAGCCATGCTCAGCGCACCCCTTGCTGACGTGCGGAAAGTCCTTAGCGTTGTTCTCTGAGGAAATAGTCCCCACACCCCGGGCCAGCTCGCCGGCCAGGCGGGCGGCCGACCACGCGTACAGGCCGCGACCGGTGGCGATCTGCAGCACCGGCAGCACCTGTCCGGACAGCAGCCGCACGGTGCGGCCGGGCAGCAGGCCGGGTATCGAGACCCGGTCGACGGCATCGCCGTCGGCGGCGGGTTTCAGCTGCCGATCCAGGAAGTCGACCAGCTGCTTGTAGAGGCCGGGGGCGTAGCCGCCGACCGGTTCGATGGCGTAGATCGGGGTCAGGTCGAGGTTCAGCGTCCAGATCAGCGCCCGCGCCTCCGACGGGTCCTCGCGCAGGTAGGCCAGCATCTGGCGCGGGTCGTAGGGGTTGGCGGGCACGCCGGCGCCGTCGGCCCCGACCTGCGGCATGAGCTGTTTGAAGCTGTCGCGACGTGCCTCGGTGCCGAAGTCGTAGGCCAGGGCGCCGAGTGCGTAGGCCGCATGCGGGCGCGCTGGGCCCGCGGTCGAGGGCAGCACCTGGCCGCCGGCGAGGGCCTGCCGGGTGGCGGCCGGCAGGTCGAGTTTGCCGTCCAGGCAGCGTTCGGGCCGGCCGTGGCTCTGACCCGGCGTGCAGGGCCGGGCGGTCTGCAGCAAGGCCCGGCGCACGGCGAGCGTGTCGTCGCCAAGCCCGGCTTGCCGGCGTGCGCTGAGCAGCAGGGCCGCGACGCCGGCCATCAGCGCGATCGAGACGCTGGTGCCCTTGTGCGCTACGGTCCCGCCGCCGGGGAGGGCGCCGAGCACGGCTTCGCCGGGAGCCACGATGCCGTGCCTGCGATAGGCCGTGCCCCAGTTGCTGAACTTGAACATCACCCCGTCGTTGCGGTGCGCGCCCACGGCCAGCACCTCGGGCAGCACCGCCAGCGCGTTGCGGCAGGTGCCCTCGTCGTTGCCGGTCGGGGCCACGATCAGCGCGCCTGCCCGGGCGGCGGTCTGGATCGCGCGTTTGATGGGCCAGGCTACGTCGTCGGAGATGGTGGCGTGCGCCAGGCAGAGCAGGATGATGTCCGCGTCGTGCTCGGTCAGCAACTCGATGCTGCGGGCCACGTTGAGGGGATCGAGCAGGGTGCTCTCATCGCGTACGGCAGGCACGAACAGGCCGCGGCTTCCCGGGGCCAGCCCTTCGACCTGTGTGCCGGGCTGTCCGAACAGCACGCTGGCGGTGTAGGTGCCGTGCTGGACGGCGTAGCTGATCGCCGGAGTGGGCGGCAGCCACCAGGGCTCCAGGACGGTCACCTCGGCACCGGCCAGGCACGGGTGGGACAGCTGCGGCGGCCCTTCCAGCACGCCGATG
This sequence comes from Nonomuraea sp. NPDC050783, assembly GCF_040802095.1. Lineage (NCBI taxonomy): Bacteria > Bacillati > Actinomycetota > Actinomycetes > Streptosporangiales > Streptosporangiaceae > Nonomuraea > Nonomuraea sp. NPDC050783. The sequence continues at coordinate 54,414 of NZ_JBFAHK010000029.1, forward strand.
GTGACTCCGCGGCCGCCGCCGGTGCACCGGCGCAGTTCCTGGGCTCCAGGGACGGCTTCGGCGGGCTGCAGGCCTGCCGAAGCCGGGCGGTCAGACACTCGGCACACCCTCCCTCAGGCCTGCGGGGCGGCGCTGACGCGCAGCTCCTCATAGGTGGGCGGGCAGTACGCCGGGGGGTCGTTGTAGTTGGCGCCGTAGCGCAGCAGCGCCTGTCTGCGGGCGTGATCGCCTGGGCTGTCGCCCTCGATGCCGAGGACGGTGTGCGGCTGGACCAGCTCGGGCCGGCGCACCGGCGGTGCCTGGATGGGGAAGCTCATCATGTACTCCCTGCCGGTCAGGCTTCGGGCCAGGAGCGGACCTCGCCCACGGTCACCGGCATGACGTCCTTGACATCGACACTGAAGCGGTAGACCCGCTTGGCCCTTCTGCTGTTGTCGGGGTCGAAAAAGCGCAGTTTGACGTCCCAGGTGTCGCTGTCCGGGCGGCCGTAGGGGCTCTTTTCGACATCGATGTTCTGCAGCGCCATGCCGTTGCCGAGAGCTTCGGCCAGCGTCTGACGGGCCTGGACGGCGTTGGTGGCGGCGAAGTTCAGCGCCCGGTCGCGCGCGGCCATGCCAAGGTTGCGCAGGTCGTAGTAGATGCGCTGGAGGAAGTCAGCGACGGCGTCGCGCAGCTGGCCGGTGGCGGGCTGCTGCTGGTTGTGCTCGGGCACCCCGCAGTCGCTGACGGCCCGGGCCAGGCTGGTGACCGACCAGGCGTACAGGCCGCGCTTCAGCTCGACCTCGACCACCGGCACGTGCTGGCCGGAGAACAGTTTGACGGTGCGGCCCCTCACGTGGCCGGGTACTGAGATCCGGTCGACGAAGGCTGGGTCGTTGTCGCTCTTGAACTGCCGGTCCAGGAAGTCGACCAGCCGCTTGTAGACGCCGGGGGCGTAGCCGCCGACCGGTTCGATGGCGTAGATCGGGGTCAGGTCGAGGTTCAGCGTCCAGATCAGCGGGTGCGCCTCGGAGGGGTTGTCCCGCAGGTAGGCGACCATCTGCCGGGCGTCATAGGGGTTGGCCGGCACGTTGCCGCCGTCGGCCTCGACATCGGGCATGAGCTGTTTGAAGGTGTCGCGGCGCGCTTCGGTGCCGAAGTCGTAGGCCAGGCTGCCCAGCGCGAAGACCTTGGCCGCCGTCTGCGTGGCTCCGGACGGGGCAGCTGACAGGGCGAGGCCTGACTCCGCGCCGATGGCAGCGGCGGGCACGGGCAGCGAGGTGGTGACTAGTGCGGTGACCGGCGCTGAGGGGAGGGGGCACTGGCACTCGCTGGAGGGCGGGTCGGCCGGCGGTGGCGCCGAGACGGTGATCATTTCGGGGGTGGGCGCAAGGGGCTTGCTCCCGGTGGACTCGCTGACGCCCGCGGGCGTGTCGGAGGTGTGGGAGATGTCGTTCGTCATGGCGGTGACCGCTTTCGTGATGCTGAGGGTTCCGGTCAGGTAGCGGGCGCAGGCCGCCGGTTCGCCTGCGTCACAGGGGTCGGCGCTCGCCAGCAGCAACTCGGCGATCGCGTGCGGGTTCGGGCGGCGGCCGGCGCCCAGTTGCAAACTGAGCAGCAGCGCGGCGACACCTGCCACGATGGGCGTGGCCACGCTGGTGCCGCTCTGCTTGGTGGTGCCGCCGCCGGGCGCCGCCACGGTGATGTTCTCTCCTGGGGCCAGCAGTCCCCGGCGCTGGCTGTGCGGCCCCCAGTTGCTCATCGCCAGGGGCCGGCCCGCGTCGTCCAGCGCGCCGACTGCCAGCACGCCGGGCAGCGCGGCCGGGACGTGGTCGCAAAAGCAGCCGTCGTTGCCGGCGGCCGCCACGATGAGCACGTTGTCGTCCTGGCACCGTCGCACGGCCCGCACCAGCAGGTCGTCGGCGGCTTCGGGCTGTGTGAGCTGACCGCCGCTGATGTTGATCACATGGGCGCCGGCCTCGACGGCCGTCTCGATCCCGCGCGCCAGATCCACCTGCGAGGTGGGCCGCCGATCGGAGAAGACCGGAACCAGCAGCCCGGTGCACCGCGGCGCCACACCGGCTACCTGGCCGTGCCCGAACAACACGCTGGCCACAGCCGTGCCATGCGCTGCCCTCACCCCGGCATCGCCGTCCGGAGGAGCCTGGCCGACCGGCTTCAGGAGCGCTGTGGCCAGGACGGGATGCGTCCGCTCGACCGGGCCGTCGACGACGGCTACCCGCACGCGCTCATCGCCACGGGTCAGCTGCCACAACGGGGCCAGCCCGGCGATGTTGGGCACTTCACACAAGACGAACCCCCTGGGTCGCAGGTTTCGGCGGAGGTGGGTGCCGGCCCGGCGCGGTGCTTACCGGACCGGCACCCGGGAGGGGTGGCTACTCCTGCTCGTCACCCGCGAAGGTGAAGCCGCCGGTGGTGACACCGAAGATCGACTGGCCGACCTCGCCGCTGTCGTCGGCGGCGGTGCTCGTCAGGGCGCGGGTCACCGGGGTGGACAGGACCGGCGCGAGCGAGTCCATCAGGTTGTTCGACATTGCTGACCTCCACTGTTGTCGGCGGATCTTCCGCCGTCGGGAATTGCCTTCACAGGCATCCCCACCAGCAGAAATAACTATTTGTATCCTATTAGTTATTGCGTGTAGTTATCTGAAGTGTCGAAATATGACTACGGCGTCGCTTGACGCGTATGCATGTGCAGAGAACCTGCGCCGCCTCCCATGCCGTCCGGGCACGAGGCTCTACCTCGGGTGGCACCGGAATACGGCAGAAACGGGCCGCGGGCTTGATCACCGGTCGTGGGATCTGAGGGTTCGCGCTGATTGGTGACGGTTTCCGGAGGTTCGGGTGGCGTCGATCGATCGGACGGCCTACCCGAGGTCCGCGCGGGCCGTGTCTACTCGGGAGCTGACGGAGGTGTTCACTCCGTCGCTGGCCGAAGTGGAGTGGGCGCGTGGCAAGACGCAGGACGATCAGCATCTGCCGGCGCTGCTGGTGTGGTTGAAGGCATACCAGCGGCTTGGGTGCTTCCCGAAGCTCGGGGACGTCCCGCCGGTAGTGGCCGCGCACATCCGTGGCGTGGTCGGATTGCCAGAGCAGGTCGTGCTGACCGACGCTGCGGAGCGGTCGGCCAAGCGGCATCGGAGCTTTGTACGCCAGCGCATGGGTGTGGTGTACGACGCGGCCGGCGTACGGGCGGTGGCGGCCGAGGCCATCCATAAGGCGGTGCAGGCGAAGGACAACCCGGCCGATGTGATCAACGTGGCGCTGGAGGAACTGGTCCGCGCGCAGTGCGAGCTGCCCGGTTACACGACGCTGGACGAGCTGACCAAGAAGATCCGTACCGACGTCACTGCGGGTCCCCGGCGACCGCGGTGGCGGCCAGGCGCTTCTCCCGCGCCAGGCCGGGCGCGTCGATCAGCTCTTCGTGGGTGCCGTGAGCGCCGCACGCGAACGCCCCGGAGACGAGACCGGCGAAGACAGCCTCCGCCAGCGGCTCGTCCCGCAGCCAGGCGGTGAGGAAGGCGGAGACGAACGCGTCTCCCACACCGTTGCTGTCCACGACCGGCCTGCTCGGAGGCGTCGCGGGGTAGTGACGTGGCGCGTCGTCCCCGCGCAGCCGAACGTGGCAGCCGCGGGCGCCGTCCATCACGACCACGACGCGGGCCCGACCACGGTCGATGATCCGGGCGGTGACCTCCGCCTCCCTGCCGTGGATCAGCTCCCCGCTGAGGAAGACGAGGTCAGACCCGTAGGCGTAGTCCGCCGCGCTGGGGTGCTCGCCGTCCCAGGTGTGAAGGTCGGTGGAGACGGTTCTGCCCGCGGCCCTCGCCACCGGGAAGAGATCCCTGACGTGGTCGGCGCGGGTGAGGTGCACATGCCGGACATCGCGGACGAGCGGCTCGGCGACGTCGGCGGGCATCCGCAGGTCGGCCGGGTGGCGCCCATCGTAGAACGAGAAGCGCCGTCCCTTGCGGTCCACCAGGTTGACGCTGCGGGGGGTGCCCGCAGGGGCGGGTAGGCCGGTGAAGTCCAGCCCCGCCGCATGGTAGCGGTCGCGGATCAGCCGGCCCTGCTCGTCGTCGCCCACGTAGTCGAGGAACGTCGTCCTGACGCCGAGCGTGTGCAGGCCCAGGGCCACGCCGTTCCCGGTGTGGGCGACGTAGTCCCGAATCGGCGGCACCTCCACGGAGTCGCCAGCGGGGAGGGTCAGTTCGTCCACGCGGACGAGGGTGTCGACCCCCGCCCCGCCGACGACGAGCACATCGAACCGCGTCATGAACTTTCCTTTTCCGCAGACTGCGGGGCCAGTACCACAGCTCGGCCCGGTTCAGGCTTGGGCACGGCGCAACCGCTCGGTGATCTCACCGGCCAGCTGGCGCTGGCCTGGGCCGTTCGGCATCCTGACGGATTCCTTCTTGGCGTTGAACGCCAGCACCCACACACCGGCCGCCCAGGCCACACGCCGCTCTTCCTGGTTCCACGTCCCGCCACCCGCGGCTTCGTAGGCGGCCAGGAAACGTTCGGTCTCGTCGATGCGTGTGTGCGCGCCGGAGGCGTTCGTGGTCTTGAAGACGGCCGCCGCAGCACCTGCCACGGCCGCCTCGGGCAGGCTGACCACGCTGTCCCAGTCGTGCACGACGTGGAGCCGGCTGTCGTCCCAGCGCAGGTTCTGTGATTCGAAGTCGCCGTGGCCGACGACGGGCGGCAGGCGGGTGCCGGTCAGGCGGGAGCGGACGCGCTGGGCGGCCTCGGTCAGCCAGGCGGGCGCAGGGTGGTCATTGAGGTCGGCGTCGAGGTCGTCGGGACGTGGCCATGGACGCTCGTCGTCGTGGTCCCAGCCGACCCACGGGGGCGCCGGGGTCAGCGTGCCGATGGTGTCGACGGTGGGTGCCGTAGCGATGAGGCGAGCCAAGGCGGCCGCGAAGAGTTCGGGCATGTCGTCGCGTCCTGTCAGCATGCTGCCGCCGAGCACGAACTCCTCCGCCGTGGCAATCGTGGCGTCCAGCGGGGTCGGTGCGACCAAGGGGCGCGGACAGGGGAAACCTGCTCGGTGAAGGTGGTGTTGCACCTGGTGGCAGGCGACGAGCCGCTCGGCGTGCGGCCGGGTCTTGACGACGACGCGCTTGCCGTCATGTAAGCGCACGCCGATGACGGCGGACAGGTGGGCGCGTTCGAAGAGCCGTTCGGTTACCGGAGCGCCGAGATTGCGCTCGCACCAGGTGGAGAGGCTCTCGTCGCTGGGCGAGGGCACGAGTCGTCCACCTCCGAATGCGGCGACCGGGCTCACTTGATGGCTCCGACGGTGACGCCGCGTGTCAGCGTGCGCTGGAAGATGAGGAAGAAGACGATGGCGGGGATGATGCCCAGCAGCGCTGAGGCGCTGGAGGTGGTGACGTCCATCAGCTTTTCGCCCTGCAGCAGGCCGAGAGCGACCGGTACGGTCTGCCCGTCGTTGGAGATGAGGAAGATCAACGGCAGGAAGAAGTCGTTCCAGGTCCAGATGAAGAAGAAGATCAGCAGGACACTCAGGGTTGGCCGGCTGATCGGTACGACCATGCGCCAGAGCTGGTACCAGCGTCCGGCACCGTCGATGGCCGCGGCTTCGATGATCTCGCGGGGGAACTGGCTGAGCACCGAGGAGAGCAGGTAGGTGCCGAACGCGGCTTGCATGACGGTGAGAATGATGATGATGCCTAGCCGGGTGTCGTACAGGCCGGCCTCTTTGGAGAGGTAGTACAGCGGGTAGATCAGCGATTCCTGCGGCAGCGTGTTGGCGATCAGGAACAGCACCAGGACCCACAGGCGTCCCTTGACCCGGCCGATGCCGAGAGCGTAGGCGCTCAGCACTGACAGCAGCACGGCCAGCACCGCCACCGAGGCGCTGATGAGGAAGCTGTTGAACAGCTTCTCCGTGTAGTCGACGCGGTTCCAGAAGTCGATGATGCCGTCGAAGGTGATGGCCTCGGGCAGGCTCAGCGGGCCGTTGGCGGAGTAGTCGGCCGAGGTCTTGACCGCGTTGAGCGCGATGATGGCGAAGGGGAACAGCACGACGACGGCCATCACGACGAAGGAGATCAGGACGGCGTACTTGGGGAGGCTGCGGGTCATCGGGCGTCCTTGGTGTTCTGGAAGCGCAGGAAGACGAAGGTGATCACCAGGATGATCACCGCGAGGACGGTGGCGATGGCCGAGCCGTACCCGACGTTGGCCTTCTCGAAGAAGTTCTGGTAGCTGAAGTAGGAGGGCACGATGGTGGCCCGGGCAGGGCCGCCCTTGGTCAGGACGAAGATCGGCCCGAAGACCTTCAAAGCGGCGACGGTGCTGGTCAGCAGCACGACGTAGATCTCGGGCCGGATGCTGGGGACGGTGATGTGCCGGAAGCGCTGCCACCAGGTGGCGCCGTCGATCTGAGCCGCCTCGTACAGGCTGGGGTCGATGCGCTGGAGCGCGGCCATGAAGATGACGAGCGGGTAGCCGAGCTGGAACCACACCATCACGGCCATGACGGTCGGCAGGGCCAGGTCCTGATCGCCGAGCCAGTTGACCTTGATACCGAGGATCTGGTTGAGCGCGCCGTAGGAGGGATGCAGCATCCAGCCCCACACCACGCCCGCGACCGCGATCGGCAGGAGTTGTGGCAGGTAGAAGGCGGCGCGCAGCGCCGAAGCGGTGCGTGGGCCGAACTTCTTGCCGATGTAGTCGAACAACGTGGCGGCCATCATCAGCCCGATCAGGGTCGGGACGATCGCGATGGCCAGGATGAGGGCGATGTTGTTGCGGAAGGAACCCCAGAAGATCGAGTCGGACAGGAGCCTGGTGTAGTTGTCCAGGCCGATCCAGCGTGGGTCGCCGATGCCCGTCCACTTGGTGAAGCTGACGTAGACGTTCATCAGGAACGGGCCGATGATGACCAGGACGGAAGCGGCGATGCCGGGAATCAGGTAGGGCCAATAGCCGATCCGGCGCCGGGCGCGGCCTGGATGGGTCCTCTTGTGGCTGGGGCGTGCGCCGGTACGCCGCCCGGTGAGCTGGTCGACTGCCATGGAATGCCTTTCAAGGGAGAGCGCGGGACCCGCCCCGTGAGGGCCGCCTGGGGTCCCGCGCTCGTCCGGAGGGTGTCAGCCGCCGATTTCGGCGAGGTTGTCGTTGTACGGACCGGCGAGTTCGTCCAGAACCTTGGCGGGCTCCTTGGTGCCGTTGATCAGCTCCTGGACGCCGGCGGTGACCACGTCGTAGTACCCGGGCGCGGGCCAGTCGGGGTAGAAGGCCAGCCCGTCGGAGGCGGCGACCTTGTTGTAGAGGCTGATCAGCTCCTTGTTCTTGGCCTCGGTGATGGCCGAGGCGTCGGCGGCCACCGGGACGCCGCCGGAGTTGCCGAGCAGGTTCTGGATGTTCTTCTTCATCGTGATGTCGATGAAGTCGTAGGCCAGGTCCTTGTTCTTGGACTTCTCGGGAACGACCCAGTGGTTACCGGCCGAGCCGAGCGTCAGCGGCGAGCCCGGGAACAGGAAGGTGCCCCAGTCGAACTTCTTGACGTCGGAGGCGAAGGTGCCGTACCACCAGCTCCCGGAGAACAGCATGGGGAACTTGCCGGCGATGAAGGCGTCGCCCATGTCGGGGCCGCGCAGCCCGGCCGAGTCCTTGCTGATGTAGCCCTTCTTCACCCAGTCGGCGAAGGTGGTCGCGGCGTAGGTCAGCTCGGGGCCGTGGAAGTCGGTCTTGCCCTTGTAGAGCTGGAAGGCGTCCACCCAGGGCCGCTGGGCCTTGGTGAGGGCAAGCTGGTAGAACAGATGGCCGGCAGGGTACTCGGCGCCGGACATGGCGATCGGGGTGATGCCTTTCTTGGTGAAGGCGTCCAGGGCGGCGGTGAACTCGTCGAGCGTGGTCGGAACGCTGATGCCGTTCTTCTGGAACAGGTCCTTGTTGTAGTAGACCATGGTGAATTCGGCGTAGTTCGGGACGCCGTACCACTTGTCGCCGCCCATGACGCCACGCTCGTCGTACTTGGCGGTGGTCTGCAGCGAGGGGCTGAGCAGTTTGTCCCACCCGCGCTTGGTGGCCTCGGGGGTGAGGTCGGTGAGCAGACCCTGCTTGGACAGCAGGCCGGTGGTGGCGTTGCCCTTGTTGTACTCCATGACGTCCGGGACCTGGTCGGAGTTGAGAACCATGGCCGCGGTCTTCTGCATCTGCTCGAAGCCCTTTTCCTCGAACTTCACCTTGACGTTCGGGTGGGAGGCCTCGAATTCCTTGATCGCCTCCGCCCAGGCCTTGCCCATGGCGCTGTCGGCGGTTTCGTAGTGCCACAGGGTGAGGGTGCGCGGGCCCGAGGTGGTGGCGGGCTTGTCGCCGCCGCTGCCGCAGGCGGCCACTGCCAGCAAGGCGCAGGCGGCGACGGCGGCCACCTTGATCTTTTTCATCGGTTCTCCTTCGGGGGCTGGTTCGCTCAGGCGCGGAACCAGGCGGTGCTGTTCGCCGCGACCGTGCCGGGAGCCGGCTCGGTGGAGGCGAGGATGGGGGTGCCGTAGGGCGTGGGGTAGGGCTCGGAGCCGAAGACCGTGACGCCGATCAGGTCGCCGCGGCGGAAGGCCAGCACGTCCGGCCGCTCAGTGGGCAGCCAGGTGAAGTCACCGTCGAAGTCGCGCCGCAGTTTCAGCGCTTGGCGATGCAGTTCGAGGGTGGAGCCTTGGACGTCCAGCTGGGAGTCGACGGCGTAGTCGGCGAACCAGGACGGCTGCGGCAGCCAGGTCTCCGGCTTGGTGGAGAAGCCGAAGGCCACCTGGTCGGCGTTCCAGGGCAGCGGCACGCGGCAGCCGTCACGGCCGTAGTCGGCAGGGCCTGATCGCAGGAAGGTCGGGTCCTGGCGGGCCTCGTCGGGCAGGTCGAGCACTTCGGGCAGGCCGAGTTCCTCGCCCTGGTAGAGGTAGACCGAGCCGGGCATGGCGGCGAGGAGCATCATCGCCGCGCGGGCCCGGCGTACGCCGAGGTCGACATCGACCTCACCGCGCGGCCGGTTGGGCGGGCCGCCGGTGTAGCTGACCAGGCCGTAGCGGCTGACGGCACGGTGGGCGTCGTGACTGGCCAGCGTCCAGGTGATGGTCGCGCCGGTGGAGCCGATGGCCTCCATGCCCCTGTCGATGGAGGCGCGGAACCCGGCGGCGTCCCACGGCTGGACGAGCAGGTCGAAGTAGAACGCCTGAGGCAGCTCGTCGGGACGCAGGTACAGGGCGAGATCCTGGACCGAGGGCACCCACACCTCGCCGACCAGGGTCAGGTCCCGGTCGTAGCTGTCGGCGAGCTTGCGCCAGCGGCGCAGCACCTCGTGCACCTCGGGCTGGTTCTGCGAAAGAATGTTGTACTCGGGGTGGTTCGGCCAGTCGGGCAGGTCGGCGTGCTTGAACAGCATGTGCGCCACGTCGATCCGGATGCCGTCCACGCCCCGGTCGAACCAGAACCGCAGCACGTCCTCGAAGTACTCGCCGACCTCGGGGTTACGCCAGTTGAAGTCGGGCTGGCCGGGATCGAAGCTGTGCAGGTACCACTCGTCGTCGACCCGAGTCCAGGCAGGGCCGCCGAACATCGAACGCCAGTTGTTGGGCGGCTGGTCGCCGCGCCCCGGGCGGAAGATGAACCGTTCGCGGGCCTCGCGGTCACCGGCCAGCGCGGCCTGGAACCAGGGATGCTCCACGGAGCAGTGGTTCGGCACCAGGTCCATGAGCACCTTCAACCGGTGGCCGTGCGCGTCGGTGAGAAGCCGGTCGAAGGCGGGCAGGCCGCCGTAGCGCGCGTCGATGTCGGTGTAGTCGGAGACGTCATAGCCGTGGTCGGCACCCGGCGAGGGATAACACGGGTTGAGCCAGAGTCCGTCCACACCCAGGGAGCGCAGGTAGCCCAGACGCAGGCGCAGTCCTTCGAGATCACCGATGCCATCGCCGTCGGAGTCCACGAACGAGCGCAGATAGACCTGGTAGATGACGGCGTTGCGCCACCACGATGTCGTCATAGGGGTCTCCCTGATAGGTGAATGAGTTGCCACTTGCCCAAGGGCGGCAAGGCGGCGATGACATGCCCGCAGCCGGGGGGCTGCCCGGTGAGGCTGATGAGGCGGATCGCCGGGAAGTGGCCGGCATGGCGGATCTGCTGCCAGATCGTGTTCGGCCGAGCGTCATCGCTGATGAGTACGTCGCCCCCAGGCTGAGATCCTCTGCTGCGCGCCTGTCGCTGGGCGGTGTCGGCCTGGCGCCGGCGGCCTTGCCGATCATCAGAGAGGCCGGCGGCCTTGGCAGGACGAACGTGCGGCGTCGTGCACGTACAGCCGAGACAGGTCGGCCCAGATGAGACACCTTCAGAACTGAGCCTGGCACGGGCACCTGGACCGGTTCCCGGGGGCAGAAGGACGCCTTGGCCGGGACGTGCATGGCGCCCCCTTCGATGCCCACGAGTCCGAGAGCGGGGCGGGTGCCGCGCTTGGGCGAGATCGTGGCACGCGAGAGTTAATTTCGTCAAGAAAGTTCCAGTCACTTGCTTGACACACGAAAGAAACATGGCTGACTCTACGGAGCAGCACCCCCCATGACGGAGGCCACATTGGCTCCCATCCCGCCCCGCCGGCCGGGGATTCAACGAGCACGTTGGGCCGGCCCGCAGCGTGAGTTGGCCGCCGGGCTGCCGACCTTCGTCACGTCCCTTCAAGGAGCCGCATGCGCGCGCACCGTTCCAGGCTGCCCGTGGCGTTGGCCACTGCTGTCCTGACCTGCCTCGTCCCCCTGAGTCCAGCCGCCGCCCGATCCGTAGCTGATCCGCCAGGCGCGCCGGGAGCATCGGCCACGTGGACGTCCGGTAACAAGGAAGGAATCGGCACCTCGGCGAGCCGACAGTCGAAGGTGTGGTTCACCCTTACCGAAGGCGTGATGAGCGAGGCTTACTACCCCGACGCCACCGTCCCCAATGTGCGTACGCTCGACTTCGCCATCACCGACGGCGCCACCTTCACCCAGCGGGAGACCGACCACACCCGCCGGTCGGTACGTCTGACCGATGAGCGGTCGCTGACCTACGAACAGCGCAGCGAGGACGATGCCGGGCGCTGGCGGCTGACCAAGACCTACGTCACCGACCCCACGCGCGCGACCATCGCGATCGAGGTCACCTTCGAGGTGCTGCGCGGAGGGCCGTTACAGCTGTACGCGCTCTACGACCCGTCCCTTGCCGGCTCGGCCAAGGGCGATGCCGGTCGCACCGGCGACGGCATGCTCCTCAGCGAGGACACTGCTGGGGGAGTGGGCTCGGCCCTGGCCAGCTCGGTCGGTTTCGCCGCCGCCTCCACCGGCTACGCCGGATCGGACAGTGACGGCTGGAGACAGCTCCAGAGCGAGCACCGGCTGCCGGCCGGCTACGGCTCGGCGTCAGCCGGCAACATCGTGCAGACCGCCCAGATCCCGACCCCGGGGCGCTCGACGCGCTTCACCCTCGCCCTGGGGTTCGGTGCCGACGCCGAAGCAGCGGCGCGAACCGCCCGGCTCAGCCTCCACCAGCCGTTCTCAGCGCTCAAGACCATGTACCAGGTCGGCTGGCGGGCCTATCTGGCCGGCCTGAAGCAGACTCGACTGACGGGCAAGCTGCGTACCCAGTACGACGCGGCCCTGATGACGATCAAGGCGCACGAGGACAAGACCCATCCGGGCGCGTTCATCGCCTCCTTGACGCTGCCGTGGGGGCAGGCGGTCGACGCCGACGGCACGGGCGGCGGCTACCACTTCGTCTGGGCACGCGATCTCTACCACCAGGTCACCGGACTGCTCGCGGCCGGCGACATCCGAGCGGCGAGGGACGCGGTGGCATGGCTGTTCGGCACCCAGCAACTGGCTGACGGCCACTTCCCGCAGAACTCCGCCCCGGACGGAACCCCCGACCAGAACAACATCCAGCTCGACCAGACCGCGTTCCCGATCATCCTCGCCCATCACGTCGGGGTGTGGGACGCCAGGGTGAAGCGGGCCGCCGACTACCTGGTGGCCAACGGGCCGATCACCGCCCAGGAGCGCTGGGAGGAGACCGGCGGCTATTCACCGTCCACCATCGCCGCCCAGATCGCCGCGCTGGTCTGCGCCGCGGACCTCGCCCGAGGCCACGGCCGGCGGGCCGACGCCGCCGTCTACCAAGGACTGGCCGACTCCTGGCAGCGTCAGGTCCAGTCCTGGACGTACACCACGACCGGCAACCTGAGCGACGGCAAGTACTACGTGCGCGTCAACGCCTCCGGCCACCCCGACGACGGGGCCACTCGCGAGTACGCCAACGGCGCCGGCACGCACCAGGAGAACAGCGTCGTGGACGCCGGTTTCCTGGAACTGGTCCGGCTCGGCGTCAAACCGGCCGGCGATCCGGCGATCGCCCACTCGCTCGCGGCCGTGGACGAGTCGATCTCCGTCCGGACCCCTTCGGGCAGGATGTGGAAGCGCTACACCTTCGACGGCTACGGCGAGACCGCCGACGGCGCCCCGTGGACCGGGGTCGGCATCGGCCGGCCGTGGCCCCTGCTGTCGGGCGAACGGGGCGAGTACGAGCTGGCGAACGGCCGGGACGCGCGGGCGTACCTGCGGACCATGGCCGACAGCGCGAACGACGGCTACATGATCCCCGAGCAGGTGTGGGACCAGCCCGAGCCCACCTCGTACGGACACGTCTTCGGCAAGGGCACCGGCTCGGCCGCCCCGCTGTCGTGGGCGATGGCTCAGTACGTGCGCCTGGCCCAGGGCATCGAGCAGGGGCGGCCCGTCGAGACTCCCGAGGTCGTGGCCGACCGCTACGCAGAAACCCGTTCGACGCCCGCCCTCGGCCTGGAGACCCCCGCCGACCTGACCACGGCCGCGGGCAAGACGATCGAGGTCACCGGCAGCACCGACGCCGCCAAGGTGTACGTCGCCGTGGACGGCGTCACCACGACGCTGACCCCCTCGGGGGGCAGGTTCACCGCCACCGTCGCCCTGCCTCGCGTGCAGAACCACATCACGGTCGTCGCGGTCGCGGGCGACGGCGGCACCAGCGCGCTCACCCGCCGCGTCCTGTCCTTCGGCGAGCGCGTCGGCACCCTGACCGACCCGGCCGGGGACGACAACGGCCCCGGTACCTACGTCTATCCCGCGGCCGGCGCCTTCAATCCGGGCGCGTTCGACCTGACCGGCTTCGGCGTCTATCGCGACGGCGACACCTTGCGCCTGGTCACGCAGCTCGCCGGAGCGATCGGCAACCCGTGGGGCGGCAACGGCATGAGCGTCCAGCGGCTCAACGTCTACCTCGGCTCCGGCGACGGAGACCCGAGCCCCGCGCTGCCCGGCACCAACATCGCCACCGACCACGCCTGGCGACTGGCCGTGGTGGCCGACGGCCGCTACCCCGACGCCGCCTTCGGCACCGGCGCCTACGCCCCGGACGGCACCAGGAAGGCCGCCGTCGAGCTGACCGTGCTGCCCGCCTCACGGCAGATCGTCGCGAGCCTGCCGGTCAGCGCGCTCGGGGGCGCCGACCCCGCCGACGTGCGCTACGCGGTGGCGATGTTCAGCGACGCCGAGGACGGCGAGGGCATCGGCAACGTCCGGCCCGTCTACAGCCTGGAGCACTGGAACACCGGCCCGTGGTGGGTCCACGACTACCGCTTCGGCGGGGGCGCCGGCGAGTTCACCGACACCACCCCGGCCCGCGACACCGGCACCGCCGACCCGAACGCGATCGACGTGCTGGTCGGGCCGGGACAGCAGCAGTCCGCGGTGCTGGACTGGCACGCCCACCAGCCTGTCGCCATCCCCTTGCTCGGCCTGACCGAGTAGCAGAAGTGGGGCTGGAGAACGCTTGCACCGCTCTCCAGCCCCGCCCGGCGAGCCTCACTCGCCGCACCACCCCACCCTTCACTGGAGGCAGAAGTGAAACGCAGCACCAGGCTCGCCGGGCTGCCAGCATTATTGCTGACAACCGCCCTGGTGGCACTACCGGCCACCCAAGCCGGCGCGCTGGACAACGCGCCCGGTTCACCCGGCTCGTCACCCACCTGGGCTCCCGCCGACAAGACGGGCTTCGGCACGTCGAAGACGCTGACCAGCAAAGTCTGGTACACGCTCGAGAACGGCGGGTTGTCGGAGATCTACTACCCCGACCTCGACACCCCCAGCGTCCGCGACATGCAGTTCATCGTCACCGACGGCAGCTCCTTCGCCGAGCGCGAGAGCGACGCATCCGACAAGTCCACTCGCCTCGCTGACCCCAAGGCGCTGACCTTCACCCAGACCAACACCGCCAAGTCCGGCAAATGGCGGCTCACCAAGACCTACGTGACCGACCCCGACCGCTCCACGGTCATGATGGACGTCACCTTCGAGTCGCTGACGGGCCAGCCGCTGCAGCTGTACGCCCTCTACAATCCCCGCCTCAGCAACGGCTCCACCTACCAGCTCGACGACAAGGGCTGGAGCGAAGGGTCCGCGCTGGTCGCCGAGGACGGCCAGAACGGCAGTGCGCTGGCTGCCTCACCGGCCTTCACCGCCACCTCCAGCGGCTACAAGGACACCAGCGACGGCTGGAGCGACCTGAAGAACGACCGCACCATGGACTGGCACTACGACGCCCGCCAGCAGGGCGGCAACCTCGTCCAGACCGGCAAGCTGGCCCTGACCGGGCTGTCCGGCAGCCAGAAGGCCACCGTGGCGCTGGGGTTCGGCGACAACGCCGCCGCCGCCACCTCCACCGTCCAGGACTCGCTGGCCTCGGGTTTCCCCGCGGTGTCGGCGAAGTTCGCGAGCGGCTGGCATGACTACGTCGCCACGCTCAAGCCGCCGCCCGCCAGTCTGAAGACGCAGCGCGAGAAGGACGTCTACAACGCCTCCGTCATGGTCTTGGCCTCGCACGAGGACAAGACTCACCGGGGTGCGTTCGTCGCCTCCCCGACCATGCCCTGGGCATGGGGCACCTCCAATCTGGAGAATCCTTCCACCGTCTACCACCACGTGTGGGCGCGTGACGTGTCCGGCAAGGCGGGCGGCCTGCTGACGGCCGGCGACACCGCGGCCGCCGAACGGGCGCTGACGTTCCTGTTCACCAAGCAGCAGAAGTCCGACGGCTCGTTCCCGCAGAACAGCGACCTGGACGGCAACCAGCACTGGAACAACACCCAGCTGGACGAGGTCGCCGCGCCGATCCTGCTGGCCTGGACGCTGAAGAAGACCGACGCCGACACCTGGAGCCACGTCAAGGCGGCCGCCGACTACATCGCCGGCAACGGCCCCGTCACCACCCAGGAGCGGTGGGAGAACCAGGGGGGCTACTCCCCGGCCACCATCGCCGCCGAGATCGCCGGCCTGGTCTGCGCCGCCGAGATCGCCAAGGCCAACGGCGACACCGCCAAGCAACAGGCGTACCTGGCCAAGGCCGACGACTGGCAGTCCCACCTCAAGGACTGGACGGTCACCACCAACGGCCCCTACGGCTCCCAGTACTTCCTGCGCCTGACCAAGGACGGCAAGCCCAACCAGGGCACCACGTACAAGATCGGTGACAGCGGGCCGGCCAACGCCGACCAGCGTGCGGTGGTCGACCCGAGCTTCCTGGAGACGGTACGCCTCGGCGTGCTCTCGCCGTCCGACCCGGCCATCCTGAGCACGCTGCCCATCGTGGACCAGCAACTCGGCGAGAACACTCCCAACGGCCAGTTCTGGCACCGCTACAACTGGGACGGCTACGGCGAGACCAAGACCGGCGCCGAATGGAACTTCGGCTACCCCGACGGCAGCCTGACCACGATCGGCCGCCTGTGGGTGCTGTTCGCGGGCGAACGCGGTGAGTACGAACTGGCCGCGGGCAAGAGCGCCGACGCCCGCCTGGCCGCCATGGCCGCAGCCGCCACCGAAGCCGGACTCATCTCCGAACAGGTGTGGGACCACAACGGCCCCGGCGCCGCCGGCACCCCGTCCTCTTCGGCGACGCCGCTCGGCTGGGCCCACGGCCAGTACGTCCGCCTGGCCTGGTCGATCGCCGAGGGCAGGTCGCTCAGCACGCCCTCGGTGGTGGCCTGCCGCTACCTGAAGAGCTCCTGCGACCCCACGGCCCAGCCTCCTGGCGCCCCGGGCCAGCCGGCCGCGTCCGACATCACCACCACCTCGGTCAAGCTGACCTGGACCGCGGCCGGCGCGGGCAGCAACCCGATCGCCGGCTATGACGTCTACGCGGGCGGCGAGAAGGTGGCTTCGGCCACCGGCCTGTCGGCCACGGTGACGGGCCTGACCCCGAGCACGACCTACAGCTTCACGGTCAAGGCCAAGGACAGCACCGGCCTGTCCGGTCCCGCCTCCCCTGCCACCAGTGTGACCACGGCGCCCGATCAGCAGAGCGGCTCGTGCAAGGTGTCCTACCACGTCGGCAGCGACTGGGGCAGCGGTTTCGTCGCCTCGGTCACCATCGCCAACACCGGCACCGCTCCGGTCGCCAACTGGGCGCTCGGCTTCTCCTTCGGCGGGAACCAAAGGATCAGCAGCGGCTGGTCGGCCATCTGGGGACAGAACGGCGCTCAGGTCACCGCCCGCGGCGAATCCTGGAACACCACCCTGAACCCGGGGGCCTCGATCACCGCCGGGTTCAACGCCACCTACAGCGGCGCCAACGCCAGGCCCACCGCCTTCACCCTGAACGGCTCGGCCTGCACCCTCAGCTGAATCGCCCGGGTGCGGCTCCTCACCCTCCGCGAGGGGCCGCACCTCATCCCCAATGGTTCGACGAGAGGTTTCCCATGCACGGAGCAAGCCCACCTCGCCTGCCCATCCTCATCACCGGGCTGGCCCTCGCGGCGGCGGCCGTCGCGGTCGTCCCCGCCACGATGGCTTCGGCGGCCACCGTCACCGACGCCTGGACCGACGCCTCCCGCTACGCTCCCGGCCAGGAGGCGACCGTCACCGCCAAGGTCGACGGCAGCGGCCCGGTCACCTTCGCCCTCACTCACCTCGGTGACGTGGTCCAGCAGGCCACCGTTCAATCGAGTGGCAGCGGCGAGGTGACGTGGAAGGTCAAGCCGCCGTCGACCGACTTCACCGGCTACCTGGTCGAGATCGAAGGCGGCTCCAGCCGTACGCAGACGGCCATCGACGTCTCCAGCACCTGGACCCGCTTCCCCCGGATGGGCTTCCTGGCCTTCTACGGCACCGGCATCTCCGCCGGCGAGGCCGACGGCGACATCGCCGAGCTGTCGCGGCGCTACCACATCAACTCGCTGCAGTACTACGACTGGCTGTGGAAGCACGAACTGCCCGTCAAGCACGACGGCTTGGGAGTGGCGAGCACCTGGACCGCGTGGAACGGCGACACCATCAGCTCCCAGACCGTCAAGAACTACATCGCCTCCGGCCACGCCCGCAACGTCGCCGCCCTTCCCTACCACCAGTCCTACGCCGCGCTCAACGACTACGACACCTCCAAGGTCAACCCTGACTGGCGGCTGTTCAAGGGCAACGGCCAGGAGTGGACCTACACCATGCTTCCCGGCCAGATCCTGCACTTCATGAACCCGCAGAACCGGTCCTGGCAGGACTACATCATCGGCCAGTACGCCGACACGGTGAACTCCATGGGCTTCGACGGCGCGCATCTGGACCAGATCGGCTACTGGGAGGAGATGTACGACGTCAACCACAACCGCGTCGACCGGCCCGCCGGTTTCGCCCAGCTCACCGACCGCACCAGGCAGGCGCTCGGAAAGCCCGTGGGCTTCAACGCCGTCGACGGCTACGGCCGCTCCGAGCTGGCCGACTCCAGCGCCGACTACCTCTACACCGAGCTGTGGAGCGAGTTCGAGACCAACCCCAGCGTCAAGAACCTGCTGGAATCGCAGCGCCAGGCCTCCGGCGGCAAACCGCATGTCCTACCCGCGTACATGAACCGGCCCAACACCCCCGAAGGCACCCCGAACAGCAACAGCGTCTTCGACACCACCTCCGTCCAGCTCGCCAACGCCGCCTTCGCCGCCAACGGCGCACACCACCTCGAACTCGGCCCGAACGACCACATGCTCAACACCGAGTACTTCCTCAACAAGAGCAAGACCATGTCCCCGGAGCTGAAGGCCTGGGAGAAGACCTACTACGACGTCATCACCGGCTACGAGAACCTCTTCTACGGCCCCAACCTGCACACCGCCTCCAACGCCGTCCAGATCAGCGGCCGGCCCACCAGCAGCGACGGCTCGGCCAACAGCATCTGGGCGAACGTCATGCGCAACGACGGCACCGACGTCATCCACCTGATCAACCTGCTCGGCAACGACAACAAGTGGCGCGACTCCGGCACGGCGACCCCGCCCACCCTCGCCAACCTGCCCGTCAAGTACTACCTCGGCGATCAGGCAGTACCGCCGAGCATCCACCTCGCCAGCCCCGACCGCGACGGTGGCCGCTCCAGCGAACTACCCTTCACCGCCGGCTCCGACTCCGGAGGCCGGTACGTCTCCTTCACCGTCCCCCAGCTCAAGAACTGGGACTTCATCTACTTCGACCGCACGCCCGACGACCCCACCACCAGTCCGACGCCGACCATCACCCCCACGCCGGGTGACGGCGGGCACATCGTCAACAGCAACGGCAAGTGCGTGACGGTGGCCGACGGCGCCACCGCCAACGGCACCCCCATCCAGCAGGCCACCTGCTCCAGCAGTGCGAGCCAGTCGTGGACCCTGGACGGCACGCAGCTCAAGGCGCTGGGCAAGTGCATGGACGTGGTCGGCGGCGGTACCGCCAACGGCACCAAGGCCCATCTGTGGGACTGCGGCGGCTACACCTCCCAGCAGTGGGTGCCGCAGTCCAACGGCACGCTGAAGAACCTCAAGTCAGGCCGCTGCCTCGACATCGAGGCGCAGAGCAGCAGCGACGGCGCCGCCCTGCACCTGTGGGACTGCGGAACCTGGGCCAGCCAGAAATGGACCCTGGCCTCCTGACCCGATGACCGGGACGTGACGGCGGGACATGCCATGACACCGCGGCCACGTCCCCTTCCGCGAGCCGGCAGGACGACGCCGGGACCGCGCCGACCCATCGGGGCCGGTCCCGGCGTTCGTCACATGGCGGCGTAGACCGACTCCCTGATCACCAGACAGGCGGCTCCGCGCGCCCAGAGCGAATGGTCGGCGTCATGAACGACGACAACGCAGTCGTCGGCGGCGCTGGAGAAACCGTGGTCACGCAGCGAGTCCTGGCACGCCTCCCCGAACAGGTCGTAGGAACCGATGCTCTCACCGGTCAAAATGATCTTATCCAGATTGAGCAGGTTGCACAGGGTGGCCAGGCCCCGCCCCAGCGACCTCCCCATCGCGGCGAACGCGTTCAGGGCGATGTCGTCCCCCGACCGCGCCAACCGCACGGCCTCCTCCATCGAGGTGCATGGCACCCCGGCATGCTGGGAGATGTCGCGAAGAATCGCCAGGTCAGAGGCCACGGTTTCCAGACAGCCGCGGTTTCCGCAACTGCACAGCAGCCCATCGGACTCCAGCGGCATGTGCCCGAATTCCCCTGCCAAGCCGGAAACCCCCGTGTACAGATCTCCGCCCAGCATCAGGCCGCAGCCCACGCCTGCCCCCACCGTCACAACGGCGAAGGACGCGCTGTCCCTGCCGGCGCCGAACCACCGCTCGGCCACCACCAGCGCGTTCACGTCGTTGTTGACCACGACCGGTAGATCGAGCGCGGCGCTGAACAGCCCGGCGACGTCCACGTCATCCCAGCCGAGAACGCCCGAGTGCACACACCGCCCGAGATCGGCGTCCACGTGACCGCCCAGCCCGACGCCGACCCCCAGCACCCGCTCCCTGGCATCCGGCTCGGTGTCGAGCACCTCCTCGATGCCACGCACCGCGGCCTCCACCCCGGCCTGGGGGGAGTAGCCGGCCTCCATGAACTGCCGATGCCGGGCCAGCACGGACGCGCTCAGGTCGGTCAGCACCACCGTCACATGCGCGGGAGCGAGCTTGACTCCGACGACCACATACCGATCCTCGGCGACCTTCAGCATCCGCTGAGGACGGCCGTTGCCGGAGCTGCGCTCCCCGACTTCGAGCAGATAACCCATCTCGATGAGGGGATTGACCGCCTTGGTCACGGTCGACTGCGACAGGGAGAGCCGTTTGGCCACCTCGGTCCTGGAGAACGGACCCGCGGTGAGGATCTCCGCGAAGATCCTGGCGCGTGTGTCATCGCCCGCGGCCCCCACCAGAGCGGGCTCGCTCGCCATACGGATCAGCCCGACAGCCCCCTTGCCCCCACCGTGCACCGCCACTGCCGACCCCGATCCCTTCGCCATACCCATAGTTTACTTTCGTTCCCTATAAAATTCCCCGCCAAGGCTTGGCGCTGTTCCTCACCCGGCGCCCGACGAGAGAGCGAAGATCTGAGGAGACACGAGCGGCACGGCTGCCGGAAACCTGGCCTCCGCGGATCCGCGGCCCCGGAAAGAGTCGCCGCAGTCGGCAAGCCGTGAAATGTACAACCTTCTCTCCACGTGCCGGCTCATAGCCGCTTCCTCATGCCCGGATGGCGCGAGGACCCATTTGACAATCACTTGCACTACACATTCTTGACACACGAAAGAAAGGTTGGGACACTTAGAGAAAGGCACGGTAAGGACACCGCGCAAAGGTCACCTTACGCGTCGCCCCTCACGACGTCGTCGAGCGCTTGCACCGCTTGAGGAACGTCCGCCGACAGGAATGCCCTGCGGCATGAAGACCCACCCTTCACGGAGGCAGCAGTGGAACGCAGAAATACGCTCGCCAGAACATCGGACGTGCCCCTTCTCTCGGCCGGCCGAGGCATTTAAGGCATACACCAGCCTTCGGGCAGCGGGCGTCGCTCGCGAGCACCATTCGCTGCGGAATGCGCGCTCGTCATGACGCGCCATGCCCTATGAGTCACCTTCCGGAACCGCGCTGTTTCCCGGCCGTCGCGGCTCGACCGCATGATGTCCGAGTCGTGTCATCGCCACGCCTGCCGTGGAAGATTGTTTTGGCCTGCGCGCATTTCCCGTTCCTCGTGAGGTGACGATCCTGCCGCACGAGCAGCTACGAAAGAGCACGGTATGAAACGGCTCTGGATCATCTTGGCTTTGATGGCCTTACCCCTCACCGGCTGTCAGGCATCGCCGCACGATCATCACGATCATCACGTCTCCATGTCGACGCATCCCTCAGCCGCGCCGTCACCATCACCGGATCTCGCCGTGCAAGCGCAGATGGAGGCCGCCGCCGGCAGCTATCTGGATCTGCTGTCCGCCGGCGACTGGACGGCGGCCTGGCAAATGTGGACCTCCTCGGCCAGGAGTCGCATTCCTCAACAGGCATTCGTCAGGCAAAGCACAGCCTGCGCGACCTCGGCGGCAGCCAAGCCTTACCAGATTATCGCCGTCCAGAATATCTCCACGGGGATCGCACGGGCCGTATGGGTGCACGGCGAGCAAAGCGGCGACCTCATCCTCCGGCGCGAAGAAGCGACCTGGAGCGTCGAGCCCTTCGCAAAAGACGCGGCGGGCGGTTGCACCGCTGACGAAACGCGAGCGCCACGCTGACGCGCGCGCACAGCCCACGAGGTGAATCCATGGGACTTGTCCACGACCGCTCACCCGCGTACCGAATGGCCGAACGTCTCGCAACGGCAGAGAAAACCACGCTCATCTTCTTGCGCCGGTATTCACCTACTTTCATGAGATGGGCGATCGGCCTTGTCTTCGTCTGGTTCGGCGCGCTGAAGCTCGCCCAGGTCAGCCCAGCGGCCGGACTGGTGGCTGAAACCCTGCGTTTCCTGCCGATATCGCCCTCGTTCACAGTCGCGGCCTTAGGCGTCTTCGAGGCCGCTGCCGGAATCGCGCTGATCGCGAATCTGCTGCCTCGCACCGTCCTCGCAGCCATTCTGCTTCACCTGCTGGGAACACTGTTCGCGCTGATTTCACAGCCGGCCAGCGTATTCCAGCATGGAAATCCGTTTCTTCTGACGATCGAAGGCGAATTCATCGTCAAGAACGCTGTGCTCGTGGCAGGGGCGCTGGTCGTCGCATCCAGCCTGCCCCCGAGAAGCTCAGACGGCGGATCGTGACGGTCCGCCGTCGCCTCCCGTCCCGCTGCACGGCGGGTCACGTCCGGACATCGGCTCGCCTGCCGGAGGCCGGTCCATCATCCCCTCGCAGAAAGGCGCTGCCATGGAGCTCGTGGTCAAGCACCAAGGTTCGTTCCTGGCCCTGTACCGGTTCGTGGTGGGACTGCTGTTCGCCTGTCACGGCGTGGCGACGCTCTTCAACGTTCTGGGCGGCCCGCATGGCCAAGCCCCCAGCATCGGGCAGTGGCCCGGCTGGTGGGCAGCGCTCATCCAGCTCATCGGCGGCATCCTCGTCGTCGCGGGTCTGGCCGCCCGCCCTGCTGCGGTCATCTGCTCGGGTTGCATGGCCTACGCCTACTTCGTCGTCCACCAGCCGCAGGCTGTCTTCCCGATCCAGAACGGTGGCGAGCTGGCCGCCCTGTTCTGCTGGGCCTTCCTGCTCATCGCCGTCCTGGGACCCGGCCGATGGGCCCTGGCGACGCTACTGAGGACTCCCCGAACCTCGACCACGGGAGGTGACAACAGCCACGCACCCCAACCCGCCCGGCAGGTGCCATGAGCACCACGACAACCACATCCGGCCGGCCTTGCCCTGGCCACGAAAACCCGCACACAACGGCTCAGCGCAAAGCGGCTGAGCCAGGAACAAGGAGCGCCATGAACCTCGCACCCTCACGCTTACCGACGCGTCGCATGACCCGGCGCCTGGCCGTGCTGCTGTCGGTCGCACTGCTCGCCCTCCTTCCCCAGAACGCCGGCCCGGCCTTCGCCCACGGCACGGTCATCGACCCCGCCACCCGCAACTACGGTTGCATCACCCGCTGGCCCTACCCCGACGCGCCCGGCATGCTGGAGCAGGACCCCATGTGTTACCGGGCCTGGCACCAAAGCCCCGACGCCATGTGGAACTGGAGAGCTCTCTACGCCAACAACCTCGGCGAGGACATCGAGCACGTCGTCCCCAACGGGCAGATCTGCAGCGCCGGACGCGCCGAGATGGGCCGCTACGCCCCCATGGACAACCCCGGCCCGTGGAAGATGACCGACATCAGCAGCAACTTCACCATCAACCTGGAAGACGTCGCCCGCCACGGCGCCGACTACCTGAAGATCTACATCACCAAGCAGGGCTTCGACCCCTCGATCGAACCCATCGGCTGGGACGACCTGGACTTCATCAAACAGACAGGCCGTTACCCGTCCCAGCTGAACTACAAGACCGATGTCCAGACCTCCGGCTACAGCGGACGCCACGTCATCGTCACCATCTGGAAGGCCTCGCACATGGACCAGAAGTACTTCCTGTGCAGCGACGTCAACTTCGGATGACAAGCGGATCGTGACGACGTAGACGCGCGCGTCCCGGCGTGCCTGGCCCTGACAGGTGTGGAAGGCGACGGCTTCGACGAACCGCCGACCGGGAGGCCGCTTCCAGCAACGGAACGGAACAGGCGGTAGCGCACCGTCACGACTGACGTCGGCGTGACACCGGCTCCGGCCTCGCCCACATCCGCCAGGAACGCGTCTGGAAGCGCTTTCGAGCCAGGAAACCCAGGAACAGCTCGAGGAGGTCCGCGGCGAGCGGCTCTCGCTGCCGACCTCCATCACGTGGAGAGCCGGCCCACCGCGAACGGCCGATGGCTTGCCTGCGCGACCGGGCAACGCACGCTGACGACTCCCGCCGCCGAGGGTGATGGCCGGATGAATTCTCCCTGCTCGCACTCGGTGTGCTCGTCGCCCACGATGCCCTCCCGCACCTTGACCGCGACGCCGCGCTGAGACAGGTCGTTGAGGATGACCAACCCTTCCAGGAGGTGCCGGCCGACGCCGTCGTCCACACCACAGGTCAGGTTCGGCGGCGGGGTCGTTCAGGGCTCGCAGGATCTCGGCGATGTGGATGGCCAGGCAGCACGCCGGTCTCCGACTCCGCATGACCCCGCGGACCACGACATCCCCGCCGAACAGGGCGGGGCCGTGCCGGTAGGTGCGGTCGGGACCGGAAGTCGGCTGGGACGGGCTGGTCGCCGCTGTACTGAACCCCTCGTGCGGGTCACGATTGCGGGGCCTGTGGCTCACGTCGCTAACGGGCGGCTTGCGCGATGACGGCGGCGTAGGCGGCCATGCCTTGGGTGTTGGGGTGCAGGGGCGTGGCGGGGCCGGTGGGGATGAGGCCCTCGATGTAGCGGTCGGTGGGGGCGGCGCACATGTCATGGCCGATCCCGACGAAGGTGAGATCGACGTAGGTGGCATCGTGGGCCTCGGCCTGCGCACGCAGGCTGCTGTTGAGCCGGTTGACCAGGCTCTGCAGGTGGTCCGCGTCGCGGGCCCAGACGGGCTGGGTGGGCCAGCATCCGCCGGGGCGGATGTAGGCTCCGTAGCCGGTGACCAGGATCTTCCCCTTCGGGGAGCGCTCGTGGATCTCCCGCAGTGCCGTTCCGAAGGTCGAGGCCCACGAGTCGATGCGCCGGGCGGTGAGCGCTACGACCGCGGCCACACCGCCCTGGACGGCCACGCCGCCTACCGGCTCACCGGCCTGCTCACCCGCCGGCCCGCTCCCGGCCCCGCCGAGACGGGCCCGCCCCCTGCCGCCGCCGCGCACGCCACCCGAACCGCTGGTGCGGCCGCGGGCATGCGGGACGGCCGCCGTCAGGACGGCGGTACGGTACGGCGGTTCGCCTTCCGAACCCGCCGCGGACCGGCAGAAGCCCCAGTGACCCGGCCTGAACCTGCTGAGTGATCAATCGGCCACCCGCCGGCCCAGCATGGACGAACGGCATGCGGGAGTGCCCCTGCGAGCGCAACAGGATCATGCGAAAGCCGATTCATCCACCGTGTCCGTAGCGGCGCGTCCGGGTGTCCGGGTGTCCGGTGGAGGTTTCCCCAGCGGCGCTGGATGCGTCTCGTCCATCGTCCTGAATCCGAGGTGGAACTGCTGAGCCGCACGCGTGAGGAGCCGATTCTTTCTGCCGTCGGGGATGTCGGATCCGCCTGCCATACTCACCCGTGATCATGACAGAGAGGGAGCGAGGGACCCGATGCGCAAGATCACGTCCGCGGACTACGCGTGGGAGAACGACTGGGAGGAGATCTACACCCTCACCTTCGTCCGCGACCTGGACGAGCGCGAGACGCTCCGGCGGTTCGGCGTGGCCGACGGCAACATCCACCTGGTGGACGACGAGGAGCTCATGGAGCGCATCGAGGAGACCGCCGGCTGCTGCGACATGGTGCTGGTGACCCGGGCCGGCGACTGGACGATCGCTTTCGAGTACGGCGGCTGGGAAGGGACCCGGCCCGAGACCCTGCGCGAGCTGACCCGCGACGGCGGTGAGGCCGTCTCCGTCATGCGCCACAACTACGCGACTTCGCATGACTTCGAACACGCTACGGACGGCCGGATTCGCACGGCCTTCCGTCCGCAGACACCCCAGAAGCGCTGGGGCAGCCACCCCGACGCACTGAATGAGGACATGCGCGAGCTCGGCCTGGAACCCGAACCGGATGAGGAGTTTCAGTACCTGTCCGGCTCCGTTGCCGCGGCCCTCGCGCTGGCCAGTCGTATCTCCGGCGTGTTGTTCACCCCCGCACTGCTGGACGGGCCGCTGCTGGGCGGGGTCATCACCGACGCGGTTCCCGACGATCCTCGGGAAGGCGACCCGCTCACCCGGCACGCCCTGCGGGCCTTCCACCGGGAGCTCGCCGACGCCATCGACCATGCCTCTCCTGACCTCCAGTGGCGGGCCGCGGTCACCGAAGCCCGACGCCAGTGCGAGCTGGCCGGCGTGGCTGACCACCCGGTGCTCGCCGCCGCACTGGCTTCGGCCGAGCGGGGCGAGAGGGGGCCGGTCGGGCACGACTCCCCGCTCGCCGAGCTCATCCGCGGTTATGAGTCGGAGCTGACCGGCCATCCGATCGACCAGGCCACCGGCGCGTGGATGGCCGGCCCATCTGCCGATCCACGCCGCTCTCCGGACGTCAGGCGCAACATCTTCTCCATCGATACCGCGACCGGTATGCCGGCCTGCCCGAGCTGCAAGTGGCACCACCGCCCGGGCGAAGCGGAGCGGGAGGCAATCCGGCCGCGCTGGCAGGCGGGGAGATCAGTACGCCACGCTCTGTCACCCGACGCCAGGACGGCCGCCTACAACGCCCACTTCCCCCTGGTTAACCGAGGTCAGGTGATGGCCGACCCTGACCACGCGGCGGCCGTTGCCGCGATGCTGCGCGCCGCCTCGACATAGCCGGCAGTGGCGTTGCTCACCCACACCGCCTACCTCACCGGCCGCGCGAGTCGATGAGCAACTGTGCGACGAAGAGGACCAACGAAAAGGCAAGCCCACCGAGCAGACCGGCCCAAAACAGCGCCCGGTCTGCGTCAGCCTTGACGGGGATCGACACGAGCAGGGCCGTCATGGGCCGCTCGCAGGTCAGCCAGCGAAGCCCTGGACCATCGAGTGGCGGAGCCGCGGCTTCCAGTCGATCCTCCGGACCTAGCGGCCCCAGGTCGACTATGCAATCGGGGGTCAGCACCACCGACGCCGATTACCTGCCCGGGGCTATGAGGGGAACCGCTGTCGAAGCTCTTGAGCGCGTCGGCGAACTCCTCACACGGGGGGCGAGGAACAACGGGACAGTCATCAGCGGTACGGGCTGCTCAAGCAGATCAGGGCGGTGCACGACCAACCGTGTCGAGTGAGCTCTTCGGCCCGAACATGGCGGGATAGTCCGGCGCGACAACACGATCTTCAGTGTTTCCGCAGGTCGCGGCGACCATGCGCACCATGATCCATCTCACCGCCCATGGCTGTCCCTGCGTTCCCCGACCCCGTGGACCGGCTGCGCGCCGCGGTCGCCGACGCCCAAGCCGGCCGGGAGCGCGCCGCCGGCGAGGCGCGGGAGCTGCGCGAGCGGCTGGCCGTCGCGCAGGCCGCCGCCGGCCTGGTGCTGCCCGAGCTGATCGACCTCAGCCGCGACCTCGGCGACGGGGTGCGCGGGGTGACGCTGCCCGAAGCCGGCATCACGGTCGCCCGGCAGCCGGACGGCGCCGTGCTGCTGCACGCCGGAGACCTGCGGCACCGCCTCGGCGACGCCGAGCACGCCGCCGCGCACGCCCGGGCCCTGGACGCCGCGCTGCTCGCCGTCTGCGCGCGGTGACGATCGCCAGTGGCAGGAGGAAGCCATGGACGTGATCAAGAGGGCAGCGGCCCAGCTCGATCCGGTGACCCGGACCGCGGCTCGGGTGGCGATGGACGAGCTGGCCGCAGCCATCGAGGCGCACGACGCAGACGCCGGGATGGCGGCCATCCGCAGGCTCCAGGCTCTGAGCCCGCAGGTGGGCAACGAGGTCTTGGACCACCTGGCCGACGAGGGACTCACCGAAGCGCTCCGGCGTATGGCCGGCGGGGAACGGTGACGCGCCGTCTGTTACGGGGAAGGCCCCATCGCATTGTGGTGCGGCGCTGACCTCGCCGTTGTCACGGGTCGCCCTCCCCGACCACGCGCATCACGGGTACGGTCACGACCTGCTTCCCGCGCTCCTGGAGCCCCAGGCCTACGCGGTGGGGCCGGAGCCCTCGGGGTGGCCGTGGCGGCGGTCGCGGCGGTACCGGCCCGCGTGCTGGCGGCGTCGGGCGGTACGCGGGTCGTCGTCCCCGACGGCCCCGTCGCCGACGCGTTCCGCCCCGTCCTCGACCTCCTGCTCCCCAGGGGCCGCCGGCGAAGACCCTTGCCCCCGCTGGACCGGCGGCCGGACCGGGACGCGTTCCTCCACACGCCGGCACAGCTGCCGGAGGTTCGCCGGGCATGGCTGCGCGCGATCTACGACGGTGCGATGGATCGCCGTTCCGGTCGCCCCTTCTAGTTGCGGCGCTGCTCTTCCCCCGTCCTCGTCCGCGGGTCACCACGGCCTACGTCACGCAGACAGTGGTTTCCGGAACTCTGCGTTGATCTTGTGCGCATAACGGCGCTTCGAGTAACGTCGCAGCGTTGAAGCGCTTTCCGCCGACGTAACGCGGTTCATCGTTCACGGTGTTTCGTCACGGGTGACTTCCGTACCGCGCCGGCCCCTTGTGCGAGCACGGCCGCGGGCCGCCGCATCACTCCGTCCGTCATGCTGTTCCGCGCTGCCCGAGAAGAATCGAAGTGAATACATGGCATCGTCCGACACGCGCGCCAGGAGCGCGAAAGGGAAAGCATCGCGACTGCTGGCCGTGACCCTTACCGGGGTCCTCTGCGTGAGCGTCGGTGCGACCCCCGCGTACGCGCACTGGAACGGGACCGGCCAGCTCATCGCCAGCATCGGCGTCTACCCCTACAACTACAACAACACCTGGCAGGCGCCGATGAACAAGGCGCTGGCCAACTGGAACGCCACCTCCTCACCCGCCAACCTCTACAAGAACCGGCACTCCGGCTCCACGATCACCGTGAAGTCGTACCGGAACACCTGGTACGGGCACTACACCAGGTGCGGCGACAGCTGCCTCTACATCAAACTGAATGTGCGCACCATCAACCGGGACGCGAACAACTTCTCCAACTACGTGACGGGTGTGCTCGTCCACGAGTTCGGCCACGCGCTGAATCTCGCGCACAACAGCACCACCTCCATCATGAACAGAAGCAGAAACCGCGACTCGATGACCAAACCCCAGGCGCACGACGTCTCGGACGTCAACGCCTATTACTGACCGGCTTCGATCGACGATATTCACGAGAAGAACGGAGTCGAAGCCGATGAAGGCTGCAATACGGCGGCTCGGCGCGGCCGCCCTGGCCGCGCTGTTTCTGTCCGCGTGCTCGGCGGAGGACACGACGGTCCTCTACGAGGCCGACTACCCGGCCTACGACAGCGCCGACGCGCTGTTCGCCGGCTCGAAGCTGGTGATCGAGGGCCGGCTGACCGGGATCAAACGCGTCATGACCGAGGTCGAACCCGAGGACGACGCCACCGAGACCGACCCCCAGCTGAACCCGAACGCCGGCGCCACGCCCGACACCGCGACCCCGCCCGCGGGTCCACCCACTGTCATGACGGTCAGCTCGGTCGAGATCCTCAAGGTGCACAAGGGGCTCGCCCGGATCGGCCAGGTCATCCAGGTGAAGGAGCTCGGCGGGACCCTCAACGGCGTGACCTATGAGGAGGCGGACACGACGCCGCTGAAGTCAGGCGTCACCTACATGCTGTTCCTGGAGACCTATCCCGACTCGCCGGCCTCGCTGCTCAACCCGGAGCAGGCCAAGTACGTCGTCACCTCGGCGGGCACCTACTCGGCCATGCCGGAGAACACCGTCAAGCTCGACGGCACCGACGTCCAGCGGCTGTCGGTCAAGGAGTAGGAGCGCGGGATGCCCGCCGGTCCAGGCCCGCACCGCACCTCCTGACGGTTCGGAGCGGGTCGTGGATCGGTGGCCAAGCGGCGCATCGGAACGATCCAGCCGCACGAAGGACGCGCCTCACCCGGACCCGCTCTCCGGCTCCGCCCCGCGGAAAGTGCACCATTGACGGATTCCGATCGCAAAGTTACGACCGGGCCCGTCATTGCGCACCAACGAACACCCGCGGAGGTGGTGCTGTGCGGCATTCCCCGGAGGGTCCCTTGGCGCAGCCGGTCCGGCAGCACGCTCGACGCCCGTCCGCCCACCCGGAAGGCGGCGGCGCGTGAGGCGCGCCCTGCGCGGAGCGGCGGCCACGGCGCTCCTGGCGGCGCTCCTCGCCGCGCCGTTCACACCGGCGGCCGCGGCCGACCTGCGGATCGTCAACGGAGGCTTCGACGACGGGCTGACCGGCTGGAGCGGCTCGCACAGCCCTGGCGGCGTCGACGCCGTCACCTGGGACGGGCGGACCACGGCGCACGTCACCGACGCCGACCCCGCGGCGACGGGCCGGCGGTGGAACCGCGTCACGACCTCGGGCGTCGCGCCCGCCGGCACGGCCACCGTCTCGGCCCTCGTCTACTCGGGCGTGGCCGACGTGGGCACCGCCTACTGGGACGAGGTGCTGATCACCTCCAAGGTGACCGATCTGGGGGTGCAGATCGAGAGCGGCGTGCCCAACGCCACCACGTTCGCGGGCGGCAGCGCCTATGCCCTCTACACCGGCACCGCCGACGTCAACCCGCAGCTCGCCGTGGTGGACCTGGCCACCGAGCAGGTCACCCGAAAGATCACCATCCCCGACTCCGCTGCCACGCCGACCGTCGGCGGCTGGGCGGCGGCCACGGCCACCGACGGCAGCGTCTACCTCGGCACCCATCCCAGCGCCAAGCTCTACCGGTACGTCCCCGGCCAGCCCGCGGTCACCGACCTCGGCCGGGCGGAGGGCGGTTACGCGTTCATCTGGGACCTGGAGCCGGGAGGCGTCCCTGGGCAGCCTGCTGCCGGCTCGGTGAGGCGGGCTTCGAGGCCGGCGATCATCTGGGTGAGCCGACTGGTGTTCTCGCGCCGGACCGCCTGCTCGCCGACCGTGTCAAGGCCGGCCTGGGCAACCTGCTCGCGGACGAGATCCGCTGGCAGGCCCGCGTCAATCCACTGCGTACCGTGGGAGATCTGGACACCACCGAACGTGCCGCGCTGTACAGGGCGATGCACCGTGTCCTGCGAGAGGCGATCAAGGCCGGGTGCGTGCCCGCCCGTGACGCCTGGCTCACCGGGGCTCGTGACGAGCCCGGCAATCCCTGCCCGCGCTGTGGCACTCCCTGCTCCGCCGCCGGATCACCGGCCGCACAACGGTCTGGTGCCCTGACTGCCAACCGTGAATGCTCAGCCGTTGATCCTCCTCTGTTGCGACTTGGACCGTTTACCCACCAACTGCCTGCGTGGGCCATCCGGTGGAGGTACGAAGCGCTGTGCGGCGGCGCGCGCACGTTCGGCCAGCCGGAGGGGATCCAGTCCTTTGTGCAGCTGGTGGAGGTACGTCATCGGAGACTCGCGCAGCAGTTGGTCACGCAGCCGCCGCCGTTGCAGCGCCGCCGCCCACACCCCGAACGCGAAGCCGCCCAGGCCGATCGCCGCCGCCTGCGCGGGAGTCGGCTGGGTGGCAAGCACGGCGAGCGCGCCGGTCGCCACCGGTGGCGCGGCCGCCTGTACGTTGATCGCACCCCACATCGTTTCCATCCGGCGGCCCCGCATGGCGCGCTGGAGATCGTCCAGAGCAGGCTTGATCCGGGTCTCGAAGCGCGACTGCAGGTGGTCGAGCAGGATCTCCCGCTCCCGGATGTCGTCGAGCGTGGTGCTCTCGACGACCATGGCGTCCACCGCGTCCCTGAACCTCGCGCGTTCCCCGGCGTACTCACGCCTGAAATCGATGATCCGTTCCACCGAGATCTCTCTGATGTCCCGTGGCAGCACGGCTGTCACGGACAGGTTGACCAGCATCGCGGTCCGCTCGCCGGCCTCCACCTCGGGCGCGGGCCGATTCAGTACGCCCGCCACCAGCCGCCTCGCCCCGAGCCTGGACGCCGTCAGATCGGTTTCGTCGTCCGTCAGCGGAGCGGCGCCGTAGCCGGGCGCCGTCAAGGACCCGAGCAGCAGGAGATAGGCGGTGGCGAGGCTCCTGTGCATCCGTACTCGCCCGGACGTGGTGGACGACCGGGCGGCAAGGTCCATGTCCACCAGTTGGTCGATGAGCCGTGGTGCGGCCTTCCACACCGCCAACCCCGCGCGGAGAGTGTGATGATTGTACGCCTCGGACGGCGGGAGCTCGTAACGAGACAGGTCAACGCCGTCGAGTGCCTTGAGGAACCGCCTGGCCGCCACGCGCACGTCCCGCTCCCGGGGCATGGTGGGCCTGACGAATCCATGAGCGACCAGTTCTACCTCGGCCCCGTAAATGTCAGGAAAGGAGTCATCATGGTCGTCGGCGTTGAAGCGATAGAGCCGGTCCCAGTAAAGCGCGGTCAGCTTCAGCCAGTTCTCGTCCCGGAAATGAACGTGCGGGTAGTACAGCCCGATCCATTCGCGCATGGTCAAGCTCTCCTGTCGCCGGTGAGCATGAACAGGCTACGCGCACGGGAAGGGCCGGAGGCGAGCCTCCGGCCATGTTATTCCCAGCGGTCAGCGTCCGCCGCGACCGGGCTCGTGCAGGCACACCATCCCGAGGGCGAGCCACAGGTCGAAGGAGCGGTCGTCGGGCGGGGTGGCGGCGGCATCCGGCCAGACGGTCAGGTCGCCGCCGGCGGGCACCTCACCGGGCGGCGTGCCGCGACGCGCCCTGATGACCTCAAGGCGCTGTCCGCACCCTCAGTTCCTTCTTGGGTCCGGGGCTACGTTCGGTCAACTTGGCCCGCTTGAAAGAAGAGATCATCCTCCTCTGACCTGGGCTGCGTCCACGGGAGTGGTGTACGAGTTTGACCTGGTCACAGGCGTGGCGTCGTGAAATGAAGACGGCCATCGCGTGATCCTTCGAGTAGCAA
>NZ_JBFAHK010000030.1:0-85631 GCF_040802095.1 Nonomuraea sp. NPDC050783
TGTCCCGTGCTACGGCGATCGAGCGCCGGGCCCGCCGCCGCAGCCACTTCAGCGATGTCCTCTACCCCGATCCTCGGGCGCTAAGTATCGACGGCGGCCGGCATCCGTGTGGGCAGGGCTGCCTGGGGGCGGGCTCAGTCCCGGGCCGGGGCGTCCGGTGGTTCGTCGTCCTGGCCGGGATCACGCCCGGTGCCGGGGATCACTATGGTGCCCATGAACAGGTCGATGAGCCCTTGCACCGAAAGCGCGCTCTGGCTGGGATGGCGCAGCCGGCCGTCCGGCATGACCTGGTAGCTGTTGCGGCGCCCCTCGCGTACCCGCTGCACGTAACCGGCCTCCTCCAGATCGGCGATGATCGAGTGGACGGCACGTTCGGTGATGCCGATGGCGGCCGCGATGTCCCGAATCCGCGCACGCGGGTCGGTCGCCAGGACCACCAGCACGCGGGTGTGGTTGGTCACGAAGATCCAGGCGGGATCGCGCTCGGCGGGGTCTTCCCGGCTCATGACGTCCTCCAGCGGAAACGAAACGGAAGCCCCAACACCCGAACAACGTATAACGAAAACAACTTCCGGTGAGCGGGCTCTGGGCCGCGGTGACGGCGCCGAGGGGCTTCATCCGCGCGGCCTGGAGGACCAGCCGCGCGACGCACCGGGATCACTGCCACACGCACGGCTACGCCCGCGCGCCCCTGTGCCACGACCGCAACACGCGCAGCCCGGACGCGAGCCGGTGATGCCGTCCGGCAGAATCGACCGGAAAATCATCGGCCGGAGTTGTCGGATCCGGGCCGCGTCGTTCGTAGCCAAGGTGAACGGCCCCCCACGAGGGCGCTGTCACCACCGAGGGAGATGTCAACCGATGCCGCAGCACCCGCAGGCCAAGATCCACCGCATGTTCGACCTCGTCGAGCCGATCGGCACCGTCACCTTCTCCGAGGTGGCGAACGAGGCGTTCCTGGCCGTCGGCATGCGCAACTACTGGGACGGATACTTCGCGGGCCGCGCCGCGCCGCTCGGGACGGTACCGGCCGAGGTGGTCCACGCGGTCTTCTACAACTTCGCCGACGGCGAGGTGGCCCGCCACATCCCCTGGGTGTGGGGAAAGATCACCCCGCAGGAGGCGATCGCCGTGCGCGAGCAGGGCAGCACCGCCGCCCTGCGGCAGATGATCGGCGAGCTCGCCGGCACGCCCGCTCTGGCGCGGGCCGCCGACCTCGCCACCCGGGCAGCGGTCAGCGCGCCGATCGAGGGCCGGCCCCTGTACGCGGGGCTGCGGGCGCTCGACGTGCCCGAGGAGCCGGTGGCCCGGCTCTGGCACGCGGCGACGCTGCTGCGGGAGCACCGCGGCGACGGCCACAACGCCGCCCTTCTCGCCCACGGCATCGGCGGCACCGAGGCCCACGTCCTCATGGCCGTCTCCCTCGGCATGAGGGCGGAGGAGTTCGGCCGCATCCACCACCTGCCCCAGGCCCGGCTGAGCGCCGTCATCGACGGGTTGCGCCGCCGCGGCCTCCTGGACGCCGCCGGCACGTTCACCGACGCCGGCCGGCAGACCAAGCAAAGGATCGAGGCGCTCACCGACGAGCTGGCCGCGCCGGTCTACGACGCGCTCAGCGCGGACGAGCTGGACGAGCTGATCGCGCGGCTCGAACCGATCGCCGCCGCGGTACGGGCCTTCGACAGCTGAATCCCTGGCTTCGCGGCGGCCGCGATGAGTTCCTGGCCGCGTCCGCGTCCGGCCGGCGAGAGGGAGGCGGACAGAGGTCCGGGCCACCCCCACATCATCGGCGGATGGGCTGGACGCGGCGGTGCGCGCGGCCCGCGCCGGGACCGCCGGATGCTCCATGACCTGTCCGAGGCTCGCCTTGGCGAGGAGCGGGAACTCGGCAGCGCCGCCGGATCAGTGCCGGGCCCGACGGCGGGGACGTTCACGCCGGGGGCGTCAGGTCACGCTGCTGCCCCCCCGGCCGCGCCGCAGTCCCGCGCGGGCCTGGATGTGCGCGGTGGCCTCGTCCAGCCCTTCGGCCAGCGTGGTGTTGTCCTCGTAGGTGACCCCGTCCGGGACCGCGTCGGCGCCGGAGGGGTCGGCGTCCCAGAAGTTGCCCCGGTAGACGACGTTGTCCAGCGGCGGCGACACCTGCAGCACGGCGGTGTTGTCGGCGCCCGCGACCACGTTGCCCTCGACGGTCACCCAGGCGGCGCCGTAGTCGGTGTAAAGCCCGAAGTTGTACGGCGTGCGCGTGTCCTTGATGACGTTGCCGCCGATCTCGGCGCCGTCGTCGTGCGAGCTGCCCTGAGGGCCGGACAGGTAGACGCCGCCGCCGTCGGCGAGCACGCTCATCGTGCCGGTGACGAGGTTGCGCAGAATACGGGTGCGGCGGCTGGGTCCCGCCACGATGCCGCAGTGCGGGACCTCGCGGACGTGGTTGCCGGCGACGGTGCAGCCGTCGGTGCCGGACAGGGCGATGCCGGGGGAGCCCGAGTAGTCCAGGCCGACGCGCTCGACCAGGTTGTCCTCGACGAGGACGTCGCTGCCGCCGGTGACCGTGATCGCGGCGGCGGACAGGGTGTCGAAGTCGCAGCCGCGCACGACCAGCCCCGAGCCGCCGGTCAGGCCGAGCCCGGCGGCGCCGAGCCGGGTGAACCGGCAGCCCTCGAAGACGACGTCGCCTGCGTCCTCGGCGACGACGCAGGCGGGGATCGTCTCGGATCGGCCCGGCACCGTGACCCAAGCCTGGCCTTCGACGATGACGACCTTCTCGATGGGGCCGCCGTCGTAGTAGCCGTTGCCGTGGTAGTGCAGGAAGCCCGCCGGGCCGCTGGGGCGCAGCCAGGTGGCGTCGGCGAAGACCAGGCCGCGGAAGGAGACGCCGTGCGCGCCGGTGACGCGTACCAGGGTCTCCAGGACGGGAGCCACGACGCGGGGCTCCTCACCGGGGCGGGGCAGGTAGCGGAGCCGATGCCGGCCGGGGCGGGAGCGGTCGAGGACGAAGGTGCCCGGCTCGGTGAGGAAGGCGGCGTCGTTCTCGATCCTGGTGGGCAGCGGCGGGCCGGCCTGGACGTGCTCCTCCCAGGAGAAGTTGTAGAGCTCGATCGCGCGGGCGAAGGCGGGCTGCGCCATGGTGATCGCCGCGCCGTCGCCGTCGGGGGCGACGGCGGCGACGCCCATGCGGGCCTCGGTCCACGGGTAGACGCCCCGGTGGACGAACTCGACGTCGGACGGGCTGCGCCAGGCGAGCGGGGCGGCGCTGTCCGTGACGTAACCCGTGACGGTACGGGTGGCGTCGCCGGGTAGGGCGTCGATGCCGGCGCGCTCGGCGCGGCGGAGCGGGTCGCCGGTGTAGAGCTGGCGGGTGTCCAGGTCGCCGACGTCGGCCACCAGGTGGCCGTCCTCCTCGCGCCAGCCGGTGATCTCCCGGCCGCCGCTGACGACGGCCGTCTCCTGTTCGGGGGTGCCGTAGTTGAAGGCCTGGTAGGTGATCCGATGGCCGTCGCGACCGCCGTCCTCGCCGGTGAGCGCGAGGGGGGCGGTCAGCGTGTGGGTGCCGGCGCGCAGGTGGACGACGACGTCGCCGGACAGCTCCCGGGCGGCGAGCCTGGCCCGGTCGAGGGTGGCGAAGGGGCTTTCCCGGGTGCCGGGGCCGGCGTCGTCGCCGTGCGGGGAAACGTACAGGTCTTGCTTGTTTATGGCGTACATGGGTGTATACCATAAACGAGGAGGATGGCATGAGCAAGGCGGACGACCCCGATCTCGGGGTGGAACTGCTGTGGAACCAGGGCCCGCGTGCCAGGCTGAGCACGGACGGGATCGTGCGCGCGGCCGTCGAGGTGGCGGACGCCGAGGGCCTGGCCGGCCTGTCGATGCGCAAGGTCGCCGAGCGCCTGGGCTTCACCACGATGTCGCTGTACCGGCACGTGCCGGGGCGCGACCATCTGGTCGACCTGATGCAGGACGCGGTGCTGGCCGGGGTCGCGGCGCCCGACGGACCGACCTGGCGGGCGCGGCTGGAGGCGTGCGCGCGTCAGGGGTACGAGCTGCGCCGGCGGCATCCCTGGCTGGCGGAGATCCGGGGCGGCCGGCACGTCCCCGGGCCCAACGCGGTGGCGTACTACGACTCGATGCTCGCCGCGGTGCGCGACACCGGCCTGACGCCGGCCCGGATGATCGCCGTGGTCGACCTGGTCGGCAGGTTCGTCGACGCCGAGTCGCTGCGGTTGCTGGAGACCAGGCGGGCCGAGGAGAGCAGCGGTGTCAGTCACGAGGAGTGGTGGGGGGCGCGCGACTCGCTCTACGCCCACCTCGACCGCTATCCGACGCTCACCTGGTTGTGGGAGTCGGGCGGCTACGACGAGCCGGAGGACCCGTTCGAGTTCGGCCTGGCCCGCCTGCTCGACGGCGTCGAGCTGCTCGTCGCCCAAGAGCGTGACGTAAAGCGTGACGAAAGTCGGTGCCGGGTGTGCGGTGAGCCGGTGGAGCAGCCGGTGTCGGGGAGGCCGCGCGCGTACTGCTCGCGAGCATGTCAGCAGCGCGCCTACCGCAGACGCAGACGAGCGTGATCTGGTGGACGCGCCTGCCCCGGGTGAACGGCGCTCTTGGCCGCGTGATGCTCACTGAACGCCACACCGGGATCGCACGGACCCTGGCAGAGGAACGTTCAGGAGTGGGCGGCACGGATCTCCGTCACGGTGAACTCGTCGACGATGTGCCGGTTCTGCACCAGGAAACCCACCACTCCCGCCACCGCCTCCGCGCCCAGGGCGGCTCTCACGCGTGCGCTCAGAAGGTAGACGAGGGGCGTCGACGGCTGGGTGAGCGTGAGGTCGCGGCCGTGGCGGTGCACGTCCTGCAGCGCCCTGATGGGAATCGGCCGCTCCGTGGTGAACCACGCCGCGACCTCCCACAGCGGCTGTGCCGGATCGGCATCGGCGGCGGCGTGATAGCACGCGACGCAGCCGTGCCCGGCATGCTGCCCATGCGGGCAGGTCCACTGGGCGACGTCGGCCGGGCTCTGGTTGCGGGCGCTCAGGATGGCTGCTTCGGTAATACGGCGGCGCACCGGCCTCGGCCGGTCCTCCCATGGAGAGACAAAGTCGCTGCTGATGATCGGATCCCTTCACGGCCACATCCCAATACATCAGAGCCTAGTCTCATTACCCGGTCGGTGCCCGAGCGGCGGGAGCCACAACGATCCACGAACTCTTCGCGAGTGCCTGGATCGACAGCGGCGCCGGGGAGCCGGATGCCCCGGCCTGTGCCCCGGCCCCGACACGCGGCGGCGGGCACGGCGCGGCGTGTCGGAGATCGCGGTCGAGCCGACCATCTCCACTGACAAGAACAAGGGCCGTAGTCCCTCCCTGATCAGGGTCCACCGCTTCCTGGGCGCCGACGACGAGGCAGTCTCCGTCGCATGCGGATCGGCGGCGCGCTCATAGCGCTGGCACGAACACTGCCACATGCCCGAAGCAGGCTGATCTCGTTCTGAAGGCGACTGTCGTTGCCCAGGGCAGGATGTCGCGCTCCAGCTCCAGCTCCCCGATCCGGGCCTTGAGCTGCTTGTTCTTCTCTTCCAGCACGTCATCGGACGATAGCGGGCCCCGTGCCGGCTTCCTGGCCGGGCCCCGCGCCTTGGCGCCCGCGCTGCCGTCGGCCTGCGCCTGACGCACCCAGTTACGCAGCGTCTCCCGGCTGATCCCCGAGTCCCCGGCCACCGAGGCCGGCGTCCGTCCCGGATCGGACGGATACAACGCGACGGCGTCCGCCTTGAACTCCGGCGGGTACGACTTCATCGCCCGTGGAACTCCTTATCCAGGCATGTGGGAGCAGGGACGGGTCGTCGTCTGCGTCGCCGCCCGGTTGTCCAGCAGGCGCAGGCGTGCGACCAGCTCGGGCTGATCCTCGTCCCGGGCGTCGATCTGTATCGGTAGGCCGTCGCCAGACAGCGGTAGCGCGTCATGATGAACCTGTCGCTCGGTCACGGCGGCTGGTTACGGCGGCGCGGCCGTTCTCCCGGTCTTGGGAATCCTGGTCCGTTGCAAGATGGGGCACGGCGAAGGGAGCGATTCGCGGCGAACGGCCGGTCTTTTCCGAAGCCTCGCGGGCAGAGGGCGAGGCCCTTCATGATCTGCTGGTCAGGGCCAGGCGCATGGCCAGCCCGATCAGGACGGTGCCCGAGACGTACTCGAGCCACCGCCGTACGGCCGGCCGTGAGAGAAGCCGCCGGGCCGCGCAGACCAGGCGGACGATGCCCAGATACCAGACCAGGTCGATGAGAGCCGAACCCACCGCGAGCACCAGCAACGTCGGCAGTGCCGGCGCCCCGTCCGGGACGAACTGCGGCAGGAAGGAGAGCGCGAACACCCCGGCCTTCGGGTTGGCGAGATTGGTCAGGAGCCCCATGCGGTAGCAGTGCCGCAAGGATGTCTCGGCAGGCACGGCAGTGCCGCCGTCCGCGGCGGGATCGCGCGTGGAGCGCGCCTGCCACAAGGTCCTCGCGCCGACGCAGACCAGGACGGCGGCACCGGAGATCCGCATGATGTCGAAGGCCAGCTGCGAGGCCAGCAGCAGCGCGGAAAGCCCGAGGGCCGCCGCCAGGCACCACACCAACCAGCCCGTCTCGTTGCCCAGGACCGTCGCCGCCCCGGCGGCTCGTCCCGAGCGGATCGACTGCCGCAGGATGACCACGGTGGTGGGTCCGGGCGCCATGGAGACCAGCAAGGACGCGATCGCGAACGCGATCAGTTCGTTCGTCATCGGCACCTCCGGCCATCGGCGATCACGTCACTGTTTCACGAAGACCCGTTCGGGGCGGACGGTCACGATGACGCGTTGGGCGTCCTGCCGATCCGTGAAGGGCGCCCGGGTGTATCGCTGGGACAGCTCCTGGATGAGCGCTCCTTCCGGATCATCGCGAATGATCGCACTTCCCCTTATTTCACAGTATCGATAGGGGCTGGCAGGGTCGACCGCCAGGATGCTCACACGGGGATCCCGAAGGAGGTTGCCGTGCTTGCGCCGTCCCTTGATCGTGGAGAAGAGAACGCCGTCGGCGCTGGTGGTGACCCAGACGACGGAGAGCTGTGGCCGGCCGTCGGGCTCGATCGTCGAGACGTACGCCAGATTGGGCGCCGAGAACCACTCGACGGCTTCGGCGGGCAGAGGTGTCGTGGTTACCATGTGAGATTCCTTGGCCGGGTGTCGATGAGGCGGACGAAGCCCCGCAGGATGGCGAGCCCGTCCCGCCGGAACTCCAGGTGGGCCTGCGAGCCGATCAGCCGCCCGTCCTCGGAGCGAATGAACTCGACGGGACAGTCCTCCGACCAGCCGATCACACGGAATCCCGGCGGCGCCTGCCGGAGGTAGAGGGTGTGCCGCTGGAAAAGGGACACCGTGCGATCCGCCGCGGCGAACACGTCCTGGCGGTCGTCCAGGTGCACCCGGTGGTTGCCGACACGCTGCTCGCCGGGCACCAGGCGGGCGCCCGCCGCCGTTCCCATGATGTGCATACCACCGCATATGCCCAGGACGGGGACGTCCGCGTCGCGGTAGAGCTCGATCAGCGGCTTGTAGTGCTCCAGGTCGTAGGCCCGTACCTTGGTGCCGCTGAGGACGATGGCCTGGTGGCCGCCGTCCAGCTTCCGAGGCACCTCTGTACAGGGCACCACGTCGGCGACCGTTCCCAGGGATTCCAGGCGGTGGCAGAGCGCCTTGACGGAGAGGCTGCCGTTGTCGACCACGAGTACGCGTGGGGATGCCAAGGGAGTTCCTCTCGATGTCAGGTCGCGCGGGACGGCACGAAGGCGGTCGCGGTGAGCTCGACCAGGAACTCGGGCCTGGCCAGAGCGACATTCGCGACCAGGGTGCTGGCCGGCAGCGGATCGGCCAGTCGTTCGTTGCGTACCTTGGAGACGGACGGGAGATCCGCGATGTTGACGAGGTGGATGACGACGCTGACCAGGTTGTTCAGGTCACCGCCGGCTTCGCGCAGGATGTCGGTGATGAGGTCGAAGATGACGTGCGTCTGGGCTGCCGGGTCGCCGATCGCCGTCGGGTTGCCCCGGTCGTCCTTCGCGACCTGCCCGCTGATGAACAGCAGCGATCCCTCTGCGCCCGCCGGGAGGCGGACGGCCGAGGAGTAGCGGGCGGCGGTGGGCGGATGGTGCGGCGCGTGCACGGGTTCGTGGACGGCGGCCATGAGTTCCCCTCAGTTCTTGGTGATCGAAGTGCCGGAGGTCCCGTCGATCAGCTCCGAGACGGACGC
Source organism: Nonomuraea sp. NPDC050783 (assembly GCF_040802095.1). Taxonomy (NCBI): domain Bacteria; kingdom Bacillati; phylum Actinomycetota; class Actinomycetes; order Streptosporangiales; family Streptosporangiaceae; genus Nonomuraea; species Nonomuraea sp. NPDC050783. The sequence continues at coordinate 8,261 of NZ_JBFAHK010000030.1, forward strand.
GTTTCCCAGGACGACCTGCTCTACGCCGGCCGCCAGCGCCTCGCCTGCGGCCCGCAGTTTCTTGCGCATGCCGCCCGTGGCGCCGCGATCACGGAAATCGCGGGCCTGGGCCGCGTTCAGATGACGGATCGGCGTGCCCTCGCGTAGCACGTACGGCACGTCGGTGACGAGCACGAGACAGTCGGCGCCGGCCGCACCGGCCAGGGCGGCGGCGGCCCGATCGGCGTCGCTGTTCACGACCCGGCCGGCGGGGTCGCGGGCCAGCGGCGTGATCAGTAGGCAGGAGGAGCCGTCCGGGAGCCGGTCGAGGTTCACTCCGACGATCGGGCCTACGAGATTGTCCAGCTCCACCAGTTGCTTGTCGCGCCACCACCAGCGCTCGCCGGGGCCCGCTCGGAGCAGGCCGTCACTGCCGGGACAACGGGTCAGGGTGACCCCCCGGGCCCGGAGCAGGCCGGTCATCTCGTCCGCGATCAGGTCGCTGACCTTCTCGATGTCCCGGAGCACCGTCTCGGTCGTCCATCGGCTGCGGTTGCCGAAGCGGTCCAGGAGGAAGGCGGACGGCGTGCCGTGCCGGGGATCGAGTCGCCTCAGCGGCCCCGACCAGCCGTGCACCAGCAGGAGGCGACGGTCGCGGGCCTGCCGGGCGAGGTCGTCCCACCACGGTGGTGGGAGGTCGGTGAGACAGCTTCCCCCGACCTTCACGACGAGGGTGCCGCTCATGCCGGCACCACCGGCTGCATGCCAAGACCACATTCCTCGGGCAGGCCGAAACGCCTGTTGATCGCCTGCACCGCCTGACCGGCCGCGCCCTTGACCAGATTGTCCAAGGCGGCGAGCACGACGACACGATCTCCCTCATCGTCGCGCATGACGGCGAGGTCGCAGAAGTTCGAACCGAGCACCGCCTGGGGATCCGGCACGGGGATGAGGGTCTCGGCGTGCCTGCGGACGCGGACGAACGGTTGCTGCCGGTAGAACCGCAGATACGCCCGGTGCAGGGACCGATCGTCCAACTGGTCACCCCTCGCCTGGACGTAGCAGCTCGCCAGCAGACCGCGCACGTTCGACACCCCGTACGCCGACATGGCGAGGGAGCCGATCGAGCCGGCGCGCCGCCGGGCGAAGAACTGGCCCACCTCGGCGGCGTGCCGGTGCCCCGTGGGGGCGTAGGGGGTGATGGCACCGCTGCGGTACGGATGCAGGTCCGCCGTCCGCGGGCGCAGGCCGCCGCCGCTGGACCCGCTCTTGCCGTCCACCAGCACACTGTCCACGCGCAGTCCCGAACCGAGAACGAGCGGGGCGAGCGCGAGCGTGATCGCGGTGGCGTAGCAGCCGGGCAGGGAGATGAGCCGGGCTTCGGCCAGCTCGTCTCCCAGCAGTTCCGGGACTCCGTACGTGAACCGCTCCACCAGCCCGTCCGGCCTGTCGACGGACGGATACCAGCGCTTGTGCACGTCGGAGCAGGTGATCCGGAACGCCCCGCTCAGGTCGACCAGGCACGGGAGCCGCTCCGCGAGCACCGGGGCGAGGGCGGCCGAAACCTCCGCAGGGGTCGCCAGGACCATCACGTCGCAGCGTTCCGCCAGCCGGGGCGTCACCGGCTCGACGACGAGTCCGGGATCGTGGCGCAGGCCGGGGTGCAGATCCACGAGTCGCCGCCCCACGGTGCGAGAACCGCCCAGGAATGTCAGCTCCAGTTCGGGATGCTGCATGATCAGCCTGATGAGCTCGCCGCCTGCCAGGCCCGAGGCTCCCGCCACGCCGATGCGGATCATCGTAGGATCTCCTGAACAAGCCTGCCGATGCGAGCGGGGATGTCCACGCCCGTCGCCTTGGCCACCGCACGGAACCCGGGCGCGTGATTCACCTCGTTGATGACGTAACCCGCCGACGTCGCGAACAGGTCGATGCCGTAGACCCCGTCGCCGAGCAGGCCGGCGACCTCCTCCGCGATCAGTTCGAGCTCCGGTTCGTGCCGGATCGGCCGCTGGCGCGATCCGACCGCCGCGTTGTTGCGCCACTCGTCGCCGTCGCTGACGAACTCCGCCGCCGCGACCATACGCCGTCCCACCACGAAACAGCGGACGGAGCGGTCGCCTTGGTACGGCTCCACGAGACAGGCCTGCTCGAAAGCGTGACCGAGATCCTCGATGTAGTCATAGAGCGACTGGGCTGTATCGGTTTCCCGGATGAGATGTACACGCCGCCCCATTCCGCCGAAGGTCGGCTTGAGGACCAAAGGGAGCGGCATCTGCGCTATCGCGGTCTTGAAGTCGTCGCGGGAGACCACGAGCCGAAAGTCCGGTACGGGCATCCCCGCCTGCTGCAGAAGGCAGCGCAGAGCCAATTTGTTCTCGCACGCCTGGATGGCCGGCGCCGAGTTCACCGTGGGGATTCCCGCGGTCGCCGTCATGGCGGCCAGCAGGCCGCCACGGGTGTAGCTGCGGCTGCGGACGACGACGAGATCGTACCCGCTGAGTCCTCCGCTGTTCTGCGGACCCAGGCACAGCGATTCGTCGTTGACCCATTCGGCCTGAAGACCCAGCTCTTCCAGCGCCTTGATGAGCTGACGTTCCTCCCAGCTGATCCGGTCGGCTACGACTGCGATTCTGCCGCCCATCGGGGCCGCTCCTTCCGACGGATTCCGTCATTGGCCCCAGTCACGGAGCTGCGTCTCGACCATCTTGAGAACGAGGGTGCCGTCATTCACGTCCTCGACCCGCAGGGTGAGCAGGCACTCGGGACAGGAGAGGGTTTCTCCCGCCATGATCGGCGGGGTCGAGAGAGGCGTCTCGCATTCGGGGCAGACGCCATTGAGCTGTGTCATTTCCTCTCCAAACTCATTCGTGTGAGAGCTGAAACTCGGAGGCGAGGCGGTGGATCGCCTCACGGTCGAGCAAGGAGCCGCCGTTTCGTGCGGAAAGCCATTGGCAGAAGGACGGCACGTCCACCTCGATGCCGGAGCCGTTGAGCGCCCACTGGATCAGGCCGGGCGTCACGCGGCTGCGCACGCGCAGCTTGCGCTGGTTGCCGACCACCTCGGGCGGTACGGTCTCGTAAGCCGCTGGATGAGCGAGCTGGCCGGGAAGTTCGTAGGCGAAGGCGTGCGGGGTGGTCGGACCGGGCATGAACGCCTGCCCCAGACCCGTCCTGGGGAGGACGGTGTCGGTCAGCGGCGTCAGGTGCGACAGGTCGAAGCGATCGTCGCCGTAGATGACGCGCAGGGCACAGAGGAGTTCCGCCAGGGGCGCGTTCCCGCCCCGTTCGCCCACGCCGCCCACGCTCGTCGAGATCCAGGCCGCTCCTGCCTCGAAAGCGGCCAGAGAGTTGGCGACCGCCATTCCCAGCATGTTGTGGGAGTGCATCTCGATCTCGGCCCCGTCGATCTGGGCCAGATCGGAGATGATGTCCGCGCACTGCCACGGCAGGAGGATCGCGACCGTCTCGGCCAGCCGGAACCTGTCGGCGCCCGCCTCGAAGCCGGCGCCCACGTATGCGACCAGCCGTTCCTTCTCCGTCCGCGCGCCGTCCTCGCCGCTGAAGGTCACGTGGAACTCGTGCTCCTTGGCCGTCTCGATGGCCATGCGCGCCAGCGAGATGAGGTACTTGGTGCTGGCTGAAGGCAGTTTCAGCGCTGCGTGCTCCTCCGAGGTCGGGATCGACAGCATCACCGAGCGGCACCCCAGCCGCCGGGCCTCCTTCAGGGCCGAGGCGACCTGTTTGCGCTCTCTGACCATGACCAGGCTCAGACACCGCTCAGGGCCCACCGCCTCGTGTGCCGCGATTATGCCGGGGGCGTCGGGACTGGAGGGGCCCGACACCATTCCGACTTCGACGAGGTTCACTCCGGTCTTGGCGAGCAGGCCGGCTATGAGTGCCGTGTCCGATGGTGTGAATTCGACGCCCGCCATGTGCGCGGAGTCGCGCAGAGTAGCGTCGGATATACAGGGGAGCCGGTTTTCGGTGATCTCCGCCGGAGGGGCGGGTTTTGCGGAGCCAGGAAGATTTACAGCGTCTCTTGCCATCCTTCACCTGCTTTTCTGCATGGCAAAGCCATGTGTTTGAAGGCGGTCACCGGAAGGAGATATTGCCGTGTGATGCAGGCAACTTCACGGCGAGTCGTAAGGCCGTCCACGCTCAGTGGTCAATACCTTTGGCTGCGCCACTTCCAGGTCTACCGCAGCTTCGAGAGATATAACAAGGAAAATGGAGATTTCCCAATGATGGCAGGATGAAGGATTTTGGGTGGACTGTATGGCGACTAAGTATCGCGCCGATATATAGGCCGAAGTGGCGATATGGGCGTATCGTGCTCTATCATCATCAAATTGTGATCTTGTAACGAGGGCGGCGCTGCGCGGCGCCGGGCATGCCAAATGTTCTTCATCCAGTTATCGGGTCCATGTCACACGATGTTGCAAGACTCTTTCGCAAGATTTCATTCCAGTGCTCGGACCGCACGTAAGGAGAGGCGTTGACCTTGTTGGAGGGCGGCATTTCCGCATCGCTTCCGCAATTTCCCTGGGACCGCCTCTCGCCGTACAAGTCCATTGCCATGCGGCACCCGGGCGGCATCATCGACCTGTCTGTGGGAGCACCTGCCGACCCGGTACCGGAGACGGTGAGACAGGCCCTCGTCCAGGCGGCCGGGCAGTCGTCTCTCGACGGTGTGGAGCGGGCGTTCGGTGAGGCCGCGGCCGGCTGGCTACTGCGCCGCCACGAGGTACGGGTCGACCCGGACCTGGTGGTTCCCACGCTCGGGTCGAAGGAACTGCTCGCTTGGCTGCCGCGACTGCTGGGAGCGAGGCCGGGAGACCGGGTGGTCCATCCGGAGCTGGCTTACCCCACGTATGCCGTGGGAGCGCTGCTCGCCGGCGCCGAGCCCGTAGCGGACGATTGGCCTGACCGCTCCGATGACGAATGCGTGACCCTGGCCTGGATCAACTCGCCCTCCAATCCCACGGGTGGCGTTCTCCCACCGGAGCGCATTGCAGAGATCGTCTGCTGGGCGCGCGGGCGCAGCGTCGTGCTCGCCTCCGATGAGTGCTACATCGACCTCGGTTCCGGCGACGGACCGTACTCCGTCCTGCATCCGGAGATCTGCGGCGGCGATCATCGCGGCCTGCTGGCCGTGCACTCGCTGTCAAAGCGATCGAACATGGCGGGATATCGTGCCGGATTCGTCACGGGTGATGGGGAAATCCTTTCCGAGCTGCGCGACTTTCGCCGTCATCTCGGATTGCTGCCTCCTCGGCCCGTGCTCGCGGCGATGGCCGCCGCCCTGCTCGACGACGAGCATGTCGACGTTCAGCGGCAACGCTACCTCAGGCGAAGATCGATCCTGTCGTCCGCGCTGGCGCGGGCCGGATGGCGAATCGCGCCTGCCCAGGGCGGCCTTTACCTCTGGGCCGCCCAGCCCTCCCGCGACGGCTGGGAATCCGTGGAGGCACTGGCCGGCATCGGCATCCTCGTGGCTCCCGGCGAATTCTACGGCGCCAGTGGAAAGCGCCACGTGAGAATCGCGTTGACGGCCGCCGACGAAAGGATCGCCGAGGCGGCCGATCGCCTGGCCGGGGGCCGGTGACATGCCACGTTCGCCACCGGCCCCCGGCCACGACGGCACTCCCGCTGCGTGCGGCGGCCTCGCGTACATGCGGTGCCCGGCCGGCACAACCACAGGAGGACGAGCGCGGACGCCATCGTGCTCAACGGGCCGCTCTTCGCGGGCAGCGGAAACCGGATGTAGCTGCGCCAGCGGACGCTGCCGCTGCCGGGCCTGCCGGCCAGGATGCGGTCGAGATTGAGGTTGGACCAGCTGTCGGGGTAGTCGGCGTTGTTGACGAAGGTGTCCATCGGCTCGCCGTTGCACGGCGAGCTCACCCCGCCGGGACAGTACGTGCCGGACGGTGTGTCGATCTCGCACTCGTACCAGTCGTCGTCGACGGCGGCCATGGCCACCGGGTGCGCCGTCGCCGGGGTCGGCGAGGAAGGCCGGGCCTGGGCGGGCCGCCCGCAGGAGGCCGCGCGAGAGCCCGCCTGACAGGCAGGTGCGGCGCGCCCGTACCCTCACCTCATCGATGGGATCCCGCTCGCGATGCCGGAGGCGGATCGACCCGGTGAAGTGGTCCGGGCCGACGGTCATGACGAGGCCGGATGGCCGGCGGGCGAGGATCTCGGGCGTGAGGCTGTCCCCGTACCGATCGACCGCGTCGGCCGGGGCTGACACCCGTAACCGCAGGTCGCCGGGCCGGGATCGGGCGGGAAGGTCCTCGCGGTATCGCCGGATCAAGGTCGACTTGCCCGATCCCCGCGGGCCGGCGATGCCCACGCCGGCCCCGGGCAGCCGGCTGAGCAGCTCTTCCAGCTCGTGCAGGAGCTGCGTGGGCACGTGGTAGGCGCTGTCGAACGCCTCGCTGAGCCCCGGGCCGGCGAGCACGCCGAAGCTCGGGTCCAGGCGGTTGCGGCGGGCGTTGATCCGCTGGCGGATCTGCACCGTCAGCTCGCCGTCCTCCAGGTCTCGAACGAGGCTCACCTGGGCGGGGGAGAAGGGGAAGGCCCGCAGGCGGTCGAGCGCTCCGGGCCAGGCCCGCGCGTGCCAGGATCACGTAGGCGCGGATCGTAAGGACGACGAGGCCCAGCAGTACGGGTATGCGCCGGTCCGCCGTCCCCACGCCGAGGACGAGCAGCCGGATGTGCAGCGGCTTCACCGTCACGTAGTCGAACGCGTCGCGGATCTGCGCCTGCTCGCCGCCGCCGGTGCGGCGCAGGCGCGCTCTGCATGCCGCTTCGGAGGCCACGCCGAGGGCGTTACCCCAGGACGAAGGTGAAGACGGTCTTCATGGCCTGCTCGGCGTCCCGTCCCGTGAAGCCGGCCGCCTGGTGGACCGCGAGCAGGTGGTCGTCGTGGCGGGCTTTGCCGGGGCCGTACAGGAGGTGGGTGCTCATGGCGGGAACGAGCCACGGGGCGAGCCGGGCCAGCGTCGTCCTCGCGGTGTCCATCGGCGTGTGCCTCGTCGCGCTCGCCGTGCTCAACCCGGGCGGAAGCGGGACCGGCCCGATCCTGTCCTGGATCTTCCAGGCGATCGTCCTCGTGCTCGGATGCGTGATCATGCCCGGTGAGGTGTTCACCACGCGCTACATCAGGGCGGCCGTTCGTAAGTCGGATGATCCGAGCCTGCGTGGCCTCGATGCCGGAGCCTTCGTCGATGCCGCCGCCAAGGCGTACCCTTCCTGGTTCCGCGGCGTGATCGCCGCCCGCCTCGTCCTGGCGACGGCCGGCTCGCTCCTGGTCATCGGCCTGCTGGCCATGCCTGCCCTGTCCGCTCGCGCTTCGGGTGCCCGGGCGGCTGAGGCGGGCGGGAAGAACAAGACTGTTGTCCCCGGATTTTTTCGTGCACGGTTGTCGGCGTCCCCACTCATACCGACAGGAGTTCCCATATGTCCGAAACCGTGCCGCTGCATCTGGCCGGCAACAACGCACCGGTCGCCGAGGAGGTGACCCTGGAGCCCGCCAAGGTCGTCGGCGAGATCCCGGCCGAGCTGAGCGGGCAGTTCTTCCGCAACGGGCCCAACCCGCGTACCGGCTGGTCGCCGCACTCCTTCGCGGGCGACGGAATGATCCACACCATCGCGCTGGAGGGCGGCAGGGCACGCTGGTACCGCAACCGGTACGTGCGCACGCCGCTGTACGAGCACCCCGGCCGATCCCGCTTCGCCCTCGCCTACGACCAGGAGAGCAACCGGATCGACTACCGGGTCACCACGGCCAACACCCACCTGATCGCGCACGCGGGCCGGCTGTTCGCCCTGGAGGAGGGCGGCTTCCCGTACGAGATGACGCCGGAGCTCGCCACGATCGGGGCGTACACCTTCGAGGGGGCCCTCCAGACCCCGATGACCGCGCACCCGAAGACCTGCCCGATCACGGGTGAGCTGCTGTTCTTCGGCTACCAGCTGCGTCCGCCGTACCTGACCTTCTACCGCGTCTCGGCCGCCGGCGAGGTGGTGCAGAGGCGAGTCGTGGACGTGCCGCGCGCGACGATGATGCACGACTTCGCCATCACCCGCAACCACGTGATCTTCATGGATCTGCCGGTCGTCTTCGACCGCGCCGGAGCCGCGGCGGGCGGGCCGCCGTGGCGGTGGGACGACGCGCACCGCGCCCGGTTCGGCGTGCTGGCGCGTACGGCCGGCGACGACGCGCCCGTACGCTGGTTCGACGTCGCCCCGTGCTACGTGTGGCACACCATGAACGCCTTCGAGCACCCGCGGGGCGACACGATCACCGTCACCGGCACCCGCGTCCCCGCGCTGTGGCGCGGCGGCGCCGACGACCTGGAGGGCGGGCTTCCGGTCGTGTACCGCTGGACGCTGGACCTGAGGTCGGGCGCGGTCGCCGAGGAGGCGCTCGACGACGAGCCCAGCGAATACCCCCGGGTGGCCGACTCGGTGCTCGGGCTGCCCCACCGTTACGGCTACACGACGAGCTTCTCCCTGGCCCCCGAGCCTGAGCGGTCGCAGATCTACGCCTACGACCTCACCGGCGGCGGCGAGCGGGCGGTGCACCGCCTGGCTCCGGGCCACACCTGCGGCGAGGCCGTCTTCGTACCCCGGGCCGGGACCGGGACCGGGGAGAACGAGGGCTTCTTGATGACGTTCGCGCACGACCGCGGCGCCGGTACGAGCTACCTGGCCATCCTGGACGCCGCCGACCTGGCCGCGCCCCCGCTCGCCGAGGTGCACGTCCCGGTGCGCATCCCCGCGGGCTTCCACGGCAACTGGATCCCGGCCTGAGGACCGAGGACCCCGGACCCGGCGCTCGTCCACGAACCCCGTGGCGTCGAAAGCCGACGCCGTGACACGGGACCCGACTTTCGACAGGGGTGATGGTTGACGATCGGGGGATGATCCGCCTGCTCGCCCTTGACAGGCTCTCGCCATGAACACGTCTTTTCCCGGCCGGTGGATCGGCGGTGTGACGCTTGTCCTGGGACCGGTGGTTCTGTGCGCCGGATACCTGCTGCGTCACGTGAGCACGGTCACCGCTCTCACCCCTCAGCAACAAGCGTGGGCCGAGGCGCAGCCGTTCGCCGCCTACGGCCAGTTGCTCGCCTACACCTCCGAACCCGCTCTCCTCACCCTCTCCTACGCGGTCTTCGCGCTGGGGGCGTTGCTGCTCTTCCCCGCCTTCATCGCCCTGGCCCGGTGCGTAGGCGGCCAGCTCGCCTTCTGGGGCGCCGCTCTGCTGGTCGCCGGGCTCTTCGCCCGGCTGTACTTCGCCGGTGCCGACCAGACCGCCTTCCAGCTCACCGAGGTCCTCGGGCTGGACCGGGCGACCGACGCGGTCATGAAGGAGTACGTCGACATCTCCTACGGACCGTGGCGCGTACCGGCCTGGGCCTCGGCCGGCCAGTACGCCGGCTCGCTCCTGCTGGCCATCGCCGCCTGGCGCGCGGGCGTCTTCGGCACCGCCCGCTCCGTGATGGTGTTGCTGGCGGGAGGCACCTGGATGGGCGTGCTGAAGAGTGCCTCGATCGCCGATGCGCTGGTCACCGGCCTGCTCTGCGTGGCTCTGCTCCCGATGGGCGCGCGGGTGCTGCGTGCGCGGCCGCCGGCCCCGACCGGCCGCTCGAAACTGCTGAGCTGGTGAAGGGCGAGCCTGTGCGTAGTAGTCGATGCTGTGTCCGGTGGCTGCGACGGGGTGAAGGTGAGAGGCCCTTGCCGTGCGCACGACCTCGCGCCCGCCCGCTGCTCGGGCGTGCGGCCCTGGCATCCCGGATCAGCAGGCCATCCCGGCGAACCGCCCAGTGCTTCGTCCTGCCGGGCGGCTGGCGTACTCCTGTGGCACGTGCCGGTTCGGCAGGACGGACAGCCGGCCGCCGTGCTCCAGCGCGTGGAACGGGTCCGTCGCCACCACGTCCACGTCCACGACGCAGGCGGGGTGGTGGGCCGAGGCCGATGGCCACGCAGGTGCCGCGCTGTCGCCGGAAGTCGTGAGCGGCTTGCACGAGTTGCTGCCGCACGTGCGCGGGGGGTGTTCCTCCGCGCTGCGAGGTTCGCGGCGATGTTCCCGATCAGTGGAACATCCGCGTCCGCTGCCGCCCGCCGGCCGGTGTACTGGCCTTCGCGCCGGGGCTCACCACTCGCCAGGAGGAACCATGGCCGTCGGCCAGCGCTTCGCGTTCACCGAGCTCCTCGTCGGCGATCTCGAGGCCGAGGTGGCCTTCTACTCGGCGATCCTGGGCCTGGTGATCGAGCGTCCCGCTCCACCGGCCCAACCTGGACGAGCGCGTGCCGGAGTCGCCGCCCTCCGCTCAGTTCGACGACGCCTACACCGCCACCGCCTGGACCGCCGAACACGCCGGCGGCCTGCACCTCGACCCGGACAGGCCGGCCGTCGCCGGCGACAGCGCGGGCGGCACCCTCGCCGCGGCGGTCGCCCTGGCCGCGCGGGACCGGGGCGGACCGGCGATCAGCTGCCAGGTGCTCGCCTACCTCAACGAGAACGCCGACGCCGGGCAGGGCCACCCGGACAGCCCGTACCGCATGCCAGCTTCCGCATGCCGGCCAGCAGTGCCAGGGCCACCTCGTCGTTGTAGGCGCACACGGCGGCCGGGGGCTGCCGCCAGCCCGCCACCGTCTCGGCCGCGGCGGTGTCCAGGGGGATGGTCGAGACGATCGGTACCGGCAGGCCGGCCTCCGCGCACGCCTGGGCCGCTCCCTCGGCACGCCCCTGATCCAGCGCTCTCAGCCGGGGGTCGTCGGGCAGGACGTAGGCGAGCCGGGTGTGCCCCTTCCCGATCAGGTACTGCGCCGGTAGCCGGCCCACGCCGTTGAGCCACAGGGTCGAGCCGACATCGTGGCCGCTCTGCTCCGGGGACGGCAGCACCACCGCGATGTTCGCGTGCTTCATGGCGGCCGTCTCGCCGGCCGTGAACGGCCGCATGCCGAACACGGCCGCCGGGGCGAGCGCGGTCCACAGCCGCGCGAGATCGTCGTCCCTGCCGATGTGCACGTGGGTGATGAGGGTCAGCCCGGCGTCGGCCGGCACCTGGGCGGCCCGGTCGACCAGCTCCGCCATGGTGGGGCCCTGCGGTCAGTCGGGCAGGACGAACAGCACGACGTCGCTACGGCCGCTGCGCAGGGTACGGGCGGGCGCGTACGGCGTGTAACCCAGGCGGGCCGCCGCCTGGAGCGCCCGCTGCCGGGTGGCCTCGGGGATGGACTGACCCGGCGTGTCGTTCAGGACGAAGCTGACCGTGGCGCGCGACAGCCCCGCCTCCCGCGCCACGTCCACGCTGGTGATGCGGCGCTTGGCCTTCTCCTGGTCCGCCACTCTGCCCTCGTCCCGTCATGCGTCCGTCGGGACGAGGCTGATGTCCGGGCGCCGCCCGCACGGTACGGCACCTGCCGGAGCCGACCCCGTCGCGAACGGCGATCGCGACCCGGGGGAGGGGAGCTGGTCAAGTAACTCACTAGTACGTACATTAGGAGGGCGCTGGTGTTCAAGCGGCTGCCGTACCGCTGAAAGGGAGAAGTTGATGAAGTCGTTCCTGGTCGGGTTGATCGGCTCGGGCATCGGCACCTCCCTCAGCCCGCCGCTGCACGAGCGCGAGGCCGCGCATCACGGCCTGCCCTACGTCTACCGGCTGCTGGACACCGACCGGGTGGGCGGCGAGGTGGGCGAGCTGGTCCGCACGGCCCGCCGCTTCGGCTACGACGGGCTCAACATCACCCACCCCTGCAAGCAGGCCGTCATCCCGCACCTGGACGAGCTGTCACCGGACGCCCGCATGCTCGGCGCGGTCAACACCGTGGTCTTCGACGGCGAGCGGGCCATCGGCCACAACACCGACTGGACGGGCTTCGCCGAGTCCTTCGCCCGCGGCCTGCCCGACGCGCCCACGCGCCGGGTCGTGCAGCTCGGCGCCGGGGGCGCGGGAGCCGCGGTGGCGCACGCGCTGCTCACGATGGGTGCCGACCGGATCACCCTGGTCGACGCCGACCCGGCGCGGGCCGCCGCGCTGGCCGGCGAGCTGGCCGCCCGCTTCGGCCCCGGCCGCGCCTGCCCCGCGAGCGCCGCCGAGCTGCCGGAGCTGCTGGCCGGCGCCGAGGGGCTGGTGCACGCGACCCCGACCGGGATGGCCCGCCATCCGGGACTGCCGCTGCCGGCCGGGCTGCTGCACCCCGGCCTGTGGGTGGCCGACATCGTCTACCGGCCGCTGGAGACCGAGCTGCTCAAGCAGGCGCGCGCGCTCGGCTGCCGGACGCTGGACGGCGGCGGCATGGTCGTCTTCCAGGCGGTGCACGCCTTCCGGCTGTTCACCGGCCGCGAGCCGGACGCCGAGCGGATGCTGGCCCACCTCACCGACCTCATCGCCGTGTGAAGGAGGAACCGTGCGCAAGTCCATCGCCACCGTGTCGGTGAGCGGCACCCTTCCCGAGAAGCTGGAGGCGATCGCCGCCGCCGGGTTCGACGGGGTGGAGATCTTCGAGAACGACCTGCTGGCCTGCCCGCTCTCCCCGGAGGAGATCCGCGCCAGAGCCGCGGACCTGGGGCTCGGCATCGACCTCTACCAGCCCTTCCGCGACTTCGAGGCGGTGCCCGCCGAGCTGCTGGCACGCAACCTGCGCCGCGCCGAGCGCAAGTTCCAGGTGATGGAGCGGCTCGGCGCGGACCTGCTGCTGGTCTGCTCGAACGTCTCCCCGGCCGCGATCGGCGACGACGAGCTGGCCGCCGAGCAGCTCGGGCTGCTGGCCGAGCGGGCCGCCGAGCACGGCGTCCGCGTCGCCTACGAGGCGCTGGCCTGGGGCCGGCACGTCAACGAGTACCTGCACGCCTGGCGCGTCGTCCGCATGGCCGGCCACGCGAACCTGGGCACCTGCCTGGACAGCTTCCACATCCTCTCGCGCGGCTCCGACCCGATCGGCATCGAGGCCGTCCCGGGCGAGAAGATCTTCTTCCTGCAGCTCGCCGACGCGCCGCTGCTGGCCATGGACGTGCTGCAGTGGAGCCGCCACTACCGCTGCTTCCCCGGGCAGGGGAACTTCGACCTGGCGGGGCTGACCGCCAGCGTGCTGCGCACCGGGTACGCGGGGCCGCTGTCGCTGGAGGTGTTCAACGACGTCTTCCGCCAGGCGTCGGCGGAGCGCACCGCGCTGGACGGCATGCGCTCGCTCATCGCGCTGGAGCAGAGGCTGGGCAGCGCCGCCCGGCCGGCGGTGTCCGCCGGACCCGGCGCGCCGCCCGCGCCTGCCGCTCCTGCCGCGCCCCCTGCGCCCACGGGGTTCGCCTTTGTGGAGCTGGCCGACGGGGGTGAGCTGGGCGAGGTGCTGTCCGTGCTGGGCTTCGCGCGTGCGGGGACGCATCCCACCAAGCCGGTCGAGCTGTGGGCGCAGGGCGGGGCGCGGCTGCTGCTCAACGCCACCGGCACCGAGCCCGCGCTCATCGCCATCGGCCTGGACGGCCCCGATCCCGCCGGTGCGGCCAGGCACGCGGAGTCGCTGCTCGCGCCGGTGCTGCCCCGCGAGCGCGCTCCGGAGGAGGTCAAGCTGGAGGCGGTGGCCGCACCGGACGGGACCGAGATCTTCTTCTGCGACGACGCCTGGCTCGCCGACTTCGCCCCCGCCGAACCCGTGCCCGACCCGGAGTCCGTGCCCGAGCCCGTGCCCCGACCCGTGCCTCGCCTTGTCACCGGTGTCGACCACGTGGCCCTCGCCCAGCCGTGGCACTACTTCGACGAGGCGGCGCTGTTCTACCGCAGCGTGCTCGGGCTGCGCCCGCAGGAGAGCCTGGAGCTGCCCGACCCCTACGGCCTGCTGCGCAGCCGCGCCATGTCCAACGACGACGGCTCGGTCCGCATGGTGCTCAACCTGGCCCAGGTCGGCTCGGCCGGCATCGCCTGGCAGCACGTCGCGCTGGCCTGCGCCGACGTCGTGGCCGCCGCCCGCCGGCTGCGAAGCGAGCACCCCCGCCTGCTGCTGCCCATCCCGGACAACTACTACGACGACCTGGAGGCCCGCCACGAGGTCGATCCCGAGCTGCGCCGGCTCGGCGTCCTGTACGACCGGGACGAGCACGGGGAGTTCCTGCACTGCTACACCGTCACCGTGGGCCGGGTCTTCTTCGAGCTCGTCCAGCGCGTCGGCGGCTACCAGGGCTACGGGGCGGGCAACGCCCCCATCCGGCTCGCGGTGCAGCACGCGGAAGGTCACCGGACGAGCGGGTGATCTCCGGCCCGCGGTCCGTACCGGCACTCTTGTAATGTACGAACTGGTGAGTTAGTTTCCTCACACTGCGCCCTTCCCCGATCGCAGTGTGAGGAGAGTCCCGTGACGGTGCAGGGTAGACCCCGCAAAGCCGCTGTCGCCGCCTGGATCGGCAGCGCGCTGGAGTACTACGACTTCTTCATCTACGGCACAGCCGCCGCGCTGGTCTTCAACAAGATCTTCTTCCCCGCCTCGTCGCCCGCCACGGGAACGCTGCTGGCGCTGGCCACGTTCGGCGTCGGTTACCTGGCCCGGCCCGTCGGCGCGTTCGTGCTCGGCCACGTCGGCGACAAGTTCGGCCGCAAGCGGGTGCTGGTCACCACGCTGGTGCTGATGGGCGGCTCGACGTTCCTGGTCGGCTGCCTGCCCGCCTACGACCAGGCCGGGGTGCTGGCGCCGATCCTGCTGGTGCTGCTCCGGCTGCTGCAGGGGTTCTCCGTCTCGGGCGAGCAGGCGGGCGCGAACTCCATGACGCTGGAGCACGCCCCCGAGGACCGGCGCGCCTACTACACCAGCTTCACCCTCAACGGCACCCAGGCCGGCCAGATCATCGCCACCGCGGTCTTCCTGCCGATCGCCGCGCTGCCCGAGGAGCAGCTCCTGAGCTGGGGCTGGCGGGTGCCGTTCTGGGCGAGCATCGTGGTGGCCGTGGCCGGGCTGGTCATCCGGCGCACGCTGGAGGAGACGCCGGCCTTCGAGCAGGAGGTCGCCACCAACACCGTGGCGCGCATGCCGCTCGCCGTGCTCTTCCGCGAGCACTGGCGGGACGTGCTGCGCGTGGTCGTCGCCGCCGTCATCGCCTCGGTGAGCACGATCTTCACCGTGTACGCCCTGTCGTACGCGGTCAACACCATGCACCTGGAGCGCTCGCCGATGTTGTGGGTGGGCGTGCTGGCCAACGTCGCCGCGGTGATCTCCATCCCGCTGTGGGGCAGGCTGTCGGACCGGATCGGCCGCAAGCCGGTGTTCATCGCCGGCTCGCTCGGGTGCGCGGTGCTGATGTTCGCCTACCTGTGGTCGATCTCCATCGGCAGCTACGCGCTGATCTTCATCCTGGGCATCCTGATGTTCGGCGTCGTGCACAGCGCCACCAGCGCCGTGTGGCCCTCCTTCTACGGGGAGATGTTCACCACCCGGGTCCGGCTGTCCGGCATGGCGATCGGCACCCAGGTCGGCTTCGCCATCGCCGGGTTCGCGCCCACCGTGGCCACCGCCGTGGCCGGGACCGGCCCGGGGAGCTGGCTCGGCGTCTCGGTCATCACCGCCGTGGTGTGCCTGGTCAACGTGGCCGCCGTCGCCACCGGGCGGGAGACGTACCAGGTGCCGACCGGCCGGCTCGGGCTCCGGCCCGCCCGGCGGACGATGGCGTGAGCGGCTTCCAGGTGCTCGCCGTCCGCTACGCGCGGCGGGACGCCCGCCGCGGCGAGCACTTCCACGGCTACGAGCCCGGCGGCGACGGCTCCCATCCGACCGCGTACTACGTCTGGCTGGCCCGCTCGGACGAGCACACCGTCGTCGTCGACACCGGCATCGCCCCCGGGCGGGCCGCGCGGGTGGCGGGCCTGGACTACCGCTGCTCGCCCGTGGAGGCCCTGGCCGAGCTGGGGGTGAGCGCGGAATCGGTCGATCACGTGGTGCTGACCCACCTGCACTACGACCACACCGGCACCGCGCACGAGTTCCCCCGGGCCCGCTACGTGGTGCAGCGGGCCGAGCTCGACTACTGGACGGGCCCGTGGGCGGAGCGCATCTCCCGCGAGCGCTGGCTGCTCGACGACCACGACCTCGCCCGCCTGCGCGAGGCCCGCGAGGGCGGCCGGGTCCTGGTGGTGGACGGGGACGCCTCCGTGGTGCCGGGCCTGAGCGTGCACCTGGTGGGCGGGCACACGGCGGGCATGCAGGTGGTGCGGGTCGGGACGGCCCGCGGCCGGGTGGTGCTGGCCTCGGACGCCGCCCACTTCTACGAGAACATCGAGGGCGACCGTCCCTTCCCGATCCTGCACAGCATGCCCGGCGTGTACGGCGCGTTCGACCGCGTCAGGGAGCTGGCCGGCGACCCCGGGCTCGTGGTCGCCGGCCATGACCCGCTGGTGCTGGAACGCTTCCCGCTCCGTACGCCCGACGTCGCGGTGATCAGCCCGTGACACCGCGCACGTCGCCGGCCGGGCCGGATGAGCGTGGCAAAGGTCCTGGCAGGAGGTCGCGTATTCCGCTTGATGGAGCGTATGGACCGCCAAGCGGACTCGGTGTTAGCGTACGGACCACGTGAGAGGGCGGGCAGCAGGTTCACCTTCAAGCCACTTGTGAGGATCCGTGCCTCCGAACATTCCTGCGGACACGGGGGAGAGCGTGGGGGTGCGCAGCGTCCAGCGCGCGTTCGACATCCTCTCGCTGCTCACCGAGGACCGGCGGACGCTGACCATCCGCGAGGTCGCCGAGGAGACCGGCCTGGCCAAGACCACGGCCCTGCGCCTGCTGCAGACTCTGGAGCACATGGGGCTGCTGTGGGCCACGCCCAAGGGCTACACGGCCGGGCCCGCGCTGTGGCGCTGGGCCCACCTGGCCCGCTCGGCGTGGGAGCTGCCGCCCGAGACCGTCCAGCTCATGCGGGAACTGGGCGCCAGGCACCGCGAGACCGTCAACCTCTACGTGCTGCGCGACACCCGCCGCATCTGCATCGCCCAGCAGGAGAGCCCGCAGCCGCTGCGCCACGTGGTGCGGGTCGGCGACGAGCTGCCCCTGTGGGCCGGCGCCTCCTCCAAGATCCTGCTCAAGGACGCGCCGGAGCGGCTGCTCGCCCGGGTGGCCCGCTCCTCCCCCCACGGCGAGGCCCACCTGGCGACGTTGCGGGAATGGATCGCCCAGGCCGCGGCCGACGGGTTCGCGGTCAGCCACGGCGAACGGGAGCCCGGCCTGTCGGCGGTCGCCGTCCCGGTCCTGGGCGGCTCGCGGGCGACCGTGGCCGCGCTGACGCTGAGCGGCCCCACGGTCCGCTTCACCGGCGACCGGGTCGAGGAGTTCGTCGCGGATCTGCGTGAGGCGGCCAAGCGAATGTCGGAGCGCGGTTTCGGCCACCCTCTGGCCTGACTCTATGGAGCGTGAATGCACCGTCAGCAGTTGCCACTGGACGGCGTCAAGGTCGTGGACCTGACCAACGTGCTGGCCGGGCCGTACTGCAGTTACCAGCTGATGCTGTTCGGCGCCGAGGTGGTCAAGGTGGAGCGGCCCGGCACCGGCGACCTCGCCCGGCAGCTCGGGCCGGACCCCGGCCTCAACCGCGAGCTCCTGGGCGCCTCCTTCCTGGCCCAGAACGCCGGCAAGAAGTCCGTCGAGCTCGACCTGAAAAGCCCGGACGGGCGGGCCGCCTTCGAGACGATGGTCGCGGAGGCCGACGTCCTGCTGGAGAACTTCAGGGCCGGGGTGATGGCCAGGCTCGGCTACGGCTGGGACCGCCTGCGCGAGCTGAACCCCGCTCTGGTGTACTGCGCGATCTCCGGCTTCGGGCAGAGCGGCCCGATGAGCGGCGCCCCCGCCTACGACCAGGTCGTCCAGGGGTTGTC
Source organism: Nonomuraea sp. NPDC050783 (assembly GCF_040802095.1). Classification (NCBI taxonomy): domain Bacteria; kingdom Bacillati; phylum Actinomycetota; class Actinomycetes; order Streptosporangiales; family Streptosporangiaceae; genus Nonomuraea; species Nonomuraea sp. NPDC050783. The sequence goes on from NZ_JBFAHK010000030.1 coordinate 26,092, forward strand.
CGGCATGATGAGCGTCACCGGCACCCCCGACACGGCCCCGCTGCGGGTGGGCTTCCCCGTCTGCGACACCGTCGGCGGGCTGATGGCCGCCCTGGCGGTCTCCGCCGCGCTGGCCGGACGGCACCGCACCGGGCGCGGCTGCTTCCTGGACCTGTCCATGCTGGAGGCCGCGATCTCCGCGATGGGCTGGACCGTCTCCAACTACCTGGTCAGCGGGGTCGAGCCGGAGCCGATGGGGGACCAGAACGCCACCGCCGCCCCGTCCGGCACGTTCGAGGCCGCCGACGGGCCGCTCAACATCGCCGCCAACCAGCAGGCCCAGTTCGAGACGCTGTGCCGGCTCATCGGGCGGCCCGACCTGCCCGCCGACCCGCGCTTCGCCGAGCGGGAAACGCGCAAGACCCACAGGCAGGCCCTCAACCGGGAGCTCAACCAGGCGCTGCGGGCCAGGACCGCCCTGGAGTGGGAGGAGACGCTCTCCCGCGAAGGCGTGCCCGCCGCCCGCGTCCTCACCGTCCCCCAAGCACTCGCCCTCGACCAGGTACGCCACCGCGGCTTCCTGACCGAGGTGCCGTTCGCCGGATCCGGCGGGCGACCGGTGGCCGTCACCGGCAACGGCGTGCTCGTCGACGGCGCCGCCCTGCGCCCCCGCGGCGCCGCCCCGCTGCTCGGGCAGCACAACGACGAGTTCGAGGCCGTGTCGTGAACGAGCGGGCCGAGCAGGCGCTCCCCGCGTCGTCGAGCTGCGCGGGCGGCCCGTCCAGGACCTCGTCGGGCGGATCGGCCTCGCCGAGCTGATCTGGCTCATGCTGCGCGGCGAGCGGCCCGGCCCGCGCCGGACGGCGCTGCTGGAGGCGGCGCTGGTGTCGTCGGTCGGCCACGGGCCGGCCGCGCCGGGGAACGGCTGCGTGGCCGCCGTCCTCTGCTGGGCGCGCCCGGAACGGAGCCGTTGGCACGAATCCTCCGGCAGATTGGCTGTTCCCTGTCTTCCTCGTCGGTCGAAGATCACGAACTATGGATCACGTTCAGGCTCCCGGTGTGCACGGCGGTGATGTGCGTCTCGTCGGCCTGCGCCATGTCGGGCCACTTCACTTTCGGGGGCGAACGTGCGAGCTCTCCTCGCCGGCGTTTCAGCGCTGTTGATCTTATTGCCGAACCTGATGATCTCGCAGGCCGCGGCGCAGGCCGCGGCGCCGACCCCCGAGCAGCAGGCCAGGGCCACGGGGCGGCAGGCCGAGGTGCTGTCGCAGCGGACGGAGCGCAGCCAGGTCTTCGCCCAGCCCGACGGCTCCTACTCGATGGAGCAGTCGCCGGAGCCGGTCCGCGTCCGGCGTGGCGAGGGCTGGGCCGACGTGGACACGACGGTCCGGGTGCTGCAGGACGGCCGGGTCGGGCCCGCCGCCACCGTCACCCCGACCGTCTATTCCGGCGGCGGCACCGCGCCGCTGGCGGAGTTCGGCGGCGACGACCGGCTCGTGCTCCACTGGCCCGCCGAGCTGCCCGCGCCGAAGCTCGACGGCGACAGGGCCGTCTACGCCGAGGTCCTGCCCGGCGTGGACCTGCAGATGGAGACGTTCACGCAGGGCTTCGGCTACGCGCTGATCGTCAAGAACCGCGAGGCGGCGCGCGATCCCGCGGTGCGGGAGATCCGGCTCAAGGCCGACGGCCTGACGGTGAGGACCGACAAGGGCGTGCGCAAGGCCGTCACCGGCAAGGGCAAGGAGATCTTCCAGTCGCCGACGTCGGTCGTGCAGGACTCGGCGCCGTCGGGCGGTCCTGGGTCCCGCCGCGGCCACTCCACGATCGGGGGCGACGGCGACGAGATCACGATCACGCCCGACCCGAAGATCCTGGACGACCCGGAGGCCGGGTTCCCGATCCGGATCGCCGAGCAGTGGTGGCCGGTCGGCCAGTTCGGCTGGACGTCGGTGTACAAGGAGTTCCCGAACGACTCCTACTGGAACGGCGCCAACATGGGCGACGACAGGCGCGCCCGCGCCGGCTACTCGGGGGACTGGGACTGGCCGCCGGTCACCGTCCGCTCGTTCTACCACTTCGACCTGCGCTCCATGCGGGACAAGCACGTGCTGGGCGCCGAGCTGAACATTCTCGGCGGCTACTCCTCGACCTGCGCCAAGAGCACCTACTGGCTGGCGCACTCCGAGGGCGTCTGGAGCGGGACGACCTGGAACAACCAGCCCGGCGTCGGGCACGTCCAGGAGCGCTGGGAGGACGGTTTCGGGCGGACGGGTTGCGCCCCCCGGTGGGTCGGCTGGGACGTCGGATCCGACGTGTCCTGGTCGAACCACGTCGCCAGGACCGAATACGTCACCTTCCGGCTCACCGGCCCCGAGGGCGACAAGTACGGCTGGCGCAAGTGGGACACCACCTCCCAGGGCCAGCACCCGAAGCTGATCATCCGGTTCAACCAGTACCCGCAGACGCCCACCGACCAGACCGCGTCGCCGAAGCCCGGCTGCTTCCACGTCCCGGACCAGCCGTACATCACGACGAACCGGCCGACGCTGAAGGCTCGGCTGAACGACCCCGACGGCGGGCGCCTGTCGGCCGTGTTCGAGGTCTGGCGCCCTGGCGGCGCCGGTCCCCTGCGCGAGTTCGTGGTCGGCGAGTACGAGTCCGGCTCGGAGTTCCAGGTGACGTTACCGGGCGACCTGTACGCCAACGGCGACACGATCGCGTGGCGGGTCAAGGCGAGGGACCCGTACGGGGCGGAGTCGGGCTGGGGGAGCTGGTGTGACATCACGGTCGACACGACGCCGCCCGACCGCAAACCCACGGTGTTCTCGCCCGACTACCCCGAGGGCGAGTCGAGCGGCGCCCCGGGCAAGTCGGGCCGCTTCTTCTTCGACGCGGACAACCTCGGGGACGCGGCCGGATTCCGCTACCGCGTCAGCGGGCAGGGCTGGCAGTTCGTGCCGGCCGTGAACGGCTCGGCCACCGTGGACATCGCGCCGGTCACCGCCGACCCGATCAGGCTCGACGTCACCATCGAGGACAAGGCCGGCAACATCGGGCAGGACAACGAGCTGCGGCCCGACCTGAGCAACGTGCGCAAGTACGAGATCCGGGTCAACGGGCCCACACCGCCGGTCAGCCACTGGAAACTCGAAGGCCGGCACCTGGACACCGAGGCCAGGGACTCGACCGGCACCCATCCGGGCTCGTTCCCCGCCGGCAAGGCCGCCTGGACCAAGGGCAGGTCCGGCAGTGCCCTGGCCCTCCGGGGCAGCGCCGACTCGTTCGTGACCACCCGCGACGGCCCCGTCCTCGACACCACCAGCAGCTTCACCGTCAGCGCCTGGGTGCGGCTGGACGCCGACCCGGGATCGTTGTGGAAGACCGCCGTCTCCCAGGACGGCGACAGCGTCAGCCGGTTCGCGCTGCAGTACAAGGGCGAGAGCACCAGGCGGTGGGCGTTCTCCATGATGTCGGAGGACTCCAGCGCGCCCAGGATCGACTCGGCCGTCGCGACCGACGACCGCTTCCTGCCCCGGGTCGGCGTGTGGACGCACCTGAGCGGCGTGTACGACCGCGCGCAGCGGAAGATCTTCCTCTACGTCAACGGCGTGCTCGCCGGCCAGTCCGCGCACGACGGCAACTGGACCAGCGACTCGCCGAACACCCTGCTGATCGGCCGCGGCAAGTGGGCACGCCAGATCGGCGACTACTGGCCCGGCACGATCGACGAGGTCAAGGTGTACGACCGGGCGCTGTCCGACCTGCGTCCCGCCAACGGCCCCTCCGAGCTGGACGAGCTGGCCTGGACCCCGCTGCAGGAGGCGGTGTTCGCCTTCGACGAGGGCACGGGCACCAGGACCCACGACGCGACCGGCAACCCGCGCGCCGCGACCCTGCCGGCGCAGAACTGGACGGCGGGCCGCAACGGCACGACCGGCTTCCGGCTGGACAGCACCTACGAGGGCACCGACCACGCGATCGCCGAGGGCCCGGTCGTCCGGACCGACGACAGCTTCACGGTGTCGGCCTGGGTGCGGCCGGAGAAGCAGGCCGTCGGCTCGCGGACCATAGCCGCGCAGTCGGGCACCTACCTGAGCGGCTTCTACCTGCAGTACCGCTGGCTGGAGGGCGAGAAGGGCCCCACGTGGAGCTTCATGGTGCCGGACGCCGACAACGCCACGCCGGTCTGGTACCGGGCCATGGCGTCGGTGGCGCCGGTCGAGGGCCAGTGGACCCATGTCGCGGGCGTCTATGACGAGTCGGTGCCGGAGCTGCGCATCTACGTCAACGGCGCGCAGAGCGGGGCGGCCACGCCGCTGCCGGCGCAGAAGTGGAACGCCGGCGGCAACCTGCAGATCGGGCGCGACCTGTTCCAGGGCCGCGTCCTCGACCCGTGGCTGGGCGCGATCGACGAGGTCCGCGTGCACAGCGGGGTGCGCACCGCCGCCGACATCCAGGCGGAGTACCGCTCGCCGGTGCCCGACCGCACCCGGCTGCCCGCGCACGGCCGCTACATCGACCACCGCGGTGACCACCGGGGCGGCAACGGGCCGATGCCGGTGGAGTACCGCAAGGAGGGCACGCTCGGCTTCTACGCCCCCGCCGGCACTCCGGGCACGCATCTGCTCTACGGCTGCGTCGCCCCGGCCACCTCGGGCGGCGTCCAGGCGTTCACCAGCAAGGACCCCGGCTGCGAGGGCCACAAGTCCCTCGGCGCGCTCGGCCTGGCCTACACCACCCCGCCGGAGGGGATCACCACGAGGAAGCTGATCCGGTGCCGGGTCCGCGAGGGCTGGCAGGAGCACTTCGACTCGACCACCTCCGACTGCGAGGGCCAGATCGTGGACGCGGCCCCCGCCGGGGAGCTCGGCTACCTGCTGCCGTACACGCTGCTGACCCGTCACGCGCAGACCGACGGCCCGGCCGACCGGCGCAGCGACATCGGCAACCTGCCCGCCGGTTACCAGGCGCAGCGCGACCTCGTCGCGATTGCGAACACCGGCGCGGCGGGACTGAAGGGCCTGTACCTGTGCCGGGCGGGCACGGACACGTTCCTGTCGCAGGACAGCGCGTGCGGCGGCAAGGACAACGAACTGCTCAAGTGGTTCGGCGGGGTGTGGCCCGACAAACCCGCCGATCCCGCCGCCAAGGAATTGTTCAGCTGCGTGCAGGTGGGCGGCGCCAGGGAGCGGTTCGAGTCGCTGGACCCGGAGTGCGAAGGCCAGGACGTCCTCGGCTCGCTCGGCTTCGGCCTCGATCCCGCCCGCGTCAGCAGATAGTCCCTCACACAAAGGAGGCCCCATGAGGGTCGATCGTCCCCTGCTCGGAAGAGCGCTGGCCGTGGTGCTCGCCGCGATCGCGGCGCTCGCCCTGCTCGCCGCGCCCGGCCAGGCCAGTGCGCCGCCCGGCGTCACCGACAACGGCGACGGCACGTTCACCCTGCGGCAGCGGCAGGAAGAGATCGTGAGCGGCGCCGACACCGGCTGGACCAGCGTCTACAGCGCGTTCCCCACCACCGGTCACTGGAACGGCGCCGGCCTGGCCGACGGCCGCGCCAGAGCCGGCTTCCAGGACTGGACCGAGCCGGCCATCGCCAGGTCGTTCTTCCAGTTCGACGTCTCGCGGCTGGGCAAGGCGCGGGTCCTGCGCGCGGAGCTGACCCTGTTCGGCGCGCACTCGGCGACCTGCGCGGGCTCGGCGGTGTCCCTGCGTTCGACCGGCCCCGTCGACGCGAGCACGACCTGGAACACGCAGCCGGCCGTGTACTCGGCCCGGACCACGTACGAGAGCGGGTTCTGCGGCGGCGGCCGGTGGATCGGTTTCGACGTGACCGGCGAGGTCGCCGAGGCCGCGGGCCGCGGGCCCACCGCGACCTTCGGCCTGACCGCGGCCGACGAGCGCGACAGGTACGCCTACCGCGCCTACGGCACGGGCGCCACGGGCCAGGCCCCTGTCCTGACCATCACGTTCGAGATCCCGGAAGGGACGAGATGAGACCCTTACCGACCTTCAGAGCGCTCGGCCTGGCCGTGACGCTCGGGCTGTCCCTGGTGGCGGGGCTGCCGGCCACCGCCTCGGGCGCGGACCGGCCGCCGGGCGACCCCGCGCGCCTGAGCCAGGCGGCCACCGTCGCCGGCCGGAAGCTGCAGGTGCCGGCCGTCCCGGCCGACGCCGCCTGGGAGAACCGGCTGCGCGGCAAGACGCAGGTGACGTGGCCGGCCGCGGTCACCGCCGTGGTCGAGACGGAGCCGGGGGCCAGGCCCGCCCGCGTCGGCGAGTCCCCGGTCTCCGTCGCCGCCGTCGCCGCCGGCGGGGACGGCGCGGCACCCGCCAAGGTGCGGGTCAACCTGTGGGAGCGCGCGGCGGCCGAGCGCGCGGGCGTCCAGGGGCTGGCCCTGGACGTGCGCCGGGCCGACGGCCGGTCCGACAAGGGCGCGCTGGACCTGGAGCTCGACTACTCCGGGTTCCGCCAGGCGTACGGCGGCGACTTCGGCGCGCGCCTGAGGGTCGTCGCGCTGCCCGCGTGCACGCTGACCGACCCTGACAAGCCCGAGTGCCGCACGCAGACGGCCGTGCCCACGCGCAACGACGCGAAGACGGGCAAGGTCTCCGCCCGCGTGGCGGTGCAGGCCGAGGAGGCGGTCTACGCCCTGGCCCCCGCGCCGGAGGGGCAGACCGGCGACTACAAGGCCACGTCGCTCGCGCCGGCCATGAAGTGGGAGGTCGGCGGCAACAGCGGCAGCTTCACCCTGTCCTACCCGCTGAAGGCGCCCGCCGTGCCGGGCGGCCTGGTGCCGGAGCTGGCGCTGAACTACTCCTCGGGCAGCGTGGACGGCCGTACCGCCTCGACGAACAACCAGGTCTCCTGGGTCGGCGAGGGCTGGGACCTGTGGTCCGGCTACGTCGAGTGGCGCTTCAAGGCCTGCGCCGACGACGGCGTGAGCGGCGACACCGGCGACATGTGCTGGGCCGGTGACCACGCCTCCGTCGCGCTGAACGGCAAGGCGACCGACCTGCTCTACGACCCCGACCGCAAGCTGTGGCGGCTCAAGGACGACGACGGCTCCCGCGTGGAGTTGCTGACCGGCGGCGACAACGGCGACCACGGCAACCAGTTCTGGCGGGTCACCACCACCGACGGCACCCAGTACCACTTCGGCGCCGAACCGCGCACCCAGTCGACCTGGACGGTGCCGGTGTTCGGCAACAACGCCGGCGAGCCGTGCAACAAGACCTCCGGTTTCGGCGACTCCTGGTGCCAGCAGGCCTGGCGCTGGAACCTCGACCGGGTCGTGGACCGCGCCGGCAACACCATCACCTACTTCTACGCCAAGGAGACCAACCACTACGGCCTCAACATGGCCAAGAGCAAGGTCGAGTACACTCGGGGCGGGACGCTGGAGCGCGTCGAGTACGGCTCCCGCGCCGGTTCCCCGGCCACGGCACAGGTCGCGTTCGAGACCGCCGACCGCTGCCGGGAGGACGCCGACTGCACCAAGCACGCCAAGGAGAGCTACCCCGACGTCCCCTACGACCAGGAATGCACGGACTCCACCTGCGCGGGTAAGGTCTCGCCGACCTTCTGGAGCACCAAGCGGCTGGCCAAGGTGACCACGTCGATCGGCGGCGAGCCCGTCGACTCCTGGACCCTGGAGCAGGGCTTCCCGCTCACCGGTGACTCCTCCGACCCCGCCCTGTGGCTGCAGAAGATCAACCACGTCGGCCTGGCGGGCGGGACGCGCACCGCGATGCCGCCGGTGGAGTTCCGCGGCACGCCCGAGCCCAACCGGGTGAACACGCCCGAGGACGGCCTGCTGCCGATGCAGAAGTACCGCCTGCACGTCGTCAACAACGAGTCCGGCGGGCGCGTCGAGATCAACTACGCCGCCGACGACTGCCCGGCGAGCGGGCTGGCGCAGCTCAAGCCGGAGACCAACACGCTGCGTTGCTTCCCCGCCCGCTGGACGCCGAAGGGAAGCGAGGCGGTCGACGACTGGTTCCGCAAGTACGTGGTCGCCGTGGTCAACGCCGACGAGCGCGTCGGCGGGGGCAAGATCGAGCAGACCTCCTACGAGTACGCCGGCGGCGGCGCCTGGCACTACAACGACGACCCCCTGCAGAAGCCGGAGCACCGCTCCTGGACGCAGTGGCGCGGCTACGAACGGGTCAAGGTCCGCACCGGCAATCCGGCGTCCGAACCGGGCGTGAAGCAGACCGAGAAGGAGTTCCGCTACTTCCGGGGCATGCACGGCGACCGGCTCAACCGCGACGGCGGCACCAAGAACGCCCAGGTCGAGGACTCCACGACCGCCAAGCACGAGGACTCCGACGGCCTGCAGGGCTTCCAGCTGGAGGAACGCACGCTGGACGGCAAGGACGGCCCCGAGGTCAGCGGCACGGTGAGCCTTCCGTACCGGGTGCACACGGCCACGGCCGGCAGTGCCCAGGCGTACGTGGTCAAGCCCGGCAGGACGCTCGGCCGGACCACGCTCGCCGCCGGCGGCGTGCGCCGTACCGAGACCTCCTACGCCTATGACGAGGACCACAACGTCAAGGAGCTCAAGGACCTCGGCGACGTCGACAAGGCCGGCGACGACCGGTGCACGACGACCACCTACGCCAAGAACCGCGACCGCTGGATCCTCGACCTGCCCAGCCAGGTGACGACCGTCGGCGTGGCCTGCGGCACGCCGCCGTCGTTCCCGCGCGACGCCGTCTCCGACGAGCGGACCTACTACGACGACGGGGCGCTGAACGCGGCGCCGACCTCCGGCTTCGCCACCAAGAAGGAGAAGGTGAAGGACTACGCCGACGGCAAGCCGGTCTACGTGCTCGACGGCGAAACCAGCTACGACGCCTACGGCCGCCCGCTGAAGGTCTCCGACGCCCTGCAGCGGACCAACGTCACCACCTACGAGCCCGCGACCGGGCCGCCGACGAAGGTCACCATGACCGACCCGGCGGGCAACGCCACCGAGAGCGTCATGAACCCGGTCTTCGCCGAGCCGACCTCGACCAAGGACGTCAACGGCCGGAGGACCGACCTGACCTACGACGGCCTCGGCCGGCTCACGGCGGTGTGGATGCCGAGCCGCGACAAGGCCGGCGGCGAGGGCCCGAACGTGCGCTTCTCGTACACCATCCGCAACGACGGCACCAGCTACGTGTCGACCGAGTCGCTGCGGGCGAACGAGAACACGCAGACCTCGTACGCCCTCTACGACGGCTTCCTGCGGCCGAGGCAGACCCAGGAACCGGCGTGGCTGGAGGGCGGCCGCACCGGCCGGGTGATCACCGACACCGTCTACGACTCGCGCGGGCTGGAGGTCAAGCGCAACGGCAGGTACTACAACGAGGGAACCGCGGCGGGCGGTGACCTCTTCGCGCCGACCTCCGGCGACGCGAAGATCCCGTCGCAGACGGTGCTGACGTACGACGGCGCCGGACGGGAGGTCAAGTCGGAGCTCTTCAGCGAGGGCCGGCCCCTGTCCGCCAGCTGGACCACCACGACCGAGCACCGCGGGGACCACACCCTGGTGGTACCGCCGAAGGGCGGCACGCCGCGCGCCACGTTCAAGGACGCGCGCGACCAGGTGACGGAGCTGCGCCAGCTCGGCAGCCTGACCGGGACCCCGGGCGTCACCACCAAGTACGCCTACGACAAGGCGGGCCGCCTGGCCAGCCTGACCGACCCGGCCGGCAACCAGTGGACCTACCGCTACGACGTCCGCGGCCGCCAGGTCGAGGTCAAGGACCCGGACAAGGGCACCTCCACGATGGAGTACGACGACGCCGACCAGCTCGTCAAGCTCACCGACGCCCGCGGCCAGGTCGTCGTGCACAAGTACGACAAGCTCGGCCGCGAGTACGAGACCCGCAAGGACTCCGACACCGGCACGCTGCTGACCAAGAAGACCTACGACACCGTGAGCGACGCGCGCGGCCAGCTCGCCACCAGCTCCCGGTTCGCCGGCGGCCAGGAGTACAAGACGGAGATCCTCGCCTACGACGCCGGATACAACGTCACCGACAAGAAGGTCACCGTCCCGGCCGGCGAGCAGGGACTGGCGGGCAGCTACCGGTCGAAGGCGAGCTACAGCCCGGACGGCTCCCTGTTGTGGGAGAGCGTGCCGAAGCTCGGCGGCGACCTCGGCGGCGAGGAGCTCCGCTACACCTACGACGACTTCGGCAAGCTGAGCTCCGTCGGCAACGACGACGGCACCTACGTGGGCTACACCCGCTACACCGAGTTCGGCGAGCTGGACATGATCCGGCGCGGCGCGGTCAACAGCGAGGCGTGGACGTTGCGGGACTACCACACGGCGACCCGCCGCCTGTCGCGGCTCGTCGTGGAGACGCGCAAGACCATCGGCGCCCAGTCGGACCTGCGCTACGGCTACGACGAGGAGGGCAACGTCACGTCGTTGCTGACGAACGCGGCCGGGCAGAAGCCGGACCGGCAGTGCTTCGGCTACGACTACCTCAAGCGCCTGACCGAGGCGTGGACGGCCGGGAGCACGACCGCCGACGACTGCCTGCTCGGGGCGGGCAAGGTCATCGACGGCCCGGTGCCGTACTGGACGAGCTACGTCTACGACGCGATCGGCAACAGGAAGACCGAGACCGAGCACGGCCTGAACGGCGCGCGCGACACCGTACGCCAGTCGACCTACCCGGACACCGGCAAGCCCCGTCCGCACGCCCCGCTGTCGGTGACCACCACCGGCCCGTCCGGGTCGAGGACCGACACCTTCGCCTACCACCCGACCGGCACGACGGCCGCCCGCCCCGGGCCCACCGGCACGAGCCAGACCCTGACCTGGGACGAGGAGGACCGGCTGGCCACCACCTCGTCGGGAACGAGCTACGTCTACGAGGCCGACGGCGACCGGCTGCTCAACCGGGACAACACCGGCACCACGCTCTACCTCTCCAGCGGGGAGGTGCGCTGGAACAAGGCCACCGGCGAGCTGACCGGCACGCGCTACTACAAGCACGGCGGCGAGGTGATCGGCATGCGCACGGCCAAGGGCGTGACCTGGCTGTCGCAGGACCTCAACGGCAGCGACGTCGCCGCGATCGACTCGGGTGCCCTGCAGGTCGCGCACCGGCGCCTGGACCCGTTCGGCAAGCAGCGCGGCACGCCGCCCGCCAAGTGGCCCTCGACCCGCGGTTTCGTGGGCGGTGTCACCGAGGAGGCGACCGGGCTGGTCAAGCTGGGCGCTCGCGACTACGACAGCGCGGGCGGCAAGTTCCTGGCCGTGGACCCGCTGCTCGATCCCGAAACCCCGGAACACCTCAACGCCTACTCCTACGCGAACAACACGCCGGTGACCCAGTCCGACCCGTCGGGCCTGGCCCCGATGCAGTGCCTGGGCTGCGGCAGCTTCGACACCTCCAAGCCGGCGGCGGCACCGCCGCCCGCGCCGATCAACCTGAACCCCGTCAACGGCAACTCCTACGGCACCGGCTACGACCCGAACTGGCGCGCCCTCGACCAGTTCTTCAAGCGCATCGTCAAGTTCCCGATGTTGTACGACTACAAGTTCAAGGTCACCTACATCCCGGGGACGCAGTACCCGCCCAGCTCCGAGTACCCGCAGGGGCCGAGCCCGATCGCCTTGAGCGTCGACCCCGAGGTGGCGATCAAGGAGCTGCGGCGCTGCTTCAACTGCAGCTTCCCGATCAGGAACGCGCCGTCGAAGTTCCCGGCGGACGGCGAGTTCATCCCCCTGGACGCCTCGCCCCTGCCCAAGCCGCTGGCGCAGAAGATCGGGGTGCCGCCGATCAACGCGCACCTGAACGCCTACCACTACCACCCGGACGGCAACGGCTTCCACTTCGTGGCCGGCCAGAAGCACTTCGAGGAGCCGGGCTCGGTGGTCGCGTTCAACTTCGAGAAGGACGACCAGGGCCACCTGAACCTCAGGGTGCGAGCATGGGGGGAGACGTGGCTGGGCGACGCGGCGGTGACCGGCGCGCGCATGCAGTGGCAGAAGTTCTCCGAGCAGATCGGCATGAACATCGTCGAGAACCACTGCAAGTCGAGCGGTGCGGGAGGGGTGAGATGCTGACCCGCTGACACCACAGGAGAACGGCCCGCCACGTCCTGCCCGGCAGGACGTGGCGGGCCGTTCGACGCCGAACTCAAGGAAGTGAACCAGGCCAGGCCCGGAGTGCTGGACGAGACCTTGAGCGCGCCCTTCGCGCCCTTCACGGCATTCACGGCATCGCGGCTGAAGCGTCCAACGCGCGGATTCTCCCGCCGGCCATCCCGAACTCATCGACCCGGCCGCCGGGTGTCGGTCCTGGGGCGTGTGGCGGACTGGCCTGAACACGGCAGCGACCTGGCGACCTGCTTCCCGGCCGCCGCACGGCGGCTCTGCACCTCGCAGCAGGCGCTCAGCTCGATCGCCGCCGCCGTCGTGGCACTGTGCGGGCTGCGAGCTGACCCTCGACCTCCTGGTCCACCAGGTCGTCGCGGCGAGCGTCGCGGCCCGGCAGCCCGATCTCGTACGGCGCCCGGTGCCGATCCCCGATCATGCGAAGGCAGAGCTCAGGACCGCACGTGCAGCCTGAATCCCGAGCGGCCCGCGGGCTCCAGCCCCTCCTTCAGGTGCAGCGACGGGATCTCGTAATCGCCGAAGTTCTGCCGCCGGAACGGGATCGGCTCGGTCGAGTCCAAGGTCAGCAACCGCTCCTCCCAGGCCTTGGCGATGTCGGGGAAGTCGGCGTCGGTGACCCGGTCGGTGCCGTACAGCACGAACGGCGGCAGCACCTCGATTCCCGGGTAGTACAGGATGCCGTGCTGGATCGGGAACAGCAGGTCATCGATCGGGCCGTTGATCCCGCGCTCGGCGTAGTGCGACTCCGGTCCGCCTGCGGTCACCGACAACAGCGCCCGCCTGCCGGCCAGGGTCCCCTCGCCGAAGCGCTCGCCGTACTTGACGTCGCTGTGCTCGCCGACACCATAGGCGAAGTGGTACGTGAAGACCCGGTCGACCCAGCCCTTGAGGATCGCCGGCATCGTGTACCACCACAACGGGAACTGAAAAATGATCATGTCGGCCCACAGCAGTTTCTCCTGCTCGGCCAGCACGTCCGCGGTCAGCGTCCCGGAGTCGAAGGCCCGGCCCGAGTCGGCGGCGACCTTCAGCGGGCTGGAGGCGGAGCGGCCGTAGTCATCGGCGTCCACGACCGCCTTCCAGCGCATCGCGTACAGGTCACTGACCCGCACCTCGTGCCCCGCCTTCTCCAGCGTGGCCACCGCCAGGTCCTTCAGCGCCCCGTTGAGCGACCTCGGCTCCGGGTGGGCGTAAACGATCAGCGTCTTCATCGGAACTCCTTCAGGATCGGGTGCCTACGATCCTCCGCCTCCCGGCAGCCGCCGTTCAGGGACGCTGTTTCCACCGGACCCGGCTTCCTAGGAACGGCAGGACCACCTTCGCCGCCGGCGCCCGCGAGATACTGGATCAATGGACGATCTCGCGAGCTTCTTGCGCACCCGCCGCTCCCGGGTCGACCCGGCCGGGGCGGGCATTCCGCTCGACGGCCGCCGCCGGGTGCAAGGGCTGCGGCGCGAAGAGGTCGCGCACCTGTCCGGGGTGAGCGTCGACTACTACGTACGCCTTGAGCAGGGCCGCGCCACGCAACCCTCGGAACAGGTACTCGACGCGCTCGCGCGGGTCCTGGAGCTCGACGACACCGAACGCGGCCACCTGTACCGGCTGGCCCGGCAGCGGCGCCGCAAGGCGAAGTCGCCCACCGGCCGGCTGCGCCCGGAACTACGGCAGGTCCTTGACCTCATCACCGACGCGCCCGCGCTCATCGTCGACCACCGTCTCGACGCCGCCGCCGGCAACCACCTCGCCCATCTGCTGTACGGCCGCCCCGTGGAGGGTCTCAACACGGCCCGGCACCTCTTCCTGGAGGAGACCGGGCGCGGCCTGTACGCCGACTGGGACCAGTGCACCCGTGACGTGGTCGGGCACCTGCGCCTGGCGGCCGGCAAATACCCGGACGACCCGCGCCTGGCCTCACTGATCGGCGAGCTGGCGATGGGCAGCGAACGCTTCCGCCGCTTGTGGGCCCGCGCCGACGTACGCGCACGCACCTACGGACGCAAGGCCTACCACCACCCCTTGGTCGGAGACCTGGAGCTGCACCAGGAGAACTTCGCCCTGCCGGATGAGTCGGGCCTCGAACTGCTGGTGCTCTCGGCGGCCCCCGGCAGCCCGTCCGCAGACGCGCTGCGGCTCCTGGCCGCCCTGGACACCGATCACGCCGTCCGCCCCACCGCCCAGCCACAACGGGGCAGATGACACGTAAGCTACCGAATCCGCGGGGGTTCACCCCGCTGCCGCGCCGCCGGGTGGCCGAGCGCGCCCTCGGCCGGCTGATGCCGTACCGCCGCCCGGCCCGCGACCACGAAACCCGCCCCGGCCGCTCCGCGGCCATGATCCACATCACCGTGATCGACCTCATGAGCCGCCGCCTCACCGGCGAGAACACCCCACCTGGCGCGGCACCTGAACCCGGGGCGGGACGGGACCGAACCCCTGCCCAGATACCGACTCCCGCGAACCGAGCCGGGTCCTGCTCCCGGGATCAACGGTTGGGGAAGGAGCCGACGAGGCCGCCGTCGATCACCAGGTCCTGCCCGGTGATGTAGGAGGCGTCGTCGGAAGCCAGAAAGGCCACGGCGGCGGCGACTTCGGCGGCGTGCCCGATGGTCCCCAAGGGCACCTGTGCGGCGTTGCGGTCGTCGGCCTCCGGATCGTCATTGGCGCCGCGGTACATCTCGGTGTCGATATAGCCAGGGCTGATCGAGTTGACGCGGATGCCGCGTGGAGCCAGTTCGGAACCGAGGGTGCGCGCCAGATTGTGGACGGCGGCTTTGGTCGCCGAATAGACGGAGGCGATCGGCAGGCCGCGATACAGCGTCCATGAGGCGTTCAGGACGACCGCGCTGCCCTCCTTCAGCAGCGGGAGCGCTTTCTGGACCGTGAAGTAAACGCCCTTGAAGTTGACGTCGACGGAGTGGTCGAAGTCGGCTTCGGTGAGCTCGGCGCTGGGTTTGAAGACGCCCGTGCCCGCATTGGCGAAGACAACGTCCAGGCTGCCGCGCCAGGTCTCGATGCGGCGCATCAGCGCATCCAGGTCAGCCAGGTTCGCGGCGTCAGCGCGGACGGTCAGCAGGCGCGGCCCGGCGTCGAGGTGACCGGCCGCGCGTTCCAGCCGGGATTCGTCACGTCCGGTGATGACGACGTAAGCGCCCTCGTCGAGCAGCCGGCGGGCGGTGGCCAGGCCCATGCCGGAGGTGCCACCGGTGATCAGGACTGTGCGGTTGGCGAATCGCTTCATGGCGCCCATCCTCCGCGGGCGGGCGGAGATCCAACAGTGTGGGACGAACCTGGGTCTGCCACCACCACCTTTCTGCGCGACCCCCGGCCTTCGGACAGTCGGCCACATAAGCTGACCGGGCGCGTCGATCGCCTCCCTGCCGGCTCGAGTAGGCTCTCCGGTCATGTTGCGCTGTGCCATCCTCGACGACTACCAGAGCGTCGGCCTCGGGCTGGCCGACTGGTCACGGGTTCGGGCCACGAGCTTCTCCACCCACTTCACCGACATCGACGAGCTCGCGGCGGCCTTGGCCGACTTCGACATCATCGTCATCATGCGGGAGCGCACGCCGTTCACGGCGGAGGTGTTCGAACGGTTGCCCCGGCTGCGCCTGCTGGTCACCACCGGCATGCGCAACGCCTCCGTCGACCTCGAAGCCGCTCGCGCGCACGGTGTCGTGGTTTGCGGCACGGCCAGCTCCTCGATCCCGCCCGCCGAGATGACTTGGGCGCTCATCCTCGGCCTCGCACGCCATCTGCTCCCCGAAGCCACGGCGATGCGTTCTGACGGGCCCTGGCAGAGCACCATCGGCATGGACCTGCACGGAAGCACGCTCGGACTGCTCGGACTGGGCAAGATCGGGTCGCAGATGGCCCGCATCGGCCAGGCGTTCGGCATGGACGTCATCGCCTGGAGCCAGCACTTGACCAAAACGCGCACCGACGAGCTGGGCGTGCGGCTGGCCACCAAGGACGAGCTGTTCACCGAGTCCGACGTCGTCTCCGTCCATCTCGTACTGAGCGCTCGGACGCGCGGGCTGGTGGGCAAGCGCGAGCTGTCGCTGATGCGGCCTGGTGCCTACCTCGTCAACACCTCACGCGCGGCCATCGTCGACCAGGCCGCTCTGGCCGCTGCGCTACGCGAAGGGCTCATCGCGGGCGCGGGGCTCGACGTGTTCGAGACCGAGCCCTTGCCCGCCGGACACGAGCTGCGCACACTGCCCAATGTTCTGGCAACCCCGCACCTCGGCTACGTCACCGCGGGGAACTACCACAGGTACTTCAGGGAGGCTGTGCAGGACATCGACGCCTTTCTGGACGGGACGCCGATCCGGGTCCTGAGCTGACACTTCTCACCCGTTCTGTCCCTGGCACGTATGGCCGCGTCCTGCGCGGTTTCGGCAGAATGCGGGCCAGCGCTTGATCGAGCTCGCCGCGGCCAGTGGCTCGTCGGGCCGCGGCCGTCAGGTCCTGTCTTCAGATGATCAGCGCCTACGGCTCGGACGCCGTGCCGGGCCCCGAGTTCCCGTTCTGCAGTCTGATGTCCCGAGGCGGTGGAGAGCGGTCGATCGACCGGCGAGGTGGAAAGGTGCTGCTCATTACCCGATCTTCAATCGTCAGGGCGCCGCGTGGGCCGTCAAGCCGCGGGGCGAGGTGGCCGCCGCGAACCTCGCCGTCTACCTCAGCCCTGGAGGACGTCACCCTCCGTCCAGCAGGGCAGACGTGTTCGACGTGGCTTTGACCACTCCTGCTCCTGCTCGATCGTGCCCGGCGCCATGATCCGCTTACAGGTCTCCACCCTGCCCGATGTGGACCTGTTGTGGCGTGCCTACATCCGGCGCTTCGCCATCGAACACACCTTCCGCCGGTGCGGGCAGACCCCGAACCGGACCCTGCCCCGGCCCCGCACTCCGGGTCACGTGCAGCACGACACACCTGCCAGCGGACCGAAACCCCGCAACCCCACACCAGGCATGGGAGAACCGAAGCTATGGCGACGGACTTTGGCGGATTTCGTACTGACGGGCGGCGAGGACGACTGTCACACTCCGAAGTGATTTGTTGCAGCTGTGACGGGGGGAGCATGGTGTCACACCGGATGGATCCGGGGATGAGCCCAGAAGTACGCACGCGGGGGGACGAGCCGGGCGGCGCAGGTGGCCGCCGTCCGAGCGGTGCCGCGTCGTTGATCGGTGACCTTCGCCTCCGGTTCGCCGCCAATTGGACGAAGGCGGCCGTCATGGCACTGGCGATCGCTGCGAGCCTGCAAGTCGTGCCGGCCGCCTCGGCTGAGGCGGCGGTGTCGGATGCGTCGGCGTCCCAGAAGCTCTCCTTCCGCGGTATGACCCTCACGATCCCCGCTGCGTGGAAGGTGACCTACGAGCGCGGCTACCACCGGCAGTGGGTGAGTGTGGACACCGCGGCGTGCCATCGTCGGCAGATCACGTGCCCGGGGTTCGACCTCGTCGGGCCGAAGATCATCAAGGGTGGCGACGACATCCACATCGAGAGCTACCGCAGGGATCGCGCTTGGGAGCCGGGCACCTCCGTGTCCTCCTGCAGGTTCGGGAGGGACATGAACACAGGGGAGAGGTTCCTCCGGGCGAAGCCCGTCACCCAGGGCCTCAGGAAGGTGGGGCGCGGGCACAGGGCCGAGTACCGCGAGTGGGCGGGCGAGTGCTACAGCATGGCCACCGGCAAGCGCACCAGGCGGTTCACCCAGCGCCTGTGGTACCTGCCCAAGACGCAGATCCTCATCGCCGACGGCTGGAACAATCCGAGCCTGGCGAGGATCCTCGAACGCGCGACCTGGAGGTGAAGCCCACCACCGGCGGCATCGAAGATGAGACCATCCGCATCGCTGATCGCTGGCGGGCCACCGGCCGTGGGCAGTCACCGTAAGACCTGTACAGGCTGGAAACGGTCAGCCGATGAGGTGATGGGGGAGGGGGCGATTCTCGCCGCTGCGCCGCGGCCGTCAGCGGGTCTTGGAGATCGCCCACCCGTACTGATACCTCGCCGGCAGGAACCGTCCGAATACCGAGCCGGCGAAGTGCCCGCCTGCGACGACAGTGTGCTCGTCCTGATGATCCTGCGACACCGTGAGGCGGGTCTTGGTGCCCTCGTCCGCGTTGACGTCGAACAGGAAGTTCCCGTGTGTCTCGCTCACCTGCGCTTGCGCGGGCATGACGTCGCCGAGAACGAGCAGCCGATCATCACTTGCCTCGTCTGTGACGAGCAGGCTGGTGTGGTCCGGGGTGTGGCCGGGCGTAGGGACGGCCGGCAGGCCGGGCACGACGGGCTCGCCCGGCTCCAGGAACTCGATGACGGCGCTGACGGGATCCCGCACCGCTGCCGGGTCAGGGCCGATGATTTCTGCGGTTCCGTTCCAGCAGTCCCCTTCGGCACGATCGACGATGTGCCGAGCGTTGGCGAAGGTGAGCCCCTTGACCGGTACGTCACGGTCCGCGTCGCCAGGCGTCAGGCCCTCGGCGCGCAGGCCGTCGAGCAGCTTCCCGCCGGCGAACGATCCCAGCCCCGGTACCTCGAAGCCGACCGCTCCAAGACCGAGATCGACCAGGACTCGGTTCTGGTCGGTGCACACCAGAAACGATCCGACGCTGGTCGACAGGCGGCCGTCAGCGTCGGGACAGGGAGCGTAGGCGGCCCGTCCATTTAGCTGGGAGGCTCAGCGGGCTCACCGGCTGCCCGACGGGCATCTCGCCGACGACTCCGCGTTCGGCCGGCGAGGGCAGGAAAGGCGAGAATGCCGGCCGCCCGCGGCCGAGCCGACTCGATGGCAAAGGCGCAGTGACGCATTTTCGTGGACAGACCCGCGCTCACCAAGAAAGCGAGGAACAGATGCGAGAGATAGAAATCGGCGACGGACGGTCACTGGCGGTGGAGGAATGGGGAGTGCCCGACGGCAGGCCGGTTCTGTACGCCCACGGCAGCCCCATGAGCCGCCTGGCGCGGTACCCCTACAGCCACGTGTTCGATGAGCTCAAGGTGCGGCTCATCACCTACGACCGGCCCGGATTCGGATGTTCGACACCACACCGTGGACGCCGGGTTGTCGATGGAGCGGCCGATATCGCGGCGATCGCGGATGCGCTGGACCTGGATCGATTCCCCGTGTTCGGTGTTTCCGGCGGTGGCCCGCACGCGCTGGCCTTCGCCGCACGCCATCCCCACCGGGTCACCCGCGTGGCCGCCCTGGCCAGTCCCGCGCCCTGCGATGCTGCTGGGCTCGACTGGGCCGACGGAATGATGAAGGACAACCAGGACAGCGCATCGGCGGCACGGCAGGGGAGGGACGCGCTCCAAGCACACCTCGCCGCGAGCGAACCCGTGAATGTCGTGGAACTGCTCCCGCCCGCCGAGCAGGAGGTCCTGGCCCGGCCGGAGATTCAGCAGATGTTGTCCACCGCCTTCGCCGAGGCGGTGAGACCTGGCCTGGACGGCTGGGTCGATGATGAGCTCGCTCTTTTCGGACTCCCGTGGGGATTCGACCCGGCGGCCATAAGCACACCGACGTTGCTGTGGCATGGCGATCTCGACACCGTCATCCCCGTCAGCCATGCGCTCTGGCTTGTCGAGCGCATCCCTACGGCAAGGTTGATCCGCGGGTCGGCCGCGGGCCATGCGGGCCATTTCGCGGCAACTCCCGAGATGCTTCGCTGGCTTGTCGGTGATGTCGAATGATGCCGGGTATCCATACCGAGGTCGCTGAGGTCGAGGATCTGCCCGCAGGCGGCTTTGACCCCGGACTGGCCGCCGACGCTGATCCTGGCCGGCGCGTTTCTGGCGCGATGCACGAGACACCTGTGGCATAGCGAGCTCGGGAAGACCTGCTCGGCGGTGCTGATCAGGCCGGGCGCGCGGTCGGAGACGATCAGCGGTGGCGGGCGCAGGCCGCGGGCGGACTCACCAAGGCGATCGCCGAGCAGTTCGGCCGGCAGGGCGTGCGCGCCGTCAGGCCGACCAGATGAGGGAACAGGACGGCGATCAGCTCCTTGATCAACGCGCTGCGGGTGCTCGTGATCAGAGGGACGGCTACCGGCCGGAACGCCCGAACCGTGATCTGTCCGACGGGGCCCATCATGGAATGTGTGCCTGATCCCGAACTCCGGCCGTCGTTGACACGGCGGGTTCGGCGAGCGGTCTGGGGAAACGGACCGGGAGTAATCGCGGCACCGCACCCCAGGCTGACTCGACCACCGTCGGGGAACGCCGCCGACGGGCAGTCGTCGTGTCCTGGGTGGCACGAGGTCCACAACGTGGAAGCCCGAGGCCGGATCCGTTCCAGCCGGCTGCCCGTGATGTCGGCCCGGCCAGTGGTAGACGCGACACGTTCCTCGAGTCTCGCGGAGGTGGTGACTCGGACGCTTCACCCCTGGCCCGGGGCCCGGCGTCCGGCTCTCGTCACCCCGCCACCCGGACGACGAACTTGCCGGTCGTTGTCCCCTCTGCGAGCTGTTGATGGATGGCCGAGACCTCTCCCAGCGAGCTGACCTCGCTCACCGGCATGTCCAGACGCCCTGCGGCGAGGAGGTCGAGCACGTGGCGGAGCGCGGCGGCCACACGGTGCGGCGCGGTGACCGACAGACTGCTGATGCTGAAGCCGATGATCCCGAGGTTGCCGCGCAGCAGCCGTGACGGCGGCGGGAGGGGAGCCGGCGCGTCTCCCCCCGCGTTTCCGAAGAGAACTATGCGTCCACCTGGCGCGGTAACCTCAAGATCCACATCCAGCATGGTGGTCCCGAGCGCGTCCAGGACGATGTCGACGGGGCCGTCGGCCGCAGTGCGTATCGCCTTGATGAGTTCCTTGTCGTCAGTCCCTGTGCTCGTCGTCCTGGGCAGGGCCGCTTGGTAACCGGCCGACAGGGCCAGGGCGGTCTTGCCCGGGTGCCCGACCGTACCGATCAGTCGTCCGCCTCCCAGGGCCGGCACCAGCTGGGCGATGGCCATGCCGACGCCGCCGCTTGCCGAGTGTACGAGGACGGCGTCGCCGGGTATGAACCGTGCCGCGTCGGTGAGCAGGAGCAGCGCGCTGCTGAGGAGCAGCGGAGCCGCCGCGGCCACCGGAGAGGGAACCTCGCTGGGGACGGGGACCGTCAGCTCGGCCGATGCGAGGGCGATTTCGGCGAGACCGCCTCCGGCGGTAAGCGCTGCCACTCTTTGCTCTGGAGTCAGCCCCTCCACTCCGGTGCCCACCACGCGGACCGTGCCCGTCACTTCCTTGCCCGGGACGTAGGGCCAGGCCGGGGTATATCCGAGGTCGCCTCTGCGGACCATGACATCGACGAAGTTGATCCCGGCATGATCCACGTCGATGGTTACTTGGCCCGGACCGGGACGGGGGTCGGGGATGTCCCGGACCTCCGTACGGTCGGGGCCTCGGGACGGTCCGGTCATGATGAGCGCGCGCATGCCGCCTCCTCTTTCGACATTCGTCGTACGACGAAAGTCGTATCACAGATGTACGATGATTGTCGAAAGAGAGGCGGGGACGTCCCGGACTTGCAGTCGCCGACCTGCTCCACCTGTTGTACGCGCGCCGGCCGACCCGGAGCGAGCCCGCGGCGCCTTCCTGCGGAGGTGGCGCCGTCAACGCTCACCCGCCACGAACGAGTCCCCCGGTTCGTAACGGGGATCGAGGATCAGCAGATCCACTTCCTGCACGTGCGCTCGCGCCGGCTCTGGTGTTCGACCGTAAGGACGATCTTGCCGAACGGGGTGTTGGACTCCAGGTGGCGGTGGGCGTCGACCACCTCGTTCAGGGGGAACGTGCAGTCGATCACCGGTGAGAGTGATCCTGTGCGCAGCCCCGCGGTGATGAAGTGCTTGGCCCGGCGCAGCCGGTCCTCACTGTCCAGGGTGAGCTCGGTGAAGGCGCAGGTCGCACAGCACCGCGCCGGGCAACGCGACGAAGAGGCGATCACCACCTGGGTCAAGGACACCTGACCACCCGCGGAACCGGCTGATCTACCGCCTGAGGCTCTACCGGCGGCGCAAGAACGAACGCGAGGGGTTCACCGAGACCGATGACGCGCGCCTGCTGGATGCCGCTCGTCAGCGGCTCGGCGGGCCGATCGTGCTCATCCGGGACAACGTCGACACTCACGTGGACGCTCTGATGCGCAGCCTGATCGACACGCGCTCATGGCTGACGGCGTTGTTCACCCTCGGCGACCTGGCCGCGGCCATCCGCAGCCGGCTCAAGCAGTTGCAGTACCGCCCCGGCCTCCTGGACGCCTTCCTGGCACACACGGGCTTGATCGCGAACCCCGGATCGACATGACACCCCGAACTCTCATCCTGCGTACTTGTCCTCCGACGGTGCCATGACGGGACGAGCACGGTATTCGTAGACCAGGTGAGTCGTAATCGACTGCACCCATTTCGTCGAGGTGACCTTGCGCCATGCGAAGGTGCGCAGGTGTTCGGCCGACGCCACGGCGACACGCAACATCACATCGATCTCTCCGGATACCACGGTCGCGTCCAGCACGCATGGATCGTCCATCACCGTGCGGAGAAATCTCTCGACCACGTCCTCCGTCTGCGGGCGAAGCCTGACGGCGATCATGGCTTGCATCGGTCGCCCCAGTGCTACCGGATCGATCTCTGCAGTGAACCTTTTGATCACCCGACTGTGGACAAGGCGCCGGACACGCTCGTGTGTCGTCGACTCGGCGATGCCGAGCCGTTTGGCCAACTCGCGGTTCGTCAGCCGAGAGTTCTCCTGCAAAGCCGTCACAATCTCTAGATCAATCCGAGACAGCTCCATCGAACTCCTCTGTAGTTCATGGCGCATGCATCCGGATCGTGACACCGGCGTTCGCCTCCCCGAGCAACACAAATGATCCCGAGAAAGCCTGGCCGGCGCGTTCGAGGGTCACTTTCCTCCGGGGATCCATCCCGGCGAGTGGCGCCGGCGCGAAGGATCCCAAGCGCCGGCGCAATGAAAGGAGGCGTCGCCGGCGGATGAGCGCGCGGGCGCGGCAATGGCCGCTTGCCTGGCCAGCGTTACAGCTAAGATGCGCGAACCTCGATGACTGGCTGTATTCAGATGCTTTTTGGCGGTAAATCGTCTATCGAGGGCCGCTGAACGCGATCATCGCTGCTGTACGCTTACCCGCGAAAAGTTTGGCCTGTAATGGTGGCAGAAGGAAGAGATGACAGTTATCGCGAAGTCCAGTGGCGCGTTGATGCTCGCAGCAGTAGTGGCGACCGCTTCGAGTCCGGCCTGGGCCGCACCATTTGAGGCCGGGGTCACCTCGCGCACGGCCACGCAGAGCAGGCAGTCGGCCCAGGCCGGCAAGCTGATGCCCGGTCAGACCCTCAAGGCAGGGCAATCGGTCCGCTCCCGCAATGGCCAGTACCTCCTGGCTCAGCAGACAGATGGCAATCTGGTTCTCTATCAGGGGCACAAGGCGCTCTGGAGCAACGAGTCCGCAGTCGGCCCTGGCGTCACCACGGTGATGCAGAAGGACGGCAATCTCGTGTCATACAGAGGCGGCAAGGGAATCTGGGACACCGACACCAGTGACAGCCCGGGCGCCTGGCTGGCGGTGCAGGACGATGGCAACCTCGTCATCTACAGCACTGAAGGAGCTCCGCTGTGGAGCCGGTTCGCCTCGATCGGCCGCCTCCAGTCCGGCAAGTCGCTCAAGGCCGGGCAGATGGTGCGCTCGCGCAACGGTAAGCACGTCCTGGTTCAGCAGGGGGACGGCAACCTGGTCCTGTACAGCAACGATGAGCCGATGTGGAGCAGTGACACCGCTTCGTCGCCGGGGGCGATCACGGTGATGCAGAAGGACGGCAACCTGGTCGTTCAGAAGGATCATGAGGCCCTGTGGGGGAGCGCGACGGCGGACAGCCCCGGGGCGTGGCTCGCGGTTCAGGACGACGGCAATCTCGTCATCTACAGCACCGAGAAGGTGGCGCTGTGGAGCCGGTCCTTCTCTGTCGGCCGCCTGCAGTCCGGTAGGTCGCTCACGGCCGGGCAGATGGTCACCTCGCGCAACCGCGAGTACAAGCTTGTCCAGCAGGGAGACGGCAACCTGGTTTTGCTGCATGGGCAAAAGCCGCTGTGGAGCAGCAGGACCGCTTCGTCACCCGGGGCGATCACGGTGATGCAGAAGGACGGCAATCTCGTCGTCCAGAAGGACCATCAGGTGCTGTGGAACACGAAGACGGCGGGTTCCCCCGGCGCCTGGCTGGGCGTCCAGGACGACGGCAATGTGGTGGTTGTCAGTGCGGACAAAAAGGCACTGTGGTCCACCGGCACCGCTGGCCAGTAATTGCTTCTGCTGTGGTACGGCCGGTCAATGCCACAGCTCAAGCCCTGGCCTCGATCTTTCACGATCTCTGTGTGGTCAGCATGAAAGGCCCGGTTGACGCGCCGGGTGGGCGGGGCTCCACGGGCCCGAGGGGTGTCCTTCCTGGTTCGTGGGGGGCGTTTTGGTGCTGGTCAGGTGGGTGCCGGCAGGGCTTGAAGCCGGGCCAGCGCGGTCAGGAGCGTGCCGGCCCAGGGCCATCGCGTGGCGATGCGCAGGCGCAGGCGTCGGCCTCCGCGCACCAGCCGTCCGGCGACGGCGAACAGGCGCAGCCGCCGGCGTTTGGGTTCGTAGCGGCGGGCATCGGTGTCGTGCAGGGGCAGATTGGCCAGGCCGATGTCTTTGGCGCAGCGGATGCGGTCCTCGCAGCGGACCCGGCGGCGGTGGCGTAGCTCCAGGTCGGCGAGCTGGCCGCGCTTGGTGTTGGTGACGAAGGCGGTGAAGCGGTGCCCGTCGAGGTCGGTGAAGCGCAGTTGGGCGCAGGGGTGCGGGCGTTCTTCGCGGGCGATGACGCGCATGCCTTTGGGCCGGCCGGTCAGGTCCAGCAGGCCGGTCAGCTCTGCCACCCAGGCGCCGGGCCGGGCCAGGTCAGCCAGTCCAGGAACTCATGGGTGCCGCCGCCGGAGTCGGTGCGGATCAGCACCTGGCGGCGGCGCTGGCGGGGTAGCTGGGCCAGGGCGAGCCGGGCGGCGTCGATGTCGAGCGGGATCAGCTGTCCGGCGGCGCCGGAACCCGGGTTCCGGCCAGTTGCCAGGCTCGCCGGCGTGCGTCGGCGCGGGCGGCCCCCCGGCCGAGGGCTCGTGGACCTATCGGGCTCTCTATCCCGGTCTCGACCTCATGCGCGAGATCATGACATCGGCCGGCGAAGTCACCTTCGCCGAGCCGCTTGGCACGGGAGGCGTGCCTGGCTGAGGCGCTCGTGCTGCTGGTCGGCAGGCATGCCCTTTCCGCACGGCCACCTCGGCGGCCGGGCCGTGAACGCGAGGCCGTCCGGCTCGGCCGGGAGTATCTGGAGGAGCACGCGCAGGAGAACGTGACCTTGCGCGCCCTGGCAGGACACGCGCGTCCGAACGTCTTCCACCTGTGCCGGGTCTTCCACGGGAGTGTCGGACTGACCCCGCAGGCCTACCAGAGACAGGTCCGGGTACGGCGCGCCAAGTCCATGCTGCGGCAGGGAGTGCCGATCGCCCGAGGCGCGACCCTGGCGGGCTTCTCCGATCAAGCGCATCTCACCCGACAGTTCAAGCGTGTGGTCGGCCTGACACCTGGCCGCTACGTCAGCAACGCCCGGAGCTGAGTGCTGCCCATTCTGCCCGGGTCAGCGCGTACCTGCGGGCGGGCCGGCCGTACCGGTCGGACACCTCGTCGCGGAAGCTCATGCCGAGCTTGGCCATGATCCGCTCCGACGCCGCGTTGGCGCTGTGGAAACAGGCGACCAACGACGACGCGCCCAGCGGCGTGAACGCCTCGTCCCTGACCGCCGCCGCGGCCTCCGTCGCGATGCCGCGACCCCACGCGGAGGGAGCCACCCACCAGCCGATCTCCAGCACCGGCGGGGCGAGCTCAGAAGCCTGCGCGTCGCCGAGGGAGACCGGGCCGAGGAAGGCCCCGCCGTCTCTGTCGATGACGGCCCGCATCCCGAATCCGCGATCCGCCCACTGTTCGAGGGCGGACTCATGCCGGCGGAGGGCGTAGTCCCGGCTCCACAGACCACTGCCGATGAACCTCATCACCCGCTCGTCACCTGACAGCCGGACGAGGTCCTCCTGGAACCGCTGCTCCCAAGGGACCAGCGCCAGACGGGGCGTAAGCAGCTCTCGCATGGAGCCCCAGCCTATCGATGCGCCGGACCCACCCACCTGGCCTGGACCGCTTACGTCGGTAATCTAAGCTGGTGGAACGTGGTGAGGTGCTTTCTCCCGTGGTACGCGGCTTCGGCCGTGAGGAATCCGACCGTGGAAGGCTTCGTCGCGAGGAGCTGAAGAGCTTTCTGCGCAGCCGCCGGGCCAGGTTGAGCCCGCGTGACGTCGGGATGCCGGAGGCGGGGCGCAGGCGTACCCCAGGGCTGCGACGCGAGGAGGTCGCGGTGCTGGCCGGGGTAGGAGTGTCCTGGTACACCTGGCTTGAGCAGGGTCGCGACATCACCGTATCCGCCCAGGTGCTCGACGCGGTCGCTCGCGCCCTGCGACTTGACGAGGCGGAGCGCAGACACCTGTACCTGCTGGCCGGCTTAAATCCTCCAGCAGCCCCGGACCGGGGCGATCCGCTGCCGGAGCAGCTGCTGCGGGTGCTCGACTCGTGGCTCCCGCGGCCGGCGTACGTGCTGGACCGGCACTGGGGCCTGGCCGCGACGAACTCCATGGCGCGCGAGGTGTTCGGGTTCGGCGAGTACGACCACAACTGTCTGGTGTCGTTCTTCACCAACGCCCGGTACCAAGCGTCCTTCGCCGATTGGAAGGCGGTGGCACCGGCCCTGGTGGCGCAGTTCCGCGCAGACGCGGCACGGCATCCCGGGGATGAGGAGTTCGCGCGGATCGCGGGCGATCTGGCGACGGTGAGCGCGGAATTCACTGGGCTGTGGGAGCGGCACGACGTGGTCGAGAACACGCAAGGGCTCAAGTCGGTCATCCATCCCGAGGTGGGCGAGCTGCGCTTCGAGTACACCAGCCTCTCCGTCCCCGGCTGGCCGGGCCACCGGGTCCTGCTGCACAACCCCCAGCCGGATACCGGCACCGAGCAGCGCCTGGAATCATTGGCGCGGCGGCTCCCCGGTTACCGCGGCGGGCCCGTGCCGGAATCGCACCGGCTTCCCGATTCTCCTCGCCACAGCGAGGCACCCCGCAACGTTCGCCGGGCAGCACGCTAGCCGATGAACCTCTCCAGCGGTACTCCACGATCTTGTTGACGGCCACGCCCCTTCGGCCGGTGCCTTCGCCGGAGCGATCGCCGAACAGGGGAAGTCGTTCGCTTCGCATGGCTCACCTGCTTTTGCGACAGGCGCTTGATGTGGCCCTGGTGCGGCGTGGTGAGCAGGGGCTTCGGCGCCTGGGTAACTCGTGCCGGCCCGCGCCGGCCCGTGCAGGACGCCCCGGCTGAGGGTGGCGGCGGTCAGGGCGTGGGTGCTGCCCGGCAGCGAGCCGGAGGCTGAACCGGGCGATCGGCTCGGTGGTCGTGCGGGCGGCCTTCGTCCAGGACGACGACACCGCGATCGTGGTGACGGACGGAAGAGGATCCTGACTCGCTTCCGCACCACCGACGTGCTGTCGTGGCCACCCCTGCTCGGCGCCGGAACGCCTCGGGGGAGTCCTTCGCGCCGGCAGCGCAGCGCCGCGGGGTCTTGACCATGTACGCCACGAAAGGCTGTCAGGCGGGCGGATCGGCGCGCACGAGGGACCCGGGTCACTCGTGGTCGCGCATCCAGAGCTCCACCAGCTCATTAGTGGCTTCGGCCAGGGAGGAGACGCTTTTCTCACGGCGGTCGATCCATCCGGATGCCGACCGGGCGCAGGCCCGGCAGGAGCGTGCTGTACAGGGGCTGCGGGGGCTGCTCCTCGCACGCGCCCGGACGCCACCAGCAGAGCCGCGGGCTGATCGGCTTCTCGGCCGGACTCGAGGAGCCGCCGCGACAACTCCCGCAGGGCTTCCATCGCCGCGAACAGGTGCACGTCACCGATCTCGTGCACCAGCATGTACTCGGGCAGCGGGAACGGCATCAGCGCCCCGCGCGGCACCCGCCCCGTATGCCGGCGCAGCACGCGCACGTGCACGCCGACGTACCGATGAGCGCCGCCGAAGACCCACTCCTCCAGCAGTTCGCCGAGGCGGGACCGATCGAGCGGCGCGATCGAGCCGGGATAGTCGATGACTACGGTCTCCACCAGCCCCAGGGGCCAGTCGCCTGGCCACCGGCGCGTGCCCGTAACTGAGAGCTTGCTCGCGCCAGGAGCCGATGCCGGCGCTCGCGCCGGAGCCGCCGGCGACGCCTACCTCGTCTGGAGACGGGACACCTCAACATCCGGTACTCAAGGTGTCCACGCCAACGGCATCGGTGTCCACACACCGGGGCAGGGCCCGGCTGAGCGTGCTCCGCTTCGGCGCCTCCAGCTCCTGCCGCTCGCCGCTGGTCGGCACCGCCGTCTCGGCGGGACGCGGTTTCTTCTTCCCCATGCTCTCCATCAAGGACATCCTTCCGGGGACGAGCCCCCTGATCCCGGACGTCCGCCAAACCGGATCAAGCTCACCACGCTGTCATCACGGCATGTCTCAACCAGATTGCGGCAGGACGGAACTGATTCCGCCCGCGCGAGGCTGGTTGGCCGATAGGAAGCACAGATTGGCGGTATTAATTCTTTTTCTCCTCGTACGGCGATGGCAGGATCCCCGAGCGGGGTGGGAACTACGCGACCGAGTGACGGGAGTGGCGTCGCGCCGACCATCACGAATCCGATGAATCACACGCGCAGGCCGGATGCAGGTTAGTAATGGGTGTGCTCACAGGCAAGGGTGCCCTGGTGACGGGCGGGTCCAGAGGAATAGGCCGAGCCATCGTCGAGCGGCTGGCGGCCGAGGGCGCCGCCGTGGTCTTCAGTTACCGCAATGACGAGGAGGCGGCTGAACGCGTCACCCGACGAAGCGGTGCCCAAGCCGTACGCGCCGATGCGGGCTCCAAAGAGGATCTGCAGCGTTTGTTCGAGGAGGCCCGGGCCCGGTTGCCGGGGCTCGACGTCCTGGTCAACAACGCCGGCGAGATCGGTGGTAAGACAACCATCGCTGAGATGACCGACGATGAGTACGAACGCGTTTTCGCCGTGAATGCTCGTGCGGCCTTGCTGGCCCTGCGATGGGCGAGCAGGGTGATGCGGGACGACGGCCGCATCATCAACATCTCCACCGTCAACACCTTGTTACCCGCCCCCGGATTAGCCCTTTACCAGGGGAGCAAAGCCGCCGTTGAGCAGTTCACGAAAGTCGCGGCCCGGGAACTGGGTGGCCGCAGGATCACCGTCAACACCGTCTCGCCCGGCATCACGGACACCGACCTGCTGCGTTCCACCAATTCGCCGGAGTCCCTGCAGGAAGCGGCTCCGTTGACCGCACTGGCACGACTGGGCCGGCCCAGCGACATCGCCGCGGTGGTGGCCTTCCTGGCCGGCCCCGATGGCCGCTGGATGACTGGCCAGAACCTGCTCGCGACCGGCGGGCTGCTGGTGTAGAACAGCGCGGGCACCCTTGTCGCAGGCTCCTCGCCGGCCTCCCCGGCCGGTGGGTCAGGCCCTGACGAACCCCGATGCCACCCACTCCCGTGGTCGATGCGATCGGTACAACGGAAAGGGAGTTGCCGTGAGTCTTCATGGCCGCGCGGACACGGCCGGTCCGATGAACGGCCTGCCGGATGAGTACGCCGTCCGCGCCGGTTCGATGTTCGACGGCTTCACGATGTCGGGGCCGGCGACGGTGTACGTGCGGCGAGGCCGCATCGTGGCGGTGGACCGGACGGGTTCGCCCCCGCCGGACGGGCATGTGGTCGAGCCGGGCGCCGACGCGTGCCTGCTGCCCGGTCTCATCGACACCCACACGCACCTGGCCTTCGACTGCGGGACGAACCCGGTGGAGTCGATGGCCGAGGCGCAGGACGAGGACCTGCTGAGCGGTATGCGGGCAGCGGCACGTACAGCGCTGCTGGCCGGGATCACCACGGTGCGCGACCTCGGCGCGCGGGACTTCCTCGCGCTCACGGTGGCGCGGGAGACCCTCACGACCCCGGACGCCGGGCCCGAGATCCTCGCCGCCGGACCGCCGATCACCACTTACGGCGGGCACTGCCACTTCATGAACGGGGAGGCCGAAGGCCGCGACCAGCTCCTCGGCGCGGTCCGCGAACGGCACGACCGCGGCTGCGCGGTCATCAAGATCATGGTGAGCGGCGGCCAGATGACCCCGGGTTCGCGCTCGCACGTCTCCCAGTACGGCCAGGACGACCTGCGGATCGTCGTCGGCGAGGCGCATCGCCTGGGCCTGCCGGTGGCCGCCCACGCCCACAACACCGAGGCGATCGCGCATGCCCTCGCCGCCGGCGTGGACACCATGGAGCATGTCAGCTTCTCCGGCGAGAACGGGATCGACGAGGACGCCGGACTGGTGGCACGCCTGGGTGCCAGCGGCACCTTCCTGAGCCTGACCCTGGGCACGCACGGCACCTTGCCCTTGGAGGTGCAGCGACACCTGCGGACCCGGCTCGACGGCAGGCGGAAGATCCATCGCGCCCTGGTCGAACTGGGCGGCCGGGTGGTCGTCGGCACGGACGCCGGCATCTTCCCCTCCAAGCCCCACGACGTGCTGCCCTACAGCGTCGAGGAGCTGAAGGACCTGGGCCTGTCCCCGGTGGCGTCCTTGGCCGCGATCACCAGCCAGGCGGCGGCCGCCTGCGGCGTCGAGGGACGTAAAGGACGCATCCGTGCCGGAGCCGACGCCGATCTCCTCGTGATCGGTGGCGATCCCCTCCGGGACCCCGCCTGCCTGCGCGACGTCCGCGCCGTCTTCCGCGCCGGCGTTCGAGTACGGTAACGACACCTCCTCGACCGGCCAAGGCTCCCATCGCGCCGCGGTTCCACACCGACGCCACATTCCTGCCGGCGGATCGGCGACAAGCCGGATGGAGCCCACGGCCGGCTGATCTTCTTCGCGTCCCTCCCGGCGCCGGCATCCGCCCGAGCTGAAGCAGCGCGCGGTCCGGGCGGTGCACGAGGCGATCCAGCAGTTCGGCGCACCACATGGAGTGATCATCCGGGTGGCGCGCCGGCTCGGTATCGGGTCCGAATCGCTGCGCGGCTGGGTGCGCCGGGCCGAGATCGGCGCTGGGCGGCAGCCCGGTGCCACGACGCAGGAGGCCCGGCGGATCGCCGAGCCGGAACGGGAGGCGCGAGCCGCGCCGGGCCGACGAGATCCTCAAGGCGGCCGCTTGCCCCGTCCAGGAGACCCGGTGAGCGTGCATCCGTCCACCGAGGCGGAAAAGCAGGGCGGCCACAGCGTCAAACGCGCGTGTGAGCTGCGGGGGAGTCTCCCGTGCCGGTCGAAGGCCGAGCAGTTGCCCGCCGGCCGCGACGCCCCGCCGGTCTGGCTGTGGTCCGCCAGGACCGGCGCCACCGGCGCGGACGTGGATCGCGCTGCCGGCAGGCGTTCCTGCGCGGATCGACCTGGCGTACGCCTACCGCTTCGGGAAGCAGAACTCCGCGCGGTTCAAAAGCTTTGCGGCCCGGATGCCGAGACCACCACTCTTCCACCTGCCGATTCCCGTACACGCATAACCATGAGGCCACCCAAAGAAGAAAAGCCCCGCGCCGGCCTGGCCGTTGCGGGCGCATACGTTTTGAGATCCGCCGCGCCCATGTCACTCGTCCCGGCATTCCTATAGCCGGAGGGGTGGGGTCAGGATTGGCCGGAAAGCAGCAGAATCTGGCCGCAAATGACGATCCGCCGACCGCGGCGGAAAGACTTGATGCGTCACCGACGGCTCCTCTCGTCATTGCCGTGGGGCGGGAAATTCCGAGTATGCTGTTCGAGCATGGACACTGAGGACCTCAGACTGGCCATCTACCGCTCATTCGCCGAAACCGGTAGAGCGCCACGGCTCGCCTCGGAAACACGTAAGGCATTGCAGCAGTTGCATTACGAGCGGCACATCGTACTCGATGGGGACGAAATCGTAATGGCTCATCCGTTCTCAGCCATCCCGCTCGGCTTCTCCGTCATGGGCGAACGGACTCTATGGTGGGGTGGTTGCGCCTGGGACTCCTTCGCTCTGCCTCACCTCCTGCCGGACGACGGCGAAGTTCTGGTCGCCACCCGTTGCCCGAACTGTGGTGCCGCCCTGGCCTGGGCGGTGAACACCGAGGCTCCTCCAGCGGGCGGAGAGGTCGCGCACTTCCTCACTCCGGTGGCAAGGATGTGGGATGACGTGGTTCACACCTGCGGTAACCAGCGGCTCTTCTGCTCAACCGCATGCGTCGACGGATGGCTCGAACGCGAAGGACTACCTCGCGGCTACACGATGGACCTATCGGTTCTATGGAATTTGGCCGCCCACTGGTACGACGGTCGTCTCGACCGCGGCTATGTCCGGCGAGAACCGGTCGACGCGCTCGCCTATTTCACTGAAGTGGGCCTGACCGGTCCCTTCTGGGGACTGGCGGAATAGGCGATCGCCCACGGCACCGGCACGCCGGCCGGCTTGTCGCTCTTCCGAGGAAGCCGGTCCCGTCCACGATCAGCACGCCGTCGCGGTGGCCAAGGTGTTCCCTCGTGACCAGCGCGCACCGGCACCTCCCGCTCCCGATGTTCGTCTTACGACTAACGTCGTATCATCGTTGTTCGGCACCTGTCGAAAGTAGGATGAGGGGATGCCTCGAACCCACAGCCGTCGGCCTGCTCTGGTCCACCCGGACACTGGTGACATCGACCTGCAGGACGTCCTACGGGCGCTGGCCGACCCGACTCGCCTGACCATCGTGAGAACTCTCCGTACTGATCCGGAGCGAGCCTGCGGCACCTTCCCTGTTGACGTGGCGCCCTCGACACTGACTCACCACTTCCGCGTACTACGGGAGGCGGGAGTCATCCGTCAGCGCGAAGACGGCACCCGGCGTTGGACGGCCCTGCGCCTGGAGGATCTCGATATCCGCTTTCCCGGTCTGCTCGACGCGATTCTCACCGCCTACGCCTATGCCAACGCCGCGGACGGGACGACGCACGAGCAGGCAGACGACTGACGCATGAACATTCCGTCTCCACGAGAGGACACCTCACATGAGCATCTTTGTACGCGCGCGTTTCGACGCCCACGACCAACGGCAGGGCGAGTTTGAGAAGATCGCGCTTGCCCTGGCCAGGCAGGCCGCGAACGAGCCGGGGACGCGCACCTTCCGGTGGTTCTCGGCGGGCACAGGAAGCTACGTGGTGCTGGAGGAATACGACGATGAGGCCGCGGCCGTGGCGCACAACGAGCGCGGCGCACATCTGCTGGCCCGTGTGCCGGAGTGCGCGACCATGGCCTACGCCGAGATCCACGGCCCCGTCGGGCCTCGTATCCGGGAATGGGCCGGCTCTCAATCTCAGGTGAGCCTGTATCCGGATTTCCATGGTGACGACGAGGTCTGAGAACGAGTGATGCCCGGGACCTGAACCCGTCCGGGTTTGATGGACAGTTGCCTACTTGGTTTCTGCTGTCGTGACGGGGTCGTGGTTGCGACGGTGACGTCCTCGCGCGGCCGCCGGTTCTCCCGCCGCGGCGCCTCCGGTTCCTGGTGAGGCTGCACCGAACTCGCCGCCGGGTTCGGGCATAACGGCCGCCACCGCCTGGCGGTACGGGGAAGGGGCTCACCCCGTCACGACCGGATGTTCGCCGGCCGGTATCCGGCGGCCTCGGCCGCGTTCATACCCACGAGCGCATCAGCATCCGGGCCCACCACGCCGCGTACGGGATCGTCTCGCCGGACAGGACCGGATGGAGCCACCAGAAGTTGACCAGGATGACGAGGGCTCCCGCTCCGGTGACGGCCGCCCCCAGGGCTCTCCTGATCGACGCCGTTCCGCCGGGCCCGAGCGCCAGTCCTGCGGCGATCACCAGCGCCAGCACCATGAACGGCACGGCGGGGAGCATGTAGAACAGGTACATGGTGCGGTTGCCGGCGATGGCGTAGGAGAACCACGGCAGCCAGCCCGCGCCGTAACAGAGCAGCACGGCCCCGGCTCGCCAGTCCCGGACGGCGGTGTACCGGGTGACGAGCACGACGAGCGTGATGTACTCCTCGTCCGCACTCAAGAGATCCACAACCTCCCAGATGCCGCCGCTCACCGAAAGGGTTGCATCATGCGTGGTGAATTTTCCGCAGGCCGCCGGGGCGGCGGGCCGCGGCGTCAGCGGCGGTGTCAGGGGGGCGACGGCCCGGTGTCAGCCCGTCCGGCGATGGTTGGCGCATGAACGGTCCAGCGACACCGCGACCTGGACCGGAGCGAATCCACCACGCGAGCACGAGGAGCACGCCATGCCCACCTTCGCCACCCCCGCCCCGATCACCGCCGTCCTGCACCTCCCCGCCGGACGCGTCCGGTTCGTCGCCACCGACCGGACCGACACCACCGTCGAGATCCAGCCCGCCGACCCCGCCAGGGCCCGCGACACCGAGGCCGCCGGGCGGACCACGGCCGGCTACGCCGACGGCGTCCTGCGCATCGAGACCCCGGTCAAGAACCAGTACCTCGGCCCCACCGGAGCCGTCGCGGTGACGGTCGAGCTGCCCGCCGGCTCCCACGTCGAAGCACGAACGGCCGGCACCGAACTGCACACCACCGGCCGCCTCGGCGACGTCACCTACGAAGGCGCCTACCGCCGGATCACGCTCGACGAGGCCGCCGGCCTGCGCCTCACCGCGACCGACGGCGACGTCGAGATCGGCCGCCTGACCGGCCCCGCCCACGTCACCACCGCACGGGGCGACATCCGGATCGCCGAGGCCGTCCGCGGCACGCTCGTGCTCGCCACACAGTCCGGCGACATCACCGTCACCGCCGCCGCGGGCGTCTCGGCCTCCCTCGACGCCGGCACCACCCACGGCCGCGTCACCAACGCCCTGAAGAACGACGGCACCGCCGAGCTGGACATCCACGCCACCACCTCCAACGGCGACATCACCGCCCGCAGCCTCTGAGCCGCCGCGCCGGCGCCGGAGTGCCGGAAGGGGCGCCGCCCGGGCGGGCGGCGCCCCTTCAAGGCGCTTCAGGACAGGTCGGGCGGCTCAGTCGCGCGGGTCCCAGCCGTCGGTGTCGACGGCCAGGTCGAGCTCGTCGGCGATGTCGTCCCACTTGGTGTACTTGAAGTTGGTGATCTCCCGGTCTCCCTCGGCCGGCGTGTTGACCCCGTCGTGGGCGATGAAGACGCCCTCGTCGAAGTCGCCCAGCGGCACGTTGAGCACGGTCGAGCCGTCGCTGACCTCGACGCCGTCGATGCCGTCGTCCGGGCCGACCCTGAACTGGCCGAGGTAGGAGTTGGCGCCCTCCCTGCGGTAGACGGCGAAGGTGTTGTCGCCCTGGCTGGAGGCCAGCAGGTAGCCCTTGCCGTCCTCGCGGTAGTAGATCGTGAGCCCCTCGGCGTCCGCGGTCAGGTGGTGGCCGCCGAAGCCCGGGTCGGCGCCGGGCGTGCACTCCTCGGTCGCGGGGTCGTAGGTGGCGGGGACGCCGTACTCCTTGACCTTGTCCACCAGCACCGGCGTGCCGGTGAGGTCGGCCCGCACGCGCCAGATGCCGACGTCCTCCTGCGCGGCGTAGAGGACGTCCCGGTCCTGGTCCACGACCATGCCCTCGACCTGTGCCAGCTCGTCGGGCTCCAGGCACGGGGACCAGGTCCGGCCGTTGGGGAGGGTGAACGACGCGGGCAGGTCCAGCGTCCTGACGAGCTGGTAGCCGACCTTGCCGCCCGGCTTGGCCAGCAGCTTGACCAGGCCGATCGAGGTCTTGTGCCGGCGGCTGACCAGCGCGTACGTGCCGGTGGAGTCCTTCCAGGCGCCGAGGCCGTACGCCGTCTCGCCGTCGTTGACCTGTCCCTGGGAGGTGTTGAAGACGAACGGCGCGGCCGGGTCGGTCACGTCCGTGAGGCGGCCGCCCGAGATGGAGTAGATGCGCAGGGTGTCCCGGCCGCGGTCGGAGACGATCGCGAGGTCGCGCCCGCCGAAGCCGTAGGTGACGTCGACGTTGTTGAACCGGCCGGGCTCGTCGTCGGGCCCGGGGGCGGCGGGCGCCGCGATGTGCTGGAGCTGGTGACCGCCGAGGTCGTAGACGTTGAGTCCGCCCTCCTTGGCCGTGGTGACCACCACGCTCCTGCTGGAGTCGGACGGGTGCACCCAGATCGCCGGGTCGTCGCCGTTGGAGTTGCCACCCGCTTCGTCGTCGTACAGGGCGGGGGTCTCGACGTCGGGATGCACCGTCGCGACGGTGGAGCCGGACGCGGGGACCGCCGTGCCCGCCGCGAGGGTGACGATCAAGGCTGCCAGGGAGAGCCTGGGCAGGGGACGCATTGCGCCTCCTCGTTCTGGGAAGTGATGGTGTGAACGTAACTACGAAAAGACGAAATATCAACAGGTGATTCTTATGTCAGGACATAAGGACTTATGCCGAGACCCCAGGGCATGCGGGCGGGCCGCCCGGCCGGGGTCTCCGGCCGTGCGGCCACCTGCGGGACGACGCTGTGGGACGACGCTGTGGGGTGACGCTGTGGGACGACGTCGCGGGGTGACGCCTAGCTCTTGTTGACGCGCCAGAAGTCGGAGACGGTCTGGCGGTTCTGCAGGTCCCCGAGCAGCTTCGCGGGATCGGTGTGGAAGAGCTGGCCCTGCCAGTCGGACAGCCCGGCCGGGGTGACCAGCGGCTTGACCGTGCTGTTGCCCGAGATGCCGCCCTCGCCGATCTCGTGCTTGACGCCCTCTTCGGTCATGATGAAGTGCACGTACAGCTTCGCCGCGTTGGGGTGCTTGCTCTTGCTGGCGATCGCCACGTACTTCGGGTAGCTGAAGCCGGTGAAGGGCGCCATGCCCTCGCACGTGGACTGCGCGTACCCCTTGTCCTCGTTGTTGCGGAACTTCGAGATCGACATGAAGCCGATCTTCTTGTCGGTCGCGTTCGGCGCGCCGACCGCGCTGGAGATGTCCTCGTCGGAGCCCGTCAGCACCGGCCGGTTGCCGGCCAGCCGCTTGATCCACTCGTAGGCGGCGCTCTTCTCCTCCGTCTTCAGCGGCTTGCCGTACTTGGCCTGGAACGCCTGCTCCAGAGCCTGGTTGCCGTGCGCGTCGAGCTGGGTGAAGAACGACAGCACGGTCGGCTTGCCCAGCGGGTCCTGCATGACGAGCTTGCCGGCCCACTCCGGCTCGGTCAGGTCCCAGATGTTCTTGACCGGGCAGCCGCCGGGCGACAGCTTGGTGTTGTAGGCGAAGACGGTGGCCTTCGACAGGGCGAGCAGCGGGTTCTGGTTCTCGGCGGGGATCTGGTCCTTCAGGTCCGAGGGGATCCAGGTCTGCGTCACCCCCTGCGGCGCGAGCTGGCCGACCAGCACGCCGCCGTCCTCGTACATGGCCGCGTCGATGGTGACGTTGTCGGCGGCGTGCTCCCTGAGCATCTTCTCGGCGGTCTGCGGGGTGTCCGACTTCACGCCCTCCATGGTGATGCCGTACTTGGCCGTGAAGGCCTTCGCCACCTCCTCGATGTCGCCGCTGGAGTCGTAGACCAGCAGGCTGCCCTCCTTCTTCGCGGCGGCGACCAGCGCCTCCAGGTCGAAGTTCGCGTCGAGCGAAGGGCCGGGCAACGCCTTGGCGGTCGCCGTCGCCGGGGCGTCGCCGGACGTGGAAGGCGCGCACGCCGCAGCGGCAACCGCCAGCACCGCCACGGAGATGATCTTCGTGGTACGCCTCATGATGGCGTCACTCCTCTTACCTCTCAAGGGTTCGGCAGCGTCGCGCCAGCCCCGGCGACGCCATAGTGAACTCACGATGAACGTCACGTGAATAATTTGTCAAGACATTCTTACGTTCGCCTCGGGCCCGCCGTGCCCGTCACCGCCGAGGAATGGTCCTGTACTCATATGGTCAGGACATATGGACAGCGGTACCTTCGGCCCTGTGACTCCGGAACTGGACATCGAGCTCGACAGGACGAGTCCCATCCCCCTCTACTTCCAGGTGGCCGAGCGGATCGCGCGCGCCATCCGGGCCGGCGAGCTGCCCCCGGGCTCCCGGCTCCCCGAGATCAAGCTCGCGGAACGGCTGGGGCTGGCCCGCCCGACCGTGCGCAGGGCCGTCCAGTGCCTGGTGGACCAGGGCCTGGTCGTCCGGAAGCGCGGCGTGGGCAGCCAGGTGGTGCACAGCCGGGTCGGGCGCGCGGTCGAGCTCACCAGCCTGTACGACGACCTGCGCAGGACGGGGCGGGAGCCGAGCACCAAGGTGTTGTCCATCGGGACCGTCGCGGCCGGGGACGACGTGGCGGCCGCGCTCGGGATCGCGCCCGGCGCGGAGGTGGTCCGGCTGGAGCGGGTCAGGTACGCGCTCGGGGAGCCGCTCGCCCTGTTGCGCAACTGGCTGCCGCCCGGGCCCCGGCCTCTGCCGGCCGCGATGTCGGCCGAGTCCCTGGAGCGACGCGGGCTCTACGAGCTGCTGCGCTCCGCCGGCGTCCGGCTGCGGGTGGCCGACCAGCGGATCGGCGCCCGCGCCGCGGACCGGGCGGAGGCCGGGCTGCTCGGCGAGCGGCCGTCCTGCCCGCTGCTCACGCTGGTCCGCACCGCCTACGACGACCGGGGGAGGGGGGTGGAGCACGGCTCGCACCTCTATCGCGCCTCCCTCTACTTCCTGGAGGTCACGCTCGTGGAGCACTGAGCATCTTTCTCCTAATGTCAGGACAAAGTATTGACTGTTCATCTCCCGTTCATCTAGAACTGAAGACCCCTGGATGAGGAGCGATCATGCGTGTGGGTCTACTGGGCCTCGGTCGGATCGGCGTGTTCCACGCCGCGACCCTGTCCACTCTCGTCGACGAGCTCGTCGTCGCCGACGTGGACGGGACCAGAGCCGAGGAGACGGCGCGACGGCTGGGTGCCCGGGTCGGAGACCCCTTCGACGCCGACGCGGTGGTGATCACCACACCGACGTCCGCGCACGCCGAGGCGCTGCTGCGGGCCTGTGAGCTGAAGGTGCCGGCCTTCTGCGAGAAGC
The DNA here is from genome assembly GCF_040802095.1 of Nonomuraea sp. NPDC050783. Classification (NCBI taxonomy): domain Bacteria; kingdom Bacillati; phylum Actinomycetota; class Actinomycetes; order Streptosporangiales; family Streptosporangiaceae; genus Nonomuraea; species Nonomuraea sp. NPDC050783. Next base: position 65,281 of record NZ_JBFAHK010000030.1, read on the forward strand.
CCGCCGCGCCGACCGTGACCGAGACCCTGCGGGTCGCCGAGGCCGTCGAGCGCAGCGGCACCCCCGTGCACATCGGCTTCCAGCGCCGCTTCGACGCCGGTTACGCCGCCGCGCGCGCCGCGCTGCGCGCCGGGGAGCTCGGCGAGCTGCACCGGGTCCACCTGCTGACCGGCGACCCCGCGCCCCCTCCCGCCGAGTACGTCGCCCAGTCGGGCGGCATCTTCCGCGACTGCCACATCCACGACTTCGACATCCTGCGCTGGGTCACCGGCCACGAGGCCGACAGCGTGTACGCGACCGGCGCCAACCGCGGAGCGGCGTTCTTCGCCGACTCCGACGACGTCGACAACAGCGCCGCGCTCATCACCATGGACGACGGCACCCTGGTCACATTGCAGGGCTCGCGCTACAACGGCGCCGGTTACGACGTGCGCATGGAGCTCGCGGGCACCCTCGGCACCTGGGCCGCCGGGCTGGGCGAGCGGACCCCGCTGCGCTCGGCGGAGGGCCTCGACCCCGGCGGGCAGCCGTGGCCGGACTTCCAGAGCAGGTTCGAGGCCGCCTACGTCGCGGAGATGAGCGCGTTCCTCGCGATGGCGCGGGGCGAGAGCGAGAGCCCCTGCACCGTCCAGGACGCCCTGGCCGCGCTCCACCTCGCCGAGGCGGCCGACCTGTCGCGCCGTGAGGGCCGCGCCGTGCGCCTGGTGGAGGTGGCCAAGTGAGAGTCGCCGCCGCCCCCATCTCCTGGGGAGTCTGCGAGGTCCCCGGCTGGGGCCACCAGCTCCCCGCCGAACGCGTCCTCGCCGAGATGGCCGGGCTCGGCCTGACCGCCACCGAGCTGGGCCCCGAGGGCTTCCTGCCGGCCGGCGGGGACCTGCTCGGCCGGCACGGGCTGCGGCCGGTGGGCGCCTTCGTCCCCGTGGTCCTGCACGACCCCGGCCACGACCCGCTGCCGGGGCTGCGCGCCACGTGGTCCCGGTTCGAGGAGGACACGGTCGTGGTGCTGGCCGCCGCCACCGGCCTGGACGGGTACGACACCCGCCCCGAGCTGGACGGGACCGGCTGGCGCACCCTCCTCGGCAACCTCGACAGGATCGCCGCGGAGGCGGCGGGGGCGGGCCGCGCCGTCACCCTCCACCCGCACGTCGGCACCATGGTCGAGAGCCGCCAGGAGGTGGACCGGGTGCTCGGCGGCAGCTCCGTCGCGCTCTGCCTGGACACCGGCCACCTGCTCATCGGCGGCACCGACCCGCTGGACCTCGTCGAGCGCGCCCCCGGGCGGGTCGCCCACGTCCATCTCAAGGACGTGGACGCGGCGCTCGCGGCCCGGGTGCGCTCCGGCGAGCTGTCCTACACGCAGGCCGTGCGCGCCGGGATCTACCGCCGGCTCGGCCTCGGCGACGTCGACGTCAAGGGCATCGTCGCGGGCCTGACGGCGGCCGGGTACACCGGCTGGTACGTCATGGAGCAGGACGTGATCCTCGACGCCGAGCCCCCGGCGGGGACGGGCCCGGCCGACGACGTCCGCGCGAGCATGGCGTTCCTGCGGGGACTGGCGTGAGGCCGCCGGAGGTGCTGACGATGGGCCGGGTCGGCGTGGACGTCTACCCGCTCCAGGTCGGCGTGCCGCTGCGGCAGGTGGAGACGTTCGGCAAGTACCTGGGCGGCAGCCCGACGAACGTGGCCGTGGCCGCCGCCCGCCTGGGCAGGGCCAGCGCGGTGATCACCAGGACCGGGGACGACCCGTTCGGCGCGTTCGTCCACGACGCGCTGCGCGCGTACGGCGTGGACGACGGCCTGGTCACCGCGGTGCCGGGGCGGCCGACCCCGGTGACGTTCTGCGAGATCAGGCCCCCTGAGGACTTCCCGCTCTACTTCTACCGCGACCGGGCGCCCGACCTGGAGATCTCGCCCGCCGAGCTGGACACGACCGCCGTCGCGCGGGCCGGGCTGTTCTGGGCCACCGTGACCGGGCTGTCGGCCGAGCCGTCGCTCGGCGCCCACCTGGCCGCCTGGCGGGCCCGGGGGCGCAGGCCGCACACGGTGCTCGACCTGGACTACCGGCCCATGTTCTGGCCCGATCCCGCGCTCGCCCGCGAGCGGGTGCGCGCCGCGCTCGGGCACGTCACCGTCGCGGTCGGCAACCTCGACGAGGCCGAGGTCGCCACCGGGACCCGCGACCCGGTCGCGGCGGGCGCGGCCCTGCTCGCGGCCGGCGTCGAGCTGGCGGTCGTCAAGCAGGGCTCGGCCGGCGTGCTGGGCATGACCGCGACGGAGACGGTACGGGTCCCGCCCGTTCCCGTCGAGGTCGTCAACGGCCTCGGCGCGGGCGACGCCTTCGGCGGCGCGCTCTGCCACGGCCTGCTCGAAGGCTGGCCGCTGGAGCGCACGCTGCGCTTCGCCAACGCGGCGGGCGCGATCGTCGCGGGACGGCTGGCCTGCGCGCCCGCGATGCCCACGGCGGACGAGATCGAGGCCGCCCTGTCCGCGCACCCAGAAGCGCGCCCAGAAGCGCACCCAGAAGGAGGCCTCACCCATGCGTGAGCAGGACCACCGCAGGCTGCTCGACGAGCGGGCCTGGCAACCGGAACGGGTCGCCGAGGCGGCCGCCGCGCGCAAGCGCAGACCGCTCAGGAACAGCAGGGAACGGCTGCTCATCATCGCCGCCGACCATCCCGCGCGCGGCTCGCTCGGGGCCGGCGGTCACCCCATGGCCATGCGCAGCCGCGTGGACCTGCTGGACCGGCTGATGACCGCCCTGGCCAGGCCGGACGTGGACGGCCTGCTGGCCACCCCCGACATCGTCGAGGACCTGCTGCTGCTCGGCGCGCTCGACGACAAGATCGTCATCGGCTCGATGAACCGCGGCGGCGTGCAGGGAGCGGTCTTCGAGTTCGACGACAGGTTCACCGCCTACGACGCCGACTCGATCGCGGCGATGGGGCTCGACGGCGGCAAGATGTTGTGCAGGATCGCGCCCGACGACGCCGCCACCGCCGACACCCTGGCCGGCTGCGGCGCGGCCGTCACCCAGCTCGCCAGGCGCGGCCTGATGGCGATGGTCGAGCCGTTCTGGTCCGGCCGCCACGACGGCGCGGTCAGGCACGACCTGTCGCCGGAGGCGGTGATCCGCAGCATCAGCGTCAGCCAGGCGCTCGGCGTGACCTCCGCGCGCACCTGGCTCAAGCTGCCGGTCGTGCCGGACATGGAGCGCGTCATGGAGGCGACCACCCTGCCCGTCCTGCTGCTGGGCGGCGACTCCGGCCAGGACCCCGACGAGATGTTCGGCTCGTGGGGCAAGGCGCTGCGCCTGCCCGGCGTGCGCGGCCTGGTCGCCGGCCGGACGCTGCTCTACCCGCCGGACGGCGACGTCGAGGGCGCGGTGGACACCGCGCTGGGCCTGCTGGAGGAGGCGTGCGCGTCATGAGGCTGACCACGGCGCAGGCGCTGGTGCGCTTCCTCGCCAACCAATGGTCGGAACGCGACGGCGCGGAGCACCGCCTGATCGCCGGCGTCCTCGGCATCTTCGGCCACGGCAACGTGGCGGGGATCGGCCAGGCCCTGGCGGAGGAGGGCGCCGGCACGGGCGGCCCGCTGCCCTACTACCTGGCGCGCAACGAGCAGGCCATGGTCCACACCACCGTCGGCTACGCGCGTACCCGGAGCCGGCTGTCGACGTTCGCCTGCACGGCCTCCATCGGCCCCGGCGCCACCAACCTGGTCACCGGCGCGGCGCTGGCCACGATCAACCGCCTGCCCGTCCTGCTGCTGCCCGGCGACATCTTCGCCACGCGGGCCGCGGGACCGGTCCTGCAGGAGCTGGAGGACCCGCGCTCCTACGACGTGTCCGTCAACGACGCGCTGCGCCCGCTGTCGCGCTTCTTCGACCGGATCAACCGGCCCGAGCAACTGCCCTCCGCGCTGCTGGCCGCGATGCGGGTGCTGACCGACCCGGCCGAGACGGGCGCGGTCACGCTGGCGCTCCCGCAGGACGTGCAGGCCGAGGCCCACGACTGGCCGGAGGAGCTGTTCGCCAGGCGGGTGTGGCACGTGCCGCGCCCCGTGCCCGAGCCCGCCGCGCTGGCCAGGGCCGCCGAGCTGCTGCGGAGCTCGCGGCGGCCGCTGATCGTCGCCGGCGGCGGGGTCGCGTACAGCAGGGCGTGGACGGAGCTGGTCAGGTTCGCCGAGAACCACGGCGTCCCGGTGGGCGAGACCCAGGCGGGCAAGGGCGCGCTGCCGTACGACCATCCCTGCGCGGTCGGCGCGATCGGCCACACGGGCACCCGCGCCGCCGCCGCCCTGGCCCGCGAGGCGGACCTGGTCATCGGCGTCGGCACCCGCTACACCGACTTCACCACCGCCTCGCGCACCCTGTTCGGGCGGGCCAGGTTCCTCAACGTGAACGTCACCGCCTTCGACGCGGCCAAGAACTCCGGCCTGATGCTCGTCGCCGACGCCCGCGAGGCCCTGCGCGCGCTGGACGAGGTGGACTGGCGGGCCGACGCCGACTGGACCCGCCGCGCCACCACCCTGGCCACCGCCTGGCAGGCCGAGATCGGCCGCGCCCGCGCCGGGACGCGGCTCACGCAGCCCGTCGTGCTCGGCATCGTCAACGAGCTGGCCGCCGGCGGCGTCGTGGTCAACGCCGCCGGCTCGATGCCCGGCGACCTGCACCGGCTCTGGCGGGCGAGCGACCCCGAGCAGTACCACGTGGAGTACGGGTACTCGTGCATGGGCTACGAGATCGCCGGCGGGCTCGGGGTGAAGCTCGGCGCGCCGGAGCGCGAGGTGTTCGTGCTGGTCGGCGACGGCTCCTACCTGATGATGGCCCAGGAGATCGCCACGGCCGTGCAGGAAGGCGTCAAGCTGGTCGTCGTCCTGGTGGACAACCAGGGCTTCGCCTCGATCGGGAACCTCAGCGAGTCCGTGGGCGCGCGCAGGCTCGGCACCGCCTACCGGGCGCGCGGCGCGGGCGGCGAGCTCGACGGGCCGCCCCTCCCCGTGGACCTGGCCGCCAACGCCGCCAGCCTGGGCGCCGACGTGCTGCGCGCCGACACGCCCGAGTCCCTGCGGGCGGCCCTGGTCAAGGCCAAGGAGTCCGCCAGGACCACCGTCGTCCACGTCGAGCCCGTCCCCGGCGACGGCCCGGGCGCCCAGGCCTGGTGGGACGTGCCGGTCGCCGAGGTGTCCGCGCTGGCCGAGGCCCGCGCCGCGCGCGAGCGCTACGACGAGGCCAAACGCGACCAACGGCCCTACCTCTGATGGGCTGGACGCTGGCCTTCGCCCTCCTGGCGGCCCTGTTCGTGCTGATCAGCGGGGCCAACGACGGGGCCACGCTGATCGGGCTGGGGCTGCGGTTCCCGGCCATGCCCGGCTGGGTGGCCGTCGCGCTGCTCGTGACGGTCCTGTTCGCCGTGCCGTACGTGCTGGGCGTCGCGGTGGCGCGGACCTTCACGGAACGGCTGGCGGGACTGGGCACCAGCGTCGGCGCGGCGGTGTTCCTGACCGGAGTGGTGATCGCGGTCGTGGTCGTGGCGGCGCTGACCGGCAGAGGGCTGCCGACCAGCCTCACGCTGGCCGTGATCGGCGGCATCTCCGGCGCGGGGCTCGGCGCGGGCGTGCCGGTGTCGTGGGGGAGCCTCGCCACCGTGCTCGCGATCGGGCTCTGCGCCCCCGTGGCCGGCCTGGTCCTGGGCTACCTGCTGGGGGCCGCCGCGCGCCGGGTGCCGTCCTACCGGCGGATGCCCAGGCTCGTGCTCGCCGCCCACCTGGTGGCGTACGCGGCGCAGTGCACCGCGTACGCGCTCAACGACGGCCAGAAGATGATCGCGGTCGCCAGCGTGGCGCTCGACGTGGGCCGCGACGGGCTCGGCGGGGTCGGGCCCGTCGCCGTCCCCCCGGCGTGGATGGCCGTCCTCGTGGCGCTGTTCCTGACCGGCTCCCTGACCAGCCTCGACCGGGTGGGCGGGCGGATCGGCCGCGGTCTGGTCATCGCCCGGCCGCTGCACGTGCTCTCGGCCGAGACGGCGGCCACCGGCGCCGTGCTCGGCAGCTCGGCGCTGGGGACCCCGGTGAGCATGACCCAGTCGGTGACCGCCGGCGTCGTCGGCGTGGCGGCCAGCGAAGGAAGCAGGAGGGTGCGATGGCAGAGCGTGGTGAACATGGGCACGGCGTGGCTGGTCACCCTCCCGTCGTCCCTGCTGCTGGGCTGCCTGGCCGGGCTCGGGCTGAGGCTGCTGTGAGCGGCGCGAAGGGCCGCGCCCGCCGGCTCGGCAGGGTCCTGGACGACCTGCGGGGCCGTACGGCCCGGCGGGTGATCGACCTGCTGCGCGGCCAGGTCGCCACGGCGCGGCAGGGCGCCGTGCTGGCCTGCACGGCCGCCTCCGGCACGGTCGAGAGCACGGCGGCCCGCGCCCGCATGTCCGTGGTCGAGCACGAGGGCGACGCGGCGCGGGCCGAGCTCGTCCGGGCCCTGTCGCGGACGCTGGCCACCCCCATCGACAGGGAGGACCTGTTCCGGCTGTCCCGCTCGATCGACGACGTGCTCGACCAGCTCCGGGACTTCGTCCGCGAGGCCGACCTGTTCGGGCTGCCCGACCTGGGCTTCGCCGTCGAGCCGCTGCAGGCCGTGATCGTCGGGCTGGACGAGCTGGAGCAGGCCCTGGTGAAGATGATCGACGATCCCGGCTCCGTCATGGTCTCCCTGCTGGCCACCCGCAAGTCCCAGAGCCGGGTGCGCCAGCTCTACCAGGCCAGGCTCACCGCGCTGTTCGCGGGGACGCTGGAGATGGACACCCTGCGCGAACGCGAGCTGCTGTCCCGCCTGGACGCGGTGGGCCGGCGGCTCGGCGAGTCGGCCGACGCCCTCGCCGACGCGATGCTCAAGAGAAGCCACTGATGCGCTACCTCCCTTACCCCCCGAAGGAACCCCTATGGCTGTTGTGACCAAGACGGAGCCGCCGGCCCGCCCGCCGGCCCGCCCGCCGGCCCGGCGCAGACTGCTCTACCGCCTGCAGGTCCTGCGCCACGACCCGACGGCCGCGCTCGGCCTGATCCTCGTCGTCGTGCTGGCCTACCTCGTCGTGGCCCCGCTGCTCGCGGTGCTGTCCGACGCCTTCCGCCTGCAGTACGGCGACGAGGCACACGCCGGGCAGCAGCCGGGCGAGTGGACCGGCTACTACCTGTGGCGGGTCTTCCGCTCCCAGATCAGCGGGCTGCTGTTCTGGGAGCCGCTGGTCAACACGCTCGTCGTCGCCGTGGGCACCACCCTGTTCGCGCTGGTGCTCGGCGGCGGCATGGCCTGGCTGGTGACCCGGACGAACGTGCCGGGGCGCAAGTGGCTGGCCGGGGCGCTGGTGGTGCCGTACATGCTGCCGTCGTGGACGTTCTCGCTGGCCTGGCTGACGCTGTTCAAGAACGAGCGGGCCGCGGGGCAGGTGGGATTCCTGCAGGCCCAGGGCATCCGCACGCCGGACTGGCTCGCCTACGGCGCGCTGCCGATCATCGTCACGCTCGGGCTGCACTACTACCCGTTCGTGCTGCTCCTGGTGGGCAACGCGTTGCGCCGCATCGACGTGCAGCTGGAGGACTCCGCGCGGATCCTGGGCGCGCCGCGGCGCACCGTCGTCCGGCGGATCGTGATCCCGCTCATGCTGCCCGCGCTGTCCTCGGCCGTGCTGCTCGTGGTCGGGCGGGTGCTCGGCACGTTCGGCACGCCGTACGTGCTCGGCCTGCCCGCCGACTACCGGGTGCTGTCCACCGGGCTGTTCCAGTCGATCCGCGACCGCAGCACCGGCGTGGCCTCCGTGCTGGCCACCGTCATCGTGATCATCGGCATCCTGATCGTCTTCACCGACATGCGGCTGATGCGCGAGCAGCGCAGGTTCGTCACCGTGGGCGGCAAGGGCGCGATGGACCGGGTGAGCGACCTGCGCCGCTGGCGCTGGCCCGCCTACGCGCTCGGCATGGTGGTCTTCGCGGTGAGCGTGCTCGTCCCCGTGCTCACCCTGCTGCTGTCCACGGTGACCAGGACCCCGCTGGACCTGTCGACCCTCACGCTCGACTTCTGGATCGCCGAGCGGCTCCCCGGGGCGGTCGGCTTCCCGCACGGCGTGCTGCGCGGGACGGAGCTGTGGGAGGCCGCGTGGAACTCGGTGCGCATCGTCGGGCTGGCCTCGCTGATCTGCGCCGTCGCCGGCCTGCTCGTCGGGTACGTGGTGGTGCGCGGCACGGCCCCGCGCATCGCGGCCTTCCTGCGGCAGGTCTCCTTCCTGCCCTACCTCGTCCCCGGCATCGCCTTCGCCGCCGCCTCGCTGTCGCTGTTCGCCGTCGCCCGCGGGCCGGTCCCCGCCCTGTACGGGACGACGTTCCTGCTCATCCTGGTCATGGCCGTCACGCACCTGCCCTACAGCTCGCGCTCGGGCATCGCGGCCATGATGCAGCTCGGCAGGGAGCCGGAGGAGGCCGCGCAGATCGCCGGGGCGGCGTGGTGGCAGCGGATGCGCAGGATCGTCTTCCCCATCCAGAAGGGCGCGCTCGTCACCGGGATCGTGCTGCCCTTCATCTCGGGGCTCAAGGAGCTCAGCATCGTCGTCATGCTGACCACCACCGGGACCCAGCTGCTCACGACACTGTCGATCGGCCTGGTCGACTACGGCTACACCCAGCTCGCCAACGGCGTCGTCCTCATGATCGCCTTGCTCTCCTTCACCATGACCTACCTGACCCAGCGCCTCACCAAGAGCAGCCTGGCATCCGGACTAGGAGGATAGATGCCGGACATCACCCTCAGCGCGATCTCCAAGAGCTACGGCGGCGGAGAGTTCGCGGTGAAGAACCTCGACCTCGTGGTCCCCGACGGCGCCTTCATGTGCCTGCTCGGCCCCTCCGGCTGCGGCAAGACCACCACCCTGCGCATGATCGCCGGTCTCGAACAGCCCACCGCGGGCAGCATCACCGTCGGCGACCGGGTCCTCGACTCCGTCGAGCGGGGGATCTACGTCCCGCCCGAGAAACGCGACATGGGGCTGGTCTTCCAGAACTACGCGCTCTGGCCGCACCTGTCGTTGCGCGAGAACGTGGAGTTCGGCCTGCGCATGCGCAAGGTGCCCGGCCCTGAGCGGCGCGCGCGGGCCGAGGCGGCGCTGAAGATGGTCCACGTCGACGCCGCGATGGACCGCTACCCGTCCCAGCTTTCCGGCGGCCAGCAGCAGCGCGTCGCCCTGGCCAGGATGCTCGCCGTCAACCCCGCGGTGCTGCTGCTCGACGAGCCGCTGTCGAACCTCGACGCCCGGCTGCGCCTGGAGATGCGCGCCGAGCTGAAGCGCATCCACGAGGAGAGCGGCGCGACCATCGTCTTCGTCACGCACGACCAGCTCGAAGCGCTCACCATGGCCACCGACGTGGCCGTCATGAACGAGGGCGAGCTGCAGCAGCTCGCCGCCCCGATGGAGATGTACGCCAGGCCCGCCAACCGGTTCGTCGCCGAGTTCGTCGGCAGCCCGCCGATGGCGATCGTGGACGTGGGCCCCGCCCCCGGCGGGCTGGCCGCGTCCCTGCTGCGCTTCGTCGAGTCGCGCGGCGCCAGGAGCACCCCGGCCGCCGTCGGCATCCGGCCGGAGGCGCTGCGCCTCGGCGCCGCCCCCGCCCCCGCCGCCGCCTGGAGCGAGGAGGCGGTGGTCGAGGCCGTGCTGCCCGCGGGCTCCTCCTGGACGGTACGGCTGCGCGTCCTGGACACCGAGCTGTACGCCGTGTCCTACCAGCCGGTCCAGGCCGGCCCGGGCGACGTGCTGACCTGCTGGACCGAGCAGTTGCACCTGTTCGGCGCCGACGGCGCGCGGATCACCTCCTGGGACCGGGCGGGGGTCGGCGCGTGAACCGTCCCAAGGCGCTGCTCCTCGACTTCGGCGGCGTGATCGTCGAGACCGTCAAGCGCCCGTCCTGGGCCGCCGAGCTGGCCGCCGAGGTACGCGCGCTCCTCGCCAGGACCGGCTTCGACGGGCTCACGGCCGAGGAGATCGAGAGCGACATCCGGGCCGCCGCGCGCGCCGACACGTACTGGAAGGACTCCACCTCCCGGCAGTACGCCCCGGAGGAGATGACGCACCGCAGGTTCTGGGCCGAGTTCGTGGCCACCGACTGGCCCGAGCGGGCCCGCACGCTGGTGACCGTCGAGGCGACGCCCCTGTGCAAGCGCATGGGCGAGCTGCGCAGCGACCGCAAGCTCCGCACCGGCCTGCCGGAGCTGCTGGCCGCCTGCTGGGAGCACGGCGTCGTCCCCGGGGTCGTCAGCAACGCCCTGTCCGGCGCCGTGCACCGCGACTACCTGGCCGCCGCCGGGCTCGACGACCAGGTGGCCGTGCAGGTGTACAGCGACGAGGTCGGCATCCGCAAGCCGAACCCCGAGATGATCCGGCTCGCCTGCCGGTCCCTGGGCGTGGAGCCCGCCGACGCCTGGTACGTCGGGGACAACTACGACCGTGACGTCATCTGCGGCGCGCGGGCCGGGGCGGGCGCGACCGTCCTGATGGTATCCGCGAGCACCGACCAGATCCCGTACGCCGTGCGGCAGAGCCCCCAGGCCACCGTCGAGGACCCGCGCGCACTGCTCAAACTCCTGGAGAAGACATGGACGTGAACACCTCTCGCGAGCTGGCCGACATCGCGGTCGAGGCGGCCAGAGCGGTCGGCGACCGCCTGCGCGATGCCTTCCGCTCCCGCCCCGAGGTCCGGACCAAGCGTGACTTCCACGACCCGGTCACCGTGCACGACAAGGCGGCCGAGGAGGACATCCGCGAGATCCTGGAACGGCGCTGCCCCGACAGCGTCGTGGTCGGCGAGGAGGGCGGCACGCGCGGCGAAGGCGCCGTGCGCTGGTACGTCGACCCGATCGACGGCACCGCGAACTTCGCCGCCGGCCTGCCGTTCTTCTGCACCTCGATCGGGGCGGCGCTCGACGGCGAAGTGGTGGCCGGGGTGGTCTACGACCCGGTGCGCGACGACGAGTTCACCGCCTGGCTCGGCGGCGCCGTCTGCAACGGCGAGCCGATCCGCAGCGCCGGCGCCGCCACCGAGCGCGAGGCGATGCTGCTCTCCAGCTACCCCACCCCCCGCGACCTGGCCGAGGACGAGGAGGGCGCGCTGCGCCGCTTCTCGCGGATGACCCAGGCGTTCGCCGCCGTCCGCCGCCCCGGCAGCGCGGCGCTCAAGCTCGCGCACGTCGCCGCCGGCTGGGCCGACGTGGCCTACGGCACGCGCGTCAACGCCTGGGACGTGGCCGCGGGCTCCCTCCTGGTCGAGCAGGCCGGCGGCCGCTACATCCCGCTGTCGGGCAGCGTCTTCGAGCCGGGCGGCTACCTCGCCACCGTGGGCGGCTTCGACCTCGCGGGCTCCGTGCTGGCCGGCGTCGCGGGGGCGGGGAGCGCCCGGTGATCCGCTGGATCGTGACAGATCTCGACGGCACCCTCGTCGGGCGCGACCTGGCCATGGTCCCCGCCAGCCGGGAGGCGCTGCGCCGCTTCCGCGAGGCGGGCGGCGAGGTCGTCCTCGCCACCGGGCGCATGGAGAGCTCCGCCCGCCGCTACTACGACGAGCTGGGCCTGGACGCGGACGCCATCCTCTACAACGGCGCCGCCACCGTGAACCTGGCGACGGGCGCCGTGCTGCGCTCGCGCCCCCTGCCGGCGACCGCGTGGAAGACGCTGCTCGGCCTGTTCGGCGAGCTGCCCGAGGGGGTCTACCCGGTCGCGTTCACCGGCGGGGAGGCGCTGGCCGTGCACGACGTGCCCGAGCTGCGCGAGTACGCCAGGCGGGACGGGATCACGCTGCGCGACCCCGGCGACTGGGCGGCGCTGCCGCCCGACGAGATCACCAAATGCATGCTCATCGGCGGCCCGTTCCCCGAGCTGGACATCGCGGGGACGGTCACCGTCCGCTCCGAGGCGACCTACCTGGAGGTGCTGTCGGAGCAGGCGACCAAGGGCATCGCCCTGCGCGAGCTGGCCGCGGCCAGGGACGTGCCGATGGAGCAGATCGCCGCCGTCGGCGACAACCCGAACGACCGCGACATGATCGTGGCGGCCGGAGTGGGGTTCGCCGTCGGCGACGGCCACCCCGACGTCGTCGCCGCGGCCGACGTCGTGACCAGGGCCTGCGCCGCCGGCGCGCTCGTGGACGTCGTGGAGCTGGCGTTCCGGTCCAACGGGTGGGCCGGAGGAGAAGGAGAGCTGTGAAGTCGGTCAAGCACTGGATCAATGGCGCCCGCGTGGACGGGGACGGCCGCTCCGCCGAGCTGTTCGACCCGGCGACCGGGGAGGTCGGCGGGCACGTCGCGCTGGCCTCGCCGGCCGACGTGGACGCGGCCGTGGCGGCCGCCGCGGCGGCCTTCCCCGCCTGGCGGGACACCTCGCTGGTCAAGCGGGCCCGGGTGTTGTTCCGCTACCGCGAGCTGATGGAGGCCCACCGGGACGAGCTGGCCGCGCTGGTCTCGGCCGAGCACGGCAAGGTGCGCTCCGACGCGCTGGGCGAGGTGGCCCGCGGGCTGGAGGTGCTGGACTTCGCGTGCGGCATCCCGCACCTGCTCAAGGGCGCTTTCTCCGAGGGCGTCTCGACCCGGGTCGACTCCTGGTCGATGCGCCAGCCGCTGGGCGTGGTGGCGGGGATCACGCCGTTCAACTTCCCGGTCATGGTGCCGATGTGGATGTTCCCGATCGCGGTCGCGTGCGGGAACACCTTCGTGCTGAAGCCGTCGGAACGCGATCCGTCGGCGTCGCTGCTGATGGCGCGGCTGTGGCAGGAGGCCGGGCTGCCCGACGGCGTGTTCAACGTCGTGCAGGGCGACAAGGTCGCCGTGGACCGGCTGCTGGAGCACCCCGGCGTGCGCGCGGTGTCGTTCGTCGGCTCCACCCCGATCGCCCGGTACGTCTACGGGACCGGCACCGCCCACGGCAAGCGCGTGCAGGCCCTCGGCGGCGCCAAGAACCACATGCTGGTGCTGCCCGACGCCGACCTCGACCTGGTCGCCGACGCCGCCGTGTCCGCGGGCTTCGGCTCGGCGGGCGAGCGGTGCATGGCGATCTCGGTGGTGCTGGCGGTGGAGCCGATCGGCGACGAGCTGGTACGGAAGATCGTGGAGCGGGTCGAGCGGCTGGTGATCGGGCCGGGCGACGACCCGAAGTCGGACATGGGCCCGCTGGTCACCCGGACGCACCGGGACAAGGTGGCCTCCTACCTGGACCTGGGGGTCCAGGAGGGCGCCACGCTCGTGGTGGACGGCCGCGACGCCCCCGTGCTCGGCGGCGGCCGGGCCGCGGACACGCCGGGCTTCTGGCTGGGCCCGACCCTGCTCGACCGCGTGCCCGTCGGCTCGCGGACGCACGTGGACGAGATCTTCGGCCCGGTCCTGTCCGTCGTGCGGGTGTCGTCGTACGAGGAAGGACTGAAGATCATCAACGACTGCGAGTACGGCAACGGCACGGCCGTCTTCACCAACGACGGCGGCGCGGCCCGGCGCTTCCAGAGCGAGGTCGAGGTCGGCATGGTCGGCGTCAACGTGCCGATCCCGGTGCCGATGGCCTTCTACAGCTTCGGCGGCTGGAAGGCGTCGCTCTTCGGCGACACCCACGTGCACGGGACCGAGGGCGTGCACTTCTACACCCGCGGCAAGGTCGTCACCTCCCGCTGGCCCGACCCCTCGCACGGCGGCGTGAACCTGGGCTTCCCCACGAACGCGTAGCCGCGTCGCCCGGGGCCGGGTACGGCCCCGGGGCGGCCGGTCACGGGGTCGCGTAGGGGTTCTGGGTGAGGAGGTGGGCCTTGTAGCCTTCGCCGACGCCGGGTTCGGGGGTGCCGTTCCAGTCCTTGATCAGGACGCCGCCGGTGCTGCAGCCCCACGGGTTCCAGGTCCATGCCAGGTGGGACAGCCCGTGCGCGGTGGCCCAGTCCATCAGCGTGTCCATGTAGCCGTAGCCGCAGTCGTCCTGGCCGAACTCGCCGATCACCACGGGTACCTGCTGGGCGAGCGGGGCGATCTGGGTGTCCCAGCAGGACGCTGTGGCGCAGGCGTTGAAGCTGTACGCGTGCCAGGACGCGGCGAGGTTGTCCAGCGGGTCGTCCGGCTTGTACGTCAGCCACTCCCGCATGTCGTTGGCCCATTCCAGGCCGCCCACCATGAGGACGTTGGTCGCGCCGGTCGCCCGGACCGCGTCGACGAGGTCCTGCATGCCGGCCACCTCGTAGGGAATGCCGGTGCAGGTGCCGCCGTCCCGCAGGCACCGCCAGCCCAGGGTCTTGTCCCAGTCGCTGGCGATCTCCGGGTACGGCTCGTTGAACAGGTCGAAGACGACGGAGTCGTCGCCCTTGAAGGTGTTCGCGACGCCGGTCCAGAACCGGGGGGCGTACTGCGCGTCCGGCATCGGCTTCTGGCACGTCGCGGTGGCGTCCTTGCAGTGCCAGTCCGGTCCGTCGCTGTAGGCGCCCGAGGTCCAGTGCAGGTCGAGGATCGGGGTGATGCCGTTGGCGACCAGCAGGTCCACGTAGGCCCGCACGCCCTGCTGGTAGGTCGCGCCGCCGGGGGAGCCGTTGAGGCCGAGCCAGCACTCCTCGTTCAACGGCAGGCGTACCGCGTGGATGTTCCAGCTCTTCATGGCATCGACCGAGGCCTGGTCGACCGGGCCGCCGTCCCATTGGCCCTTGCCCTGCACGCAGGCGTATTCGCCGCTTGAGCGGTCCACGCCGAGCAGGCGGTAGGGCTTGCCGTCCGAGGTGACGATCTTGTTGCCGGACACCCGCAGGCGCGGCGCCGGGCCGCCGGGGTCAGGGGTGGGGGTCGGCGTGACCACCGAGCCGGTGCAGGTGGTGCCGTTGAGCGCGAACGAGGCGGGTACCGGGTTGTCGCCCTTCCACGCTCCGACGAAGCCGATGGAGGTGGACGCCCCGGTGCCCAGTGACCCGTTCCAATCCAGGCCGGCGGCGGATACGCGAGCCCCGGACTGCGTCCAGGCGGCGCTCCAGCCTTGGGTGACCTTCTGATCGGCGTCCGGGAAGTCGAACGTCAAGGTCCACCCTTTGAGGGCGGAGCCCAGGTTGGTGAGGGCCACGTCGGCGGTGAACCCACCGGGCCACTGGCTCTGCACGGTGTACGTGACGGAGCAGCCGGCGGTGGCGGCCGACGAGGGGAGCGTGGTAGCCGCCATGCCGCCCAGTGCCATGAGCCCGGCAGCGACGAAGGCGAGCGGTGCATGACGATGTTTCATCCGATCCCTCTGCTCGACGTGGAAGGGAGAGCCGCCGCTCCAGACTTCGTTAGGAAACTTGTGCAAGTCAACGACGAAGCGACGCCCCACCTCGTGGAGGCGGCAGAGGGAAGAACATGACCCAGCTCAAAGGCTTGGCGACGGGCTGTCCGCTCGGCGGACGGCTGAAAATAAAGTAGCTTTCGTACATCCGGACGCTGGAGGTGGCACAGTGCCGAGCCCCATCTGGGCGACGCGGACGAGGACCCGCGGAATGGTGCTCGACCTGATCCGGGCGGCGCGCGCGATCAGCCGGGTGGAGCTCGTCGCGGCGACCGGCCTGACGGCGCCGACGATCTCCGAGGTCGTGCGTGAGCTCATGCTCGACGGCCTGGTCGTGGAGGCGGGGCTGGGGGCGTCCACGGGTGGCAAGCGACCGATGCTCGTCCAGCTCAATCCTTCCGCCCGCTACAGCGTCGGGGTGCAGCTGGAACGCAATACGTGCGTGATCGTCGTGATCGATCTGGCCGGCCGGCCGATCGCGAGGATGTCGTTCAGCGGAGTGTCGTCGATGCCGCCGGAGCGCGGGCTGTCGTCGGTGGCCACGCAGGTGAACGCGCTGCTCGACACGGCGGCCGTCGATCGCGGCAAGGTGCTGGGGGTGGGCCTGGTCACCTACGGGCCGCAGGATCGGCGGGCCGGGGTGCTGCTGACCCCGCAGCCCACCGAGGAGTGGTTCGGCCACCCGATCGCCGACCGGCTCGCCGAGAGCCTCGGCCTGCCCGTCCTGTTGGACAACGACGCGGCGGCGGCCGCGATCGGCGAGTACTGGATGGGGGCGGTAGGGCCGCACAGCACCTACGGCTGCATCTACATGGCCACCGGGATCGGCGGCGGCGTGGTGGTCGCGGGCGAGGTGTATCGCGGCAGCTCCTCGAACAGCGTGGAGATCGGCCACATCTCCATCGACGTCAACGGGGACGAGTGCCCGTGCGGCAACCGCGGTTGCCTGGAGAACTACGCCGGCCCGGCCGCGCTGGTCAGGCAGGCGCTGACGACGCCCGGGCTCGGCCAGCGGCTGGCGCTCGAACCGGCCGCGGACGACGTCCTCAGCGAGTTCGCGCGGCTCGCGGCCGCGGCGAACACCGGCGACCCGGCCGCCCGCGGCCTGATCGAACGCTCGGCCCGCTACCTCGGTTGCGCCGCGGTCACCATGACCACCCTCTTCGACCTCGACACGGTCGTCCTCGCGGGGCCGAGTTTCACGGTCGCCGGTTCGATCTACCAGTCGGTGATCCAGGAAGAGGTGGACCGCCGTACCTTCGCGCGGCAGGCGCACCGGGTGCGGGTCGTGCCATCGGTCAGCGGGTCGGACGCCGCGGCGATCGGCGGGGCGGTCCTCGTCCTGCAGAGCGAGTTGACCCTCGGCCACGGCCGTCCGGCGGACGGTGCCCCGCCGCCGTCCCCCGAGAACGCGGCGCCCGAGAACGCGGCGCCCGAGAACGCGGCGGCGGACGCGACCGCCCCCTGACGTCGCCCGGTCGTCCTCGTGGACGTCCGCGGATTCCGGTGAAAGCGAATCGGTGCATCGGGTGATAAGTAGTGACAGCCGATTCACCGGAAGGTGGCACATGACGGGGGAGACCACCGCGGCCGCGGCGCCCTGGGCCGCTCCTACGTCGCCCAGTGGAGTGGACGCGGTCGCCGGGGGCGCACAACGTACCGGTGGTGACCGGGGCCGCCTTCCGGCCCGGCACGAGCACGGACCTGCTCCGCTCCGTGATCGAGCCGGGCCGGCAGTCGTTCGAGCTGGCCGACGACGCCTACGGGGTGCGCAGGACCCGGCACGTCCTGGTCCACCACGGCCCCGCGGAACTGATGGCCGTGCACGACTCCGTGCCCGCCGGGACCCTGCGCAGCCTCTGGCACTTCGACCCCGCGCTCGCAGTGGTGTCCCGGGAGGCCGGGGTGGTGGTGCTGGGCGACGGCTCGGGTTTCCGGGTGACGTTGCCGCAGTTCCCGGGCGAGGGGCAGGGGATCAGGCCCGGGATGGTCTCGCCGGGTTACCTGCGCACCGCCGAGGTGGTGACCGTGGTGTCGCCCGCCGCCCCCGCCGTCGTGACCGTCATCGTCCCCGGCACCGCCTCCGTGACGGCCTCGCCCCTGACCGTCCACACCGAAGGCGGCCCCGTCACCCTTCCTCCGCCGTACGACCGGCCGGCACAGCGATGACGGGTGACGGAGATCCTGGGACGCTGAGATCCCCCGGGCGCCGGCTCACGTACGGGAGGCGGCGATCTCGTCGTCGGCCGGTGCGCCGGCCCGGGTGCGCAGGGTCGCGGCGGCGAGCAGCGCGCCGGCCAGGGCGGCGGCCGAGCGCCGAGCAGGAGGAGGCCGCCGAAGGCGGCGACGTAGGCGTTGAACACCCAGGACAGGTCCTCCTGGGAGAAGCCGAGATCCCGTTGGATGCGCGGCAGGGCCACGCCGATGATCGACGTGTCCATGATGACGCCGCGGTCGCGAGGAATACCATAGGGGGGTATGGTGTTGTCGCGGGCAACCGACCGGAAGGGAGTGGACATGGCCGGATACAGCCACAGCAAGCAGGACCACGCGATGCGCCTGCGCCGCATCGAAGGGCAGGTTCGCGGCCTGCAACGGATGGTCGAGGACGACAAGTACTGCATCGACATCCTGACGCAGGTGTCCGCGGCGACCAGCGCGCTGAAGTCGTTCTCCCTGTCGCTGCTCGAAGAGCACCTGGCCCACTGCGTCGCCGAGGCCGCGCGGAAGGGCGGTCCCGAGGCGGAGGCCAAGGTCAAGGAAGCCTCCGACGCCATCGCCAGACTTGTCCGTTCCTGATATCCGAGAGAGAGGCCCATATGAGCACCGCTGACGAAGGGGCGAACCGGTGAACGCCGCGGTCAAGCTCGGCTCGTACGCCCTGGGCCTGGCCGTCGTCTTCGGCGGCGCCCTGGGCGTGGGCAGGGCGATCGGCCCGGTCGGGGCGCCTCCGGCCGAGGACCACGCCGCCATGACGGCGCCCAGCGCGGGCGCGGCACATGGGGAGCACGCCACCGAGCAGGCGCGGGACGATACCCCCGGAGGGCTCCAAGTGTCCGAGAACGGCTACACCCTCAACCCCCTCACCACGACGATCAAGCCCGGTGAGCCCGCCGACTTCCGCTTCACCGTCACCGGGCCCGACGGCAGGGCCGTCACCGGCTACCAGGTCCAGCACGACAGGAAGCTGCACCTGATCGTGGCGTCCCGGGACCTGCGGACCTTCCGGCACGTGCATCCGGAGATGGCGCCCGACGGCGTCTGGTCGGTGAGGCTGACGCTGCCGGACGCCGGGCCGTACCGGGCCTTCGCCGACTTCGCGCCCACCGGCGGCGAGGCCCTGACCCTGGGTACCGACCTGTCCGTGGCCGGCGACTACCGGCCCGGCGCGTTGCCCGAGCAGAGCCGTACGGCGAAGGTCGACGGGTACGAGGTCACCCTCGCCGGCGACCTGACCCCTGGAAAGTCCAGCAGGCTCACCCTCACGGTCAGCAAGGACGGCGAGCCCGTCACCGACCTGCAGCCCTACCTCGGCGCCTACGGCCACCTGGTGGCCCTGCGCGCCAGGGACCTGGCCTACCTGCACGTCCACCCCGACGGCGAGCCCGGCGACGGCAGGACCAGGCCCGGCCCCGAGATCGTCTTCCACGCCGAGGTGCCCAGCACCGGCGACTACCGCCTCTTCCTCGACTTCCAGCACAAGGGCGAGGTCCGCACGGCCGGCTTCACCCTCGGCGCGGGCGAGCGACCCCAGACCCCGGCCGCCGAGCCCGAGCCCGAGCCCGAGCCCGCGTCCACGCCGAGCAAGCACGGCGACGACGGCCACAGCCACTGACCGAGAAAGGAGAACGGTGATGTCCCAGGTCACCGATGACCGGCGGAACGCCGTCGAGCTCTCGATCGGCGGCATGACCTGCGCCTCCTGCGCCAACCGCATCGAGCGCAAGCTGAACAAGATGGACGGCGTCACCGCGACCGTCAACTACGCCACCGAGAAGGCGAAGGTCACCTTCCCCGAAGGCGTCGACCCCCGGCAGCTCGTCGCCGAGGTGGAGAAGGCCGGCTACACGGCGGCCCTGCCCGCCCCGCCCCGAGCCGAGAAGGCCGAGCCGGAGCCGGAGGACGAGCTGCGGCCCCTGCGCGAGCGCCTCATCACCGCGATCGTGCTGGCCGTGCCGGTGATCGCGATGGTGATGATCCCGCCGCTGCAGTTCACCCACTGGCAGTGGTTGTCGCTGACGCTGGCGGCGCCGGTCGTGGTGTACGCGGGCTGGCCGTTCCACAGGGCCGCCTGGGCCAACCTGCGCCACGGCGCGGCCACCATGGACACGCTGATCTCGATGGGCACGCTGGCCGCGCTCGGCTGGTCGCTCTGGGCGTTGTTCCTCGGCTCGGCGGGGATGCCGGGCATGACGCACCCGTTCGAGTTCGTGATCGAGCGTACCGACGGCTCCGGCAACATCTACCTGGAGGCCGCGGCGGGCGTGACGGCGTTCATCCTGGCCGGGCGCTACTTCGAGGCCCGCTCGAAGCGGCGGGCGGGGGCGGCGCTGCGGGCGCTGATGGAGCTGGGCGCCAAGGACGTCGAGCTGGCCGACGGCCGCCGCGTCCCGGTCGAGCAGCTCAAGAGCGGTGACCGGTTCGTGGTGCGGCCGGGGGAGAAGATCGCCACCGACGGCGTGGTGGAGGAGGGCACCTCGGCCGTGGACGCCTCGATGCTGACCGGCGAGTCGGTGCCGGTCGAGGTCGGGCCGGGCGACGCGGTCACCGGCGCCACTGTGAACGCGGGCGGCCGGCTGATCGTGCGGGCCACCCGGGTCGGCGCGGACACCCGGCTCGCGCAGATGGCCAGGCTGGTGGAGGAGGCGCAGACCGGCAAGGCGCAGGTGCAGCGGCTGGCCGACCGGATCTCGGGCGTGTTCGTGCCGATCGTGATCGCGCTGGCCGTCGGGACGCTGGGCTACTGGCTGGGCACCGGCAACGGGGCGGGTGCGGCGTTCACGGCCGCGGTGGCGGTGCTGATCATCGCCTGCCCGTGCGCGCTGGGGCTGGCCACGC